>DASVRA010000025.1:0-7624 GCA_036388855.1 Caulobacteraceae bacterium | reverse complement strand
AGGCCTCGGCATCCCCCTCGCAGCGCGAGACGGCGTCGATCACCCCCTGCAGCCTGCCGGCCAGCAGCGAAGCCGCGGAGCGGCCGGCGCAGTCAGCGCGATGGCGGCGAACGAATGCGCCCAACGCCTCCGCTCCAGCCGCCTGGCCGAGGTCGAACGGCTGCAGGGTGTTCTCAGCCGCGCGGGCGAACGCGACGGCGCCCCGGGCGATCAATTCCAGGAGTTCGCGCTCGAACGGCTCCCGCCCTTCCGCCGCAAGATCGCCTCGCGCGACGGCGGCCTCTGCGGCGGCGGCGCAGAAGCCCGCCGCCCCGGCCTCCGCCGCCTCGGGCCCGCAGCCCAGCCACTCGGCCCAAGCCTCGCGCTGCGCCGTGGTCCAGGCGAAGCCCGGCGGCTCGGCTACGGTTGGCGGCGGCGGGGGCTTGCGGCGCACGGCGGCTCCCTTGAGCGATTCCCAGAACGGGAAGGCTAGGTCGGGCTCACCACCTTCGCAATAGATGTGGTGGATAACCGCCGCGCCGCCGCAAGATGTCGTATTCAGCCCGAGCTCGGCGCCGGGGCGGCCTGCGCCAGCACCACGCCGATCTCGTCGTGCAGCACCAGGTCTGCGATGGGGTCCAGCGGCGTCGGCTCCCGGTTGACGATGGCCAGGGCCGCGCCGTTGCGCTTGGCGATCACGGGAAAATCCGCGGCCGGCCGCACCGCGAGCGAGGAGCCCAGCACCAGAAACAGGTCGCACGCGAGGGTCTCCGCCTCCGCCCGCCGCATCGGCCCCTCCGGCATCGGCTGGCCGAAGGAAATGGTCGCCGTCTTGACCAGCCCTTCACAGGCGCGGCAGGCCGGAAGCTCGCCGCATCCGACAAAGGAGGCCCGAAAATCCTCCAGCTCGTGCCGCAGGCCGCACTCCAGGCAGGTCGCGTAGCTGGCGTTGCCGTGCAATTCGACCACCCGCTCCGCCGGCACGCCCGAGGCCTGGTGCAGGTCGTCCACGTTCTGGGTGATCACCGCCGCAACCTTGCCGCCCGTCACCAGGCGCGCCACGGCCAAATGGCCTGCGTTCGGCGCTGCGCCGGTCCATCCCGCCACCCCGGAAAAGACCCGGCTCCACGCCTCCCGCCGCTTCTCCGGATCGCGCACGAACTCGTCGAAATAGATCGGCGACATCCGGCTCCACACCCCGCCGGGGCTGCGGAAGTCGGGAATGCCCGACTCCGTCGACATCCCCGCGCCGGTGAACACCACCACCCGGCGGGCGTCCTCGATCAGCCCCTTCAGCTGGAGACGCTTCGCCTGGGCGGCGGGAGGGGTGGAGGCCATGGGCGCTTCTATCGCCTGGACGCTTCGGCGGCGACGGGCGAAAAGCGCCAATGCATGATCCGCTGATCATCGGCGACGTCCGCATCCCCGGCCGCGTGCTGGTCGCGCCGATGACCGGCGTCAGCGACCTGCCGTTCCGCCGCGCCGCCGCGCGCCTGGGCGCGGCTTACGTGGCGACCGAGATGGTGGCTTGCGCGGAGCTCGCGCGCGGACGCCCTGACGTGGTGCGTCGCGCCGCCGTGGGCGAGGGCCTGCCGCTGACGGTGATCCAGCTGGTCGGCCGCTCGCGCGAATGGCTGGCTGCCGGCGCGCGCATGGCCGAGGCCGCCGGCGCCGACCTGATCGACCTCAACTTCGGCTGCCCGGCCAAGGAGGTGACCGGCGCGCTCTCCGGCTCCGCCCTGATGCGCGACCTGGACGAGGCCGAAGCGCTGATCGCCGCCGCCGTCGAGGCGACCACCCGCCCCGTCACCCTGAAGATGCGCCTGGGCTGGGACGAGCGCAGCCGCAACGCCCCCGAACTCGCCGCCCGGGCCGAACGGGCCGGAGTGCGGGCGGTCACCGTCCATGGCCGCACCCGCCAGCAGTTCTACAAGGGCGCCGCCGACTGGGCCGCGGTGGCTGGGGTCAAGGCCGCCACGTCCCTGCCGGTGATCGTCAACGGCGACATCACCTGCCTCGCCTCCGCCCGCGAGGCGCTGCGCGTTCGGGGGCCGACGCGCTGATGCTCGGCCGCGGCGTGTATGGCCGCCCCTGGTTCGCCGCCCAGCTGGAGCGCTCGCTGAACGACAACGCACCCACGGCCGAGCCTGGCCGCGATCGCCGCCTCGGGATCGTGCTCGACCACTACCGCGACGCCCTCGGATTCTACGGCGAGCGTGTCGGCTCGAAGATGTTCCGCAAGCACCTGGGCTGGTACGTCGAGCAGGCGCCCTGGCCCGCCTGCGCCCAGGCGCGGCGCGAGGCCAAGGCGCGGCTCTGCCGGCTGGAGGATCCGCGCGAAGTCGAGGCGGAGCTCATGCAGCTGTGGCTGCGGGCCGCCTAGGCGCCTAGCACGGCCTCGATCGCCTGCCCCACGGCCATCAGCCGCGCGTCCGTCCCTTCCGGCCCGTCCAGCTCCAGCCCGACCGGCAGGCCCGCCTTCGTGAAGCCTGCGGTGACCACCAGCGCCGGCAGGCCCGCCAAGGCCGCGTGCTCGGTGTTGCGCAGGTAAGCCGAGCGGGTGTCGGCCCGGCGGCCGTTGAGCTCAACGGTCTCGTCCTCGCCGACCGGGCGCGCGGGCAGGGGCGTGGCCGGGAAGAGCAGGGCGTCGACGCCGTTCGCGGCGAACAGCTCGCGGTAGAGCCGTTGCAGGGCCGGGCGGAGCACGTCACGCACCTCGACGTAGGCCTCGCGTGAGACGCCGCCGGCGCGGGCATAGCTCGCCGCCACGTCCGGGCTGGCGATGGCGGCGATCACCTCGGCGGCCCTCACCGGCGCGCCGGAGGCCGAGAGGTAGGCGTCCAGGTCCGGCACGCACTCATACAGCGTGAGCGTGCGGCCGATGCGGGCGGCCAGCGCCACGATCTCGGCCGCGTCCACCTCGACCAAGGCCACCCCCGCCGTGCCAAGGCGGTCGAGCGCCTGGCTGGCGGCGGCGGCCGTTCCGGCGTCCAGGTCTTCCCAGAAATGCGCGCGCGGCAAACCGAGGCGGACGCGCCGCGGGTCGGGCGCGGGGGAGGGGGCTTCCCCGGTGATCGCCTCGTGCAGCAGGGCCAGGTCTCCCACCGTTCGCGCCACCGGCCCGGCGGTGTCGCGGCTGTGGCTGAGCGGCACGATCCCCGCCTGCGGGTAGCGACCCATGCTCGGACGCAGCCCCGCCACTCCGCAAAGCGAGGCGGGGATGCGGATCGACCCCGCCGTGTCGGTCCCAAGGCCCGCTGGGCTCGCGCCCCCCCCGATCCCAGCCGCCGTCCCGCCGCTGGAGCCGCCGGCGATCAGCGCCGGGTCATGCGGGTTGCGCACCGGGCCGAAGGCGCGGTTGTTTGAGGTGATGCCGAGCGCCAACTCCTGCAGGTTGGCCTTGCCCATCACCAGCGCGCCCGCCTCCAGCAGCCGCGCCAGCACCGGCGCGTCCGCCTTCGGCCGCCACTCCCGCAGCGCCGGCGTGCCGGCCGTGGTCGGCCAGCCGGCGGTGTCGATGTTGTCCTTGACCAGCAGCGGCACGCCCGCCAGCGGCCCCAGTCGCTCGCCCCGCGCCCGCGCCAGATCGACGGCGTGCGCCTGCTCGGCCAGCCGCTCGTTGCGCGTGATGAAGATGTTGAGGCCGGCCGTTTCGTCCGCGCGCGCGCTCAGCGCCCGCGCATAGGCCTCGGCCGTGATCTCGCCGCCGCCGATCGCGCGGGCGGTATCGGCGGCGCTAAGCGCGCAGAGTCCGCTCAGCGCTTGGGATCGTCGGCGGCCTTGCTGACCACCGCGCCGGTGGCCGCGCCCGCGGCCGCGCCGACCGGTCCGGCGACCACTGCGCCGGCGACCGCGCCGGTGGCGGCGCGCTGTTCCATGTTGTGCCCGCACCCGGCGAGCGCGGCGGCGGCCAGGCTCAGCGCCGGCACGAGAATAAGCAGTTTGCGCATGGTCCTCTCCATCGCTGGACGGGGACCAAACGGCGCAGCGGTGCGCCGGTTCCGCTAGCCCAGCGCGGCCATGTCCAGGCAGGTCGAGCGCAGGAAGTTCCAGGGCGTGTACGCCCCGGTCCCGTCGGACATGTACTCCCGCGCCTTAGCCCGTCCGGCCTCGATCTCGACCTTCACCAGCTCGGTCGCATCGGCCCGGCCGATCCCCCGGTCCGCCTGCAGCCGGGCCAGCGCGGTGTTGAGCATGGCCACCCCGGTCTGCTTGTCGGCCTCCGCCGCCTGCATCCCCTTCAGCGCCAGGGTGCGCTGGTAGGACGCGCCGAACGCCCCGGCGCACTGCGCGTTCAGCGCCCACAGCGGCTTGCCGACGTTCACCGTGGTGAGCGTGGTGGCCATGGAGCTGGTCAGCACCTTGTCCTGGGGCGAGACGTTGCCCTGGGCGGCCGCGGCGGTCCCCGCGGCCAGGGCCGCGAACATCAGCAAAGCGCGCATCGGCGCCTCCTTTTCATCAAGCTTGGGCATTGTTGCGACAGGTCGGCGCATCTGGCAAGCGGCCCCCGTGCCGCACTTGGCCGCAGGCGCCCGCTTGGCCCGCGACTTGCCCGGAGGCCTGAAACCGGCCACAATCGGGCGCATAAGGGCCGCTTAAGGCCAGTTCGTGTAGGCCTATCCGCTCCGCGTCGGTCCGTTTCGCTTCATCGGGACCGGGAGCAGCGATCGTCGGGGGGCACATCCTGCCCCTGCGGAACAGGACACGAGACTCTTGCAGACGAAGACACAGGCCCGCGCCCGCGCGCGTGCACTGGTCGGCGCCGCCACGGTCGGCTCGACTATGACCCTCATCCTCGGCGCCGCCTACATGGCCGGCGGCGCGGCGCGCGCGTCCGAGGAGACCGCACACATCGTCAATCCGGATCGAACGGTCCCGTTCGCCACCGCTTCGATCCAGTCGGCCAACGCCGGCTTCGCCGAGCAGTTCCGCCGCGCCGCCGCCCAGGGCCTGGCGGGCGCCAACCTGGTCAAGGCCGCCCAGCCCTTCCACGGCAAGGCCCAGGGCCGCGACTACGACTGCCTGGCCACCGCCGTCTACTATGAGGCCCGGGGGGAGGGCGCCCGCGGCCAGGAGGCCGTGGCCCAGGTGATCCTCAACCGGGTCCGCCATCCCGCCTTCCCCAAGACCGTGTGCGCGGTGGTGTTCCAGGACTGCCAGTTCAGCTTCGCCTGCGACGGCTCGATGCGCCGGGGCAAGGAGGCCGCGGCCTGGGACCGCGCCCGCTCGGTCGCCGCCAAGGCCCTGGCCGGCGCCGTGATGGCTGAGGTCGGCAACTCCACCCACTTCCACGCCCGCCGGGTCGCCCCGGGCTGGGGCAACCTGGTGCGCGTCGCCAGCGTCGGCAGTCACGTCTTCTATCGCTTCGGCGGCCACGCCGGCCGCGCCGCCTTGGGCGGCGGCATGCGGACCGCCTCCCTCGGCCTCGAAGCCGAAGCTCCGGCCGAGCCGGTTCCCGCCTACACCATCCTGGGCCCCGCCTCCCGCGGTGAAACCGCGGGCCTGCAGCGGATCAGCACCGCCGCTCCCGCCATCCAGCTCTCCACCCAGCCGGTGAAGCTGCAGCCGGCGCCCGTTGTCGCCCTCGCCAAGCCCGCCGCGCCCAAAATCGAGGCGCCCGCGACAGCGCCCGCTCCGCATGAAACGGCCCCGGCCCCGGCCGCCGCTTCCCCGGTCGCGGCGGCCCAAACGGCGGCGGCTTCCTAAGGCGAACCCGCTTCCGGCTGAGAGGCGGCCGCCTCACCGCTCCAGGCGGCGAGCACGCGCGCCGTCATCGCCTCGCAGTCCGCCCCGGCGAAGGCGGCGGTCTCGGCCAGCACCCCGCGCAGCTCCGGGTCCAGCTCCTCGCGCAGCCGCTTGCGAGCGCGGAACAGCCGCGTCTTCACCGTCTCGGGCGCGATCCCCAGCGCCTCGGCGGTCTCTTCGACGCTCAGTCCCTCGATTTCGCGCAGCACGAACACCGGCCGGAAGGCGTCCGGCAGCCGCTCCACCGCCCGCTGCAGCAGCCGCGCCGCCTCCGCCCGGATCAGCGCCGCCTCGGGCGAGGGCCGCGCCGAGCCGCCCGTCAGCTTCTCCCGGTAACGGTCCAGCACCGCCACCGAATTCTCGTCGAGCAGCCGCGCCCGCCGCTCGGCCGCCCGCCGCCGCTCCAGCGCCTCGTTGACCACGATCCGCGTCAGCCAGGTCGACAGCGACGATCCCCCGGCGAAGCCGCCGATGCCGCGAAAGGCCTTCAGATATCCCTCCTGCACCGCCTCCTCCGCCTCCGCCCGATCCTTCAGGATGCTCCAGGCGGCCCGGTAGAGCCGCTGGTTGTTCTCGCGGGTGAGCCGCCGCACCGCGTCGGGCTCCCGGCGCGCGACCGCCGCCGCCAGCGCCAGCTCATCCCCGTACTGCTGCAAAATGGCCTGTGCGGTCACGACTTCGGCTCCACCCGCAGCACCCCGGTCATGCCGGGGTGATAGCGGCAGACATAGTTGATCGTCCCCGCCTTGGTCAGGGTCGTGCGCGCCGAGGCGCCCGCCGGCAGCTCCACGTCGAAGCTCTTGTCGCCGGCGGTGGCCGAATGCTGCAGCACGTCCCTGTTCACCCACACCACCGTATCGCCCACCTTCAGGCCTTCGGGCGCGGGCCCGAACGCCAGCTGGTCCACCACGATCGTCGCCGTCCGTCCCGCCGGGGCGGCGGGCTTCTGCCCGCACCCCGCCAGCACCGCCGCCCCGGCGACCAGCGCCGCCGCCCCCAGCCGACCCATTACTTCAGCCCCGCCGCCAGGTTCTCGGCATGGTGCTGGTGCTCGCTGAACAGCTTCAGCCCGGTCTGCAGCAGCCCCTTCAGTTCGCCGTTGTCGGCGTTCGGGATCAGCGCCGTGGACAGCGCCCCGTTCACCGTGCGGTGATAGGCGATCTCGTTGCGCACGTAGGCGCGGTCGTACGCCGCCCCGTTCAGCTTGCCGAGCTCCGCCAGCTTGGCCGAGCCGGCCTTTTGCAGCGACTGGCTGGTCGGGTTGTCCTGCGGCGTGACGTTCAGCTTCTTCACCAGCGCCAGCGCCTGGGTGTTCACCGCGGCGTGGTCGCGCACCATCTCCTGGGCGAAGGCGCGGACCTTGGGGTTCTTCGACTTCGCCAGCGCCTGCTTGCCCGCCGCGATGTCGATCTGCCCGGCCGTATAGGCAATGTGGGCGATCTGTGGATCGGTGGGCCCTCCCGTCTGCGCCGCCGCCCCCGCCGCCGCCATCACCGCCGCCGAAACCGCCAAGACCTTGAACATGCCGCTCTCCCTTTGCCGCGCCCAAATTGCGCGCTCGGCCATTGGATGAAGTCTCGCGGCAAAGGTTCCCGCGTCAGGTAACCAGACTTCAACCCGGCTGATAACTTGCGCGCCTAAAGCGCCCCTCCAACCGCCAAGCCGTTGAACCGCCTGCCGAACCCGACCGCGCGTTCGCGGCGAAATAGGGGGAAAACCCCCGACTTATCCCCCTCCCTTCCAGCTCCCCCATACTCCTGCTCACGACTTCCGGCGTGGGAGGGGGCAGGGCCCGCACCTTTGCCGCCGGGAGTGCGGTCGAACGGGGAGCCCGGCTTAGCGAGCCGGGCGGCAGGCCGGCGGGGGTTACGCCGGCGGTCCGGGGATGGGGCAGTGCGGC
>DASVRA010000024.1:0-173934 GCA_036388855.1 Caulobacteraceae bacterium | reverse complement strand
TGCCGGACGCTGGCCGAAAACGAACGCGCGGGGCGTACCGGACCTGCCGAAACGGTTATTCCATTGCTCCGGGCAGCGCCCGGCGCCCCGCCGCCCTCCCGCCTCCGGCGTTAGCCGGAGAGGCACGGCGCGTGGGCGACGTGCACAGTCTTTGAATGCGTGAATTCGCGAGCAGGCGCCCCAGGCTAGTCGCCGCTGCGCTTGAGCGCGCCCAGCACTGCGAAGGGCGAGGGCGGCTCCTCCGGCTCGGGCGCCTCGAACTCCGCGCCCGGCTTGCGGGGGAACGGATCGATCTCCAGCGCCAGGTGCTCGACCACATAGGCGCCCAGCTCGATCGTGTCGTCCTCCAGCACGTCGGGAGGATCCTCCGCATCGGGATCGACCGCGACCTCGGCCGCCTGCGCCGGCGCGTTGGGGCTGCCCGCCGGCACGACGCGCACCGTGAAGCGCCCCGCGTGCCGGTTCGACAGCGGCTCGAGCGTGACGCCGCAGGTCTGGCCCACCGCCGCCTGCCAGCGCGCATCGATCTCGGCCCCGTCCAACCAGGGCGAGACCCGCACCTCGGCGCGCAGCTCGTCCAGCGAATCGACCCCGAGTTCGCGCGCGATCCGCGCCCGCTCGACCGCGCCGGCTTCCAGAGAGCGGGCGACCGGCCCCCGCGCCAGCTGGCCCAGCCCAAGGGTCTCCGGCCAGGCGCTCACCCGGCCGGCTCCGGCCAATACACCGCGCCCGACCCGAGCTCCGCCGCCGGCTGCCCCCGCACGGCCTCCCGGGCGCGCGCCACATAGCCGGCCACGGCATGGACATCGCCGCCGCTCCCCGCCAGCACCGTGCGCCCCAGCACCGCCTCCAGCTCCTCGCGCGCCGGCAGCGCCTCCAACGCGGCGTCATAAGCCCTGATCCGCCCGTAGAGGGCCTCGCCCAGCTTGCGCATCTTCCTGCCCACCGACGTGTCGCTGACGCCCATCTCCCGCAGCGCGTCGTCCAGCGCCCGGGCGAAGGCGTCGAACAGCGCCTGCGCCGTCTCCTCCGCCCGCGGCTCCCGCTTCAGCCGGTGCAGCAGCAGCACCACGTGCAGGGCGTAGAGCTCGAAGCGCCCCTCCGCCGTGTCGGGCGCGCCCATGGCGGTATAGAACTCCGGCCGCCGCGCCTGGGCGGCCGCGGCGGCGTAGAGCGCCCGCCCCGCTGCCCGCGCCGGGCGGGGCCGCAACCAGCTCTCCAGCCCCATCGTGCGCCTCACTTCCGCCGCCTGCGGCGGTTAACCGCCGTTGCACTAAAGGCCGCGCGCCGATAGGTCAAAACCCTCAGAGCTAGGCCGAAGAGTCCCCACGCATGATCCGCCGCCTCGTCCTCGTCGGCGCCGCCGTCCTCGGCGCCTCCGCCTGCGCGCCGATGACCTCCTACCAGGGCTTCCAGGCCGTGGAGGCCAAGCCCGCCGAGGTGCAGGTCGGCGTCGACAACATGACCACTGTGCGCGAGCGCCTGGGCTCGCCCTCGCTGGTCTCCACCTTCGAGCCGAACGTCTGGTTCTACATGACCCAGGTCTCCGACCAGGTCGCCTTCATGCGGCCGGTCGTGCGCCGCCGCGACGTGGTGGCCATCTCCTTCGACAAGCAGAGCCAAGCGGTGGACGACGTGGCCCACTACACCCTCAAGGACGGCCGCATCATCGACTACGCCGGCCGCGAGACCCCCACCCGCGGCCGCGAGCTCACCGTGCTCGAGCAGTTGCTGGGCACCGTCGGCCGCACCCGCCTGCCCAACCGCGATATCGATCCCGGCAACCCCCGCGGCGACCGCTAGGCCCTACTCCTGCGGCATCGCCCCGGGGATCGCCAGCCGCCCGTCCCCGGTGCGCACCAGCATCACATAGCGGGCGCCGGTGAGCGTCTCCCCGCGCAGGATGCCCTCGTCCATCACGAACAGATAGCTGCCCTGGTACGCGCCCATGAGCTCGCGCGCGCCCCCCATCCCAAGGAAGCGCATCCGCATCCCTTCCAGCTCCGCTGCGCACTTCTCGATGCGGTCGGCGTCGCGCGACAGCACGTTGAACTTCATCTGCCCGCCCTTCTGCGGAATGGCGTGCCAGCAGACGCCGCGTTCGGTCGGCGCCTTCACCCCCTGGCTGCAGGCGCAAAGCGCGGCGGCTGAGGCGGCGTGAACGGCAAGCCCAGCGAACTTCATCTGACCTACTCCCCGACTGGCGGAACGACGCACTCGCCCGGCGGCTGGGACGCGAGCGTGCGGAAACTGCGGTTGTCCCCCGAACGCTCGACCCGCCCGGTCACCAGCCGCAGCGTCTGGTTCGACCACCGTCCATAGCTGGCCGACCCCGGCCGCACGCACTGGCCCGCGAACAGCGCCTGGACGCAATCGTTGAGGCTGGAGTCGCTCGAAATCTGCCGCCAGCTCACGCCATTGAAGCGCCAGCAGGCCGCCCCGGGCGCGGCGGCCGGCGTCGCCGCCGTCTCCGCTGGCGTGGCGGCCACCATGTTGTCGTTTCCGCCCGCCGGCGACTGCGGCGGCGCCTGCTCCAGCGGCTGCGGCAGCGGCTGCAGCTGCTGCCCCTCCCCCGCCGCGACCGCGCCCGAGGGATCGAGTCCCACGTCCAGGGCGCCGGTCGCCACCCCGTTGCGCCTGGCGCAGTCGTTCAGGCTCATCTCGCCGACATAGCGCCCCTCGACGAAGCAGCGCAGCGGACGCGCCGCTTCAACGATGCTGTCGGTGCGCCCCACCTCGACTTGGAGTCCAGTGCCGGGCAGCCCCTCGCCTTCCTTCTGCGCCGGCGAAGGCGACCGGCTCGCCAGCAGCAGGGCCACGCCCAGCCCAGCCGCCAAGGCCAGCCCCCCGCCCAGCAGCAGGACCGTGCGGCGGGATTTCGGCTCGACTGTCATATGCGCTGTGGCTACGCCGGGCCCGAGAGCGTTTCAAGCGTTCAGCCGCCCCCGGTCAGCCGGTTCAGCGCCGCCTGATAGTTGGCGATCTGGCTTTTCAGGTAGGCGGGTGCGGGCCCGGTCGCCTGGCCGGCCGCGCTCTTCGGTTCCGCCGCCGCTTGCAGATCGCGGTAGGCCGTACGGATCACCCCCAGCGCCGCCTGCAGCTGCTGGGACGCCTGCTTGGCGGACTCGACGGTATCGACCACGAGGTCGCGCCCGAGCTTCAGGCCGTAGACCTTGTCCTCTCCTTTCGGAAGCTCCGCCCCCGCCTTGAGCGTGCGCACCACCCCTTCTGAGAGGCCGAGCGCCTCCAGCGCGTCCCTGCCGCCCTTGCCCGCGACGATCTCGAGCGTCGAGCGCTCGTTCAGGCTGGAGACCTCCAGACGGTCATAGGCCCCGTCCTTCACCACCTTCGCCTGCAGGCGGAAGCCCGCGGCCCGGCTGATCTTGCTCGCCAGCGACTGGAGCGTGTCCTCGGCGCTGACCGTCACGGCCGTAGCTACTCCGCCCTCGCTCGTCCGCACGAAGAACTGGTCCCCCGCGCGGACGGAGGTGGCGGCCACCACCTGCCGGGAGTCCGGCGCCCCAATCGCCCCACGCGGCAGGCCGAGCCTGTCGAGCACGCTCGATCCGCCTGTGTCGAGCGCGAGCGCGACGGGCGCCGATTCCCCACCCGCCGCGCTGAACCGGCGCGACCAGCCGACGGCGCCGGTGGCGGGGTCCAGCTGGACCAGATAGCCGTCGCGTGCCCCGATCTTGGCCAGCCCCGGCAGCTCGCCCTCCGCCGAGCCGGTGAGCCAGGCCTTGCCGTCCGCCACCAGCATGCCGGTCAGGCTGCTGTCGCCCGCTCCGCCGAAATAGCTCAGCCGGTCCGTCCCTGCCGCCGCCAGCGACGAAGACAGCCGCGCTACGAACGCGTCCTTGCCCCCGGAATGGCTGACCGTGACCGTCCCCGCCGACAGCGCCCCGTTGCGAGTGTCGCCGGCGACGATCACCTCGCCGTTGGCAACCGACACCCCCGCAATCGAGCCGCCGTCGAGCGATCCGAGGTCGCGCGTCGCCTGCAGGGCCGGAGCTCCGCCGTTCGGGATCGAATAGCGCCGCACCACGGCACGCCCCGCTTCCACGTCCGCGACCAAGAGGTCTGCACCGTCCACGGCCAATTTGGCGCCGCCGTCGTCCAGCGCCGTGCCGAACTGCACGTTAAACTTGGCCGCGCCCGAAGCGCTGAAGCCTTGCAGATAACTATCCCAGCCGCCGAGAGCGCCCGAGGCGCCGGCCACGGCCGACCTGGCGCGGCCCGTGACATAGACGGCACCGTCCGCGCCGAACGCCACTCCGCTCGCCTCGTCGGCCTCGGCCGCGCCGCGCCTCTGGGTCCACAGCTCCTGGCCCTTGGCGTCGAACAAGGTGACGAAGCTGTCGCTCTTGGCCGCATCGGCGCCCGCCGCGCCCGCGTCCAACACGCCCGTAACCGATCCCGCGACAGCGACCTTACCGTCCGCCGACACCGCCAGTGCCAGGCCGGAAGCCTCCTTCGCCGCCCCCAGCGTCCGCACGAACAGCAGCTTGCCCGCCGAATCGTATTTCAGCAGGGCGACATCGCCGGCCCCCTTGATCGCCTGCCCCTCGACCGGGCCTGACACATCCGCCAACAGGTAGACGCCGCCGTCGGGCGCCGTCGCGCTTGCGCGCACCGCCTCGATCTCCGGCCCGAGGTTCTTGGCGAACACCCGGCCTTCGACGCCAAACGACTCCCCCGGCCGCACATACGGGGCGGGCGCGCTGGCCCCAGCCTGGAACTTGAGCAGCTGCAGGGCGCTGCCCTCGCCGGCGCCCTGCGCCAGATAGACGGCTGGCGCCGTCGCCGGCGTGGAGAAGGACGAGCTTTCGGTGGAGTCCAGCTTCACCTTTAGCGCGAAACGGTCCGGCCCAGGCGGCAGAGTGACGGCCTTGCCGCCGACCGTCACCATGCGCGGCTCGTTGGGCAGCCGCTCGACCGCGAACCGCGTAAGCACGCCCGCCGCCTGCAGTTTGCCATTGAGGTAACTGACGACGCTCGGCAGCGAGCGGGAGGTCGCCCCCATCTCGGCCAAGTCGAATTCCACCTGCGTCGTCGCCGTCCCCCGCTTCACCGTCATTGAAAACGCGACCTCGCCGTCGAACGCGGGCGCGGCGGCGTTGAGGTCGCCGCTCTGCACCCAATCAGTGACGTAGGTTTCCGGGTCCCGCTTCACGCCCACGGCGGTTGAGGCCTTGTTCAAGCTGTCCCCGCGGGCCAGTCGCAGCTGGTCGAGCTTGAGCGCGTCGAGAAAGCCCGAAACCTCGCCCATGCCCGTGGTGAACGCCGCCTTCAGCTCGCGCAGCTCGAAGGCGTTCACCCCTTGCGTGGCCGCCCGTTCGGCCAGCCCGTTCAGCGCGTTCAGCCCCTGATAGGCTGCGAACAGCTTGCGGTAGTCCTGGCTAGCCCC
Organism: Caulobacteraceae bacterium; assembly: GCA_036388855.1. Taxonomy (GTDB): domain Bacteria; phylum Pseudomonadota; class Alphaproteobacteria; order Caulobacterales; family Caulobacteraceae; genus DASVRA01. The sequence goes on along the minus strand of DASVRA010000024.1, from coordinate 168,527 downwards.
GGCTATCTCGAGCCGCGCGGCATTGAGGTCGACGAACTTGCGACCCGCCAGCACCGAGCGCACCAAGTCACTGGCGCGCGGCGCCTTCGACTCGCTGGCCCAGGGCGCGGTGGGCACGGTCTTCTTGGCGGCGGCGGACGCAGCCGTCCCCGCCGTTGAAGCTCCGCTGACCCCGGCGCGTGCGTTGAAGTAACCGAGCAGAGCGCTGGTATCGATGGTGATGGTCACGTCAGGCCTGGCGAGTCGCTCGGGCGAGACTGACCGCAAAGCTCTGACGCCGCGTTAAGCGGCGAGCAGGTTCGAGGCGGCGAGTTTGCGGCGCACCGCCTCGCGCTTGTCGCGCCACTCGTCGCGCAACATGGCCAGCAGCACCACGTCGTGGAATTCCCCGTCCTTTAGGGCGTGGCGGCGCAGGTAGCCCTCACGGCGGAAGCCCGCGCTGACCTGCGCCTTCAGCGCCGCGTCGTTGTGAGCCAGCACCTCGGCCCAGACCTTCTCCAGCCCCAGGTCATCGAAGGCTCTGTCGAGCCCCAGCGCCTGGGCCGCACGCCCCACGCCCCGCCCGCGCGCCTCTGCCTCGCCGATGTACCAGCCCCACTCGGCGCGGCGGTTGCAGCCCGCCACTCCGGAAAGCGCCAGGAAACCGCACGGTGAGCCACGATAGGTGATGATCCACCCCTTCTTGTCACGGCTCGCGAGGAATCCCTCGAACCAGCGGCGATGCGCCTCGGGCGCGTCCGGACGCTCGCCGCACATCCAGCGGTCCACCTCCGGCGAACGCCGCCAGTCGTAGAGCCGCTCGCTGTCCTCCTGCCCAAGGTCCCGCAGATCGATCATGGGACTCACTCTACGCTAAGGAGGCGCGGGGACCTACCGCGGCAAGCACGGCAGAACCATGACGGGCAAGAGTTTCGCCATCGCCGGCCGCTCCATAGGTCCGGAACACCCCCCGTTCCTGATCGCGGAGCTGTCGGGCAACCACAAAGGCGAACTGGCCCGCGCTCTGGCCCTGCTCGACGCCGCCGCCGAAGCCGGTGCGGACGCGGTCAAGCTGCAGACCTACACCGCCGACACCATCACACTAGACCACGACGGCCCCGGCTTCCGCATCGAGGGCGGCCTCTGGGCGGGCCGGACGCTCCACGACCTCTACCAGGAGGCCTCCACCCCATGGGACTGGCACGAGGCGCTGTTCGCCCGCGGCCGGGAACGGGGCCTGATCGTCTTCTCCTCGCCCTTCGATCCCACGGCCGTGGATTTCCTCGAAGGTCTCGGCGCCCCCGCCTACAAGATCGCCTCTTTCGAGGCGGTGGACCTGCGGCTGATCGCCGAGGCCGCCGCCACCGGCAAGCCACTGATCATCTCCACTGGCATGACCACGCCGGGAGAGATCGCCGAAGCTCTGGACGCCGCTAGAGGTCCTGGTGATAGCGGCGTCGCCCTACTCCACTGCGTCAGCGCCTACCCCGCCGGCTTCCCCGACGCCAACCTGCGGATGCTCCCCCGGCTAGCCGACGACTTCGGCTGCCCCGTAGGCCTGTCGGACCACACGCCGGGAACCGCCGCCGCGGTGGCGGCCGTGGCGCTCGGCGCCTGTCTGGTCGAGAAGCACCTCACCCTGCGCCGCGCCGACGGCGGTCCCGACGCCGCCTTCTCCCTGGAGCCGGAGGAGTTCGCCGCTCTGGCCCGCGACTGCCGCCACGCCTGGGAGGCGCTGGGAACGGCCGGGTACCGCCGCTGTGACGCCGAGACCCAGAATAAGCAGTTCCGGCGGTCACTCTACGTCGTGCGGGATGTCCCCGCCGGCGCCCTCCTCGCCGAAGCGGATGTGCGCTCCATCCGCCCCGGCTACGGCCTCCCGCCCAAGCATCTGCCCCGGGTCCTCGGACGCCGCGCCGCCCGCGATCTCCACCGGGGCGAGCCGCTCGGGTGGGAGATGCTGTCTTAGCCGAGCGCCGCCTCTAGCTTGTCCACGACACGGTCCACGTCCGCGTCGACCATGGCCGGAAACAGCGGCAGCGCCAGGACCCGCGCGTAGAATGCCTCGGCGCCAGGCAGGCTCATGTCGCCGTAACGGCCCCGGAAGTACGGCTGGCGATAGAGCGGGATGTAATGGACTTGGGTTTGAACGCCTTTCTCCGCCATTCCCCGTATCACTTGGGAACGCGGGACGCCTGCGGCGTCGAAGTCGATCAGCACCTGATAGAGGTGCATGCCCGGGCGGCCTCCCCCGCGGGGGATCGGCCGGACCACCGGCTCCAGCCGCCGGAGGCGCTCGTCATAGAGCCGGCTGAGCTCGAGCCGCCGGTGAACGAACCGCTCCAGCTTGGCGAGTTGGCTCAGCCCCAGCGCCGCCTCCAGCTCGTTCATGCGGTAGTTGAACCCCAGCTCGATCTGCTCATAGCTCCAAGGGTTGACCGCGCCGTCTTCACTCAGCGACAGGCCGGGGTTCGTGAACAGCGCGGGATCAGCCGTGACGCCGTGGTTGCGCAGCCGCCGCATCCGGCCGGCCCGGGCGGCGTCACCCGTGGTGATCAGTCCGCCTTCGCCTGCGGCGATGATCTTCACCGGATGAACGGAGAAAGCAGCCGCTTCGGAAAAGTGGGAGGCGCCCACCTTGGTCCCTGCCGCGTCAGTCCCGCCAAGCGCATGGCAAGCGTCCTCGACCACTTGCAGGCCGCGGCTGCGGGCGGCAGCCGAGATGGCGGGCATGTCGCAGAGCCTGCCGCCGAGGTGGACCGGCAACACCGCCCGCGCGGCAGGCCCAGCCTCCGCCACCGCCGTTCCAAGCGTCTCGGGCGTCATCAGCCCGGTTTCCGGATCGACGTCGACGAAGGCGACCTCCGCCCCGCAAAAGCGTGCGGCTGTCGCGGTGGCGAGAAAGGTGGTCGCGGGGACGACACAAATGTCCCCCTCGCGCACGTCCAGCGCTGCCAGCGCTAGGTGCAGGGCTGCCGTGCCGCTGGAGCAGGCGACGGCGTGTCCGGCGCCCACCGCCTCGGCGAAGGCGGCTTCGAAAGCTGCCACCCGGGGGCCGTGCGCGATGCGGGGACTACGCAGCGCCTCCGCAACCGCTTCAGCGTCAGCGTCGTCGATCCATTGCCGACCGTAAGGCAGATCGGGTTCTCGCTGGCTCATGAGTCGGCGCGGACGGACAAAGCCCGCGCATCGGGCCCGCCGCTCCGGGCGCCGTCAAGGTCCGGCCGCGCTAGAACCCGCCGCGCACCCCATGTTGACGGGCGAAGTCGTGGCAATACTTCATCTGGTCACGGCTGAAGCTGATCGGCAAATAAGCCGTGCGGCCGTAGTAGCTGCGCACCACCGGACGCACGAGCCGGTCCTGGGCCTCGGCAGCCTGGTCGCGGGTAACCTGGCCCTCGCGGCGCAACGTCCAATACAGCCGCTCGGCGGTCTCGCTGTAGAAGCGGCCGCCGACTAGGAAGTCCGGCGGCAGCAGCCGCTCGAACGGCCTGCCGGTGCGCCGCGCCAGGATCACGTTGGCGTTCAGGTCCGGCCGGGTCGAGAGGAAGGCAGTGGCGTCGCACAGCACCAGCGTCTCGGCCGGAGACGACGCCTGAGTGGCGTCCAGCGCGGCCAAGTCTTCGGCTTGTGCTTGGCCGACGGCGGCGACCGCTAGCGCGGCCGACGCAGCCAGGGCGCGGAAAATCAGTCGCAGGGACATCTTGAGGACTCCAGAGACAACAGGAATCTGGAGCGTCCGAGCGCCTGAACAAGGGCTGAATGCGCGAAGCTAAGGAAAAGCCTAGGCCTGGCGCCGCTTTAGCTGCGGAACAGGTTCAGGATCATCTGCGGCGAGGAGTTGGCGATCGACAGCGCCTGCACGCCCAGTTGCTGCTGCACCTGCAGCGCCTGTAGCCGCGCGCTTTCCCGCGCCATGTCCGCGTCCACTAGGTTGCCGACGCCGGTCTCAAGTACGTCGGCCAGTTTGGTGACGAACAGGTTGTGCGCCTCGATCTGCTTGGATCTGCTGCCGATCTCGCCCAGCGCCCCGTTCACGTTGGCGATTGAGGCGTTGATCTGCGTCAGCATCGCCGTGGCGTTGGTGATCGTCGTGATCGACGCGGTGGAGGCCATGGTGATGATCGAGCCGCCCAGCGACATGTTCTTGGCGACAAGCGTGATGCTCGAGGTGGCGTCGGCGTTGGCCAGGAAGCGGATGCTCGGATCCGAGCCGTTGAGGATGTTGGCCCCGTCGAACTCGGCGTTGTTCACAATGTCGGAGATTTGACGCAGCAGCGCCTTGAAGTCGTTGTCGATGGCCGTGCGCGAGGTCGCGTCCAGCGACGGATCCTGGGCCGCCACCACCTTCTGCTTCACCTCATTGAGCAGATCGGAGACGGTGTGGCCGGCGGCCAGCGCCACGTCGGCGATCGAGGTCGCGCGGTCGAGGCTGGACTTCACCGCCGCGAGCGCCCCGATGTCCGCCCGCTGCCCCTGGGCGATGGCCCACACCGAGGCGTTGTCCTTGGCGCTGCCGATCTTGAGCCCGGTGGAGATGCGGTCCTGCACCCCCGACAGCTGGTCGTTGGTCCGGTTCAGGTTCTGCAGGGCGACGAGCGCCGAGGCGTTGGTGTTGACGCTGATCGTCATGGGCCGGTCTCCGCCGCGCCAAGAGAATCTTGGTTAACGCGACGGTAGACAGGGTTTGGTATGCAGATGGTTAACCATGTTCGGCGCGCGACATGGCGGCCGGGACTTGAATGTCCCGTCCGCCATGCGCCCACCAGGCCCACCAACTCGGGCCCGAACTTGAAGACCTAGGCCGTGCCGTTGAACACGGCGCCCGCGGCGTAATCGGACTGCTCCCGGAGGCGGACAACCTCCTCCCTGGGCAGCCGGCTGACGACCTGGCCGGTGGAACGGTCCACAACTGTGTAGACGTACCGGCCGGGCTCGCCCGCCTCTTCGATGATCAGTCGCAGGTCGGCCTGGGCGGCGGCGTCCGTCATAGCGGGCGCCGCCGTCTCCGGCGCCCGCGCAGGCCGCTCGTGGGCGAGGCCCAGGAGCGAGTCCGGCACGGAAGCCATCGGCTGGACTTTGCTGCTCATCTGCCTGATCGCCGGCCGTCAAAGCCGGCGCTCCCGATCAGGCGGCGGAAGGCGGGCGCGAACACCCGCCTCCCTCCGCGGTTACCGGAACAGGCCGAGCAGCGACGACGTCGAGGAGTTGGCGATCGACAGCGCCTGCACCCCAAGCTGCTGCTTGGTCTGCAGGGCCTGCAGCCGCGCGCTCTCCTTGGCCAGGTCGGCGTCGACCAGGTTGCCCACGCCGGCGTCCAGGGTGTCCTGCAGCTTCATCATGAAGGTCAGGTAGGAGCCCAGCGACTTCGACCCCGTGCCGAGCTTGGCCAGGGCCGCGCCGACGTTGGTGATCGAGGCGTCGACGGTCGCCACCAAGGCCGAAGCGGTCGCCGCGGTGTTGAACGAGGCGGTCGCGCTGACCGTCACGTTGGCGCCGGCCAGAGCCAGGGACTGGGCGGCCACGGTGAGGCGCGAGGTGCCCATGTCGTTGGCGATGGCCACCACGCTGGTGCCGCCGGACTTGATCATGTTGATGCCGTTGAAGTCGGCATTGGCCACGACCTTGGCGATCTGGTCGCGCAGGGCCTTGAAGTCCTCGTTCATGGCCGTGCGGCTGGTGGAGTCGAGCGAGGCGTCCGAAGCCGCCAGCGCCTTCGCCTTCATCTGCTTGAGCAGGTCGGAGACCTGTTCGCCCGCGGCCACGGCCACGTCGATGGTCGAGGAGCTGCGCTGCAGGGAGTCCTTCACCGCGTCCATGGCCATGGACTTGCCGCGCATGCGCTCGGCGATCGCCCAGACCGCGCCGTCGTCCTTGGCCGACGCGACCTTCTGGCCGGTGTTGATGCGGCTCTGGACGGTGTCCAGGTCGCGGTTGGTTGCGTTGAGGTTCTGGAGCGCGATGAGCGCGCCCGTGTTGGTGTTAACGCTGTTCAGCGCCATGGTCGTTCCCCTTCTCAGGTGTCCGGCGCCGTTTTGGCGGCCGGGGGCGTTTTGCCCGAGAGGGAGCGAAGCAACGGCGGGGCCAGATCAGCCTTCGCAGGATGGCGGCGGGGCCTTCTGATTTTGTTGGGGAATTTGGCTGATGGAGCGACGCGGCTAGGCTGATTTTGCCGATGGCGGTGGGCAATAGCTGCCGCAGCCCGCGGCAAGAACTGCCGCCGGCGCGAAGGAGCGCCGGGCGGAGCGTGGAGGCTCCGCCCGGCGACGCGGTTACCTGAACAGGGACAGAATCGTCTGCGGGGCCTGGTTGGCGATGGCCAGCGCCTGGACTCCGAGCTGCTGCTTGGTCTGCAGGGCCTGAAGCTTGGCGCTTTCCTTCGCCAGGTCCGCATCCACCAGGTTGCCGACGCCGGCTTCCAGCGAGTCCTGCAGCTTGGAGATGAACTCCAGATGCATGCCGAACGTCTTGGAGGCGGTGCCCAGCTTGGCCAGCGCCGCGCCCACGTTGGTCAGGGAGGCGTCCACGGTCGCGATGAGCGCGCTCGCGGTCGCCGCCGTGTTGAACGAGGCGGCGGCGGCCACCGTCACGATCGCTCCGCCCAGCGCCATGACCTGGGCCTTGGCCGTGAGCCGCGAGGAGCCGCTGGCGTTGGCCAGGGCGGCGAGGTCCACGGCGCCGGTCTTCAACAGGTTGACCCCGTTGAAGTCGGCATTGGCCACGACTTTGGCGATCTGGTCGCGCAGGGCCTTGAAGTCTTCGTTCATGGCCGTGCGGCTGGTCGTGTCGAGCGAGGTGTCGGAGGCGGCGAGAGCCTTGGACTTCATCTGCTTGAGCAGGTCGGAGACCTGCTCGCCCGCGGACACGGCCACGTCAATGACCGAGGAGTTCCGGTTCAGCGAGTCCTTGACCGCGTCGAGGGCGCCGATGGTCGAGCGCTGGTTCTGGGCTATGGCCCAGATCGCGCCGTCGTCCTTGGCGGACGCCACCTTCATGCCGGTGTTGATGCGATTCTGGGTGGTGTTGAGCTCCCTGTTCGTCGCGTTGAGGTTCTGGAGCGCGATCAGAGCGCCCACGTTGGTGTTAACCGAGTTCGAGATCATCGGCAGGCCTTCCGTTCTGGATGGAGAAGAGCGGCTTTTGCCGCCTGGGCGATTCTCGCCCGTGGGGACCTACGCAATCGCAAGGCCAGAAGGGAGGCCGGCCCGCGGAGCCAGGCGACTGCTTTGTTTGCGTTTTCAGGAACCCGCTCCTGCCACGGCGGCCATTACCCTCGGCGGTTTTGCCGGGCGGCAAAAAGCGCCGCCTCCGCATGGCGTCTGCCGCGCCGTTAAGCTCAACGGCATCTTAAGAAGGCGCGAGGCAGCTTGGGCCCACGCATCGGGGTGCAGCCATGGCCGTCGGGGACGCGCCCATCATCATCAGGAAGATCAAGAAGGGCGGCGGCCACGCCCACCACGGCGGCGCGTGGAAGGTGGCCTACGCCGACTTCGTCACCGCGATGATGGCCTTCTTCCTGCTGATGTGGCTGATCAACACCACCAGCCCCGAGCAGAAGCGCGGCATCGCCGACTACTTCGCCCCGGCCAGCGTGTCGGAGACCACCTCGGGCAACGGCTCGATCCTGGGCGGCACCTCGCTCGCCAACGACGGCGCCTCGGCGGCGGGCTCCAAGAGTGTTATGGAGCAGATGGCGCCGGAGTCGCCGCGCGAGACCACCGAACAAGGGCAGGACGCCAAGCAGTCCAATCTCGACAGCGCCAGCGAAACCGCCATCCGCGAGGAGCTGCGCAAGCGAGAGGCGGCGGCGTTCCAAAGCGCGGCGACATCGCTGAAGCAGGCGCTGCAGGACATGCCGGAGTTGGCGGAGCTGTCCAAGCAGCTGCTGATCGACCAGACGCCCGAGGGCCTGCGCATCCAGCTGATCGACCAGGAGGGCCGCTCGATGTTCGCCGAAGGCCGCCCGCAGCCGAACGACCGCGCCCGCATACTGCTGCGCGCCGTGGCCAAGGTGATCAACCAGTTGCCCAACCGCATCACCATCGCCGGCCACACCTCGGCTGTGCAGGGCGGCAAGGCGGCGGGCGACTGGACCCTTTCGGCGGCAAGGGCGGACGCGTCGCGCGCGGTGCTTCAGCAGGCCGGCGTCGATCCCGACCGCGTCTACCAGGTTTCCGGCAAGGCGGCCTCGGATCCGCTCTACCCGGACGACCCGACCCTGGCGGGAAACCGCCGCATCGCCATCGTGTTGCTGCGGGAGGCGCCGGTCCTGCCGCCCCAGGCGCAGCCATAGGCGCTTGCAAGCGCGGCGGGTAAGGGCGTTAATCCGCCTTAGTCAAAGCGTTTTCCAGCACCCAGTGACCCAGCACGTTCCCACCCGAAAACTGCGCTTCTTCATGACGGCGCCGACCCCCTGCCCCTATCTGCCGGGGCGGGAGGAGCGAAAGATGTTCGTGCACCTGCCGCTGCACGAAGGGCCCCAGGTCAACGACTCGTTGACCCAGGCCGGTTTCCGCCGGTCGCAGAACATCGCCTACCGCCCGGCCTGCCAGGGTTGCAACGCTTGCATCTCCGCCCGCATCCCGGCGCTGGAATACCCCTTCTCCCGCTCGGAAAAGCGCGTCCTGGACCGCAACGCCGACCTGGTCCGCCACCTGGTGGAGGCCGAGGCCACCCGTGAGCAATTCGACTTGCTGCGGCGGTACCTCGAGGGCCGCCATCCCGGCGGCGGCATGGCCGAGATGACCTGGTCGGACTATGTGGCCATGGTCGAGGACACGGCGGTCCGCACCCATATCCTCGAGTACCGACTGCCGTCGGACGGGGGCCCCGGCGACCTGATCGCCTGCGCCCTGGTGGACGCCATGGGCGACGGCCTGTCGCTGGTCTACAGCTTCTACGATCCAGCGTTCGCGCGCCGCAGCCTGGGCTCGTTCGTGATCCTGGACCATGTGGTCCAGGCCCAGCTGCACACCATCCCCTACGTCTACCTCGGCTACTGGGTGCCGGGCTCCCCGAAAATGGACTACAAGGCGCGGTTCCGGCCGATCGAAGTTCTGCAGGGCTCCCGCTGGCGGCTCCTGTCCGCCCGCGACCGGCTGGCCTAGCCGGGCTTCGCCAGCGGTTCCATTCGGAACTCGGCGCCGCCATTTTCCTTGGTGGGACGAAAGGTTAGGCGGATCGATCGGTCCTCGCCACAGAGCGCGGCGGGCCAGACCTCGACCCATTCCCCCGTCTCCGGATCCGGCTCCTTCTCCACTCGCGCCTCGCCGCGGCGGAACCAGCGCATCCACTCCTCGCCCTGGCAGGCCTGGGGCGCCTTGTTGCGCACCGCGGGGAACCAGACCTTGGCCACGTCGGTCTGCAGCACCACGTCGGCCCGACTGTCGCCGGGCGCCAGGCTGGTGGCGCGCCAGCCGCCGTCCTTGAGCCGCGCCACCAGCAGGTTCTGCACCGAGGCGCGGCCGCAGCCGGAGAAGCGCAGCTTCTCATAGGCCGAGGGCCCCTTGGCCAGCGTCTCGTCCTCTTGAGTCATTGGCCCTGCGCGCCAGCCGATCGGCTCCGCCTTGGCGGTGGAACAGGAGGGCTGGGCCGAAGAGGCTGGCTCGCGGCGGATTGTCTCGGCCTTCAGCCAGTCCAGGTATTCGGGCTGGGGCTTGTCGCCGAGCAACTCCGGCGGCCGGTCGCCCGTGGTCAAGGCGGCCGCAGCCAGGAGGAGCGCGATCATCTGCCCTGCCCCCGCCGTCACTCCGCCAGCGCCGGTTCGTCCTTGCCGCCCTCGCGCACCACCGGCCGTGAACCGCCGGGGATGATGTCGAAGGCGAGCTTGCCGTCCTTGAGGATCACCTCGACGTGACCGCCGTTGGCGAGCTTGCCAAACAGGATGTCGTCGGCGAGCGGCTTCTTGATCGAATCCTGGATCACCCGGGCCAGGGGACGGGCGCCGTAGAGTTCGTCGAAGCCGTTCTTGGCCAGCCAGTCGGCGGCGCCTTCGGAGAGGCCGATGGTGATGTGGCGGTCGGCGAGCTGGGCCTCCAGCTGCATCACGAACTTCTGCACCACCTGGCGGATGATCTCCGGCGTCAGCGGCTTGAAGGCGACCACGGCGTCCAGGCGGTTGCGGAACTCGGGCGAGAACAGGCGCTTGAGCGCCTCTTCTTCCTCATGTTCCGCCCTCCCCCGGCCGAAGCCGATGGACTGGCGGGCGGCGTCGGCGGCGCCGGCGTTGGTGGTCATGATCAGGACCACGTTGCGGAAGTCGACCTTCTTGCCGACCGCGTCGGTCAGGGTGCCGTGGTCCATCACCTGCAGCAGGATGTTGAACACGTCCGGGTGCGCCTTTTCGATCTCGTCGAGCAGGACCACGGCGTGCTTGTGCTGGTCCACCGCGTCAGTCAGCAGGCCGCCTTGGTCGTAGCCGACGTAGCCCGGAGGGGCGCCGATCAGGCGGCTGACGGTGTGGCGCTCCATGTACTCCGACATGTCGAAGCGCAGGAGCTCGATGCCGAGCGTCATCGACAGCTGGCGGGCGGCCTCGGTCTTGCCGACGCCGGTGGGGCCGGCGAACAGGTAGGAGCCGATCGGCTTTTGTGGGTCGCGCAGGCCGGCGCGGGCCATCTTCATGGCGGCGGAGAGCTGCGACAGTGCCTCGGACTGGCCGAAGACGGCGCGCTGGAGGTCGTCTTCGAGCTGCTTGAGCGCCTCGGTGTCGGTCTTGGAGACGGACTTCGGCGGGATTCGGGCGATCTTGGCGACGATGGCCTCGATCTCCTTGACCCCGATCTGCTTCTTGCGGCGCGATTCCGGCAGCAGCATCTGGCTGGCGCCGGCCTCATCGATGATGTCGATGGCCTTGTCGGGCAGCTTGCGGTCGGTGATGTATTTGGCCGAGAGTTCGACGGCGGCCTTCAGCGCGTCGCTAGTGTAGCGGAGCTTGTGGAAGGTCTCGTAGTAGCTCTTCAGGCCGCGCAGGATCTTGATCGAGTCCTCGATGGTCGGCTCGTTGACGTCGATCTTCTGGAACCGGCGCACCAGGGCGCGATCCTTCTCGAAGTGCTGGCGGTATTCCTTGTAGGTGGTCGAGCCCATGCAGCGCAGCGACCCCGACTGCAGCGCCGGTTTTAGCAGGTTGGAGGCGTCCATGGCGCCGCCCGAGGTGGCGCCGGCGCCGATCACGGTGTGGATCTCGTCGATGAACAGGATGGAGCCCTCCTGGGCCTCCAGTTCCTTGACCACCTGCTTGACCCGCTCCTCGAAGTCGCCGCGGTAGCGGGTGCCGGCGAGCAGCGCGCCCATGTCCATCGAGTAGATGGTGGCGTCCTCCAGGACGGCGGGCACCTGGCCATCGACGATCATGCGGGCCAAGCCCTCGGCGATGGCGGTCTTGCCGACGCCGGGATCGCCGACCAGCAAGGGGTTGTTCTTGGTGCGGCGGCAGAGGACCTGGATGCAGCGCTCGACTTCCGAAGCGCGGCCGATCAGCGGATCGACGCGGCCCTGGCGGGCCTTGTCGTTCAGGTTGACACAGTAGGCTTCGAGCGCCTCGCCGCCGGTCTTGGCCGAGGCCTTTTCGTCGGCTTCGGGGTCGGCGGTTCCCTTGACCGCGCGGGTTTCGGCGGCGCCGGGCTTTTTGGCGATGCCGTGGGCGATGTAGTTGACCGCGTCGTAGCGGGTCATGTCCTGCTCCTGCAGGAAGTAGGCGGCGTGGCTCTCGCGCTCGGAGAACACCGCGACCAGCACGTTGGCGCCGGTGACCTCGTCGCGGCCGCTCGACTGCACGTGGATCACCGCGCGCTGGATGGCGCGCTGGAAGCCGGCGGTGGGCTTGGCGTCCTCGCCGGCGGGGACGACCAGGCTCTTCAGCTCGGTGTCCAGGTATTCGGTCAGGGTCTTCTTCAGCGCCGGCAGGTCCACGTCGCAGGCGCGCATCACCCCGGTCGCCTCCGCGTCGTCGGCCAGCGCCAGGAGCAGGTGCTCGAGCGTGGCGTATTCGTGCCGGCGCTGGTTGGCGTAGGCCACCGCGCGGTGGAGGGTCTCTTCGAGGTTACGCGAGAAGGATGGCACTGTGTGGGTCTTTCACTCCGCTTTTTCCATCGTGCACTGCAATGGGTGCTGGTGTCTGCGGGCGGTGTCGATCACCTGGGCGACCTTGGTTTCGGCCACCTCGTAGGTGAAGACGCCGCAGACCCCAACCCCGTGCTGATGCACATGGAGCATGACTCGGGTCGCATCCTCGCGCGATTTGTTGAAGAAACGTTCCAGGACGTAAACCACGAATTCCATCGGGGTGTAGTCGTCGTTGAGGAGCAGGACGCGATAGAGCGAAGGCTTGGCCGTCTTGACCTTAGCCTCCGGCGCCAGCGTCTCGCCGACGCCGCCGCCCTGCCCATCCTTGACCTTGCGATCGGCCATGCGCCCGAACCGTTCTCCAACCGTGCGGGCGAGGATGCGCCCCGACGGCCTGAGTAGATATGGAATCAGGCGGTTTATGGAAGGGGCGGGGGCGGCCTCTCGCGGGGAACGCGCGGAGGGGCGGGATGGCGGGCGTCTCCCGCCGCTGCAGCTGCCTGCGAAACCAACTCTACATGATGCTCAACTCAGCTTGGTCAATGCGAAGGCGGACAGGAAACCGGCGACTGTAATCATGCCGGCGTAGTCGTGAGCGACCTCGAAGGCCTCCGGGATCATGGTGTCTGCTATCATGGCCAGGATGGCGCCCGCCGCCAGCGCCTGGATCCCTGCGACCAGGTTGGGCGAGGCGTCCTGCAGCAGGGCGTAGCCGCCGAGCGCCGCCAGACCGGAGACCAGGGTAATCGCGCTCCACAGGCCGAAGACGTAGAGTGGCGAACGGCCGGCGGTCTTCATGCCCGCGGCGCTGGAGAGGCCCTCGGGCACGTTAGACAGGAACACCGCCACCACCGCCACCCAGCCGACCGCGCCGCCGGCGATCAGGCTGACGCCGATCACCACCGACTCCGGGATGCCGTCGAGCAAGGCGCCCAAGGCGATGGCTCCGCCGTTGCTGTCCGACTTCGCCTGATGCTCGCCCGAGCGCTTGCGGTGCCGGGCGCCGGCGCGGGCGAGCACGATGTTGGCCAGGGTGTAGACCGCCGCACCGCCGAGGAAGCCTACCGCCGCGGCGTCGAGGCCGCCGCGGCGGTAGGCTTCGTCCATCAGGTCGAACGACAGGGCCGAGATTAACACGCCCGAGCCGAAGGCCATGATGGCCGCGATCAGCCTTTGGGGAACCCGGGCGAAGTAGCCGACCAGCGCCCCCAGCAAGAGCGCCGAGCCGCTGAACAGGCCCCGGAAGCCCGCTTGTAGCGCTAGCGGCATGGGCGTTTTCCCTCGGATGATCTGGGCTGCTAGCGCCCGTTCCCGCGCGAAGTTCCGGCGGCGCGGCAGCCATTGGCCGCAGTTGCGACTCTCGAGAAGCGGGATAGAACAACCTGCGCGCCCGTCGGCGCGAAGGGGGAATGTTTGATGATCAGTGCGCGTATGGCCCGTTCCGCGGTGGCCGGCGTGTTCCTGTTTGGCCTGGCCGCCTCCGCGGCCGCCCAGGTCCAGACGGTGTCCATACCGGAAGGAACCGAGATCCCGATCCGGTTCGATGACAAGATCTCCTCCGGCACCAATACCGCCGGCGACCGGTTCTCGATCAGCACGGCCGACGAGATCGTGCTGGCCAACGGGGTGAAGATCCCCGAGGGCTACCGCGGCGTCGGCGAAGTGGTCGAGGCCGAAAAGCGGGGCTTCATGGGCAAGGCCGGCAAGCTCAACGTCCGCTTCAACTACATCAAGATCGGCGACACCCGCGTCCGCCTGCGCGGCAACAAGGGCGGCGAAGGCAAGGGCGCGGTCGGCGCGACCGTGGCGCTGACGGTGCTGTTCGGGCCGCTTGGCCTACTCAAGAAGGGCAAGGAGATTGAGATCAACCCCGGTCAGACCATGACGGCTTACGCGGACGACGACGTGACGGTGCGGCTGGCCCCGCCCCCCGCCTCCTAAGCCGCGGCCGGTTAGCTTGACGGGCGCGTTGACCGCCCGGGGGGACTTGCCGCGGGCTACGAGCTGTAACCCGCCGACGACAGGGGCTTCCCCGATGGAGGACCCGTCCGCCCCATTACCCGAAGCGAAGGCTAATCAAGCCATGCGGCAAATCGCCTTTGTCCGCTTGTGTCCCTTCATGTCCCTTTCCTCCCCGGGAGGGTGGATCGCACAGTCCGGCCGCGAGCTCGTGCGGCGTGACCCGTTTTTACGGCGGTTCGCGCCTTTAGGGGTGAACAGGTCCTGCTCGGGTCCTGGCGGAACACAGGGGGACGCATGTCCGGAGCTTGGAACGGCAACTACTATTACGGCGACGCCGGCAACGACATCGCCACTGGCACCGACGCCAACAACGGCATGTGGGGCGAGGAGGGGAACGACAACCTCGACGGCGCCGGCGGCAACGACAACATCGACGGCGGAGTCGGGAGCGACGACCTTCAGGGCGGCGACGGCAACGACATCCTTTGGGACGTCAGCGATATTCCCTGGGGCTTTTCGGGGATCATCGGCCACGACACCCTGCGCGGGGGCGCCGGCGACGACCATCTGAACTTCTGGTCGCCCGACACCGGCGACGTGGCCAACGGCGGGGCCGGCGTCGACACCCTCGAGGTGCGGTTCAACTGGCCCTACGGCAGCACGCCGACCAACCTGCCGATCAGCTTCGTGTTGGGGACGGCGCCAAGCGTCATCTACCTGGACCAAGCCCCCACAGTATCGGTCAGCAACATCGAAAAGATGCTGTTTGTGTCCGGCAACGGCAACGACTTCATCGCCGGCGGGGACTTCAACGACACCATCGCCGGCGAGGGCGGCAACGATGTCCTGCGCGGGAATGGGGGCGACGATTGGCTCGAAGGCGGCGCAGGCATCCAGGACATCGACGGGGGAGCCGATTACGACGTCGCCAGCTTCGACCTGTCGGCCGCCTCCGATTCGATCACCGTTGACACCGGCCGTGGCGGGAAGATCAGCCTCGGCGCCTGGGGGACGATCAAGAATTGCGAACGGCTGTACGACTTCGCCACTGGGTCCGGCGCCGATGTGGTGACCCTGAATCAGGCGCTCGGCGCCTCAATGCGCCTTGGCTTTGGCGACGACCGGGCGACCCTGACCGGCCTCGGCGGGGATCATGTCGAGGCCGGATATGGCAACGACACGATCAATAGCGGCGCGGGGGGCGACTATGTCGATCCGGGCGGCGGGGCCGATCTCGTTCACCTCGGTGACGGCAACGATTACCTCGACTACGTCGAGACCGGGAGCCGGGGCAGCACCGAGGCAGACACAGTCTACGGCGAAGCCGGCGAAGACGCGATCTACACCGCGGCCGGAGCCGACCGGCTCGAAGGCGGCCTCGACAACGACACCCTCTATGCCGGCGGCGGCGCCGACCAGGTCATCGGCGGCGACGGCAACGACATCATTCAAGGCGAGGCCGGCGCCGACACGCTCACCGGCGGCGACGGTAACGACTCCATCAGCGCCGACTACGACTACTGGACCGACCTCACGCCGCAGGACAGCGACAAGCTTACCGGCGGCCTCGGCAACGACAGCCTCAGCGGCGGGGTCGGCCAAGATACCCTCGACGGCGGCGAGGGCGACGACTTCCTGACCCTGTCGCAGCAGCTCGACACGGGAACGGTGGGCGACGCCCTGCTGGACAAGGCGATGGGCGGCGCCGGCGTCGATACCTTGCAGGTGAACGCCAGCCAGGAGGATGATCCCACCCGCTACCGCCTGGTCCTGGGCGCCACCACCAGGGTGCAGGTCGACGGCCTGACCGTGGCCACCGCGACTTCGATGGAGCGGCTGATCTTCTACGCATACTACAACGCCGGAGATCACGTGTTCCAGGGCGGCGACCTGGGTGACGCCGTTTACGTGGGCGCGGGCGACAGCCTGCTGACCATGCTGGGCGGCAACGACACCGTCTACACCGGCGCGGGCTCCGATACGCTGGACGCCGGCGCCGGCGAGGACAGCGTCACCGGCTTCATCGCCGGCAAGGACAAGCTGCAGCTCGGTGACGGGGCGGACTATCTGCTGCTCTACGACTACCAGAGCTCCGCCGACGCGAGCATTGGCGGCGCGGTCTACGACGGCGGCGCGGGGGCGGACCGGCTCGAGCTGTCGTTCGGTTCGCTGCCCGGCTCGACCTTCGACGGCAGGAACATACGCGTCGGCGACACCGTGGTGGGCGTGGTCAAGAACTTCGAGGCGATCAAGTATTACGGGGCCGCCTACGAGGGGGTGTACAATGGCGGAAACGGCGCCGAGACCGTCACCCTCAGTCAAGCCGCGACGGTGAACGGCGGCGGCGGTGACGACACCGTGAACGGCAGCTCGGGCGCCGATCTGCTGCGCGGCGACGCTGGGGGCGACCGCCTGTGCGGCCTCGGCGGCAACGACACCCTCGTAGGCGGCACGGGAGCGGACCGGTTCCTGTTCAACTCGACCCCGAACGGCGTTAGCAACTTCGACGTGATCGACGACTTCACCGTCGGCCAGGACCGGATCGAACTGAACAGCTCCGTGTTCACCTGGCTTTTCGACGGCAAGCTGCCGAACTACCAGTTCCATGTGGGAACGGAGGCGACCAACGCCTCGCACCGCATCATCTACGACGACGCGACGGGCAACCTCTACTACGACACCAACGGCGACGGCGCGGGCGGCCAGACGCTGTTCGCGGTGCTGGATGCGGGGCTCGCGCTGACCGCGGGCGACATCTGGGTGGTCTAAAGCCTCAGCGGACCAACCGGCTGCCGGCGGCGGGACCGACGCCGGCCGGCACCGGCACCGGCGAGCCGCCATAGTTGGTGTTGATCACCAGGGTGGGCGCGCCCTTGAGCAGCAGGCGCTCGGCCACGATCACGGTCCAGTCGGACTTGCGCGCCACGTCCTTCGATCCGGACACCACCAGCCGCGCCTTGGGCATGTAGATGGTGCCCAGCAGGCTCTCGACGTGGTCGCTGGACAGCTCGAAGTCGTTGGTGTTGTCGCGCCGGCCGATGATCAGGAAGCCGGCGTGCACGCCAGAGCGGCGGCCGTTCAGCTTGACCAGGGCGCGGTCCTGGAACTGGAACTTGGAGTCGCGGTCGAAGATCATCGCCACGTCGTCGCCCTCGAGCCGCGCGTCCTCCTTCACGGTGAAAGTGGAGTGGACGAACCAGTGCTCTCCGGCCTCCAGGCGCATGGTGGCGTTCTTGAACACCACGATGTCCTGGCAGTGCACGCCCTTCGGCAGCTTCAGCAGCCCCACCGACTGCAGCAAGGTCGGCAACTGGATCAGCGGACACTTGGGCGGGGTGAGGTTGCGGTCGACGAACGGGTCGGGGATCGGCTTGGCGCCCGTGTAGGCGCGTGGGGTCACTGAGCCGGTGGTCTCCGCCACCGATTCGATCCGTTCGCCCACCATGCGGGCCGAGCCGGCCACCTCGATGTCCTCGTTGGAGTGGACCAAGCAGCCGGGCGCTTCGATCAGCGCGGAGTCCTGGGCGTTGATCACCTTGTCGAGCCGCTCGCCGTGCCCGAGGATGCACAGCGGCGTCAGTCCTAGGCTCGTGGCCGTGGCCGTCACCGAGACGGGAAAGCCCCCCGGCGGCAGCAGATTGCCGAAATAGGAAGGCCTGCGGCTGTCGATGCGGACCACCAGCGCCTTGGTCCCATCCTCGAGGGCGGTCACCGTGGCGTGGACCGCGAGCGCGGAGTCCCTGGAGACGGAGGCAAGTTCCTGCGTGACCAACGCCTCGGTGCGCGCGGTGACGCCCTGGGGCGGGCTGATCATCAGCTCGGCCGCGCCCTTCAGCGCCGCGGCGTCGGCCGCGTCCTGCATCTTGGCGCGCGCGGCGTAGAGGGAGACCATCTCCACCGCGCCGCCGCCGAGCACGGCCAGGACGCCGACCGCAGCGGCCGTCACCAGCGCCACTCCGCCCGAGCGGTCGCCCAGGCCGCTTCGCCTGGCGGCCGAAGGCACGGACCGGATAGCGTCTGGCGCGGGCGAGGCCATGGCCGCAGATTAGATCCGTTGGCTTAAGCCCTCGTTAGGGCGTCAGCCCACGCGCCCCGCCGCCCGGCGCAGCCGGTCGTTGATCGCTTCTCCCAAGCCGCCTTCGGGAATCGGCGCGACCGCGATGGCCGCCATCCCCGACCGGTCCGCGGCCCGCAGACAAGCAAACAGGTTGGCGGCGGCTTCGCGCAGATCGCCGGCGGGGCTGAGGTTCCACACCTCCGCCCCCTCCGGCGCCCGGCCAAAAGCAAGGTAAGCCTCCCCCGGCAGCGGCTCTCCCGCGTCCAGCCGCAAGGGCGTATCCGGAGCATAGTGGCGGACCAGCCGGCCGGGCGAGCGGCGAGCGTCCGCCTCCGCCTCCAGCAGAGACCCCGCCACCGCCTCCAGCCGCTCCCGCGGAACCCCGCCCGGCCGCAGCAGCCGCGCCTCGCCGCCAAGCACCGCGACCACCGTCGACTCCAGGCCGACCGCGCACGGGCCGCCGTCCAGCGCCGCCGAAGCGAAGGCGCCGGTCTCCTCGACCGCGTCGGCATAGGTGGTGGGGCTAGGACGCCCCGAGCGGTTGGCGGACGGCGCGGCCACGGGTCCGCCGAAGGTCTCCAGCACCGACCGCGCCAGCGCATGGGCGGGCGCGCGCACGGCCACAGTGTCCAGCCCCGCGCGGGCGAGGTCGCTCACCGCCTCGCCTCCAACGTAAGGCGCCACGATCGTCAGCGGCCCCGGCCAGAACGCCTCCGCCAGCCGCTCCGCCCGCTCGTCCAGCTCCGCCAGGCGCCGCGCCGCCTCCAGCCCCGTTACATGGGCGATCAGCGGATTGAAGCGCGGCCGCCCCTTGGCCTCGAACACCCGCGCCACCGCCGCCGCGTTGCCGGCGTCGCAAGCCAGACCGTAGACTGTCTCGGTCGGCAGGATCACCAGTTCGCCCCGGCGCAGCGCCGCCGCCGCGGCATCGCCGCCCCTCGGCTCAGACAGCCGTCTTCTCCGGCGCCTTGGCCACCGGCCGCCGCTCCTTCAGCGCCGGGATCATGTGGCGCATGACGTTGTCGCGGTTGACCAGCCAGTGCTTCAGCGCCGCCGCCAGGTGCAGCGCCACCATCGCATAGGCGACCCACGCCAGCGCCTCGTGGTAGCCCGCCCACTGCCCGGTGATCGCCTTCCGCTGATCCATCGGCAGCTCGTGCAGCCCCGGCAGGAACGGCCACTGCAGCCCATAGAACGGGATCGGATTGCCGCGCGGACTGGTCGACTGGAATACCCATCCAGTCACCGGCAGCGCGATCAGCAGCGCATAGAATCCCCAGTGGGTCGCCCGCGCCAGCCACACCTCCCAACGCGGCATGTCGGCCGGCAGCGGCGGCGGCTTGTGCAGCAGCCGCCACAGCACCCGCAGCGCCGTCAGGAACAGCACCGTGATCCCGAACGACTTGTGCCACCACATCATCGGCCGCGCCGTCTCGCGCGCCACCCATTCGTGACCCACGCCGGTGGCGATGTTGGCCAGCACCATAAAGGCGATCGCCCAGTGCAGGGCGATGGCGACGGTGGTGTAGCGGTCTTCACACGGCATGGCGTCCTCTCTGGCTTCGGATAGCACAGAGCCCCCGCCGCGCCAGCCTCCGCTTGGCGCGCGCCAAGCCCGCGGACTAGAAGCGCCCATGACCTATCACCCCCCCGTCCGCGACCTTGGCTTCGCCCTGGAAGCCGCGGGCGCCGAGCGCCTCCAGGAGGCCTTCCCCGGCTTCGATGCGGAAACCTCCGCCGCCGTGCTTGAAGCCGCCGGCGCGCTCTGCGCCGACGTGCTGGCCCCGCTCAACCGCGTCGGCGACCAGCAGGGCTCGCGCCTGGAGAACGGCCGGGTGCGCACCCCCGACGGCTTCGCCGAGGCCTTCCGCGCCTATGGCGAGGGCGGCTGGAACGGCCTGTCCGCCGATCCCGAATATGGCGGCCAAGGCCTGCCCCGGTCCCTCGATCTGGCGGTGGGCGAGATGGTCAACGCCGCCAACATGGCCTTCGCCCTCTGCCCCACCCTCACCGCCGCCGTCATCGAGGCGCTCCAGGTCCACGGCACGCCCGCCCAGAAGCAAACCTACCTGCCCAGGCTGATCGCCGGCGAATGGTCCGGCACCATGCAGCTGACCGAGCCCCAGGCTGGCTCGGACCTCTCCACCGTGCGCGCTACCGCCGAGCCCGACGGCGAGGGCGGCTGGCGCCTGACGGGCCAGAAGATCTACATCACCTGGGGCGACCACGACTGCGCCGGCAACATCGTCGGCATGGTCCTGGCCCGCACCGCCGGCGCGCCCGAAGGCCTCAAGGGCCTGTCCCTGTTCGTCTGCCCCAAGCGGCTGGTGCGCAAGGACGGCTCGCTCGGGGAGCACAACCCGGTCAAGCCGGTCAGCCTTGAGCACAAGCTCGGCATCCACGCCTCCCCGACCTGCGTCATGGCTTACGAAGGCGCCCGCGCGGAGATGGTGGGCGCGCAGGGCCAGGGCCTGCCCAACATGTTCGTGATGATGAACGCCGCGCGCGTCGCCGTGGGCGCACAGGGCGTCGGCATCGCCGAACGCGCCTACCAGCAGGCCTACGCCTTTGCTCAGGAACGCCGCCAGGGCCGCTCGCTCTGGAGCGACCAGCGCCCCGCCCCGATCATCGCCCACCCCGACGTGCGCCGGATGCTGCTGCAGGCCAAGGCTAAGATCGCCGCCGCACGGCTGATCTGCCTCTCCGCGGGAGTCGCCGGCGACCTCGCCCGCCAAGCCTCCGACGCCGCCGCTCGTCGCCAAGCCAAGCTGCGCGAGGAGCTGCTCACCCCCATCGCCAAGGCCTGGTCCACCGACGTCGGCGTGGAGGTCTCCTCCCTCGGCGTCCAGGTCCACGGCGGCATGGGCTACATCGAGGAGACCGGCGCCGCCCAGCACTACCGCGACGCCCGCATCCCCCCGATCTACGAAGGGACCAACGGCATCCAGGCCAATGACCTGGTCGGCCGCAAGCTGCTCATGGAGGGCGGTGAGCCGGCCCGCGCGCTGCTGGCCGAGCTGCATTCCACCTTGGGCGCCCTCAATGGCGATCTCGAGGGTGTGGCCCGGCATCTGCGCACGGCGATCAAGGCGCTGGAGACCGCCACCTCCGAGCTTCAGGGCGACGCCGGCGGCGAACACGCTTTGGCCGGAGCGGTTCCCTACGCGCGGCTGTTCGGCGATGTGCTCGGCGGCGCCTTGCTGGCCCGCCAGGCGCTGCTCGCGCGCGAACGCATCCAGGCGGGCGCGGGCGACGCCGACTGGCTGCGCGGCAAGACCGCGCTGGCCCGCTTTTACGCCGACCACGTGCTGACCGGGGCCGTCGGCTGGGCTCAGTCCGCCGTCGCGGGCGCCGACACGCCGCGCGAGGCCGGCGCCGAGACCCTGGCCCCGCACTGACTTGAACCCGCCGCAAGGGCGGAGGACAATCACCCTATGTCAGCTTCCGTCGAGCCGGGCTTGAGCCCCCCCGCCGAGTTCCTGGGCGGCCGCATCCTGATCGCCATGCCCGGCATCGACGACGAGCGCTTCGACCGCACCGTGCTGCTGGTCTGCCAGCACACCGAGGAACTGGCGATGGGCATCACGCTCAACCAGCCGGTGGAGGGCCTCTCGCTTCCGGAGCTTCTCCAGCGCCTGGGCGTGAAGTCCGGCGCCCGGGCGGCGCCCGAGCCCGTCCTCCTCGGCGGCCCTGTGGAGCGCGAGCGCGGCCACGTGCTGCACACCGACGACTACGCCTCCCCCGGCTCGACCATGACCGTGGCCGAAGGCGTGGCGCTGACGGCCACCCGCGAGGTCCTGGACGCCCTGTCCGACGAAATCCGCCGCCCTCGCCGCGCGGTGCTGGCGCTGGGCTACGCCGGCTGGGGCGCCGGCCAGCTGGAGCGCGAGATCCAGGAAAGCGTCTGGCTCATCTGCGAACCCGACGAGGAGCTGCTGTTCGGCCGCAACCACGAGGCCAAATGGGCCCACGCGCTGGCCAAGATCGGCGTCAGCGCCAGCCAGCTCTCCACCCAGGCCGGCCGCGCCTAGCCGCGCCTGACCTTGGTCTTGGCCGCCCCGCCCGCGGACCGCCGCTCCGCTGCCCGCCGCCGCGCCTCCACGAGCCGCCGAGGCGTATCGCCGGTGGTCGCGGTCTCGCCGGCGGGCGCCTCAGCCGAAGCCTCGACACGGAGGGGCGCGGTTCGAACTACGCCTAGCAGCGCCACGATGAGGAGCAGCGAAAGCCCAGCCACGGTGAAGGCGCTGGTTCCCCACCGCGGAAAATCCAGCAGCGCAAGGCCGGCGGCGACCGCCAGCACGGCCACGCCTGCCGCCAAGAGCAACGGCTGCTTGCGGGTGCGGGCCCTGGATTTCACCACATCCTTCTAAAGCGATCCGCCGCCCGCGTCATCCACGCGACTGTTGTTCCTCCTCGCCACAAGACCCGGGGCGCTCCGACGGCCTACGCGCCTGCCGCCTGCACCGCCTCCGCGATGGCGCTGACTGCGGCGGAGACGGCGCGTTCGTCGTCGCCCTCGGCCATGATGCGGATCAGGGGTTCGGTGCCCGAGGCCCGGACCACCACCCGCCCCTTGCCGTTGAGCGAAGCCTGCGCCTGTTCGATCGCCGACTTCACCGGCGCCTGCTCCAGCGGCCGGCCCCCACGCGCGATCTTGACGTTCCGGAGCAGCTGCGGCGCAGGCTCGAACTGCCGCGCCAGTGCGCTCATCGGCTTGTCGGTCTCCGCCAGCACCGCCAGCACCTGCAGCGCCGCGATCAGGCCGTCGCCGGTGGTGGACACGTCCGAGAGCACGATGTGGCCCGACTGCTCGCCCCCGAGATTGAAGCCGCCTTCCCGCATCCGCTCGACCACATAGCGGTCGCCGACCTGGGTCCGCTCCAGCCTCAAGTCCCGCGCCTGCAGGAACCGCTCGAGTCCCAGGTTGGACATCACCGTGGCGACCACGCCCCCGCCCTTCAGCCGGCCCGACTCCGCCCAGGCGCCGGCGACGATGGCCATGATCTGGTCGCCGTCCACCACCTCGCCGCGCTCGTCGCAGATCACCAGCCGGTCGGCGTCGCCGTCCAGCGCGATGCCGATGTCCGCGCGGTACTGCCTGACCGCCTTGGCCATCGCCTTCGGGTGGGTGGACCCGCACTCGTCGTTGATGTTGGTCCCGTTCGGATCGACGCCGATCGGGATCACCTCGGCCCCGAGTTCATAGAGCGCGGTGGGCGCCACCTTGTAGGCCGCCCCGTTGGCGCAATCGACGACGATCCTAAAGCCGCTCAGGTTCAGGTGGCGCGGGAAGGTCGCCTTGACGATCTCCACATAGCGCGCCTGGGAGTCGTCGATGCGCTTGACCCGGCCAAGGTCGCGCGGCTCGGCCAGCCCCTCCTCCAGCCCCTCGTCCATGAAGGCCTCGATCTCGGCCTCCCGCTGGTCCGAGAGCTTGTAGCCGTCCGGCCCGAACAGCTTGATGCCGTTGTCGGCGAAGCCGTTGTGGGAGGCGGAGATCATCACCCCCAGGTCCGCGCGCATCGACCGCGTCATCATCGCCACCGCCGGCGTCGGCAGCGGCCCGAACAGGCGCACGTCCATGCCGACGGAGGCGAAGCCCGCGACCAGCGCCGGTTCGATCATGTAGCCCGACAGCCGCGTGTCCTTGCCGATCACCACCAGGTGGCGCCGGTCGCCGGAGGTGCGGAACAGCTTGCCCGCCGCCAGCCCCACCCGCAGCGCCACCTCCGCCGTCATCGGCGGGGTGTTGGCGCGGCCGCGGATGCCATCGGTGCCGAAATAGGAGCGGGTGCTCATGGCTTGTGCCTCCTGCGGGGCGAAACCCGCCGAAACGCGGATTTATTGGCGCGGGATTTGCGAATGTTGAAGCGGTATCGCAAATCGCGCGCCAGGCGAATACGGAAGGTCGGCTTGCATGTGCGGCATCATCGGGATCGTGGGCCAGAGCCCCGTGGCCGAGCGGCTGGTCGACAGCCTGCGGAGGCTGGAATACCGCGGCTACGATTCCGCCGGGGTCGCCTCGGTGGTCGACGGCCACATCCAGCGCCGCCGCGCCACCGGCAAGCTGCGGAACCTCGAGGACACGCTCCGCACCGAACCGCTCGGCGGCCAGGTCGGCATCGGCCACGTGCGCTGGGCCACCCACGGCGCCCCCAACGACGCCAACGCCCATCCCCAGGTCTCGGGACGGGTGGCGCTGGTCCACAACGGCATCATCGAAAACTTCGCCGAGCTGAAGGCCGAGCTGCAGGCGCAGGGCCGCACGTTCGAGAGCGACACTGACACCGAGGTGGTGGCGCAGATGCTGGACGCGCGGCTGGAGGCCGGCGAGGAGCCGGTCGCCGCCTTCAAGGCGGTGCTGGACCGGCTGAAAGGCGCCTATGCGCTCGGTGTGCTCGTCCAGGGCGAGGACCGGCTGGTGATGGGCGCGCGGCGCGGATCGCCGCTGGTGGTCGGCTATGGCCAGGGCGAGATGTTCCTGGGCTCCGACGCCCTGGCGGTCGGCCCGTTCACCAACCGCGTCGCCTACCTTGAGGAAGGCGACTACGTCGCCATCACCGGCCAGGAAGCGCGAATCTTCGACGCCTCCGGCGAGCCGGCGGACCGCCCGGTCAGGGTGGTCCCCGCCTCTGCCGCGCTGGTGGAGAAGGGCGAATACCGCCACTTCATGGAGAAGGAGATCCACGAACAGCCGGACTCCACGCAGCACACGCTCAGCGCCTACCTCGACCTGATCAACCGGCGCACCTCGGTCCCCGGCAACGTGGACTTCGCCGCCCTCCAGCGCATCCAGATCGTCGCCTGCGGCACCGCCTACTACGGCGGCCTGATCGGCAAATACCTGTTCGAGAAGCTGGCCGGCCTGCCCGTCGACGTGGAGGTCGCCTCCGAGTTCCGCTACCGCGATCCCGCCCTGTCCAAGGGCACGCTGGCGCTGGCCGTGTCCCAGTCCGGCGAGACCGCCGACACGCTGGCCGCCTTCCGCTGGTGCAAGGAGAACGGCCTCTCCACCGCCGCGATCGTCAACGCCCCGCAATCGACCATGGCGCGCGAGGCCGAGGTGCTGTGGCCCACCTACGCCGGGCCCGAGATCGGCGTGGCCTCGACCAAGGCCTTCACCGCCCAGGTCGCGGTGCTGAGCGCGCTGGCCGTCCACGCCGCCGCCCACCGCGGCCGCCTCGACGGCAAGGAAGCCGAGCTTGTCGGCCAGCTCCTGGAGGCCCCGCGCCTTCTCTCCGAGGCCCTGGCGCTTTCAGGCGAGGTGCGCGAGATCGCCCACGACGTCGCCCGCGCCCGTGACGTGCTCTACCTCGGCCGCGGCGCCATGTACCCAATGGCCTTGGAAGGCGCCCTGAAGCTCAAGGAAATCAGCTACATTCACGCCGAAGGCTATGCGGCGGGCGAATTGAAGCACGGTCCGATCGCCCTGATCGAGGAGGGCGTGCCGGTGATCGTCATCGCCCCCTGCGACGAGCTGTTCGAGAAGACCGTCTCCAGCATCTCCGAGGTGATGGCCCGCGGCGCCTCGGTGATCATGATCACCGACGGCGAAGGCGCCTCGCACGCCCCCAAGGGCGCGCGGGTGATCAGGGCTCCGGCCACCCACCCGCTGACCGCGCCCCTGGTCCTGGCCGCGCCGATCCAGCTGCTCGCCTACTACGCGGCCGTGCAGAAGGGCGCGGACGTCGATCAGCCTCGCAACCTGGCCAAGTCGGTGACGGTCGAGTGAGGCCCTAGCCCCCGCCGGACGTAGCCGGCGCGGGCGGCGGCGCCACGGCCGGCGCATCGCCCGGGACGGTGTCGATGTTCTCGGTCGGCGCAGGATTGGGCTGGCCCGGCAGCGGCGTGGTGTTGGCGAGCCCGCCCGCGCCGGCCTGATCTTCGCCGACGTTCATGCCGGCGGCCTGGGTGGCGGCGGTGTCGGGGCCGCTCATGTTGGCCGCCTCGTCGCCCTGGCCGCGCATCAGCAGGATGCCGATGATCAGCGCCGCGACCGCGAGCGCGATGGCGATCAGCACCTTCTTATTGCCGAGCATGCCGCCCGAGCCTGTCTTGCCGTCCTCGGCCATGGATGCCTCCGCAGTGTCCGAGCCTTGAACAGCCAAGCCCCGCTTCCGTTCCGCCCTCGCCACTGGCGCGCGGGCCAAGGCCCCGCTATCCCCCCGCTCCCGCCGCCGTGAGAACACCATGAAGCGCGTCCGCAAAGCCGTCCTGCCCGTCGCGGGCCTGGGCACCCGCGTCCTGCCCGGCTCCAAGACCGTGCCCAAGGAGCTGCTCAACGTCGTCGACCGGCCGATCATCAGCTACATCGTGGCCGAGGGCCGCGCCGCCGGCATCGAGCACTTCGTCTTCGTCACCGGCCGCGGCAAGGCGGCGATCGAAGACTACTTCGACCACCACGTCGAACTCGAGCAGCAGCTCGAGGCCAAGGGCAAGACCGCCATGCTCCGCGAACTCCTGGCCGAACTCCCCCAGGCCGGCGAGATGAGCTTCGTACGCCAGATGGCGCCGCTGGGCCTGGGCCACGCCGTCTGGTGCGCCCGCGACATCATCGGCGACGAGCCGTTCGCGGTGATGCTGCCCGACGTGATCATGGACGCCGAGCCGTCCTGCCTCAGGCAGCTGATCAACGTCCACGACGCCCGCGGCGGCAATGTCATCGGCGTCGAGGCGGTGCCCGAGAGCGAGACCCACAAGTACGGCGTGATTGCGCCGAAGGCCCGCGAGGGCCGGCTGATGGCCATGACCGGAATGGTGGAGAAGCCGCCCCATGGGACCGCTCCCTCCAACCTTTCCATCGCCGGCCGCTACATCCTCCAGCCGCAGATCTTCGAAGCCCTCTCGGCGCACGAGACCGGCGCCGGCGGCGAAATCCAACTGACCGACGCCATGGCCCGCCTGATGGAGACGCAACCCTTCTGGGCCTGCGAATACGAAGGCGACACCTACGACTGCGGCGACAAGGTTGGGCTGCTCCGCGCCAACGTGGCGCTGGCGCTCAAGCGGCCGGACCTCGGCGAGGCGGCGCGGGCGGCGGTGGCGGCGCTCCTCTAGCCGTAGAAGCGGCGATACCAGTCCACGAAGCGCGGGAGCCCTTCCTCCAGCGTCACCCGCGGCTGGTAGCCGGTGAGCGTCTGCAGCCCTGAGATGTCGGCGAAGGTGGTGGTGACGTCGCCAGGCTGCATCGGACGGAATACCTTTTCCGCCCTCCGGCCGAGCGCGTCCTCCAAGATCTCGATCATCCGCATCAGCCCGACCGGGCGGTTGTCGCCGATGTTGAGGATGCGGTTCACCCCCCGCTCCGGCGGCCGATCGAGCGCGCCCAGCACGCCGTCGACGATGTCGTCGACATAGGTGAAGTCGCGGGCCATGCGGCCTTCGCCGAACACCTCGATCGGCTCCCCCGCCAGGATTTTCCGGGTGAAGGAGAAGTAGGCCATGTCGGGCCGGCCCCATGGCCCGTAGACGGTGAAGAAGCGCAGGCCCGTCTGCGGCAGCCCGTAGAGGGCGGCGTAGGATTCGCTCATCAGCTCGCAGGCGCGCTTGGTGGCGGCGTACAGCGAAGCCGGTTTGTTCACCGGCTCGTCTTCGCGAAAAGCCGCTCCACCGGAGGGACGGTCGCCGTAGACGGAACTGGAGGAGGCGTAGACGAGGTGCTCCACCTCGGCGTGGCGGCACGCCTCCAGCACCGAGAGGTGGCCGCGCAGATTGGCGTGTTCGTAGGCGAAGGGCGCCTCAAGCGAATGGCGCACACCGGCCTGAGCGGCGAGGTGGATGACCCGCTTGGCGCCAGAGTCGCGAACAAGCCGCGCAAACGGCTCGGCCTCGGCGACGTCCAGGCGTTCGACCCGGAAGCCCTCGTGCGCCTCCAGCGCTTCCACCCGCGCCTGCTTGAGCGCCGGGTCATAGTAGGCGTTGAAGTCGTCGACCCCGACCACCTCCTCGCCCCGCTCCAGCAGGCGCAGCGCCACGAAGCGCCCGATAAAGCCGGCTGCGCCGGTGACCACGATCATCGCGCCGCCTCCCGCAGCTCGGCGACAGTGGCCACGAGCCGCGCCAGGTCCTGGGGCCGCGAGAACGAATGGTCGGCGTCGCGCACCAGGGTGAAGGCGGCGTCGGAGCTTTGAAGCGCCTCATGCAGCCGCAAGGCATGACGCCAGGGGACATCCGAGTCCGCTTCACCCTGCAAGATACCGACGGGGCAGCGGATCGGCACGGGCGCGTCCAGGATGTTCCAGCGGCGGCCGTCTTCGATCAGGGCGCGGGTGATCGGATAGCCTTCGGGATCGTAGGCGGAGGCGCGAATCCAGCGGCCGTCGGTCTCCAGGGTGCGGTGCGCGGCGGCGTCGAACTCCGGCTCCATCAGCTTGGCGGTGAAGTCGGCGGCGGGGGCGATCAGCGCCAGCGCCTTCACCCGCTCGGGTCGCGCCAGCGCGACGAGGCAGGCGATCCAGCCCCCCATGGAGGAGCCGACCAGCAGCGCCGGCCCCTCCACCAGCCGGTCCAGCACCAGCAGCGCGTCATCGCGCCAGCGGCCGATGGTCCCGTCCTCGAAGGCGCGGTCCGATTCCCCGTGGCCGGAGTAGTCGAAGCGGAGGAAGTCCCACCCCTTCGCCGCCGCCTGCTCGGCCAGGAACCCGGCCTTGATGCCCGCCATGTCCGATCGGAAGCCGCCGAGCCAGAGCACCGTCGGCCCCTCCCCCGCCACACGTCGCCAGGCGAGCGCGGCGCCGTCGGCGCAACTGAGGCGTCCGGCGGTCTCTTGCATGGCGCGGCGGCGCTCCTTTGGTTAGACCCGGAGAATGCAGGCGCGGCTTAGCAGAATTCTGGTGATCCGGTTCGAACCGGTGTCTGATTTCGTGCTGTCGTTCGCCGCCGCCCGCCGCATTCGCGAGGCGCACCCGCGCGCGAGGATCACGCTCCTGACCTCGCCGCAGTTCGAGGCGCTGGCGAAAACCTGCCCCTATTTCAATGAGGTGGACGCCGACGGGGCGCTGGCGGGCCTGGGCGATCAGATGCGGGTGGCGTCCCGGATCCGGCAAGGCGAGTTCCACCAGGTCTACGACCTTCAGACCAGCGGGCGCACCAACCTGCTGTTCCAGTTCCTGCGGCCGAGCCCGCCGGCATGGTCGGGGACCGCGATCGGCTGCTCGCTGCCACACCGGAACCGCCGCCGCGAGCAGATGCACCCGCTGGAGCGGCAGGCGGATCAGCTGAAGGCCGCTGGCATTTGGCCGGACGCTCCGGTGGAGCCGGGAACCGCGCCCGGCCCCGACGTCTCCTGGGTCAGGAGCGATGCCGCGCCCACGGGCAGCGAAGGCGCCGCGGGGCGGCCCTGCGCCGTCCTCGCGCCCGGCGGCACGTCCAAGGCCGAGCGGGTCTGGCCGATCGAGAACTATCAGGCGCTGGCCAACACCCTGCGCAAGCGCGGCTTCGACATCGTGGTGCTGGGCCGGCCGGAGGACAGCGCGCTCGGCCGCGCGATCCAGCGCACCGTCGGGGCCGCGCGCGACCTCACCGGGCGCTCCGATTTGGTGCGGATCGCCAGGTTGGGGGCGCGGGGAGCGCTGGCCGTGGGCAACCGATCCGGGGCCATGCACCTGCTGGCCGCCGCCGGCGCGCCAAGCGTGGTGCTCTACGCCGGCGGCTCGGACCCGGCGCTGACCGCGCCGCGCGGGCGGGTGAAGGTGCTCCAGGCGCCCGAACTGAAGGACCTCCCTGTGGCCCAGGTGGCGCAGGCGGCCCAGGCGCTGCTCCGCTCGGCTTGATCGGGACTGGCGCCGCCGTCATATTCGGTTCACTGCGGAGCGCCTAAGGTGCGCCGCGTTTTCGCCTGTCCCGTCAACTGCCCTGGAGAGCCTGCCCATTCGTCGCCCCATGCAAGCGCCGCCCGTCAAGGAAGGGCCGCGCATGAACGAAGACATCCGCGTCCCGCGGGTCCTGCTGATCGATCAGAACGGAGAGAAGCAGGGCGTGATGCCCACCTCCTCCGCCCTCGAAGCCGCCGAGGAGGCGGGCCTGGACCTGGTGGAGATCGTGCCCACGGCCGATCCGCCGGTCTGCAAGATCCTCGACTACGGCAAGTTCCGCTTCCAGGAGCAGAAGAAGAAGGCCGAGGCGCGCAAGCGCCAGAAGGTCGTCGAGCTCAAGGAGATCAAGCTGCGGCCCAACATCGACATGCACGACTACGAGGTGAAGTCGCGCTCGATGCACCGGTTCTTCGAGGAAGGCGACAAGGTCAAGGTCACCCTCCGCTTCCGCGGCCGCGAGATGGCGCACCCGGAACTGGGCACCAAGCTGCTGCAGAAGGTGCGCGAGGACTTCGACCCGGTGGCCAAGGTCGAGTTCGAGCCGCGCATGGAAGGCCGCCAGATGATCATGATCCTGGCGCCTAAGTAGGCTCTCCGTCTCACTCAGCGAACTCGGCGTCCTCCGGCACACGGTTGAAGGCGATCTTGGCGCCGACGAACTCGGGCAGCGCAGGCTTGGGGCCGATGGTGACGGTGTCTTTGCCGAGCTTCTGGTTCAGGCGGTCA
The DNA here is from genome assembly GCA_036388855.1 of Caulobacteraceae bacterium. GTDB lineage: Bacteria > Pseudomonadota > Alphaproteobacteria > Caulobacterales > Caulobacteraceae > DASVRA01. The sequence goes on along the minus strand of DASVRA010000024.1, from coordinate 137,924 downwards.
AGCGTGTGGAGCAGGCGCATGCGGCGGGGGTCCTCCTCGGCGCCGGGAGCCCAGCCGAACAGGTCGGGGGCCGCCGCGCCGGCTTCGGCGAGGCGCGAGCACTGGACGGCGACGTAGCGCAGGCGCGCGCCGGCGACCTCGGCGGCGGCCTCGGCCCACAGGGCGTCGGTCGCCTCCAGGAGGGCGAAGGTGTCGGCGGTGGGGGGGAAGCGCCGCTCGAGCATGGCGCTGCGGTGGTCTTCGGTGTCGAGGGTCAGGGCGAGCGCGCCGGCCTTCAGCCCCATGCGGCGCAGGCGGCTGCCGCACTTGGCGGTAAGGCGCCGCGCGACCGGGCGGGCCTTGTCGAGGGGGCGGAGCTCCTGGGCCAGGACGTGGGAATGGCCGATGGAGGAGCGTTCGGTCGGGACGTCGGCCGAGTCCGTCCCGTGCAGCGCCCACCAGAACTTGTCCCCCTCGATGCTGCCCCAGATCTTGCGCGCGCGGGTGGGCGTGATGTCCCACAGGGCCTGGACGTCGTGCACGCCGGCGGCGGCCAGGCGCTTGGCCATGTTGGGGCCGATGCCGGGGAAGTCCTTGAGGCGCAGCTGGAGGAGCGGGCCGGGCAGCCGGTCCTGGCGCAGGACGGTAAGGCCCATGGGTTTCTTCATCCCCGCGGCGGTCTTGGCCAGGAGGCGGGTGGGCGCGAGGCCGACGGAGGAGCGCAGCCAGTCGCCGACGTTGGCGAGGATTCCTTGCTGCACCCGTTCGGCCAGCGCGACCCCGTTGGCCTCCAGCCGCTCGGGACCCATCAGTTCGCAGGCGCATTCGTCGATGGAGCAGACCTTGGCGACCGGGACGTGGCGGTCGATCTCCTCCATGATTTCCTTGTGCAGCTCGACGTAGCGGTCGACGCGGGCGTCGCGGACCACCAGGCCGGGGCAGAGTTTGCGCGCCTCGCGCACGCCCGTGCCGGTCTTGATGCCGAAGGCCTTGGCTTCATAGCTGGCGGCGATGGCGCAGGTGTATTCGGAGGCGACCGGGGTGACGATCACCGGCCGGCCGCGCAGCTTGGGGAAGTCCTGCTGCTCCACGCTGGCGAAATAGCTGTTCAGGTCGAGGAACAGCCACCTCAGTCCGCCGCCGTCGTTCCAGTGTTCCACGTGGAACATAAAGCGAACGCGACGGCGGGAGTCAAACGCCTTTGCGGAGGTCGCGCGCCGGAGAGCGATCGTTTATGAGCGCGCCATGGCTTCGCTTCGTGAGTCCCTGAGCCGGCGCTTCGACCCGGCGCTGGTGGTGCTGTTCCTGGTCGTGTTCGTGAACATGGCCGGGTTCGGGCTGGTGATCCCGCTGCTGCCGTCGTTCGCCCGGGAACTCGACGCCCCGGAGTGGCAGATCACCCTGATGTTCTCGGCCTATTCGTTCGGCCAGTTCTTCGCCGAGCCGTTCTGGGGGCGGCTGTCGGACCGGATCGGGCGCAAGCCGGTGCTGCTGATGACCACCCTGGCCAACGTCCTCGGTTATGTGGCGCTGGCGTTCGTGCCGAACATCTGGTTCGCCATCGCCGTTCGCGCCTTCACCGGGCTGGGCGCCGGCAACATCTCCACCATCCAGGGCTACATCGCCGACGTGACCCCGCCGGAGAAGCGCGCTGGGCGGATGGGCGTGGTCGGGGCTGCGTTCGGGCTGGGCTTCATCGTCGGGCCGGGCATGGGCGGGCTGCTCACCCGCGAGGGCATCGGCCTCATCGGCTACCAAATCCCGCTGTTCGCGGCGGCCGGGCTGGCGGCGCTGGCGGGGCTCGGCATCCTGCTGTTCCTGAAGGAGAGCCGGGCCAAGGCCGACCCGGCCGCACCCCGTCCCAAGCGGTTGGCGGCGTTCGGGGACGCGCGGGCGGACCCGGTGATCTCGCGCGTGCTGCTGGTGACGCTGATCTACATGGGCGCGTTCTCGGGGATGGAGTCGACCTTCGCGCTGTGGGCCATGGACCGGTTCGGCTGGGGGGTGCGCGAGGTCGGCTGGACCTTCATGGCCGTCGGCGTGGTGTCGGTGATCTGCCAGGCGCTGGTGGTCGGGCGGCTGTCGCGGCGGTTCGGGGAAGGCCGGCTGCTGATCGCGGGCGTGCTGATCTTCGGCCTGTCGCTGCTGTTTCAGACCCTCGTGCCCCGAGAATACCAGCTGCTGGTCCCGGCGATCTCCGGCTTCGGCATGATCGGCATGGCCATGACCATGCCGTGCATCGGCGCGATCATCTCGCGCTCCACGCCGTCGGACAAGCAAGGCGCGATGCTGGGGTTGAACATGGCGACCGGTTCGCTCGCGCGGATCGTCGGGCCGGTGGTCGCGGGAGCGCTGTTCAGCGGGCTCGGCCACGATTGGCCGTTTCGCACGGGCGCGCTGCTGTGCCTGCTGGCGGCGGCGGCGGCATGGAACGCAGCGCGCTGGTACGGGCGGGCGCAGGCCTCGCCACCCGCTCCAGCGCCGGCGATGACGCCGCTCGCGGCCGGGGCTGACAAGGCGATTTGAAGCGCCTATATACCCTCCCAACATCGTCCGATGCGCTGGATGGCGCTTCGAGCGGCGGGCTCCGGCCCAGCCGCTTTTTTGTTGGGTTTGGGATGCGCGGCAAGACGCCGGAGGATCACAGGCTGCTCGAACTGCTCGACCCGGTGGCCGAGGCGGCGGGGTTCGAGATCGTGCGGCTGCGGCTGATGGGCGGGGGCGTGCGGCGGCTGCAGATCATGGGCGAGCGGCCGGATGGGTCGATGACCATCTCCGACTGCACGCGGCTGACGCGCGCGGTCAACGAGGTGCTGGACGCGGCGGACCCGATCAATGGCGAATACACGCTGGAGGTCTCCACGCCCGGCATCGACCGGCCGCTGACCCGGCTCAAGGACTTCACCACCTACGCGGGGCTGGAGGCGCGGCTGGAGCTCGACCGGCTGGCCGAGAACAGGAAGCGCTTCAAGGGCGTGATCGCGGGGGTCGAGGGGCACGACGTGCTGATCGACCTGGAGGGTGAAGAGGAGACCGCGCGGGTCCCCTTCGCCTGGATCGCCGAGGCCAAGCTGGTGCTGAACGACGAGCTGATGAAACGCGGCGCGGCGGAGCGTGAAGCCCGCCTCGCCGCCGAAGCCGAAGACAACGACAACGAACCTGAGAACGAGGACTAGAAGCCATGTCCCTGACCGGCGTATCCGCCAACCGCGCGGAACTGCTGCAGATCGCCGATGCGGTCGCGCGCGAGAAGGCGATCGACAAGGAGATCGTCATCGCCGCCATCGAGGAGGCGGTGCAGAAAGCCGCGCGCTCGCGCTACGGCGCCGAGCACGACATCCGCGTGGCCATCGACCCGAAGACCGGCGAGACCAGGATCACCCGCCACATCCACGTTGTGGACGACGCCTTCGAGGTTCCCCAGGAGGTCGAGGGCGAGGAAGGACTCGCTAACTCCGACTCCTTCGTGCGGCTGAGCGAGGCCAAGCGCACCTGGCGCGACGCCGAGGTCGGCAAGGAATACGTCGAGGAACTGCCGCCCTTCGATTTCGGCCGGGTGCAGACCCAGATGGCGCGCCAGGTGGTCATGCACAAAGTGCGCGAGGCTGAGCGCGAGCGGCAATACGAGGAGTTCAAGGACCGCATCGGCGAGATCGTCAACGGCACGGTCAAGCGGGTCGAATACGGCAACGTGGTCGTGGACCTCGGCCGCGGCGAGGGCATCATGCGCCGCGACCAGTCGATCCCGCGCGAGAACTTCAACATCGGCGACCGCTGCCGGTCCTACATCTACGACCTGCGCCCGGAGAACAAAGGGCCGCAGATCATGCTCTCGCGGGCGCACGGCGGCTTCCTGGCGAAGCTGTTCGCCCAGGAGGTGCCCGAGGTCTACGACGGGGTGATCGAGATCCGCGCGGTGGCGCGCGATCCCGGCAGTCGCGCCAAGATGGCGGTGATCTCCAACGACTCCTCGATCGACCCGGTCGGCGCCTGCGTCGGCATGCGGGGGTCGCGGGTGCAGGCGGTGGTGGCTGAACTGGCGGGCGAGAAGATCGACATCATCCAGTGGAACCCCGACGAGGCGACCTTCATCGTCAACGCCCTGGCCCCGGCCGAGGTGTCGAAGGTGGTGCTGGACGAGGACGAGGAGCGAGTCGAGGTGGTGGTGCCCGACGAGCAGCTGTCGCTGGCCATCGGCCGGCGCGGCCAGAACGTGCGCCTCGCCTCGCAGCTGACCGGCTGGCAGGTGGACATCATCACCGAGGCCCAGGACTCCGAGCGCCGCCAGCGCGAGTTCGCCGAACGCACCCAGCTGTTCCAGGAGGCGCTGGACGTGGACGAGGTGATCGCCCAGCTGATCGTCACCGAGGGCTTCTCCACGGTCGAGGAGGTCGCCTACGTCGATCCGTCGGAAGTCGCCTCGATCGAAGGCTTCGACGAGGACACCGCCGAGGAGCTCCAGGCCCGCGCCCGCGACTATCTGGACAAGGAAGCGGCGGTGCACGACGGCAAACGGCGCGAGCTCGGCGTCGAGGACGGCTTGCTCGAGGTCGAGGGCGTGACGCTGCCCATGTCGGTTGCGTTGGGCGAGGCCGGAATCAAGACGGTCGAGGACCTGGCCGGCTCGGTGCCCGACGACCTGCGGGGCTACTACGAGACCAAGGGGACCGAGCGGGTGCGCGAGGCCGGCGCGCTCGAGAGCTTCAACCTCTCGCCGGAAGACGCCGAAGCCATGATCATGCGGGCCCGCGTCGCGGCCGGCTGGATTGAGCCGGAACCGGAGCCGGAGCCTGAGGAAGGCGAGTACGCCGAGGGAGAATACGATGGCGTCTTCGAAGACGCCGCGGAAGCACCCGAGACCGAAGAGGCTCAAGTCTGAGCGATCGCACCCGTCAGTCCATCGTCACGCGCGAGGTGCTGCCCGAGGGGCGGCTGATCCGCTTCGTGGCCGGGCCGGACGGCGCCGTGGTCCCCGACGTGGCGCGCAAGCTGCCGGGCCGGGGGATGTGGGTGGAGGCGGACCGCGCCCTGGTTGAGCAGGCGGCGAAGAAGAACGCCTTCTCCCGCGCCGCCAAGGCGCAGCTCAAGGCGCCGACCGACCTCGCGGATCAAGTGCAGCAGTTGCTCGAGCGGCGGATGCTGGCCAGCCTCGGTCTTGCCAAGCGGGCGGGCGAGCTTATCTCCGGCTTCGACAAGGTGGAGGGCGCGGTGAAGGCCGGCCGCGCCGCCTGGCTGATCGAGGCCCGCGACGGCTCCGCCGACGGCAGGCGCAAGCTCCTCGCCCTGGCGAAGCACGCGAACACCCCTCCCCGGCTGTTCGGCGTCTTCACTTCGGACGAATTGGGTTTGGCCTTGGGGCTCGATAATGTGATACACACCGCCTTCCTTGCGGGGCGAGGCGCCGGGCGGTGGACCGAGGAGGTCGAGCGCCTGGCCGGCTTCCGCCCGCTCTTCCCTGAGAGTTGGCGCGAGGAGCCGTAGGGCGGCGGGAGGTTTCCCGTCGATCAGGTATTGGATTTTCAAGCCGCCTTCGGGCGGCGCTGAGTTTATGGACCGGATGAGCGACGCGAACGACAACGAAGGACGATCCACCCCGAGCCCGGCAGGCCCGCGCGCGCCGCTGAGCCTGAAACCGCGCTCGAGCAGCTCGCTGTCGGCCGGCACGGTGAAGCAGAGCTTCAGCCACGGCCGCACCAAGACCGTGGTGGTCGAGACCAAGCGCCGCCGCTTCGATCCGCCGGGCGCGCCCGCGCACAAGCCCGCGCCCGCCGCCTTCGAGGTCAAGCGCCCGGCGCCCGCCCCCGCCGCCCCGCGCCCCGCGGCCCCGGCCGCGCCGACTTCAACCGACGGCCTCTCGAACGAGGAAGCCGCCCGCCGCGCCCGCGTGGTCGAGGCCGCCCGTGTCGACGCCGAACGCCGCGACGCCGAGCGCCAGGCCGAGGAAGCCCGCCGCGCCGAAGCTGCCGCGCGCGCCGCCGAGGCCCGGGCCCAGGTTGCGGCCACGCCCGCCCCAGTCGCCGCCGCTCCGGCTCCAGCCACGCCCACTCCAACCGCCGCCGCTCCGGCGCCGCAGGCGGCTCAGGCCGCGGCTCCCGCTCCGCAGCCTCAGGCCGCTCCCGCCCCGGCCGCCGAAGCTTCCCGGCCGGCGCCGCGCGCCGAGGCCCCGCGTCCGGCGCGCGAGGAGCCGCCCGCGCGCGACCGCTACCACGGCGGCTTCCGCCCCAGCCCGCGCGCCGACGCGCCGCGCCCGGCGGGCCCCGCCCGCGAAGGCCGTGAGAACTACCGCCCCGACGGGCGCCGCGACGACCGCTCCGGCGGCACCACCACCTTCCGCGCCGCGCCCCGCGAGGGTGTGCGGCCGCAGGGCGACCGCCCCGGCCGTCCGGGCGAGCGCCCGCGTCCGAGCGGTCCCGAAACCGTCCGCTATTCCGCCCTGTCGCCGCGTCCTGCCGGCCCGCGCCCGCCGCGCATCGGCGCGGGCGCCGGCGCCCCGCCCGCCGGTCCGGAAATCCAGCGCGCCGCCCGCCAGGCGCCGCGCGCCGGCGACCACCGCCGCCCCTCCGAGCGGGATGAGGAGGAAGTCCGCCGCGCCAAGGCTGGGGCCAACGCGCCCGGCAAGGCGATCAGCCGGGTCAAGGGCGCGCCGCAGCGCCGCGAGGGCCGGCTCACCATCCAGACCTTGGCCGGCGACGAGGAATCCGCCGAGCGCATGCGCTCGCTTGCCTCGGTCCGGCGCGCGCGCGAACGCGAGAAGGAAAAGCGCAAGGGCGGCTCGGTCGAGCAGGCCAAGGCCGCGCGCGAGGTGGTCATCCCCGACGTGATCACCGTGCAGGAGCTGGCCCAGCGCATGGCCACCCGCGGCGTCGAGGTGATCAAGTTCCTGATGCGCCAGGGCGTGATGCTGAAGATTAACGACGTGATCGACAACGACACCGCCGAGCTGGTCGCGACCGAGTTCGGCCATACCGTCCGCCGCGTCTCCGAAGCCGACGTGGAAGAAGGCTTCCTGGCCGCCGAGGATGTGGACGATCATGTGATCACCCGCCCGCCGGTGGTCACGGTCATGGGCCACGTCGACCACGGCAAGACCAGTCTGCTCGACGCGCTGCGCTCCACCGACGTGGCGGCGGGAGAGCACGGCGGCATCACCCAGCACATCGGCGCCTATCAGGTGCGGCTGAAGAACGGCGAGCGGGTCACCTTCCTCGACACCCCCGGCCACGCGGCGTTCAGCGCCATGCGGGCGCGCGGCGCGAATATCACCGACATCGTGGTGTTGGTGGTTGCGGCCGACGACGGCGTCATGCCCCAGACCATCGAGGCCATCCACCACGCCAAGGCCGCCGGGGCCCCGATCATCGTGGCCATCAACAAGATGGACAGGCCCGACGCCGACCCCACGCGGGTCATCAACGAGCTGCTCCAGCACGAAATCGTGGTCGAGAGCCTCGGCGGCGAGACGCAGGTCGTGGAGGTCTCGGCGCTGAAGAAGACTGGGCTGGACGACCTGGTCGAGAACATCCTGCTTCAGGCCGAGGTGCTGGACCTCAAGGCCAACCCCGACCGCACGGCCGAGGGCGTGGTGATCGAGTCCAAGCTCGACAAGGGCCGCGGCCCGGTGGGCACGGTGCTGGTCAAGCGCGGCACGCTCAAGCGCGGCGACATCGTCGTGGCCGGCTCGGCCTGGGGCAAGGTGCGGGCCCTGGTCGACGAGCGCAACCAGCAGCTGCCCGAAGCCGGCCCGTCCGTGCCTGTGGAAATCCTCGGCCTGGACGCCGCGCCGGAACCCGGCGAGCCGTTCGCCGTGGTCGAGAACGAGGCGCGCGCGCGCGAACTAACCGACTACCGCGACCGCAAGCGCCGCGAACGGAACATGGCCCCAGTCGGCGCCACCGGCTCGCTCGCCGACATGATGGCCAAGCTGCAGGACAAGAAGGTCTCCGAGCTGCCGCTGGTGATCAAGGGCGACGTGCAGGGCTCGGTCGAGGCCATCGTCGGCTCGCTGGACAAGATCTCCACCGACGAGGTCCGTGCCCGGATTATCCTCTCGGGCGCCGGCGCGATCAGCGAGAGCGACGTGATGCTGGCCAAGGGCGCCGGCTCGCCAATCCTCGGCTTCAACGTCCGCGCGTCCAAGCAGGCCCGCGACTTGGCGGAGCGCGAGGGCGTGGAGCTGCGCTACTACTCGATCATCTACGACCTGCTGGACGACATCAAAGGCGTGCTCTCGGGCATGCTGGCGCCGCTCCAGCGCGAAACCTTCCTCGGCAACGCCGAGGTGCTGCAGGCCTTCGATATCTCCAAGGTGGGCAAGGTCGCCGGCTGCCGCGTCACCGAGGGCGTGGTGCGCAAGGGCGCCAAGGTGCGGATCGTGCGCGAGAACGTGGTGGTGCTCGAACTCGGCACCCTGCAGACGCTCAAGCGCTTCAAGGACGAGGTCAACGAGGTGCAGTCGGGCCAGGAATGCGGCATGCAGTTCGCCGGCTTCCAGGACATCCGCGAAGGCGACACCATCGAGTGCTTCACGGTCGAGGTGGTGGCGCGGAGTCTGTAAGGCGGGCGTCGAATTAGCCGTAGGTCCGCTGAGTGCTCCTCTCCTGGGAAACGCGGCTGTTCTTCGCGGTGCTGGTGCTCACCTGCGGCTTCGCCTGGTGGAAGGGCGGCAGGACCGAGCGATGGGGCGCCGCGGCCTTCATCGCCGCCTGGCTGGCGTCAACTTTGGCGCAGATGCTGTCGCACAGCTTCACGCCCACGCTCAGCCTCGCCGTCATCGACATCCTTCTGCTGCTGGCGCTGGTGCGGCTCGCGTGGAAATCCACTCGCAGCTGGCCCGCGCTGGCCGCAGGGCTGCAGGCCGCGGCGATCGCCGCGCACCTGGCGTTCGCGCTGCGGCTGGGCGGGCCGCCCCGCGTCTATCTGACGGCGCTGACGGTCGCCAGCTACGGCGAGCTGCTGGTGCTGGCCATCGGCGCCTGGCGCCACTGGCGCGGGGCCCCACCTGCGATTTAGCCGATTGCGCCCGCCCTTTCCGCGTGTATTCTGCTCTGGCTCAAATGGGGGATGCACATGGACAAGCTGACGATCGCGCGGGAACTGGCCGGGGCGCTACATGCCGCCGAGGCCACGGTCGACGAAGCCTTCGCCGACATCGGCGCGCTGGGCCAGGCGCTCACCCGCTCGCGGCGTGACCTGAACCTGGCCGCCACCGTCGGCGACCCCGCCTTCTCGCACGTCGGCCAAGCCCTGGCGCTGGTCGCCTCGGCGCGGGCCGAGCTGGTGCGCGCCCACGAGGAGCTGGCGATCGTGCAGCGGCGCGTCGGCCTGGGAGCGACCTCTTTCGGCGGCCTGGAGAAGCCCAAGGCGAGCGCGGAAGACGCCCCCGCCACCCACCTGCGCCGGGTCGGCTAGGCCTCCAGCCCTTCGAACAAGGCCGTCGATAGGTAGCGCTCGGCGAAGCTGGGGATGATCGCCACGACCGTCTTGCCGGCGTTCTCTTCGCGCCCAGCGATGCGGAAGGCGGCCACCAGCGCCGCGCCCGAGGAGATGCCGACCGGCAGCCCCTCCGTCCGCGCCGCGCGCCGGGCCATGGCGAAGGCGTCGTCGTTGGACACCTGCTCGACACCGTCGATCACCTCGCGGTCGACGATCGAGGGGATGAAGCCCGCGCCGATGCCCTGAATCTTGTGCGGTCCTGGCGCGCCGCCCGAGAGCACCGGCGAAGCCTCCGGCTCCACTGCGATCATGCGCAGCGACGGCTTGCGGGCCTTGAGCACCTGGCCGACGCCGGTGATGGTGCCGCCGGTGCCCACGCCCGAGACGATGATGTCCACCCGCCCTTGAGTGTCGTTCCAGATCTCCTCGGCGGTGGAGACGCGGTGGATCTGGGGGTTGGCGGGGTTGTCGAACTGCTGGGGCATCACCGCGCCGGGGGTCTGGTCCATCAGCTCGCCGGCGCGGGCGATGGCGCCCTTCATGCCCTTCTCGGCCGGGGTCAGCTCGAGCTCGGCGCCCAGCAGCTTGAGCATCTTGCGCCGTTCCATCGACATGCTCTCGGGCATCACCAGGATCAGCCGGTAGCCCTTCGCCGCTGCGACGAAGGCCAGCGCGATTCCGGTGTTGCCGCTGGTCGGCTCGATGATGGTGTCGCCGGGGCGGAGCTTACCCGACTGCTCCAGCGCCTCGACCATGGCCACGCCGATGCGGTCCTTGACGCTGGCGATCGGGTTGAAGAACTCCAGCTTGGCCAGCACCTCGCCCTTCGGCTTCTCCTCTGCCGACAGCCTGGGCAGCCGGATGATCGGCGTGTCGCCAATGGTGTCGAGGATGGAGTCGTAGACCTTGCCCCGGCCCTCGCGGCGATATTGGGCGGCGTCATAGGCGGTGTTCACGGGCGCGGAGTCGGCCATGGTTCTCTCCAGGAACGCGGCCGCGCTGGGTCAGGCGGCGGCGAACGCGCCTGAAGTGGGCCGCAACAGCGGCTCGAGCAAGTGGGCCGCGAGGTGGCGCACGACCGGAACCGCCACCCCGTCCCCGATGACCTGCAGCGCCGCCGTCTGCGCCTTGGGCAGACGGTAGTCGTCGGGGAGGCCCATCAGCCGTGCGGCCTCGCGAGCCGTCAGCCAGCGGCTGCGGACGCGACCCTTGTCCACCAGCAGCAGGAGTTGGCGGGAGGAGCCGCCGCGGGGGGTCCGCAGGCAGCCGGCGAAGCCATCGAAGCGCACCTCGGCGCGCTGCACTTTGCGGTCATTCTCGACGCGCATCCGGCGGTAGACCGCGCCCACCCGGCGCAGCCCCGAGGCCTTCAGCATCTCCAGCCGCCGCCGGTGCTCGCTCGACAGCTGCCCCAGCAACGCCCCCGTCGCGGCTGCCGATCGCCACGGCGCCTCCGCGTCCGGCTCCAGCAGGTTGGTCAGCGGGGCGTTCGACAGGGGCGGTTCGGGCAGCGGCCACCAGAGCCAGCGCGCCGCCGCCTCGCCCGTGAGGCTGCCTGCCGCCTCTACGATCGGAGCGCTGTGGAAGCGGCTCGGTTCGGCGTGGACCTCGTGCGGCGGCTGCCTTGATGCGACGATGAACAGGCGCGGGCGCGACTGGGGGACGAAGGCTGCCGCGTCCAGGTGGAGCGCCCCGAACCAGTAGCCGGCCGCCGCCAGCGCCTCGCACACCGCCGCGAAGTCGCGGCCGCTGTTGCTGGTGGCCAGGCCGGCGACGTTCTCGATCACCACCGTTTCGGGCGCCCGGCCCTGCCCCGCCAGCTGCTCGATCAGCCGCCAGAAGCCCCAGAAAGCTGAGGATCGGCCGCCGTCCAGGCCGGCACGGGCGCCGGCGAGGCTAAGGTCCTGACAAGGAGAGGAGGCCCAGGCGAGGTCGGCGCGGCCGGGAAGGTCGTCGGCGGTGAGCTTCCATACGTCGCCTTCGCGGAAGTGCTCGGCGGCGCCCTCGAAGTTGGCGCGGTAGGTCTGGGCCTTCAGGGGATCGAAGTCGTTGGCGAAGACGCAGCGCCAGCGCTCGCCCAGCCCCAGGCGGGCCATGCCGCCGCCGGCGAAGAACTCGTAGAAGGTGAACGGCCGACTCACGGCTTGAGCTTAGGCGCCGCCGCCCCGCCTGGCGAGCATCGGAGCCGCGCGTGCTATGCTGGCCGCATGAAGCCTGAACTGCCACTCCTTGCGCTACTGGGCCTCGCCGCCTGCGGCAGGGCCGAAGCGCCGGCCGCGCCTCCCGCCGCCACTGCATCCGCGCCGGTGCGAGCATCCGAAGCCGCCGCGGCTCCCTCGGCGGAGGCGCCGTCCGCCCCACCTGCCGCCGGTCCCGCAGCTTCCGAGGGGGCGAGCGAGTGGGGGCGGCCGCTGAACCTGCTCGGAACGGAACCCTTCTGGGGCGGGGAAATCCGCGCACGAGTGATCACCTTGTCGGGCGCCGAACGGCCGACGCTCAGCGCGTCCAATCCCGGCGCCTCGGTCACGGCGAAGGGCGCGTCATGGCGGGTGTCGGCACAAGGCAAGACGCTGGCGATCGAGCTGACGCGGAGCGCCTGCTCAGATGGAATGAGCGACCGGGTCTACCCCTACAAGGCGGTGGTGACGCTAGGCGGGGAGGTGCTGAAGGGCTGCGCCGCGCCGGCTGCTTAAGGCTTCGCGTCGCGCCGACAGGGGTGACAAGTCAGGTCGCGTCGGGGTTGAAGCAGCGTGGCGATGCCCGCAGCTTCTCACAGAAGCGCGCGCGGAGTGCCCGTTTCTGCTCTTCGACCAGCGGGTCGGACAAGACCCCCGCCTCACGGCTGGCGAGCCGCGCCTGGGCGCGGAGCTTTCGTCCGGTGGGACTCTCCTCGAACGCGATCCCCGCCTCCATCTCTTCCCTTGTGAGGCGACGCGCCAAGGCGTCGGCCAGGTTGCCCAGCATCCTCTCCGAATACTGCGCCCAAACGTCCTCCAGCGCCTCGGCAGCCACTTTCCGCTCTTCAGGGCTGAGCGGTTGGTCCCGCTCATCAAATTCAAATTGTTGCGACAGGTAGGCCTTGAAGCCTTGCTTGAAGCCCGCCGGCACATCCATTGCCTCCACCAGTCGGCGCGCGACGGAGAGCTGTTCGGCCGAGGGAGGCGGCCCTGAAGGTCTCTCGCCAGGGCTGAAGGTGATCGTGGTGGTGATGCTGTCCTCGACCGGCTTGCCGCCGTGTATGCGAGGGCTGAAGCGAAACAGGGAGGTCATTCCCAAGGCCGCTGCCCCAAAACCCCAGCCGGGCGGATCTTCGGAAAGAACCTCGCATCCAGAGGCCAGGCCGTTGGTCTGGACCCGGCACCGGATCCTAGCCTTGCCGCCCATGAGGGATCTGCCAGCCGTGGGAGGGTAGGCCCACCAGATCTGCTCCTCGGTTGGCTTGACCAACCATTCGGGCGGCGCGTCCTTCTGCACAGCAGGGGCGCCGGCCACGGCCGCGGCAAGAAGCCAGGCGAGGGCGACCACGCCTTAAGCCTTCGCCTCGCCGCCCTTACCGCTCATCAGGGCGCCGACGCCGGGGATGGACATCATGGCTTCGCCCAGAAGGTCGCGGCCCGTCTTGGCCTTCACCCACTCGCAGGCGAGAGGGAGGAGCTTCTTCAGGTGATTGGTGGTGACGCCCTGGGCGGTGAGGGCCCCGTTCATGGCCATGGCGTCCGAAAGCGCCGCGCCCGAGGCGCCGCCGAGCTTCATCATCCCGCCCATCAGGCCGCCGGCCTTCTTCGGCGCGGGGGCCTCGGCCGAGAGGGCGCGGGCGTCGGGCACGCCGGCGTAGAGGTCGGCCATCTTCTTCTGGTCGGCGTGGCGGTCCATCAGCGACAGGGCCGAGGCCAGGGCGAAGCGCGCCTTATCGGGCGGCAGGCCCGTGCCCTGCGCGGACTGGGCGATCAGGTCGTCGATCAAGGGGTCTTCTCCCGCGTTCCCGCCCGTCTTGGACCGAAGCCTCGCCCTTCGACAAGCTCAGGGCGGGGCTTCCTGCTGAGCGGCCTGAGCGGGGGGCGGACTACCAGCTGCATTCCCATGGCACGCGAACTGCTCTGGAAGCGGCGAGTCCTCTCCCCTGCCCCAAAGAGGCGCCATGCCGGCCGAGCACCTGAAATCGCTGACCAGCCTCAGGTTCTTCGCGGCCATGTGGGTGGTGCTGTTCGACTATTGGCCGAACCTCGCCGCCACGGGCACGCCGCGCATCGTCGAGCGCGGGTTCCTCGGCGTGGAGGTGTTCTTCGTCCTCTCCGGCTTTATCCTCTGCCACGTCTATCTGCCCCAAGCTGAGGCCGGGCGGCTGCGCTACGGCTCCTTCCTCTGGGCGCGAATCGCGCGGGTCTATCCGCTGCATCTGGCGACGCTGGCGGGGGTGGCGGTGCTGGGCCTGGCGGCGCTGGCGCTCGGCATGAGCGTCGACGAGAACACCCTGGCCTGGCGGGCGCTGCCCGCGCACCTGTTGATGCTGCACGCCTGGGGCTTCACCAATGTCGCGGGATGGAACCATCCCTCGTGGTCGATCTCCGCCGAGTGGTTCGCCTACGTCACCTTCCCCGCCTTCGCCTGGGCCGCGATCAAGCTGCGCGCCCGCCCGCGCCTTGCCGCCGCAGCCGCGACCGCCGCGATGTTCGCGCTCTACGCGGCGTTCCAGCGAATCGCCGACTTTCCGCTGACCGAGGCGACTTTCGCCTGGGGGGCGTTGCGGATCGTGCCGTGCTTCGCGCTCGGCTGCGCGCTCTATCTCGTGTGGCGTTCAGGTGCGGTTCAGAGTCGCACAACCGCGCTGGCCGGGGTGGCGCTGTCGCTCGCGGGACTTGCGCTGGCGGCCCAGCTTGACGCGCTCGACGGGGTGGTGGTCGTCGCGGGCGGATTACTGATCCTGTTCCTGGCCGCGGCGGTCCGCAACGGTTCTCCCGTCGGATCGAGCCCGATCCTCGTGTATCTGGGAGAGGTCAGTTACGCCGTCTACATGGTGGCCATTCCCTGGCAGCTGGTGGTGGTCAACGCTGCGGCCAAACTGCCCATGGTTGGCTCGGAAAAACTGCCGCCGTTGCTTTGGCTGGTCTTCGTGCTGTCGGTGATCCCCGTTGCGGCGGTGGCGCACCACCTGGTTGAGCGGCCCGCGCGCCGGCTGCTCAGGGCCCGCGCCCCGCGCTTCGCCCTTGGGGCGGCAGAAGCGCGCACCGCATGACAACCCTCTTTTCATACTTGGGCGGGATGGTTACCCCAGAGCTTGGAAGTCGGGCGGAGTTCCACAGCATGCAGAAACGGGCAAGGACCGTCGCCGGAGCCTTTGCGGCTGCGCTGGCCCTCTCCTTCACAGGCGCGACCGGGGCCCAGGCCCAGGACTACTGGCAGTGCGCCTACTTCGCCCGTCTGTTCACCGGCATCGAAATCTTCGGCGACGCCTGGACCTGGTGGTCCAAGGCCGCCGGCAAATACGCCCGCGGCAACACCCCCCAGGAGGGCGCGGTCCTGGCCTTCAAGCAGACCGGCTCCATGCGCCTCGGCCATGTCGCGGTGGTGTCGCACGTGCTGACCGAGCGGGTGATCCAGGTCACCCACGCCAACTGGTCGCGAATCGGCGGCGCGCGCGGGCAGATCGAGAAGGACGTCACCGTGGTGGACGTCTCCCCGCGCGGCGACTGGACCCAGGTGAAGGTCTGGTACGACCCGCTGAAGGACCTCGGCACCACCTCGTATCCGACCCACGGCTTCATCTACCGCACCGCGCTCAACAACTCGCCCGCCGCCGCAGGCTCCGCCGCGATGCAGGTGGCGCGCACCGCCGTCGGCCAGGTCTCCTCAGCCATGCAGCCGACCGTCGGCTCGCCGATGCAGACCATCCTGCGCGCCGGAGCCCAGACCGGCGACCGAATCGGCGACCTGTTCGAAGCCGCCACTCAGACTTCCGACAAATAGCCCGCGCCGCTAAGGCTCCGCTGCGCGACGGTGCCCGGGCCGCGCTGAGGACAGGCGGATGCTGAAGATCTGGCGGCGCAACACTCGCGCCTTCGAAACCCCGCCGGCCGGCGCGCAGCCGGCGTTGCCCGAGGACGCGATCTGGATCGAGCTGGTCCAGCCTACCCGGCCCGAGGAACTCGCCATCGAGCGCGGACTCGGTCTCGAACTCCCCACCCGCGAGGACATGGCCGAGATCGAGGCGTCCAGCCGCCTTTACCGCGAAAACGACGCCACCTTCATGACCGCCGTCGTGCTGTGCCGCAGCGACGCGGCGGCGGGGACCGCGACGGCCGCCCCGATCACCTTCGTCCTCACCGGCGAGCGGCTGGTCACCATCCGCTACGACGAGCCCAGCTCCTTCGTCCAGTTCGCCGCCCAGGCGGGCCGCCAGCCGGCGCTCTGCTGCAGCGGGGCCAAGGTGTTCGTCAGCCTGGTGGACGCCATCGTCGACCGCACCGCCGACATCCTTGAGCAGACGGCTGCGGAGGTGGAAAAGACCTCGGCCATCATCTTCGCCCGTCCGCGCAACCTCGGCTTCGAACCGATCCTGGCGCGCCTGGGCCAGCACCAGAGGCTGAACGCCAAGGCGCACGAGAGCCTGGTCAGCCTCGGCCGCATGATCGGCTTCTCCATGCTGGCCGGGCAGGTCGAGGCCGACACCGAATTGCGCGCCGAGCTGCGCTCGCTCCAGCGCGACGTGCAATCGCTGCTGGAGCACTCGACCTACCTCTCCTCCAACATCAGCTTCATGCTGGAGGCGGCGCTGGGGCTGATCAGCGTGCAGCAGAACGAGATCACCAAGATCTTCTCCATCGCCGCGGTGCTGTTCCTGCCGCCCACGCTGATCGCGGGCATCTACGGCATGAACTTCGCGGTGATGCCCGAACTGCACTGGGAGTACGGCTATCCGTTCGCCTGGGCCCTGATCGTCGGCTCGGTGCTGGTCTCGATCCTCTGGTTCAAGCGCAAGGGCTGGCTGTAGCGCCAACGCTTCCTTAAGCGGCGCCGCTCAGCTTGGGCGCGCGCCATGGCCTCGCCCCTCCTCCGCCCCGTCGACTACGGCGACGTCCGCCGCGCGCTGGACGCGCACGCCCGCTACCTCAAGGGCCGGGCCGGCGGGCGCAGGGCCAACTTCAGCCACCTGGACCTGTCGAACTTCGACCTGGAAGGCGCCGACCTCAGCCAGGCCGAGCTGACCGGCGCGCGGCTCCACGGCGCGACCCTGCGCGGCGCGCGGCTGGATTCCGCCGTGCTCTACGGCGCCGACCTCTCCGACGCCGACCTGCGCGACGCCACGCTGGTGCGGGCCGACCTGCGCGGCGCCTGCCTGCGCGGCGCCAACCTCGCCCGCGCGGATCTCGCCGAGAGCGACCTGCGCGAGGGCCTGATTGCGGTGAAGGACGAAGAGCGCGGCCTGCGCATCCTGCGCCACGACGACAACAGCTCCGGCCTCGGCTACGCCGTCACCCGAGACGCCAACCTCGCGGGCGCGGAGGTCTCCGGCGCCGTCTCCATCTCCACCGACTTCACCGACGCGGACCTGTCGGGAGCGCGGCTGTCTCGCGCGCGGATGAACAACGCGGTGCTAGACGGCGCGGACCTGAGCTCCGCCGACCTTTACGGCGCGGATCTCCAGGGCGCCTCACTCCGCCGCGCCGTGCTGGTCAAGACCTCGGTCGATGCCGCCGACCTTGCCGCCGCCGACACGGCCGGCGCGCTCCAGGCGCCGCCGCCGATCGTCTTCGTCGACGACCAGCCGCTGCATCAGATGATTGCCGCGCACGAGCGCTGGTCCGACACCGGCGGCGCGGAAGGGCAAGCCGTCCGCGCGCCCGACGCCGACTTCCGCGCCCTGCGCAGCCTGGCGGGCCGGCGGCTGACGGCCCTGGTCGCGCCGCGCGCGGTGTTCTTCGGCCTGCCGATGCGCGAAGCGCACCTGCAGGGCGCCGACCTCTCCGGCGCCGACCTGCGCGGCTGCGACCTTTCCGGCGCCGACCTGCGGGGCGCGCGGCTCTCCGGCGCCGACCTCACCCGCGCCAACCTTGCCGGAGCCGACCTGTCGCCGCTCGCCATCGATCCCGGCCGGCGCATTCGCGCCGACCTCTGCCGCGCCAAGCTCAGGCAGGCGGACCTGTCGGGCGCCAACCTGCGCCAGGCGCGCCTGCTGGAGGCCGACCTGCACGGCGCCAATTTGGACGACGCGGACCTGTCGGGGGCCGAACGGGAAGTCTAGAGGTCCACGACCTCCAGGCCTGTCCGCCGCCGGATCTCATCGGCCACAATTCGGCGGTGGCAGTGGGCCGCGTCGGCCTCGTAGCAGAGCAGGGCCGAGGGCCGCTGCTCCGCCAGCTCCGCCGCCTGCGCCAGCTGCATCTGCGCCTCCGGCGTCAGGAGGTGCTCCCCATAGATCGCCTCCATCTCCGTCGTGCGTCCCGCCCGCGCCGCCTCCCGCCCCGACTTGGGCGTGCCGAGCGCGCGCAGGTGCAGGTAATCGACGCCGGCCTGCGCAAGGCTACCCGCCAGCAGCGACTTGGAGAAGCCGGCGCGCCGGGAAGAGGCGACGGCGCGCACATCGAGGAGCAACTCGACGCCGGCGTCCCTGAGCTTCCCGATCACCTCGTCGAGGGTGGCGGTCTCATAGCCGATCGTGGCCAGGCGCTGGGCCCTCAAGCCCGCCCGTCCGGCGAGTTGAAGGTGTCGCAGGCCTCCATGCGGCCGCTGCCGTAGCCGGTGTTGAACCACTGCTGCCGCTGGGCGGAGCTGCCGTGGGTGAAGGCGTCCGGCGCCACCGCCCGCCCCGACGCCCGCTGGAGAGTGTCGTCGCCCACGGAGGCGGCCGCGGCCATGGCCTCGTCGATGTCGCCGGGCTCCAACACCTGTCCGTCGGCGTTCGCCTGGCGCGCCCACACGCCCGCGAGGCAGTCCGCCTGCAGCTCCATGCGCACCGACAGCTGGTTGGCCCCTACGCGGCCCGCCCGCTGCTGCGCGCGGCGCACCTGATCGGAGACGCCCATCAGAGTCTGCACGTGGTGGCCCACCTCATGGGCGATCACATAGGCCGCCGCGAAATCGCCCGGCGCGCCGAAACGGCGGTCCAGTTCACGGAAGAAGCTGAGGTCGATATAGAGCTTGCGGTCCAGCGGGCAGTAGAACGGCCCCATCGCCGCCTGGCCGTTGCCGCAGGCCGTCTGGGTGTAGTTGTCGTACAGCACTAAGGTCGGAGGCGTGTAGCGTTCGCCGCGTTCGCTGAACTGCTTGCCCCACACCTGCTCGGTGCGCGCCAGCACCGCCGAGGAGAAGTCCGCCAGCTTGTCGTCGGCGCGCGGCTGGCCCGGCTGGCGCTGCTCGACCGGGGCCGCCCCTTGCGTCTGCTGCAGCACCTCGCGCGGGTCGGCCCCAAACAGCAGCGACAGCACCACCAGCACCACCGCGCCTAAACCCCCGCCGCCGATGGCCATGGGCCCCATGCCCATGCCGCGGCGGTCTTCGACGTTCGAGCTTCGCGGCCCCTGTTCCCAGCGCATGGCGTCTCCTCAGAACCTTTCCGGAACCCACATGATCGCGTCGCGCAGGCTGCGGAACGGGTGCAGGTCGTGCAACGGATTGGCGTCCCGCACCGCGCGGAAGGGGTGGAAGTCGCGCACGAAGGCGAAGGTCACCTTTTCGCGCTCCCAGTCGTAGGGCAGCGCCGGCTCGATGGAGAACACCACCGCGTTCTCCCGCGCGAGTTCGGCGTCGCGCAGCCGGGTCATGCTGATCTCGTCGGTGCGCAGGCGCAGGTCGATGTTGGACAGGTCCTCCGGCTGCGGATCGCGGTTGCGGTCGGTCGGGTCGGGCGGCGCCACCCTGTACTGCCAGCCCGGCCCGTACAGCGCCTCGCGCCGCGCCTGCTCGGAAGGCGTGAGCCCCTGCACCGCCTGGACCTGCTCGGGAGTCGGCCCGCGCGGCGGGGCCGCAGTCGTCTGTGCGGCCGCGGGCGTCACTAAGGCGCAAAGGCCGAGGGCGACCAGGCGCGGGAGGCGGCAAGCAGACATCGCAGAAACCCAAATGAGGGACGAGGACGGCCGTTCCCTATCCACCTCCTCCCAGCCGGTCCAGCGGCCCGCGCGCGCGCCGCGCCGCGTCCCTGCGACCAAGGCGAACGGCGGGGCGACCAAACCGGCGTTCTTCCCCTTGGCTAACTCGGCTTTCGGCGTGATACTGACCTCTCCTGAAAGGAGGCGTTTCGATGATCACCATGCTAGCGATGATGGCGGCCGCGTCCGCCGTGGGTGAACCGGCCCAACCCCGCGCAACCAAGGTCTCGGACCCGAACGAGGTCATCTGTTTCTGGCAACCGGTCGGGAACGCCGGGCGCCGCAAGGTCTGCGGCACGCGCAAGCAGATTGAGGAAGCGCGCGCCGACCTGCAGCGGGAAATCCGCGAAACGCAGATGCGCTCGTTCCAGATGCCTGTGCGCTGACTCTGCGCGGAGACTGCCCGGCAGAGCGCCCCCTTCGCTGGGTCGTTTCGGGTCCCCTGCGGCGGAATAACCCAGGCGCCGGCGTCGTTGTGCGCTTGAGCTGGAGGGCAAGCGCCGTTAGCCCTCGAGTTTGAGCGGGGGCTTCGATGCGGACGATCACGGCTGGACTGGGTGCGGGCGCCCTGGCGCTCTTGGCGGCATCACCGGCGGGGGCGGCCGAGCCGACCTTCCGGTTCACCACCGGCTTCGACTACTCCAGCGGCGACTTCGGCGAGACGGTCCCCACCGAAGTCCTCTACGTCCCCTTCACCGGCAGGGCCACCTTCGGCCGCTGGACCTTCCGCGCCACCGTCCCCTACCTGGAGATCAGCGGCCCGGCCAATGTGGTGGTCGGCGACGAGGGCGGCGGCGGCGAGACCACCGGTGCCCCCGGACGCGGTCCCCGCCGCACGGTCGCGGGCCTCGGCGACACCACGCTCGCCGCCACCTACTCCTTCAACCGCCTGCGCGGCACCCGCGCCTACCTCGACCTCAGCGGGCGGCTGCGCCTGCCCACCGGCGACGAGGACACGGGGCTGGGCGTGGGCGCGGTGGACACGGGCGTGAACAGCGAGCTCGGCTGGGACGGACCCAAAGGCGGCGCCTACCTGAACCTGGGGCGCCGATTCCTGGGCGACAGCGACCGCTTCAAGCGCGAGGACGGCTGGACCGCCTCCACCGGCGGCTGGGTCAACGCCACCCGCAGGGTTCAGGTCGGCAGCTACTATTCCTGGCGCGAGGCATCGCTGCGCAACGGCACGGACCCCCAGGAACTGGGCGCCTATTTCGCCTACCGCTTCTCGCGCCAGTGGCGCGTGCAACTGACCGGCTACAAGGGCCTGAGCGACGGCAGCCCCGATGTGGGCGCCGCCGTCAGCATCTCGTTCCGTCCACGGCGGGCGAATCGCTGACGGCATCGCGACTCAACGGCGCGGCCTGCTATCGGCACTTTGGGACTAATGTGATGAGCTCGACAGCGCCTCTCGCCTGAACAGCCCGATCGCGGATTTCTTCATCTAGCCGCGCCAGCGCAGGGGCCGGCTGATCCTGATCTCTTTGCAATCGAGATCGCAGGCGTAGGCCAGCACTTCCACGCCGCGTTCGGCGGCCCGTCCGAGCCCCGCCGCGTAGGCGGGGTCCAGGTCCGCGCAGGCGGCGAAGGCGTCGCAGTCGCTCCGCTGGATCACGAACAGCATCACCGCGCGGTCGCCGGCCGCGGCCATGGCCTCAAGCTCGCCGAGGTGCTTGAGCGAACGGGCGGCGACGCAGTCGGGGAACTCCGCCAGCCCCGCCTCGCGCCGGAAGTGGCAGTTCTTCACCTCGAGCCAGCAACGCGGCCGATCAGGCGAGGCAAGCAGGAAATCCACGCGGCTGGCTGCTCCGTAGCGGACCTCGCGGCGGACCTCGGCGTAGCCCGCCAGTTCGGGGATGCGCCCTTCGGCCAGCGCCTCGGCGGCCAGGCGGTTCGGATGGAAGGTGTTCACCCCCACCAGACCCCCGCCCTCCTCCACCATCTCCAGCGTATGCGCGAGCTTGCGCGTGGGCGAGTCCGACCGGGAGAGCCATACCCCCTGCCCGGGCTGGTTGAGCCCCAGCATGGCCCCGGGGTTGGCGACATGGGCGGTGACCTCCTCGCCCCCATCGAGCACGACGTCGGCGAAGAACCGCTTGTAGCGGCGCAGGAGCAGGCCGCGCCGGAGGGGCAAGGGAAAGCGCATGGCGCCGCTAGATAGGCGCTCTTGCGCGAACCTGTAGCGCAAGCCGAGGCTTCCTCCGCCGTCACCGGGACTTTGGTGGCGCGCCGGAAACCTTGTCCGTTCGCGCGCCCAGGCGTGTGGGCTGATTTCAGCCTCGGACCCGAACGCCAGGTTTTCCGCACAACGCGGCGTGGCCGGCGCGGCTCGTTGCGATTCTGGACTGCCTGTATCTTTTTTACAACCTGGCCCACCGAGCGCAGGTCTACGCCCTCTTCGCCGCGGACAGAGAGGCGCTCGATCTATTTCTCTTTTAGAATCAGGCACGGCAGATTGGCTACCGGCGCGAGAAACTGACTGGGAGAGGCGCTGACGGAACGGCGCCGCCGCGATGTGGCGAAATCTCGCGCTCCCCCTAGCGTGGCGCGGGGCCTTTGCCTCGGCTACAAGCGCTGCGTTCGGGGGCGGTGCGTGTTGACCCGCCAGCGCAAAAACTGGTTAGTGGGGTCTTGGAATCGCTCAAGACCTCCTGGAGGGAGACTATGACCATTATAAACCGGGGCTCCGGCCTCATTAACGTGAACCGGGTCGGCGCCAAGCTTACCGAGTCGGGCTTCGCCATCGCGGCCACCATCGACGGCACCGACGGCGACGACAGCATCACCGGCACCAAGGAAGGGGACTCGATCTCCACCGGCGCCGGCCGCGACACCATCACCGGCCGTGATGGCGACGACACCATCTTCTCGGGCCAGAACGACGACCGCGTCTTCGGCGCCCGCGGCAACGACTTCATCTACGGCGACAACGGCGACGACTACCTCGAGGGCAACCTCGGCGACGACACCCTGGGCGGCGTCAACGGCGACGACACCCTGAACGGCGGCGGCGGCAGCGACTGGGGCTTCTACACCCACTTCGACCGCTCCGACCGTGAAGGCGAAGGCGTCAACATCGACCTGAACATCCAGGGCACGGCGCAAGACACCGGCGGGATGGGCGTGGATGTGCTGATCAGCATCGAGAACATCCTGGGCTCGAACGTCAACGACAGCATCACCGGCAATGCCGCCGACAACTTCCTGGTCGGCAACACCGGCACCGACACCATCCGCGGCGGCGAGGGCAACGACATCGTGCTCGCCGATTCCACCACCATGAACGACCTTCACGGCGGCGCCGGCGACGACACCGTCCAAGGCGGCGGTCGTGTGGACGGCGACGACGGCAACGACCTTCTCGTTGGCCAGGGCGGCTCCACCACGGTGAAGGGCGGCGCGGGCGACGACTATGCCCAGGGCGGCTTCGGCGCTGACATCATCAACGGCGGCGACGGCTCCGACCAACTGATCGCCAACGGCGGCAACGACACCGTCGACGGCGGCGCGGGCGATGACCTGGTCAACGTCTCCATCGCCTTCGACCTGATCGGCGTCAGCGGCGACGGCACCTACAGGGGCGGAGAGGGCGTCGACACCATCTCCTTCTTCGACACCTACTTCTTCGGCCAGGACCAGGGCGTTAAGTTCAACCTGACCCGTGAATCCCAGCAGACTTCGGTCGGCCTCGTCACCCAGACCGGGTTCGAGAACATCGTGGGTTCGGCCGGCGCCTTCCTCGAGCCGGGCGGCAACGACACGCTGATCGGCAACGGCGGCGACAACTCGATCTTCGCCACCTGGGGCAACGACCTGGTGCGCGGCGCGGGCGGTAACGACTTCCTGTACGGCGACCACCACATGCTCCCGGGCGTGTATGTCGGCGACGTGCAGGGCACCACCTTCGTGGGCGACGGCTCGATCAACGGCACCGACACCGCCGGCCTGTTCGACGACACCCTGTTCGGCGGCGCCGGCAACGACAGCCTGTGGGGCAGCGAAGGCTCCGACAAGCTGGTCGGGGGCAACGGCAACGATGTCTACATCTACGCCCTGCTGTCGGACTCGGACTTTGACGATCCCGACAGCGAGACCGACGCGGGCCCGGACCGCATCAACGGCTTCGAGGCGTCCAACGAAGACGGAACGGTCGCCGATCGGATCGACGTGAGCCTGATCGACGCCGTCACCGACGTGGCCGGCGACGACACCACCACGGGCGATCAGTCGTTCACCCTGGTCGACACCTTCACCGGCACCGCCGGCGAAGTGGTCACCTCCTACGACGAAGAGAACACCCGGACCCTGGTTAAGTTCGACGTCGACGGGGATGGCGTGGCCGACATGGTGATCTACCTGAACGGCGATCACCGCGACATCACCCAGGACAACTTCGTCGCCTAAGCGCGAGGAAGCTTCGACTTGATGAGCGCCGCCGGAGCAATCCGGCGGCGCTTTTCTTTGTCCGCCTTGATCGTTGAGCTTATCTGAGGCTTCGGCTACCCCGCGCCGATGAACGACATGACCCAGCTGGACCGCCACATCCGCGGTTTCGCATCCCCCGAGGAGGCGGTGCTGGAGCGGGTCCCCAACCCGCATCCCGACGCGCTTTACCTCGCCCGCTTCACCGCGCCGGAGTTTACCTCCCTGTGCCCCGTCACCGGGCAGCCGGATTTCGCCCACCTGGTGATCGACTACGCGCCCAAAGACTGGCTGGTGGAGTCCAAGTCGCTGAAGCTGTTCCTGCACAGCTTCCGCAACCACGGCGCCTTCCATGAGGACTGCACGTTGGCGGTGGGCAAGCGCATCGTACAGACCGCAGAGCCGCGCTGGCTGCGGATCGCCGGCTACTGGTTTCCGCGGGGCGGCATCCCGATCGACGTGTTCTGGCAGACGGGGCCGGCGCCCGAGGGCCTTTGGGCGCCAGACCCGGGCGTCCAGGCCTACCGCGGGCGCGGCTAAGCTGCGGGCGCCACGCCGCGCGGGGTCCAGCGCTCAGCCAGGGCCTTAACTTCCGGGCGCAGGCGCTCCTGGGGCGGCTCGGGCGCGACTCCGATGTGGACGAAGCCGGCCAGCCGCTCTCGCTCGCCCAGCCCCAGCAAGGCGCATGCGGCGGGGTCGTAGGCATACCAGTCGGTGATCCAGTTGGCGCCATACCCCATGGCTTCGGCCGCCAGCAGCAGGTTCATGCACACCGCGCCGGCGGACAGCACCTGCTCCCATTCAGGGATCTTGCCCGGCGTCACCTTGGAGACCACCGCGATGGTCAGCGGCGGACGGCGCAGCTTGGCCAGAACCGCCTGGGCCTTGGCAGGGTCGGCCTGGTTGGCGGCAAGGGGAGACAGTTGCTCGACAAGGACGACCTTGGCCTGCCGGTCCAGCAGCAGGAAGCGCCAGGGGAACAGCTTGCCGTGATCCGGCGTGCGGGTGGCCAGGCGCAGCAGCGTCTCCACCTCGTCGGCCTTGGGCCCGGGCCCCTCCAGCGTCTGGGCCGAGACCGAGCGGCGCCGGGCGAGGAAGGCCAGCACCTCCGGGTGCGGCCCCTCGCGCGCGATTGGGGCGCCGAAGGCTGGGGCGGCTGGGACTTCGAGGCTCAATGGACGGGGCTCGCGGTGGCGGGAGACGCCGTTCAGGTATAAGCGCCGCCTCGGTTCCGCAACGGCTGCCCGCCCATGAAAGTCATGCCCGACTGGATGCGCCCCATGGGCCGGCCGTGGGAGGAGCTGTCCTCGCGCACGGCTTTTGAAAACCCGTGGCTGCGGCTGACGGAGCATGAGGCGCGCGCGCCCACCGGCTCGCCCGCGGCCTATGCGGTGGTCGGCTTCAAGAACCTCGCCATCGGCGTGCTGCCGGTCCACCAGGACGGCACGATCGTGATGGTGGGTCAGCACCGCTTCCCCTGCCGCGACTACAGCTGGGAAATTCCCGAGGGCGGGGAGCCGGTGGGCGGCGACCCGCTGGGAGGCGCCAAGCGCGAGCTGCGGGAAGAGGCGGGGCTGGAGGCGAGCGAGTGGCGCGAGGTCATCCGCTTCCAGCTGTCCAACTCGGTCACCGACGAGCGGGGGTTCGGCTTCCTCGCCACCGGTCTCACCCAAGCAGAGACCGATCCCGACCACACCGAGGACCTGCAGCTCGCCCGCGTTCCCTTCCGCAATGCGCTGGAGCTTGCGCTCGGGGGCGCCTTTCCCGACATGATCACCATCGCCATGCTGCTGCGCGCCTACCATATGGCCAGGGAGGGCGAGTTGCCGCGGGCTCTGGCCCGCGCGATGCTTGGCTGAACGGGAACGGAGGCCTCCATGACCCAGTCCCTCGCCCTCGTGGATCCACACGCCCCGCCCCCAGTCTGGGCCGCGCTGCGCAACGAGGCCGAGGCCGCCGCGCGCAAGGAGCCGGCGTTGGCCTCGCTGCTGGACGCGGTGATCCTCTCGCACGACAGCCTGGCGGAGGCCCTGCCGTTCCAGCTGGCGCGAAAGCTAGGTGACCAGGTGCTCACCCCGATCAGCCTGCGCGAGGTGTGCGCCGAGGCGCTGGAGGCGCAGCCGGAGTTGGTGGAAACGGCCGCCGCCGACATGCGCGCGGTGTTCGAGCGCGACCCCGCCTGCCGCGGCTATCTGCAGCCGTTCCTGTTCTACAAGGGCTTCATGGCGCTGCAGACCCACCGGGTCGCGCATTGGCTGTGGGGGCGGGGACGAGAAACCCTGGCGTTCTACCTGCAGAGCCGGATGAGCGAGCTGTTCCAGGTGGACATCCATCCGGCGGCGAGGATCGGCTCGGGCGTGTTCGTCGACCACGCCACCGGCATCACCATCGGCGAGACCGCGACAGTGGGCGACGACGTGTCGATGCTGCACGCGGTGACGCTCGGCGGCACGGGCGCCCAGCGAGGCGACCGGCATCCAAAGATCGGCAAGGGCGTGCTGCTGGGCGCCGGGGCCAAGGTGCTGGGCAACATCAGGATCGGCGACTACGCTAAGATCGCCTCAGGTTCGGTGGTGCTCAAGCCCGTGCCTGCGCACTGCACCGCGGCGGGCGTGCCCGCGCGGGTGATCGGCTGCCCCGACTGCAAGGAGCCGGCGCGGACCATGGACCACACGCTGGCCGATGTGGTGTATGACTTCGTGATCTAGCCCCGCATCGGAGAGCCCCGTGGACCAGCGCGACGCCCAACGCATCGAAGCCCATCTGCGGCGCACATTCGCCAACGACCGCCTCAGCCTCAAGCCCCGGCCCAAGCAGAAGGACTCCTGCGAGGTTTACGTCGGCGAGGAGTTCCTCGGCCTCGTCTACGAGGACGAGGACGAGGACGGCTCCTTCATGTTCGAGATGGCCCTGCTGTCGGAGGACCTGACGGCCTAAGGCCGCTAGCCGGGTCCGAGGGCGTACACCACGCAAGCCTGAGCCGTGAGTTCGTGCAGGGGGGGCTGCAGCGGCAGGAGCGCGGGCGCCTCCATGCCGGGCGCCGGCGGCGGAGGGGGCGGCGGAGGCGGGGGCGCCATGGCCACCCGGCTGCCTCTCACCATCACCTCGGCGGCGTCGACGTCCGTGGCCAAGGGGGCGCCCTGGCCGTAAGATGGCCAGCCCGCCAGCACGTCGGTCTCGCACGCCCGGCCGGAGGGGTCGATCACCCGCACCGGCCCAAGCCGGCTTCCGGCCGCCTCGGCGGCCATGCGGGCACGCCGCGCGGCGTCCTTCACCGACTCGCCGGCAAGCCAGGTCGTGATCTCGTTGCTCGGCTCCAATCCGAAAGAGACCGGCTGAACCGCGCTGGGCCTGGCGGCGAGCACGGTGGCGTAGACGCGCTCGAGATAGGCCGGGTCCCTCACTTCGACCGCGACGTTGGCGCTGACCTGATAGGCCTCGATCTTGTCGGGCCGGCGGTTCTCCAAGAGGTTGCCTTCCTTGTCGCGGTACTGGTCGAAGATCGGCTGCATGGAGAAGGTGGTCTCGACCCTCGCCCGCTCCGCGCCATAGGCGGCGAGCGCCCGGCCGAGCTCGCGCACCTTCTCCGCCGCCTTGCCGGTCGCCGCCTCGGCGGTGCGGTCGACCACCTGGAAGCTGGCTGCGAAGCGGGCGCGGTTGGCGGGCGTTTCGGTGCGGACGTGACCGACCGAGGCGATCACTGGCTCGCGCATCCACCACGGCGCGGGAACATAGCGTTCGCCGATGGTGGCGGGCGGCGTCTGGGCCGCGGCCGCGCCGGCGCAGGCGAGAGAAAGCAAGACGGGCAGGAGGCGGCGCATGAGGTCTCCGAGGCTCAGGTTCGGGCGAGGCGGCCGACCCAGCGGTAGAGGCCGAAGGTCAGGGCGATGAAGGCGATCAAGCCCAGCGCCATCGACGCGGGGACGAAGGCGTCACCGACCACCGCGAGAGGCGTCGGCTTGCCGGAGCCGACCACCACGGCGGCGAGGATCACCCCGATCAGGCTCTCGCCCACGATCAGGCCCGAGGCCAGCAGCACGCCCAGGCGCTTGGCGGCCTCGCCGTTGGGGCGGGCGTCGGCGCGGCGCTCGTAGGCGAAGCCGACCACCGCGCCGATGGCGATCATCAGGGTGGTGGCCATCGGCAGGTAGATGCCCAGCCCCACCGCCAGCGGCGGCAGGCCCGGCCGCTTGGCGGCGGTCAGCGCGGCGTCGATGGCGATGATCACCGCGCCCAATCCCGCGCCGATGCCGATCAGCCGCCAGTCGAGGTCGCCCTGCACCACGCCCTTTGCCAGGGAGGAGATCAGGGTCGCCTGGGGCGCGGGCAGGGCGCGGGCGGGATCGACGCCCGGCGCCCCGGCGAAGCCGTAGGCGTGGTTCAGCAGGTCGAGCACCGGGGGGATGACCGCGGCGCCCATCAGTACGCCGATGATCAGCGCCGCCTGCTGCTTCCAAGGAGTGGCGTCCACCAATTGGCCGGTCTTGAGGTCCTGCAGGTTGTTGTTGGCGATAGTCCCGACCGCGAAGATCAGCGAGGTGACGAACAGGGCGTAGGCGACCAGCGCCTTGCCGGCATCCGGCCCCGCCGCCGCCTTCACCCCCACCACCAGGAGCAGCGCGGCTCCGAGCACCGCCAGGATGCCCACGCCCGAAAGCGGGCTGTTCGAGGCGCCGATCAGCCCTGCCATGTAGCCGGTCACGGCGGAGACGAAGAGGCCCATGATCACGATGTAGACGATGCCGACGCCGACCAGCGGCAGGGTAACGCCGCCCAGGCCTCCGCGCATGGCGAAGTCGGCCAGCAACCAGCCGATCGGGACCAGCGAGACCAGGCTGATCAAGGCCACGAGGCCGATCGGCATGTCCTGTTCGGTCAGCGGCAGGGCGGCGCCCGAGCCGCCCTTGCGCGCGGCCTGGGCGGCCATCGCCCCGCGCAGGCCGCTGAGCACCGGCGCGGCCAGCTTGATCAGGGTCCAGATCGAGGCCACGCCGATGGTCCCCGCGCCGATGAAGCGCACATCGTGCGCCCACGCCGCCTGGGCGACATCCGCCGCCGGGCCCGCCGTCCCGGCCATGGCGGTCAGGATCGGCACCGCCGCGGCCCAGGAGATCGCCAGCCCGACCAGCATGGCCACGCCCACCCACAGGCCGACGAGGTGGCCGACCGCCAGCAGGGCGAGCGACAGGCCAAGGTCGAAGCCGGTGGCGGCGGGACCGGCCCGGAAGTAGTGGGCGATGTTGGCGGCGAACAGGCGGGTGGCGATCACCACGGCGAAGCCGGCCGAGGCCACCGATCCGACCATCACGGTGAGCAGCCCGGCCTTGCCCTCGGCCGCGTCCGCGCCGGTCGCTTCCTTGGGGCCGGAGCCGACCTTGAGCACCTCAGCGCAGGCGACGCCCTCGGGGAACGGCAGGTCGGAGTTGACCACCAGCGCCCGGCGCAGCGGAATGGAATACATCACCCCCAGGATGCCGCCGATGGCGCAGACGCCGAAGGAGGCCCAGAACGGGAAGCCGCTCCACCAGCCGATCATCACCAGCCCGGGGAGCACGAAGATGATTGCCGACAGCGTCCCGGCCGCCGAGGCGACGGTCTGGACGATGTTGTTCTCCTGGATCGTCGCGCTGCGGAACTGTCGTAGCGCCGCCATGGAGATCACCGTGGCGGGGATCGAAGTGGCGAAGGTCAGCCCCGCCCGCAAGCCGAAGTAGACGTTGGCCGCCGTGAACACCACGCAGATCAGCGCGCCGAGGATCAGGCCGCGGATGGTGAGCTCGTTAGGCAGCTTGGCGCTAAGTGTCCGATCGCCGGCCGTCATCTGTGTCCCTCCCGAAACCGGAGGACCGTATTGATCGCCCTTTGAGCGGGCAAGACCGCGGCGGCCACCGAAGAGCGGCTGCCAGCGCGTGATTTAGGCCGTGAGAGCTCAGCCATTGGCCTGACAACTGGCCGTTGCCTCTGGGGCTGACATCCAGCCGCACAACCAGACAGGATGAAAGCTGCGACGCCAGACTGAACGGCAACTGCGGCGCCCAGTCCTCGCGTCAAGGGGTTCTGACCCGCTCAGCGGGCCCCGCCCCTGCTCAGGCCGACGTGGGCGCCGGCCAGGGTCGCGGCGACGGCCGGAATGGCGACGGAGGCGATGATCACCCAGTCGCGTCCCTCCAGCGGCTTGTATTGATAGAACGGCCACATCCAGCCGGTGAAGTTGCTGAACGCATGCGCGGCCAGCAGGCAGCCGCCCATCAGCAGGCTCGTCGCCTCCGCCCTGGCGGGCCTCAGCAGGCCGAGCGAGAAGGACGCCAGCATCAGCCCCGCGATCGACAGGGCCGGCTTGTCGGTGTTCCAGTCTAGGACGATGAGCGCCGCCGTCAGCGCCGCGGCGGCTGCGGCGTAAGCGGAGCCCGGATCGGCGATCCTGAGCCGGGCGGCCGCCCAGGCGCAGCCCATAACCCAGCCAACGCCCTGGAGCGGATCGTCCTCCAAGCTCTCGAACTCGGCGCGCATGGCTTGGCGCCAGGCTTCCCTGCCGCGTGGCAGCAGCCGCAGGGACAGGGTCATCAGCGGCCTGGCGAGGCAGTCGTGGACGAAGCGACGGGGCATCAGGCTCCATCCAGGATCGACCGAAGGCGCGGCGGCAGCGGCCGCGCCCGCGCCGTCCGCTCGCGCGCGAGCGCGACGCCCGAAAGCGTCAGCCGATAAGCATGGCGGGCGGGGCGGCCGGGTCGTTCCGGCTCCAACCATCTCGCCTCCAGAAAGCCCTGGTCGGCCAAGCGGATGAGCAGGGGATAGAGGGTCCCGGACTTCAGCCCCGTTTCCTTGGAAAGCGACAGGCCGTGCCGCCAGGCGGCCGGTTCGGCAAGCAGCGCCGACAGGACCGCGAGCGTCTGCGGCGAGGCATGGGCTGGACGGGGCATAAGAAAGTCTACATATATAGAACTATCGTGGCGGTCACCGGCTCGCCGGCATCGAAGGAGGCTCCGTTGAAGATCACCCGGTTTCCTATCCTCGCGGCGGCTTTGCTTCTGACGGCGACGCCGGCTTGCGCGGCGTCCAACATGCCCAAGCCGCTCGCGTCGATCAAATACCGTTCCGACGAGAAGCTGATAGTGCTGCCCGTGAGCATCGGCGGTCAGCACACTTGGTTCGCTCTCGATTCGGGCGCGCGCCACACCGTGATCGACCCGAGACTCACCTCCGCGCTGGGGCTGAAGCAGGTGGCGCGGAGCACCACCACCGGAGCGGGCAAGGGCGCGGTCGGTGTCGGCCACGTCGGTCCCGTAACGCTCAAGCTGTCCGGCATGGCTCTGCCTGTCGCCGATCCGTGGGTCATCGACCTCTCCGGCGTGCCGATCGCCAAGGACATACGCGGCTTGGTCGGAGCTGAACTGTTCGAGCGCCACATCGTGCGCATCGACCCGGTCCGGCGAACCCTGCAGGTGTTCGACGCAAGGGATTACCCCAGGCCCAAAGGCGCCGTTGCGCTTCCCCTGATCGTGGAGAACCAGCGGCTGTTCATCGACTGCGTGCTCGACGTGAAGCCGGGCTTGAGCGTCAAGCGGCGCCTGCGCATCGACACCGGCTCGGGCGACTCGGTCAACGATCCAACCGTTGGCCAGGCGCGCGAGACCCGGAAAACCGTGGTCGGCAACGGCCTCGGCGCCAGTTACGAAGCCACTTCCGGCAAGCTCGACGCGGTTCACATCGGCCCCTTCACCATCAAGCAAGTCTGGGGCCCGGGCGGTGAACCGCCGTCCATCGGCATGGAAATCTTCCGGCGGTTCACCACGACTTTCGATGCGCCGCACGGAAAGCTCTACCTCCAGCCCAACGCCGCTTTCGGCGAGCCGGTGCCGGCGCCGCCGACGGGATAACCCTAGCCCGCCGCGCCTCACCCCGGCGCGATCATCTTCTCCGGCCGGACGATCTCGTCGAACTCCGCTTCGGTGACGTAGCCGCCGCCGACGGCTTCCTCCCGAAGCGTTGTGCCGTTCCGGTGCGCTGTCTTGGCGATCTTCGCGGCGGCGTCGTAGCCGATCCTGGGCGCCAGCGCCGTGACCAGCATCAGCGAGCGTTCGAGCGCGGCCCTGATGTTGTCCTCGCGGGGCTGGAGCCCGACCACGAGGTTGTCGGTGAAGCTGACGGCGGCGTCCGCCAGCAGGCGCACCGACTGGA
The DNA here is from genome assembly GCA_036388855.1 of Caulobacteraceae bacterium. GTDB lineage: Bacteria > Pseudomonadota > Alphaproteobacteria > Caulobacterales > Caulobacteraceae > DASVRA01. The sequence goes on along the minus strand of DASVRA010000024.1, from coordinate 105,834 downwards.
GGAAGTTGTAGGCCATCACCGGGTTGTAGACATTGAGCTCGAAGTGCCCCTGGCTGCCGGCGAAGGTGACCGCCGCGTGGTTGCCGAACACCTGGACGCAGACCTGGGTCAGGGCCTCCGCCTGGGTGGGGTTCACCTTGCCGGGCATGATCGAGGAGCCGGGCTCGTTCTCCGGCAGGGCCAGTTCGCCCAAGCCCGAGCGGGGGCCGCTCCCCAGGAAGCGGATGTCGTTGGCGATCTTGAATAGGCTGGCGGCCACGGTATTGATCGCGCCGTGGCTGAACACCATCGCGTCGTGCGCCGCCAGCGCCTCGAACTTGTTGGGCGCGGAGGTGAACGGCAGGCCGGTGATGGCGGCGATGCGGTCGGCCACCCGCTCCGCGAACCCCACCGGCGCATTCAGCCCGGTGCCGACGGCGGTGCCCCCCTGGGCCAGCTGCATCAGCTTGGGTAGCGTCAGCTCGATGCGTTCGATGCCGTTCTCCAACTGCTGGGCGTAGCCGGAGAACTCCTGACCGAGCGTCAGCGGGGTGGCGTCCTGAGTGTGCGTGCGGCCGATCTTGATGATGCCCTTCCACGCCTGGGCCTTGTCGTTCAGCGCGTTCCTCAGCTTCTGCAGCGCGGGGACCAGCCGGTGCACGATCTCCTCGGCGCAGGCGATGTGCATGGCCGTCGGGTAGGTGTCGTTGGACGACTGGCTCATGTTGACGTGGTCGTTGGGGTGGACCGGCGTCTTGGCGCCCATCTCCCCGCCCAGCATCTCGATGGCGCGGTTGGAGATCACCTCGTTAGCGTTCATGTTCGACTGGGTGCCCGACCCGGTCTGCCAGACCACCAGCGGGAAGTGATCGTCGAGCTTGCCCTCGATCACTTCGTTCGCCGCCCGCACGACGGCTTCGCCGATCTTCGGGTCGAGCCGGTCGAGGTCCATGTTGGCCTCCGCCGCCGCCCGTTTGACGATGCCGAGCGCGCGCACGATCGGCAGCGGCTGCCGCTCCCAGCCGATCCTGAAGTTGCCGAGCGACCGCTGCGCCTGCGCGCCCCAGTAGCGCGAAGCGTCCACCTCGATGGGTCCGAAGGTGTCGGTTTCGGTGCGCGTGGCGGTCATCGTCGCGTCCAGAACTAGAGGGCGCGGCGGTGTAGCACGGGGCGGGCGCCCCGTAACTCGCCGCTAGAGGCTGTTGCGTGGCGGCCGGCTCATCCGCGCCTCGGGAATTGCGCGGGTCATGCGCTCGCCGAAGCTGCGCAGGCACACCTCGGACGGGCCCAGCGGGCCGGTGGTATAGCTGGACGACGCCATTCCCGCCTGCACGCCCGCGATGAGCGTGGTGTCCTCGGCGTTGACCACGCGGTTGATGCGCCAGTTGAGGTAGCGGAGCGCCTTCGCCTCGCGGCGTTCGTCGGGCCAGACGTAGGCGATCTCGCGGATCAGGGTTTCGGTCGGCGACACCGGCAGGAACTGCATGAAATCGACCTGGTCGGGATAGACGTCGAAGGCGATGTTGGGCCAGAGCTTGTAGTAGGCCCAGAGGTCGCGCCGCTCCGGCGGCAGATGCCCCAGCGCCGGCAGCAGCGACTGGTAGAGCCGCTCGGACCAGGCGGCGGAGGGGCGGGGCTGCAGCCGGCCCGACATCTTGTCGACCCACGCCTGCGCCTCGATCGCATAGCTCATGCCGAACAGGCGCGTCAGCCCCGGGTGCGCCACCGGGATGTGCAGGCCATCGGCGTAGTTGTCGGCGACGTTCTTCCAGTTGACCTTGCGCGGGCGCAGCGTCACCCGCCCCTGCGGCACCAGGTCCTCCAGCCGGTAGGGCTCGAGCTCGGCGGCGTAGGGCCCCATCATCTCCGCCACCGGGGGCAGCCCCGGCGCCAGGCGGATGAACACGAACCCCCGCCAGACCTCGTGCTCGACCGGCGCCAGGCCGTAGCGGTCCTTGTCCAGATCCTCGAAGCCCTGCCACTTGGGGATGTTCACCAGCCGCCCGTCCAGGCCGTAGCTCCAGGCGTGGTAGGGGCAGACCAGCCGGTGCCCACAGTTGCCGCCCCCCTCGCCGACCAGCCGTGAGGCGCGGTGACGGCAGACGTTGTGGAAGGCGCGCACGGCGCCGTCCGCCCCGCGCACCACCAGGATCGCCTCGTCCAGGAAGCTGAGCGTGTGGTAGTCGCCCGCCTCGGGAACGTCGTTCAGATGGCAGACCACCTGCCAGGAGGCGCGGAACACCCGCTCGCGCTCCAGCTCGAAGAAGCCGGGGTCGCGGTAGATCCAGGCCGGCAGGCTCTGCTCGATGCCGGACTCGACGGCGGCCAGGGCGGTCCTCATCGCTTCAGCACGCCACATTTGGCGCCCTCCGCGCAAGGGGCGGGTTGCCGCCGATCCGCGCGGTCCTAGTTAAGCGCGATGGCGGAGATCGGTCCGAACGGCTGGGTCGGCAACGGCAAGGTGCGGGCGCGCGAGGCGGACGGCGCCCTGGTGGTCACCATCGACGGCCTCACCACCCAGGCCAAATACTACAAGCCCCTGATCTACGAATTCTTCCGCAAGAGCTGGCGCGGCTCGCGCCCGGCCTACGGCGACTTCGCCGTCGAGATCGTGATGGAGCATGTGGGCGAGCCGCCGTGGATGGACCTCGACAACCTCGCCAAGGCGATCCTGGACGGCATCAAGGGCTACGTCTTCCACGACGACGCCCAGGTCGCGCGCCTGCTGGTCGAGCGGCGGCCGGGTGAACGCGAGCGGATCGTCGTGACGATCAGGCCGCGCGCCTGAGGCTTTTCAGAACCGCAGGCGCTCCGGCTCCGTGGCCGGCGTCTCGCCCAAGAACAGCTGCGGCTCAAACGGCGACGAGGTTTTGGGCGCCCTCCAACCGAGACAGCATCACTTCTTCCGGAACTGGTCCAGGGAGACAACCTTGGCCGGCTCGTCCCCGCCGACCTGCGTCTCGGCGCCCGGCTCTTCCGCCGGTTCCGGCACGGCCTCGGCCTGATTGGCCGGCGCGTCGGCCGCTTCGAACTGCAGCAGGAACTGGACGCTGGGGTCGTAGAAGCGCGTCACCGCCGCATACGGGATCGACAGCCGCCGCGGCTGGCCGCCGAACTTCAAGGTGACGGTGAAGAAGGTCTCGCCCGGCGCCAGCTCCCAGTACTGGTGCTGCAGCACGATGGTCATCTCGTCGGGGTAGCTGGACAGCAGGTCGGGCGGCCCCGACACGCCCGGCGCCTTGGACTTGAAGGTGATGTAGAAGTGGTGCTCGCCCGGAATCCCTTCCGGCGTGGCCGCGCGCTTCAGCGCCGCCTTGACCACGCCGCGCAGCGCGTCCTGCGCCAGCGCGTCGTAGTTCATCAGGTCCTGGGATCGTGCGTCCTGGGCCATGGCCGGCTTGCATGTGAGAGATGGCGGCCAGCCTAGCAAGGGTTCGCGCCCGCGCAAGGGCGGAGAAACGAAACGGCTGGAGGAGAAAGTGGAGGGGTTCTGTTGCCAGGCCCCCTCCGAGCCCCGCCTAGACCGGCTAAGGCCTAGGGCTTCAGGTCGAAATCAACCCGCCGCATTACGCAGCAAGGCGGACTTCTTCAGCGAAGTTATCGTTCGCATCTAGATAAGGCCCGATAACGGTGAGCCTACCGAGGGAAAGCCACGCCTTTACACGCCTGTCGAAACTGATCGGCCCCTCAAGGTTCGCCCGCGATACCGGACGGAAGAGAGATTGGTGGAGCCGCCGGGAATCGCACCCGGGTCCAGATCGCTTATTTCACGCGCGTTTATCCCCATAGCCGGAGCAAGCCCCGGCACGGTCAATATAGGCCTGGAAGTGTAAATGAGAAGGCCTCCCCACTCATGGAGGAGGCCCTCGTCACCGCCTGATGAGCGGGATCAGCCGGACTCGCGCTGCAGCTGGCCGCGGGTCTGCTCGTTGATCAGGTCCTGCTTGTCGCGGGCGGCCTTGTCGTCCCACTCCTGCTTGGTGCGGCAGGTGCTCTTGGTAAAGCGGGTCCCGGTCACCGGGATGGTCTTGCAGACCATCCGGTTGGGGTCGTTCTTGGCCTTGACCGCGCGCGCGGGTGCGGCCGGGGCGGCCGGAGCGGCGGCGCTCTGAGCGGCCGCCTGGCCGGCCAGCGCGAGAACAGCGGCGGCGGAAATCGCGCCGTAAATGGCATTCATGATCCATCTCCACACGGAAAGCGGCGCGGAGAGAACAGGGAAATTGCTTGTGACGCAAGCGTAAACGGCGCCTCTAGCGCGGCTTCGATGCGACCAATCGCCCTCCCCTCGTCAGCAGCGCCTGGTGCTGGCTCCGAGCCTCGGAGAAATCGGCGCCGCGGGGAAACAGAAAGTCGAACCGGGGGTCGCGGCCGACCGCCGCGCCGAGCAGGGCCCCGAGCACCTCGGCCGCCTCGCCGACCTCGGCCCCGCCGCAGTCGCGCCGCAGCCGGGCGAACCGGTCGCGCCGGAGCAGGTAGAAGTCGTAGGAGACCCCGCCGACGCAAAGCGGCTCGACCGAGCCGTCGCCTTCGTCGATCACCACGTCGGGCAGGCTGGACCAGAAGCCATGGCCGGCCAGCTTCTCCAGACCCGCCGCGGAGCCGGGCGGCAGCTCCGCGTCGACGTCCACGCGTCGCCCGATCGTCGGCGAGCAGCAGGCGATCCCCGCCCGCGCCTGGACGAAGGACCGCCCGTCGCCTCGGACGCTTACGCGCACAAGCGCCTGTCGCTGGCCGCCTTCGGTGCGGACCCAGACCTCCATGATCGCCTCGTCCCCCCGCAGGAACTGGGTCTGCAGCGGCTGCAGGCCCCACAGGCGGTAGTAGGAGGGCTCGGGCGCGCCCGGCGTCCGGGGCGCGGTTTCGTTGCGCGAGGCGCGGCGGCGGCCGAAAGGATCCTGCGCCTCGGTAAGGAACACCTCCGGCGCCTCCCAGTACTCCTTTGGCGTCGGCGGCGGAGGTTCGGGCGCCGGCGCGGGCCTGCGTGGCGCGGCCGCGGCGGAGGCGGCCGTCAGGGTCAGCAGAACCGCCAGGCGGAGGGCGCGCATGATCGAACTCAAACCCCCGCGCGCGAGGATAGCAGCGCGCGAAGGACCGGCAAGGCCGCGAGGCCTTCCCATTGCGTCGACAGGTCCAGCCCCTGCAGCCTCGGCCAGTCCGGCGTCTGCTGACGCAGCCAGGTCATCTGCCGCTTGGCGTAACGGCGCGTCTCCCGCTTCGCCAGCGCCGCCGCTTCTTCCAGCGAGATCTCCCCCTCTATATGGCGGATCAGCTCGCGCAGGCCCGTGGCCTTCATCGCCGGGAGCTGAGGATCCAGCCCCCGAACGAACAGCGCGCGCGCCTCCTCCAGCGCGCCCTGCTCCAGCATGCGGTCGAAACGCGCCTCGCAACGCGCGTAGAGCGCTTCGCGTGGGGGGCTCAACGCCACGCCGGTCCACTCGCCGGGCGGCAGCGCCCGGCCGCGCTCGCCCTGCCACGCGCTGAGCGGCCTGCCGGTGGCCTGGACCACCTCGAGGGCGCGGGTCAGCCGCTGCCGGTCGCCGGCCGCGATCCGCGCCTCCGCCTCCGGGTCCAGCGCCCGCAGGCGCTCGCGAAAACGAGCCTCGCCGGCTTCATCCCAAAGCCGCCGCGCCTGCGTCCGCGCCGGCTCCGGCACCGGCGGAATGTCCGACAGGCCCTCGGTCAGCGCCTTGAAATAGAGGCCCGTGCCCCCGGCGACGATAGGGGTCCGCCCGCGCGCCAAGATGTCGCTGATCGCCTCCATCGCCGCGCGCTGCCAGCGTCCGGCCGACCACGCTTCAGCCGCGTCCGCCACCCCGAACAGGTGGTGCGGCGCCAGCGCCTCCTCCTCGGGCGTCGGCCGGGCGGTCAGCACCCGCAGGTCGCGATAGAGCTGTTGGGAATCGGCGTTGACCACCTCGCCCCCGATCGCCCGCGCCAGCCGGACGGCCAGCGCCGTCTTGCCGCTGGCCGTGGGGCCGAAGATCAGGACCGCCGGCGTCATCGCCGGTTGTATGTGGCTGCGCCCGGCGCGCCGCAAGCAAGGCGTCTCGCCGCCGTCGCCTCCAAGGGCTAAGGACGCGCCATGCCCGCCCTGTTCGCCGACCGCACGGCCGCCCTGGCCGCGCTCGACGCCATCGCAGACCCGCACACCGGCGAGGGCCTGGCCGCGGCCGGTCTGGTGAAGGGGCTGGTGGTCGCCCCCGGCCGCGCTGGCTTTGCCCTGGTGGTGCCGCGCGAGCGCCTGGCGCTCTATGGCGACACCCGAGACGCCGCGGAGCAGGCGCTGGCGCGGCTGCCGGGCGTCTCGCAGGTGCGGGTGATCCTCGCCGCGGACGACGAGGCTCCGCCGGAGCCGGGGACGGAACGGGTGCGCCGGGGCGCCCGCCTGTCCCCCCAGCTGGCGGCCGACACCCAGCCGCGCCGCCCCCCCGCGCCGGCTGAGCCCCTGCCCCACGTGCGCCACGTGGTCGCCGTGGCCAGCGGCAAGGGCGGAGTCGGCAAGTCCACCGTCGCGGTGAACCTCGCCGCCGCCCTGGCGCGGCAGGGCCTGCGCACCGGCCTGCTGGACGCGGACATCTACGGCCCCTCGGTCCCGCGCATGACCGGCGTGTCGGACGAGCCGGAAATCGGGCCGGACAAACGGCTGATCCCGCTCGTGGCTTGGGGCCTGAAGATCATGTCCATAGGCCTGATCGTCGACGAGGAGGCGCCGATGATCTGGCGCGGGCCGATGGCGTCCTCGGCGCTCAACCAGATGCTGCGCGAGGTGGTCTGGAGCTCGCCCGAGGCGCCGCTGGACGTGCTGGTGGTCGACCTTCCTCCCGGCACCGGCGACATCCAGCTGTCGCTGATCCAGAAGGTGGTGATCAGCGGCGCCGTGATCGTGTCCACGCCCCAGGAGGTGGCCCTGATCGACGCCCGCCGGGCAGTCGCCATGTTCGCCAAGACTGGGGTTCCGGTGCTGGGCGTGATCGAGAACATGGCCTACTTCCCCGATCCCGCCACCGGCGCGCCGATCGAAATCTTCGGCCGCGGCGGCGCCCGGGCGGCCGCCGAGCAACTGGGCGTGCCCTTCCTGGGCGAAATCCCCCTCGACCCCGAGCTCCGCCGCGCCTCCGACGAGGGCGCTCCGCTCGTCGTCTCCCAGCCGGGCCGGACGGCCGCCCAGGCCCTGGCAGGCGCGGCCGAAGCCTTGGCGGAGCGGCTTCGGACCTCCGCCTAGCCCGCAGGCGCCGCGCCCTGCCGCTCCATGAACCGCACCGAGTCCTCCAGCACCGGCGCCAGGAAGCGCAGCGGCGCGGCCACCGCGCCTATGGCTCCGGTGTGGTTCAGCCCCTTGTAGAACCTCGCCTCCGCCCGCCCCCCCTGCTCGCTGACCCGCGCGGCCAGCCGCTCGGTGTTGCGCGGATACACGGTGGTGTCCTTCAGACCGTGGAGCAGCAGCAGCGGCGGCTCCTTGCCGTCCACATAGGCCACCGGCTGGGTCCGCGGCCGCGTCGCCTCGGGGCCGAAGATGGTCATCAGCGTCGGATCACTCAGCGGCAGAAAGTCGTAGGGGCCGGAGATCCCCACCGTGCCCCTGAGCTCGCGCCGCGCGTCCACCCCCGCCTGCGCCAGCCAGCGCTCGTCCACCGTCAGCATGACCGCGTTGTAGGCGCCGGCCGAATGTCCCATCAGGAACAGCCTCCGGGGATCGCCGCCGTAGCGGCTTGCGTTGTCGCGCGCCCAGCGCACAGCCTGCGCTCCGTCGCGGAGGAACTCGGGATAGCGGACCTCCGGGTAGAGCCGGTAATCGGGGATGACGGCGAGGAAGCCCTTGGCGGCCAGCGCCTTGCCGACAAAGGCGTAATCGGCCTTGTCGCCCATCTGCCAGGTGCCGCCGTAGAAGAACACCACCACCGGCGCCGGCTCCGCCCGCCGCGCCGGACGGTAGATGTCGAGCGTGTGCCGGGGCCCGGCGGCATAGCTGATGTCGCGCAGCGCTCCGCCGGCCCCCGGCGTGGTCGCCGACAGCACCCCGGTGATGCTGCAGCCGCCCAGGCCCAGCAGGGCCAACAGGGCCAACAGGGCTGCGCGGCGGCTTGATGGGCGAAGCGGCGGCATGCTCGGGTTAACGCGCCGCCGCCGCGAATGGATCAGAAGCCGCCGTAGCGGCCCTGGCCGTAGATCAGCGGCGGCCCATCCGAATTCAGCCGCACCGCCTCCACCCGCCCAACGAAGATGGTGTGGCTGCCGAAGTCCAGCGACGCCGCCGTCTCGCACACCACGCCGCACAGCGCGTCCGCCAGCCACGGCGGCCCGCCCTCGCAGCGCCACTGCCCGCCCGCGAACCGCTCCTCGTGCGCCAGCCGCCCGGCGAACGCCTCCGCCGTCTCGTCGTGCCCGACCCTCAGCACGTTGACGCAGAACCGCACCCCCGGCGCCAGGGCCCCGCACAGACGGCTGGCCCGATGAGCGCTGATCAACAGCGACGGCGGCTCCATCGACATCGAGGTCACCGCCGTCATGGTCATCCCGACCCAGTGACCGTCTTGCGCGGCGGTGACCACGCAAACGGTGGACGCCAGCCGCCGCATTGCGGCGCGGAACTCCGCCGCCACTCCCGCTTCCGGCGCGCTGTTGTCAGCCATGGGGCGTGGTCCCGTCCCCCCTGCGGCATGTCAACCCTTGCGCCCGCCGCGCCCACCTCCGAAGACACGTCATGCCGATCGATCAGCCGCCGGTGGTCGAGGCCGTGGTGGTCACCGCCCCGCGCCTGCCGCCCTCGCCCGCCGAGGCGGCGTTCTCGGTCGTGCGCCTGGACCGCGCCGAGCTCGGAGCCCAGCCCCGCCTGGACGAGGCGCTGAAACAGGTTCCCGGCGTCTCCCTGTTCCGCCGCACCTCCAGCCAGGCCGCCAACCCCACCACCCAAGGCCTGTCGCTGCGGTCCTTCGCCCCCTCCGGCGCGGGCCGGGCCCTAGTGACGCTGGACGGCGTTCCGCAGAACGACCCCTTCGGCGGCTGGGTGATCTGGTCCGCCCTACCCCCCGAAAGCATCGAGGCGGCGAGCGTGGTGCGCGGCGCCGGCGCCGGCCCCTATGGCGCGGGCGCGCTCACTGGTGTCGTGGCGTTGGAGGAACTGTCCGCACCCGGCACGGCGGCGGGGGACGCCTCGGCCGGCGAACTGGAAACCTGGCGCGGAGCGGGCGCGGCGGTCCTCTCGGCCGGCGGCGGCGGGCTGTTCCTGGCCGCCTCGGCCCAGGACAGCGCCGGCTGGATTCCGGTTCGCGAGGGCCGCGGCCGAGCCGACCAGCCCTTGTCGCTGTCGAGCTGGAGCCTGGCCGGCCGCCTCCAGGCGCCGCTCGCAGCCGGAGTCCTGGCCGCGCGCCTCTCCGTCTTCGAGGAGGACCGCGGCTCCGGCCTCGCCGGCGGCGGCTCCGACGCCCGCGGCTCCAGCGCCAGCCTGACCTATGCTGCCCAGCCCTCCTCTGCTCGCGTCGGCTACCGCCTCCAGCTCTGGAGCCGCAGCAGCGACCTGGAGAGCCGCTTCGTCGCCGTCGCCCCCGACCGCGCCTCCACCACGCCCGCCAACACCCAATACGCCACGCCCGCGACCGGCTGGGGCGCGAACGCCGCCGTGCGGGGCCTGAGCGGCGCCTTCACCTGGGAAGCGGGCGCCGATCTGCGCGCCGCCGACGGCGAGACCCGCGAGCGCTTCCGCAACCTAGGCGCCGGCTTCACCCGTGGCCGCATCGCCGGCGGACAGACCCTGGTAGGCGGCGGCTACGGCGAACTCACCTGGGCGGAAGGCCCCTGGCTGCTCACCGGCGGCGCCCGCCTGGACGGCTGGGCCACCCTGGACGGCCACCGCACCGAACGCGACCTCGCCACCGGCGCCGTCACCTTCGAGGCTCAGCCCGAGGACCGCAGCGGCCTCGTCCCCACCGCCCGCGCCGGCCTGCGCCACGAACTCGGCGGCGGCCTCCACGCCCGCGCCGCCGCCTACGCCGGCTTCCGCCCACCGACGCTGAACGAGCTCTACCGCCCCTTCCGCGTCGGCAACGACATCACCGAAGCCAACGCCGCCCTCGACCCCGAACGCCTCTACGGCGCCGAAGCTGGCCTCGGCGGCCGCCGCGACGGCTTCGCCTGGTCCGCCACCGCCTTCCTAAACCGCCTCGAAGACCCGGTCACGAACGTCACGGTCGGCTTCGGCCCCGGCGTCTTCCCCGACTTCCCCGCCGCCGGCTTCATCCCCCCGGGCGGCGTGCTGCGCCAGCGCCGGAACGCCGGCGCGATCAACGCTGCCGGCCTCGAAGCCGACGCCGAACAGGCCATCGGCGAAACCCTAACCCTGCGCGCCGCCTTCGCCTACACGGTGGCAGAGGTGGACGGCGGCGAGACGGCCCCCCAGCTCACCGGCCTGCGCCCGGCCCAGGCGCCGCGCCTCACCGCAACCGCTGGCGCCGCCTGGCGCCCGCTGAAACGCCTGCGCCTGCAGGCCGACCTCCGCTACGAAACCGCCCGCTTCGAGGATGACCTGAACACCCGCGTGCTGGGCGCCGCCTGGCGCGCCGACGCCCGGGCGGAATGGTCGCTCACCCCCGCCGCCGCCCTCTATCTCGCCGCCGACAACGTTTTCGACGCCGCGATCGAGACCGGAGAGACCGCCGAAGGCGTGGTCAGCTACGACGCTCCCCGCGTGGTCCGGGTCGGCTTGGCGCTGCGGCGTTGACCTGCCAAGGTGAGAGCCGAAACCCTCGCCCTTCGACAGGCTCAGGGTGAGGGTTTCTACTGCTGAGCAGCAGCGCTCCAGTAGGCCTCATCCTGAGCTTGTCGAAGGACGAGGCCGGGCCCACGAACGGGAAGGCCTGTATGGACGACATCGGCTTCGACCTGGCGCCGGTCACCCTTCCGGCCAGCCTCTACCGCGACCCCGCCGCCTACGCCCGCGAGCGCGAGGCCGTATTCGCGCGCACCTGGCAGTTCCTCGGCCACGAATCCGAGCTTGCCGCCGCCGGAGACTACCTCGCCGCCGAAATCGCCGGCTTCCCGGTCCTCGCTCTCCGCGCCGGCGATGAGAGCCTGCGCGCCTTCCACAACGTCTGCCGCCACCGCGCCGGTCCGCTGGTTCCCGACGGCGGCGGGAACTGCGGCAAGGATCTGGTCTGCCGCTACCACGGCTGGCGCTATGCGCTCGACGGCCGCCTGCGCGTGGCTGCCGGCTTCGGCGCCGCCCCCGGCTTCGACCCGCGCGACTACGGCCTGCACCCCGTCCGCGTGGAGAGCTGGCGCGGCTTCGTCTTCGTCAACCTGGACCCTGACGCCGAACCGCTCGCGGCGCTGATGGAGCCGCTCGACCCCCTGTGGGATCGCCGCGCCCGCTCAACCCCGCCGGTGGCGCTACGGGTCAGCCACCACGCCGCCTGCGACTGGAAGACCTACGTCGAGAACTACCTTGAGGGTTATCACGTCGGTCTCGTCCACCCCGCCCTCGCCGAGGAGGTGGACGCCGCCCGCTACACCGTCACCATGCACGGCGCCGTCGCCATCCACGAGGCCCCGCCGCGCGACCCCGGCAAGGTGACCGAGGGCTTATGGGCCTGGGTCTGGCCCAACCTGGGCCTGAACGTCTACCGCACCGGTATGATGCTGGAGCGGATGACGCCGGCGGGGCCCGGACGCACGCGCCTGGACTACATCTACTTCCAGGATCCGGCGCATGCGGGTGACCTTGACGCCTTCCGCGCCGTTTCCGACCAGACCACCGCCGAGGACATCTCCATCTGCGAGACCGTCCAGCGCAACCTCGACGCCGGCGTCTACGACACCGGCGTGCTCTCCCCCCGCCACGAAGGCGGCGTCGCCTGGTTCCAGCGCCGCCTGCGCCAGGTCCACGCCGGGTGAGCGCCGCTGACCCGGCGGCTGGCGCGGTCAAGGAGTCCCGGAAGCTCGGGCCGGTGTTGGCCACGGTGCTCGTCGCGGGCAACCAGATCGGCTCGGGCGTCTACCTGCTCCCGGTCACGCTGGCGGCGGTGGGTGGCGCCAGCATCCTTGGCTGGGCGGTCTGCACCGGCGGGGCCCTATTGCTCGCGGCGGTCTTCTCCCTCCTCGCGGTCGTGCGGCCGGGCGCGACCAGCATGATCGGCTATGTTGAGGAGGCGCTGGGCGATTACCTCGGCTTCCAGGCCGGCATGACCTACTGGTTCTCGATCTGGACCGGCGTGGTGCCGATCGCGGTGGTCGCCACCGCCTACCTGAGCAGCTTCTTCCCGGTGCTGAAGCAAGCCTACCCAGGCGTCGCCTGCACCATCGCGGTGATCTGGCTGTTCACCGCCATCAACGTCATCGGCCCCAAGCTGATGGGGCGGGTGGGCCTGGTGACGCTGGCGCTGGGGCTGGCGCCGGTGATCGCGGCCGGAACCTTCGGCTGGCTCTACTTCAAGCCCGAGGTCTACCTCGGCTCCTGGAACGTCAGCGGCAAACCCACCGCGCTGGCGCTTTCCACGCTGCTAGTGCCGATCTTCTGGGCCTTCCTCGGCGTCGAAAGCGCCGCCGTCGCCGCCTCGGTGGTGAAAAACCCCAGACGCGACATCCCGATCGCCTCCATCGGCGGCACGCTGCTGGCCGGCCTGGTCTACATGCTGGCGACCACCGCCATCAGCGGCATCATCTCCGCGCCGCAGCTGCAGCAGACCCAGTCGCCGTTCACCGACGTGTTCCTGCGCATCCTGGGCCCCGCGGCCGCGGTGCTGGTCACCGTCTGCGCAATACTGAAGACCAGCGGCACGGTGGGGGGATGGATCCTGATCACCGGCGAGACCACTCGCGCGTCGGCCATGCTCGGGCACTTCCCCCGGCTCATGGCGCGCGTAAGTCCGAACGGATCGCCCGTGCCCGCTCTGGTGGTCATGGCCGGCCTGATGAGCGTGGTGGCGCTGCTCACCATCTCCAAGACTCTGAGCGCCCAGTTTGAACGGGTGATCAGCGTCTCAACGATCCTAAGCCTGATCGTCTACGTCTACGTCTGCCTGGCCCTGCTGCGCTTCGCCCCCGGCTTCACCGGAACCGGCAGCCGGGCCCTGGCCCGCGCGTGCGCCGCCGCCGCCATCCTGTTCTGCGTCGCGATCACGGCCATGTCGCTGATCGGCAGCCGGGGCCTGCTGATCACCACGGTGCTGGTCCTGGCCGCCACCGTGCCGCTCTGGCTCGGCCTGCGTTGGGCGAAACGGCGCCGCGCCATTCCTTAGGTCACCGCGGCGCGGACGCGATATTCCTCTCTCTCGTAGACGCGGCCCTCCAGCACCTCGCCGATCGTCTCCGCCGCGTCCCACACGTCTACGAACCGCGTGTACAGCGGCGTGAAGCCGAACCGCGCGATGTCTGGCGCGCGGAAGTCCCCGATCACGCCCCGCGCGATCAGCGCCTGCATCAGCGCATAGCCCTCCGGATGGGCGAAGGAGACTTGCGATCCCCGCTCCGCCGCCGCTCGGGGACCGACGAGCTCCAGGCCGAACCCGGCGCAGCGCCGCTCCACCAGCTCGATGAACAGGTCGCAGAGCCGCGCGCTCTTGGCCTCCACCGCCGCCATGCCGGTCTCGGCGAAGATGTCCAGCCCCGCCTCCAGCGCCGTCAGCGCCAGGATCGAGGGCGTCCCGCACAGCTGCCGGCGGATGTCCGGGGCCGGCTGGTACTCATCCACGAAGGCGAACGGCGCCGCATGCCCCATCCAGCCGGTCAGCGGCGTCGGGATCGCCGCCTGATGCCGCTCGGCCACGAACAGGAAGGCCGGGGCGCCCGGGCCGCCGTTCAGGTACTTGTAGCCGCACCCCACCGCCAGGTCGGCCCCGCAGCCATTCAGGTCCACTGCGATCGCGCCGGCCGAATGGCTGAGATCCCACAACGCCAGCGCCCCCCTCGCCTGCGCCGCTGCGGTGATCGCCGCCATGTCGTGGCGCCGTCCCGACTTGTAGTGCACGTGGGTCAGCACCACGCAGGCCGTGTCCTCGTCGATCGCGCCGACGATCTCCCCCGCCTCGGCCGTCCTCAGCCGCGCCCGCCCGCCGAGCAGCGCCTCCAACCCCTGGAGCATGTAGAGGTCGGTCGGGAAGTTCCCCGGCTCCGACAGGATGGTGCGCCGCCCCGGCCGCAGCCCCAGCGCGCCGGCCGCCAGCTTGAACAGGTTCACCGAGGTGGAGTCCGCCGCGATCACCTCATGCGCCTTCGCCCCGATCAGCGGCGCCACCTTGGCCCCGACCCGCAGCGGCGCTTCGATCCATCGGTGGACGTTCCAACTCTTGATCAGGTCGCCGCCCCACTCCCGCCGCGCCACCGCCTCCAGCCGCGCGGGCGTCGCCTTCGGCAGCGCCCCCAGCGAATTGCCGTCCAGGTAGACCGCCTCCTCCGGCAGCTCGAACCGCTCCCGCATCCCCCGCAGCGGGTCCTCGGCGTCCAGCCGTTCGCAGTCGGCGCGGGTGAGGGTCATGGCGGCTCCTTCGGGCGCTTGCCTTCCCGCGCGAAGGCTTGGACAGTCAAGCGCGAGAGCGTTTGGGGGCGGAATGATCAGGACGGCAGGGTTGGCGGCGGCTTTGGCGGCGCTGCTCACGGCGGGCGCGGCCGGGGCCCAGGCGCCCCGCCTGCTGACCCCCGACGACATCAACGCCTTTAAGACCGTCTCGGACCCGCGGGTGTCGCCCGACGGCCAGTGGGTCGCCTACGTCGTCCAGCAGGCCGACCTGAAGGAGGACAAGCAGCTCGGCCATCTCTGGATGACCAGCTGGGACGGCAAGCGCACCGTCCAGCTGACCTCGCGCGCCAAGGAGCAGGAGAGCACCCCGCGCTGGAGCCCCGACGGCCGCTGGCTGGCCTTCCTGTCGGGCCGCGGCGACGAGCACGAGCACGACCAGCTCTGGGTGCTCGACCGCCTGGGCGGCGAGGCGCGCAAGGTCACCGAGGTCAAGGGTTCGGTGCTCGACTTCGACTGGGCGCCGGGCGGCGAGCGCCTGGCCCTGATCGTCCAGGACCCCGACCCACAGGACGATCAACCGGACGAAGCCGGCAAGGTCGACAAGGACAAGACCAAGCCGCCGATCGTCATCGACCGCTACCGCTTCAAGGAAGACATCACCGGCTACCTCGGCAAGCAGCGGGCGCGGCTGCACCTGCTCACCCTCGCCACCGGCAAGCTGGAGCGCATCACCTCGGGCGAGTTCGACGAGGGCCAGCCGTCCTGGTCGCCCGACGGCCGCCTGCTCGCCTTCGTCAGCATCAGGGACGCCGAACCCGACCGCAGCGACGACTGGAACGTCTACGTCGTGGAGCCCCGAGCGGGCGCCCAGCCCCGGGCGCTCACCACCTCGCCCGGCGGGGACAACGATCCCTATTGGGAGAGCCCGCTCGCCTGGAGCCCCGACGGCCGCGCCATCGCCTTCATCCAGGGCCCGCCGCCCAAGCAGCTCGCCTACGGCATCCGCCGCCTGGCCCTCGCGCCCGTCGCGGGCGGCCCCGTCCGCGTCCTCACCCCCGACCTCGACCGCAACGTCGACAAGCCGGTCTGGGCCCCCGACGGCCGCTCACTAGAGGTCATCGTCGAGACCGAAGGCGCCCAGGAGCTGGTCCGCGTCTCCGCCGCCGACGGCAAGCGCGCCCCGGTGCTGGGCGGCCGCCGCGTGATCGGCGGCCACGACTCCGCCGCCGGCCGCGAGGCGGTGCTGGTCTCAGACCTGCGCGCCCCGCCCGAGGTGTTCGCGCTGGAGAAGGGCCGCCTGCGCCCGCTGTCGCGCCAGAACGCCGCCCTGCTCGCCTCCGTCAGGCTGGCCGACATCCAGGAAATCCGCTTCCCCAGCCGCGATGGTGTGGAAATCCAGGGCTTCCTGATCACGCCTCCCGGCTACCAGCCCGGCCGCCCCTATCCCACGATCCTGCGCATCCACGGCGGCCCCACCTCGCAATACGCCGCCGAATTCCTGCCCGAATGGCAGATCCTAGCAGCGCAGGGCTACGTGATCGTCGCCGCCAACCCTCGCGGCAGCACCGGTCGCGGCGAGGCCTTCGCCTCGGCCATCTACGCCGCCTGGGGGGACAAGGACGCCCAGGACGTACTGGCGGCGGTCGACTGGGCGGTCGGGCGCGGCATCGCCGACCCCAATCGGCTCGGCATCGGCGGCTGGAGCTACGGCGGCATGATGACCAACTACGTCATCGCCCAGGATGCCCGCTTCAAGGCGGCGATCGCCGGCGCCGGCATCGGCAACATCCTGGCCGGCTACGGCACCGACCAGTACGTGCGCGACTACGATGTCGAGCTCGGCCCGCCCTGGGCCAACCTCGACGCCTGGCTGAAGGTCTCCGCCCCCTTCTTCCACGCCGACCGGATCAAGACGCCCACCCTGTTCCTGGTCGGCCAGGAGGACTGGAACGTGCCCCTGATCGGCTCCGAGCAGATGTACCAGGCGCTGCGCACCCAGGGCGTGGAGACCCGACTGGTCATCTACCCCGGCCAGCACCACCGCATCACCAAGCCCAGCTACCTGCGCGACCGCCTGCGCCGCTACGTCGACTGGTACGGCAAACACCTGAAGCCGGCGGCCTGACGGCGGCTCAAGCGCCCGCCATCTCCGCCAACTTGAGCACGGTGTTCCAGTTGCGCCCGGTGCCGCTCACCTTGAGCTTGCCCTCGACGGAGAGCCGCGAGTCCGCCTGCCCCTCGGGATAGTGCACAAAGGCGGTCCGCCCGATCACCTCTACGCGTTCGAGGACAGTGGCCGCGGCCTTCAACGCCTCCACCGCCTGCGGCGCCGGCTCGGCCTTGAGGATGACCGCGACCACCCGGTTCGGCTCGCGCTTCGCCTCGTCCGGAAAGGGATTGGCCGCGATCACCCCCGCCCATTCCTCCACCGTGCGCGCGATCACTTGAGGCGAGAACTCGAACCGCGCCGCCAGCGCCGCCTCCAGCACCGCCTCCAGTTCCCCAACCGGCCGCGCGTCGTCGAGCACCACGTTGCCGGTCTGAAGCAGCGTCCTGGCGCCGGCGAAGCCCAACCCCGCCAGCAGCTCGCGCAGCTCCGCCATCGGCAGCCGCGCCTTTCCACCGACGTTGATCCCCCGCAGCAGGACGATCCGCGCGGCCACGCTGTCAGGCGCTGGCGGCGACGCTCTGGAATAGGATCGCCCCGTCCGCCGTCCCCGAACTCAGGTCCGGCTCGAACGCCCGGTCGGGGTGGGGCATCAGCCCGAGCACATTGCCCCGCTCGTTGACGATCCCCGCGATCCCCCGCGTCGAGCCGTTGGGGTTGTCGAGGTAGCGGAACACCACCTGCCCCTCGCCCTCCAGCCGGTCGAGCGTCGCCTCGTCGGCGAAGAAGTTCCCCTCGCCGTTGCCGACCGTCATCCTCACCTGCCGCCGCCCCTGATAGCCCGCGGTGAACCGCGTCTGGGCGTTGGTCACCTCCAGCTCCACCGGCTTGCACACGTACTTCAGCGAAGCGTTCCTCAGCAGCGCGCCGGGCAGCATCCCCGCCTCGCACAAGACCTGAAAGCCGTTGCAGATGCCGACAACCGCCGTCCCCCGCTCGGCGGCCTTCTTCACCTCGCCCATCACCGGCGAATGCGCCGCCATCGCACCCGCGCGCAGGTAATCCCCGTAGGAGAACCCCCCCGGCAGCACGATCAGGTCGAGCCCCTGCGGCAGCTCCGCGTCCCCGTGCCAGACCATCACGGGCTTCGAGCCCGTGGACCGCTCCACCGCCACCGCGCAGTCGCGGTCACAGTTGGAGCCCGGAAACACGACGACGGCGGCCTTCATGCCCCGCTAGATACGGTGCGTCGCGCCCGGGCGCCAGTCAGCCGGCCCGCCTAGAGCTGGTAGGGTCCCTGGAAGTCGGTCACATCGGCGGAGCCGACGTTCACCGCGTTGTCCAGGCGGATCACGTAGTCCTCGCCGTCCTGATAGCCGGCCAGGTTGTTGCGGTCGACGATCAGGAACAGCACCCCGGCGAAGTCACCCCCGCTGGGCTGGTAGAGCACCGCGTGCAGCTGAGCGAGCACGGCGGCGTCGATCTTCGCCTCCAGCTGGTTGTCGAAGCTCCCGTCGTTGTCGAGGGTCCCGCCGTTGATCTTGCCGCCGTAGCCCTGGACGCTGGTGCTGAAGTAGAACCGGTCGACGGTGAAGTCGAAGCCGTCCACGGTGTCGAAGTCCCGCCCCGTGGAGTCGGTCGCCACCGAATAGCGGTAGACATCCATGTCGAGGCCGCCCTGGAGGAAGTCCTTGCCAGCGTCGCCCTGAAGGTGATCGCGGCCAGCGCCTCCCAGCAGCCGGTCGTCGGCGTCGCCGCCGTACAGCGAGTCCTTGCCGTCGCCGCCGTTCAGCGTGTCCTTGCCGCCCTCCCCGCGCAGGTCGTCGCGGTTGCCGCCGCCCAGCACGCTGTCGTTGCCGTCCTGCGCATAGACGAAGTCGCGGCCGTCGCCGCAATCCACTTTATCGTTGCCCGCTCCGGCGACGATATAATCATAGCCGCCGCCCGCATTGATGGTGTCGTTTAGGCTGCCGCCGGAGATAGTGTCCCAGCCGTCGCCGGCGGTGACGTCGAGCACTTCGACGTTGTCGGTGTTGAACCAGAAGTAGCCGGTGTAGGCTCCGTCCAGGCTGATGTTGAACCCGAAGGACTGATCCGAAAAGTCGAGCACCACCTTGTCGGTGCCGGCGTTGGCGTTCCAATACTGGTCCGAGCCTTCGTTGGTGACGAAGATCGCTGAAGAGTCGATGGTCAGCACGTCATTGCCGCTGCCCGTGTACAGCCACACGCGCTCGAAGTCCGAGTAGGTCGTGCCGTTGGCCAGCACGCCGGACGCCCCAAACGCGAAGTTCACGCTGGGATCGCGATCGGCAAGGTCGAGAACCAGCAGATCAACACCGGCGCCGCCCCGGGCGGTGTCCTGATAGCCGGCATAAACGACGTCGTCCCCTGCCCCGGCGTCGGCGCTGTCGGCGCCGGAGCTGTCGGCGGCCGCGCCGGCGCGGATCTCGTCGTTGCCCGCGCCGCCCTCCATCAGGTCGTCGCCCTGGCCCGCTTCCAACCGGTCGTTGCCGTCGTTGCCCCGCAGGGAATCTTCCAAACCCCCGCCATAGAGTGTGTCGTAGCCCGATCCCCCCCTGTAGTCGAAGTGTTCCACATTGGCGAGGGCGATCGAAACATCATTGACCGAAATATTGGTGTTATACCCATATACAGTGTAATTCACAGAAGACCAATCTACATGGATCGTGTCTTCACCGTCGCCGGCGTTCCAATAGTGATCATCATTGTCCGGCGCGTGAATGGAGTTGGCCCCGAAAGTCAGGTTATCGTCACCACCGCCGGTGGTCAGTTGAAGTATCTCAACGTTGCTGAACTGAGTGCCTCCCGTCAGGTTGTTGATTACTCCCGCCCTGAAGTCGATCGTCGCCACAAGGTTCGCACCTACCGCCGACAGGTTGATGCGCGCCACATCCACCCCGTCGCCGCCGTTGATCGTGTCGCCTGCGTCGCTGTCGGAGAAGTCGTCGCCGTCCCCGCCGTTCAGCTTGTCCTTGCCGAGGTCGCCCTGGAGGTAGTCGTTGTCATTGCCCCCGTTCAGCACGTCGTTGCCGCCGCCGCCGTAGAGCTGGTCGTCACCGTCCAGGCCGTTGATGGTGTCCTTGTCTATTCCGCCCGGCAGATATTCGTCGTTCGGAGTGCCGTTGATCAAAGCCATGTTCGCCTCCCCACCAAGGCCGCCGCCGGCCTCCAAGAACGGCGGTTTACCATACCGTGGCAATCTCGCCAGCCGTTATTGCGCCCTCAGTCGGCCTTTTCCCCGCGCCTGCCCTGCGCAATGGTGCGGATGGGGGAGACCACTTGAGCGCACCGTCCGCACAGCCCGGCAAGCCGCCTAGACCTAGGCCTCACCACCTGGGTCACCGCGAACGGCTGCGCGAGCGGGTGGCCAACGGCGGCTTCGCCTCGCTGCACGACTACGAAGCGCTGGAGCTCTACCTGTTCCGCACCTTCCCCCGCGGCGACGTCAAGCCGCTGGCCAAGGCGCTGCTCGCCCGCTTCGGCTCCCTTTCCGGCGTCCTCTCCGCGTCCGTCGAGGACCTCCGCACCATCCAGGGCGTGGGCGAGGCCGCCGCGCTCGACCTCAAGCTCGTCCACGAGCTCGCCCAGCGCATCGGCCTCGAACCCCTGAGCCGCCGCACCGTCATCTCCTCATGGAGCGCGCTGCTGTCCTACGTCCGCGTTGCGCTCAAGCACGAGCCGCGCGAGCAGTTCCGCGTCCTGTTCCTCGACCGCAAGAACCAGCTGATCGCTGACGAGGTGATGAATGAGGGCACCGTCGACCACGCCCCCGTCTACCCGCGCGAGATCGTCCGCCGCGCCCTGGAGCTCTCGGCCAGCAGCCTGATCCTGCTGCACAACCACCCCTCCGGCGACCCCACGCCGAGCCGCGCCGACATCGACATGACCCGTCAGATTGTGGCCGCCGCCAAGCCGCTGAACATCTCCGTCCACGACCACCTGATCGTCGGCCGCGAGGGCGTGGCCAGCTTCAAGGCGATGGATTTGATGTGAACCCCTCTCACGCCGGAGAGGAAGGGCCCCGCGCCACGAGCGAAGCGGGAGGGGTCGCTTCCGGACCAGCTCCGGCTTCCCAGCTTCTGAACTCCGTCGCGGCCAGCAAGCGCGCCGAGTACGTCTCCGCCTCCCCCGCATCGCCAAACCGCTTCAGCTCGACGCCGTAACTCCTGAACCGCGTCGCCACCGGCGTGTAGAAGGCGTCGGCGATCGACCAGTCCCCGAGCAGGAACGGACCGCCCGACCGCGCCAGCAGCTCGCTCCACAGTCCGACGAGACGGCGCACGTCGGCCTGCGTCTTCTCCGACAGGGCGGCCTTGGTCCGCACCTGGAGATCCATCGGGCATTCCTGCCGCAGCGCCTGGAAGCCTGAGTGCATCTCCGCCGCCGCCGACCGCCCGATCGCCCGCAACGCCGCATCCTGCGGCCACAGCCGCGCCTGAGGGAACTGCTCGTGCAGGTACTCGCAGATCGCCAGCGAGTCCCAGACCGTAAGCTCCCCGTCCTTCAGCACCGGCACGAGCTTGGACGGCGAATGCCTCGCCAGCTCCGGCTGCACCTCGCGCTCGTAGAGCGGGACCAGGGTCTCGGTGAACGCGGCTCCCGTCCGCTTCATCGCCAGCCACGCCCTGAGCGACCAGCTCGACCACCGCTTCGTCCCGATGATCAGCTCCACCCGCGCCTCCCCCGCCACATCGCGGGAAATTTCGCCGCCCTCGCGTCCACCCCCGCCACGCCACCCTTACCATAGCGGTGAAAGGAGGCGCCCGTAGCATGCGCGCTGTTCACCGGCTCCCCGACAAAGTGCACGAAGTGCACTCCGCTGTGCTGAGGCCGTGGGACGATCGGACGCCGTATCAACGGGGAATCTGCACGAAGTGCACTCCGTCCGCACGGCCTTCGACCGCACATCTCGAAACCGGACTCCCCCTCCTGGTCCAAGTGCGCCTTTTGCCCGCCTCCGCTCTCCCTCGAACCGGACTCACCGGATTCGCCGGACTGCTTTCAAACCCCAAAGTGCACGAAGTGCACTCCGCGCGCGCCTTGACTCCCCTCCCCTCCCCTTCCATCCCGCCGCCATGATCCCCCGCTATTCCCGCCCCGAAGCCGCGGCGATCTGGGCGCCGCAGACGCGCTACCGCATCTGGTTCGAGATCGAGGCCCACGCCGCCGACGCCATGGCCGAGCTCGGCGTCATCCCCCGCCGCGCCGCCGAGACCATTTGGGAGAAGGGCAAGGGCGCCGTCTGGGACTCCGACCGCATCGACGAGATCGAGCGCACCACCAGGCACGACGTCATCGCCTTCCTCACCCACGTGGCCGAGATCGTCGGCCCCGAGGCCCGCTTCCTCCACCAGGGCATGACCTCCTCGGACGTGCTCGACACCTGCCTGGCGGTCCAGCTCACCCGCGCCACCGACATCCTACTGGAGGACGTCGACCTCCTCCTCGCCGCCCTGAAGCGCCGCGCCCTGGAGCACAAGCTCACCCCCACCGTCGGCCGTAGCCACGGCATCCACGCCGAGCCCACCACCTTCGGCCTCAAGCTCGCCGGCCACCACGCCGAGTTCCAGCGCGCCCGGCGGCGTCTGCTCACAGCGCGGGAGGAGATCGCCACCTGCGCCATCTCCGGCCCCGTCGGCACATTCGCCACCGTCGACCCGCGCGTGGAGGCCCACGTCGCCGCCAGGCTCGGCCTCGCCGTCGAGCCCGTCTCCACCCAGGTGATCCCCCGCGACCGCCACGCCGCCTACTTCGCCGCCCTCGCCGTAACCGCTTCCTCGGTCGAGCGCCTTGCTGTCGAAATTCGCCACCTCCAGCGCACCGAGGTGCTGGAAGCCGAAGAGCCCTTCGATCCCGGTCAGAAGGGCTCCTCGGCCATGCCCCACAAGCGCAACCCGATCCTGACCGAGAACGTCACCGGCCTCGCCCGCCTGGTCCGCTCCGCCGTCATCCCCGCCCTAGAGGATGTCGCCCTCTGGCACGAGCGCGACATCAGCCACTCCTCGGTCGAGCGCGGCATCGCGCCCGACGCCACCGTCCACCTCGACTTCGCGCTCCGCCGCCTCGCCGGCGTGGTCGAGCGCATGGCCGTTTACCCCGAGAACATGGCCAGGAACCTCGACCGTTTGGGCGGCCTGGTCTTTTCCGGCCGCGTCCTCAACGCCCTCACCCAGGCCGGCCTCGGCCGCGAAGCCGCCTACGCCGCGGTCCAACGCGCCGCCATGCCCGTCTGGCGAGGAGAGGGAACATTCCTGGACCTGCTCGCCGCCGATCCCGAGGTGGCAGCGCACATGTCGCGCGAGGAGCTGACGCCCCTCTTCGAGATCGGCTTCTACACCCGCCATGTCGACGCGGTGTTTGAGCGGGTGTTCGGGCGATGAGCCTCTTTTCGAGCTGAAGGCGCGTGGAGGGGTCAGCCCGCGGTGGGCCGGCTCCTGCACCAGCGCCTAGTGGCTCTGGCTGTCCAACGGCAGGAAGACCGCGCCAGGGAGCCCGCGGCGATCTCCTCGCGCGGGTCGCGCTGCGACAGCCCGTTGCCGCGCGCGTCGAAGCGCACCAGCTGACGCCCGTGCGCCAGCCCCAGCTGCACGTGCCGCCAGACCGGGTTGGTCAGGTCGTGCTCCAGGTGAGTTAGCCAGTGCGACGGCCGCACCAGCGGCTCGCCCTCGCCCATCACCGCTAGGCGATGCGGATCCCGTCGGCCGAATTGCAGTACCCGATCCGCTGCCGCATCGCGCCGTCCCCCGCGAGCATCTGTCGAGCGAGGCCGCGCGGCAAGAGGTGGGTGTGGCCGGCTGTGTCCCCGCCGCCTCACGCATGCGCGATAATCTTGCCGCTTCGTCCAACCCGTCCGCCGCCGCCCTTAGACTGCCCATGGGTCTTTGACATCGCCATTCCCCGCCCGGCCGCCGAGGTCGTGGCGCCGGCCGAAAAGTGCACGAAGTGCAAGCCTCTCCGCGGCCTAAGCCGGACTCGCCGGACCGGTTTTGAAAGTGCGCGAAGTGCACTCGCACGAGAAATGGGCTCAGCCCGCCTCGACCCGGTAGCTCTCGATCACCGGGTTCGCCAGCAGCCGCTCGGCCATCTGCCGCGCCTGCGCCTCGGCGCCCGCCGCGTCGGCGCCCTCCAACTCCAGCTCGATCACCCGCCCCACCCGCACGTTTCCCGCGGCCGGAAATCCGAGCGAATGCAGTGCGCCCTCGATGGCCTTGCCCTGCACGTCGAGCACGCCGGGCTTGAGGAACACGTGGACGTGGACCTTCACCTAATGGACCCCGCCCTGGATGACCGTCGGCATCTCCTTCATGATCCCCAGGCGCCGCGCCACCTCGGTGTAGCTCTCGATCACGTTGCCGAGGTCGCGGCGGAAGCGGTCCTTGTCGAGCTTCTCGTTCGAGGCGGTGTCCCACAGGCGGCAGGAGTCGGGGCTGATCTCGTCGGCCAGGATCACCCGGGAGAAGTCGTTCTCCCAGACGCGGCCGTATTCGACCTTGAAGTCCACCAGGGTGATGCCGACGGCGCCGAACATGCCGGTGAGGAAGTCGTTCACCCGCAAGGTCATCGACAGGATGTCGTCGATCTCCTGGGTTGAGGCCCAGTTGAACGCGGTGATGTGCTCCTCCGACACCAGCGGGTCCTGGAGCTTGTCGTCCTTGTAGTAGAATTCCATGATCGAGCGCGGCAGCGCCTGCCCCTCGGGGATGCCGAAGCGCGTCGACAGCGAGCCGGCGGCGACGTTGCGGCAGACCACTTCCAGCGGGATGATCTCCACCTCCTTGATCAGCTGCTCGCGCAAGCTGAGGCGGCGGATGAAATGGTTCTGCACGCCGATGCCGTTCAGCCGGACCATGATGTATTCGCTGATCCGGTTGTTCAGCACCCCCTTGCCTTCGAGGATGGCCTTCTTCTGGGCGTTGAAGGCGGTGGCGTCGTCTTTAAAATACTGGACCAGCGTGCCCGGCTCGGGACCCTCATAGAGGATCTTGGCCTTGCCCTCGTAGATCTTCTTGCGTCGGGTGGTCATGGCGTTCCGATAGGCCCAGAACGGGAAACGACCGAGCGCTGGGCGGGCGCCTTGCGGCGCCGCGGGCGACTCGGCCGCTGCGGGTGTTTGGTCGGCGCGGACCTTACCGGAACCCCCGCCCGCGCGCAAACTCGGCGGCGCCCGCGAGAACCGATTGATCGTGAAGGGACGTTCACGATAAGGAGGGGCGCATCTGAGTTGGGGCCCCCATGTCGTTTGAAGACCGCGAGCGTGGCTTCGAGGCCAAATACGCGCTGGACCAGGACCAGGAGTTCCGCGCCAACGCCCGCCGCAACCGGCTGCTGGGCCTGTGGGCCGGCGGCTTGATGGGCCTGGAGGGCGAGCACCTCGAGGGCTACGCCCGCGCGGTGGTGAAGTCCGACTTCGAACTCCCCGGGGACGAGGACGTGCTGAACAAGGTCTCGCGCGACCTGAAGGGCTCGGGCCTGGCCACCTCCGAAGCCGAGGTGCGCCGCAAGATGGACGAACTGCTGGCCCAGGCGCGCGAGCAGGTGAAGGCCGGCGTCTGAAGGCCGCCCCGCGCATCCGCCGTGCGCGCGAGGACGACGCCTTCGAGATCGTCAGCTGGTTCCCCGACCGCCGCGCCGCCGTGCTCTGGGGCGGCCCCCAGGTCCCCGACCCGCTGACGCCAGCCTGGCTGATGGCCGAGTTCAACTCGCCGGAACGCGAATACTACGTCATGGTCGATGGCGAGGACGCGCCGCTAGGCCTGTTCGGAATGCGGCTGCACCCGCGCCAGAAGCGGGCGCACCTGATCCGGGTCGCGATCGACCCGGACGCGCGTGGCCTCGGCCTTGCCGGCGCGATGCTGAAGGGCGCGTCAGCCCTGGCCCAGCAGAGCCGGATGCAACGGCTGACGCTGAACGTCTACGGCTCCAACGACCAGGCGCGGATGGCCTATGAGCGGGCCGGCTTCTTCGTCCACGAATACGCCAAGGCGCCGGAGGACCCGACGGGGGTGATGATGCGAATGCTGAAGCCGCTCTGAAGGCGCGGGGCCGGGTCACTCAAGCCGAGCCGCCTTCGAACTCTATGAAGCGCCGCAGGACCGTCCATGCCGCGGCTTTGTCGTCGAACCGCATCGCCCGCGCTGGGCTGGAGGATGGGAGCTGCACGAGCGTCAGGCGGGTTTCGCCTTCGAGTCGCGGACGTCCCAGCCGGGCTGAGGTGGAGCCGTTGAAGGCGACGGCTTGAAGCCGCGGCAAGCGGGAGGTCAGCGCCAGGAGGTCGTTGCCCGAGACGTTCCGGATCGCCGCATCGAGGCTGCCTTCGCGTTCGGCCGCGCCGATCACGTCCCACAGGCCCACGCCCCGTCCAAGCAGGACGTGCAGGCGGTCCTCGTAGGCGAGCGGGACCAGCGGCTCCTGCAGGACCCGCTCCATCAGCCGCCAGAAGTGGTTCTGCGGGTTGCCGTAGTACTGCCGAAGCGCCAGCGCCTTATCGCCAGGCAGGCTGCCGAGGATCAGCAGCCGGGTGTGCTCGTCGCAGACAGGCTCAAAGCTACGCTTGGGCATCGCGCCCTTCCTCTACGCCGCGAGGGCGTGCTTGCGTGCGCACGCTCGGTGGGTGCAGGTTGCAAACGCCCTCCCGCCTGATCCGTGCGCACGCCGAAGCTCAAGGAGGGCCACGGCGGCCATCTGCTCAACGTACTACGGCCCGTCCACAGCACCTAGTTCAGGTAGTCCGCCGCTAACGCATCGACGACCTGATCGTGCTCTCCACACAGGGGAGTGACAAAGTCGGGGGGTTTGTCGCCACGCCGCGCATCGGACCAATCGTGTGAGGTCTAAAGCACCCAGCCGGAATCCGAGGTGATCTCGCTCTGAAGCTTCAGCGCGAAATCGGAGCGCCCGTCGCCGTCCACATCCAGGCGCAGGATTGTGAGATCGCGCGCGGGATGGTGGTCCAAGAGAGCCTCGCCGGCATGGCCGGTGAACGCCTCCACGAAGTGGAACGCCTGGTCTCCCGGTTTATGGCTGTTGGCGTCGAGCGCAGAGAGGTCGATCAGGTCGCCCTGGCCGGCGTGGAAGTCGCGGATGGTGTCGCCGCGGTCGCTCAGCGCCTCGTAGCGGAAGGTGTCGGCGCCCTTGCCGCCCCTCAGCAGATCATGGCCGGCGCCGCCGATCAGCAGATCCGTCCCGTCGCCGCCGACCAGCCGGTCGGCGCCCCTGCCGCCCCGGAGCTCATCGCGCCCGGAAAGGCCGCTCAGCCGGTCGTTGCCCGTCTCGCCCTTGAGCAGGTCGTTGACCGCGCCGCCCTGGAGGGTGTCGTCCTCGAACGAGCCGTCCTGGTAGAAGAAGAAGTCCTCCACGTCGATCAGGCTGGCGTCCACGCCCAGCAGGCGAATGGTTCCGGCCTCGACGAAGGTGATCAGGGTATCGGCGCCGTCCTGCTCGATGGAGGTGACCGCCGACATGTCCGGTTCCTCGATGCCGTCCAGCGCCAGCAGGATCCGGTCCTCGCCGTCGGCGAAGTCCTCGACCACATCGGCGCCCGCGCCGTCGCTCGACAGGATCACCTCGAACAGGTCGGCGCCCGCCCCCCCCTTGTAGCGGTCGTCGCCGGCGTAACCGAGCATCACATCGGCGCCGTCTCCACCGTCCAGGGTGTCGTTCCCGTCGAGCCCGTCGAGAAGGTCGTTTCCGGCGTCGCCGAACAGCCTGTCGTCCCAGCCGTCGCCGAACGAGAAGCTCTCGCCCAGCACATAGTCGTCGCCTTCACCGGCATGGACCACGTCGCCGCCGCCAGCGCCGTCGATCTGGTCGTTGCCGGCGCCGCCGAAGATGGTGTCGTCGAAGCTCGAGCCGTTGATCTCGTCGTTACCGCCGGCGCCGTCGAGGCTGACCGCCGCGTTGGCGCCAATCACGTCGCCGCCGACGAAGTCGATGGCGGTGATGCGGTTGGCCAGCTCGTTGCCGACGCCTTCGGTGGCGTCCTCCAGCACCAGCAGGTCTTCGACATTGGCGGCCAGGACATAGCGGCCCGCGCCCGTCCAGATGGCGGTGTCGCGGCCTTCGCCGTCGGTCTCGACGGCGCTGTCGCCGAGGCTGTTGATGTGAAAGACGTCGTTGCCGAGGCCGCCTTCCAGGGTGTTGGCCCCGCCGCCGCCGTCCAGGGTGTCGTCCCCCTCCAGCCCCTGGAGCAGGTCGTCCTCCGCTCCGCCCGTGAGACGTTCAGAGTCGCTGGTGCCGGTGATCGTCGTCATAGCTTCGCTCCCTCGCAAGCCGATCAAAGAACAATATTGGCAAAGTCCCGGTGCTCGCCCTCCAGTTCGATCTGCAGATCGATCTCACCGTCGCCGTCGACATCGGCGCGCAGGTAGGTTTCATCCTCCTCCGCCTCGAACTCCAGGACCAGCTGCCCGGCGTGACCGTTCAGCTCATCGACGATAGTGAAAGCTTGGGCCCCGTCGGCGGTGATGTCCGCGTCGATCCGCGACAGGTCAACGACATCCTTGTTGCTCAAATCGAGGATTTCCTCCTCGTGGCCTTCGCCGCCTTCCGTCGTGGCGTCTTGCCAGGTGTGGTAGACGAAGACGTCGCGGCCGGGGCCGCCCTTCAATACGTCGTTGTCCAGACCGCCGATGATCCTGTCGTGACCGCGTCCGCCGTGGATTGTGTCGACGCCGCGATCACCCCAGATCACGTCGCCATTGTTGTTGCCCGCGAGCCAGTCGTCGCCGCCCTCGCCATGGATTCGGTCATCGCCGCCGTGGCCATAGATCGTGTCGGAGCCGTCTCCGCCGTTGATGGTGTCGTTATCGTCGCCGCCATCGATCGGCAGAAGCCGGAGGCTGAGGCCGCGCGCGGTGAGCAGCCCCGCGTTCGAAGTCGCCATCATCCGCTCCAGTTCTCCGACACGCAGCCTCGATCGGGAGGCGCCCGCACAACAGTTGGTGTCTGGGGGAGCGACAAAGGTTCAATCGAGCCACGGGCCCTTTGCGCACAAGGCCATTGCAGCGCCTAGGACCGCCGCCCGACCAATCGGATTACGTTGATCCAGAGAGATGTTGAACCTTCCTGCTTGTGGAGCGCACTAACAGGGGACGGAGGAGCGGGCCTTGATCAGAGGGAGCGTTGCGGTGGGGCTCGACCACGAGCAGGCCCGCGAGGGCCGCCAGTCGGACGCCGCGCTCCTGTCCCGCATACGTGGCCGAGATCCGGAGGCTTTCGAGGAACTCTATCACAGTTACCGCGGCCGTCTGGAGCGGTTCCTTTTCAGGCTCCTGCATCGTCCCCAGGTCGTTGAGGAACTCATCGACGACACGCTGATGGTCGTCTGGCAGCGGGCCGATTCCTTCAACGGTGAGAGCAAGCTCTCCACCTGGATATTCGCCATCGCTTACCGAAAGGCGATGAAGGCGCTGCGTCGTCAGGACGACCCGGTCGAGGACGCCCGCAGCGCTGAGCGCGTCAGCCTGGATCCCAGTCCGGAAGAGGACACGGCCCGGCGCTATGCGCAGAAGTTGCTGATGAAGGCCGTAGCGGAACTGTCGCCCGAGCACCGGGCGGTGGTCGAATTCACCTACTTCCATGAGATGGGTTACCGGGAAATCGCCGAAATAGTGGGCTGTCCCGTGGACACAGTGAAAACCCGGATGTTCCACGCCCGGCGACATTTAAAACATCGACTTGCCGGCCATATCGCGCATTGGCTGTAGGAGAACGCCTGTGGCTCACATCATTCCGCTGTACGACGATCCGCACCGCCATGCGCAAAGTCTGCTGCCCTGGCACGCCAATGGCGCCTTGGGCGCGGAAGAACGGGCTGTCCTGGACGCGCACCTGGACGAATGCGCTGAATGCCGGCGCGACCTGAAGCTGGAAGAGGCCCTCGCCCGCGCCGTCTGCGACCTACCCGCCCAAGATCAAGCCGGCTGGATGGGGGGCCATGGCCGCATGCATCACGCGCCGCCGTCATTCAGGACGGCGGCTCGTGGAGGCGTCGGCGCCTTCTTTCGCCGGCGGGTCAGCGTCGGGCTGATGTTCGCGGCGCAAGCGGCCATGCTGGTCCTGTGCGTCGGCGTCGTGTTCGCCTGGTCCGCGCAATCGCGGCCTCTTTACCGCGCGCTCGGCTCGGACTCCGCGCGAACGGCGGGCAACATCGTGGTGATTTTCAAGCCCACCACGTCCGAACAGGAGCTCAGGGCCGCGTTGGTGCAAAGCGGCGCGCGCATCGTCGACGGTCCCACCGCCAGCGACGCCTTCGTGCTGCGGACGCCGCCCGAGCGCCGGGAGACAGCCCTGGTGCAACTGAGGCGCAACGCGCGCGTCGCGCTCGCCGAGCCGTTGGATCCGGGTGATTTACGGTGACGCGCCCGCGGGCATTTCTTCTCGCGGCCTCATTGTGCGGCGCTGTGTTGATGCTGGCGGCTCCGGCCGAAGCACGTTCGGCGCTGCCAACGGCCGCCCCAGGAGAAGCCGTCGCGGACGGTCGCCAGATAATGGTCATGCTGCGGCTGAGCCCGCAGCATTTCCAACCGAACAGCGGCTATGGCGGTGACTACGGCAGCCAACTCACCGCCGCGGCTCGCCGCCGGCTCGCCCGCCAGATCGCCCGGCGCAATGGCCTCGTCTTCGAGGCGGACGGATGGCCGATGCCGCTGATCGGGATCGACTGCTACACGATGGCGGTTCGGCCGAACGACGCGCTCGAGGCGGTGCTAGCGCGGCTCTCACACGATCCGGAAGTCGCGTGGGCTCAACCCTTGAACATCTACGAGACGCGCGACGGTAAATCGTCGAAGAACGACCCCCTTCTTCCAGCGCAGCCGGCGGCCAAAGCCTGGCGATTGGCCGACCTCCACCGGTTCTCGACAGGGCGCGGGGTCAGGATCGCCGTGGTCGACAGCAAGATCGACGTGCACCACCCGGACCTGGAGGGGCAGTTCGTTGCGGACGAGGATTTCGCGCCGCTGCGTGCGCGCGCGCCCGAGCGGCACGGCACCGGCGTCGCGGGGATCATCGCCGCCAAGGCCGGCAACGGCGTGGGCGTCGCCGGAGTCGCGCCTGGCGCGCGGCTCATGGCGCTGCGGGCGTGTTGGCAGGGCGAAGGCGGCTCCCGGGCCGCGACCCTTTGCGACAGCCTCAGTCTGGCGAAGGCCCTGCATTTCGCCATCGAGCACTCCGCCAGGGTGATCAACCTCAGCCTGACCGGACCTCAGGACCGGCTGCTGTCTCAGCTGCTCAAGGTTGCGGATCGACGTGGCGTCGCCGTGGTCGCCGCTTACGATTCACAGCTGCCGAAAGGCGGCTTTCCCGCGTCGGAGCCTAGCGTTGTGGCTGTGTCCGATCAATCATCGAACGTCTTCCCAGCCCGCGTTTACGGCGCGCCTGGTCAAGACGTGCCGACAACCGTTCCGGGCGGTCAGTGGAATATGGTCAATGGGAGCTCGTACTCGGCTGCCCACGTCAGCGGCCTGTTCGCCCTTGTGGATCAGGCGCGCGCGGCGGACCCTCGCGCGATTCTGGCGGCCGCCCAGCCGGCGGGAGGTGTCATCGACGCGTGCGCAATTCTGGCGCGCGCGATCAAGAATTGCTGCCGCTGCGGCCCTGCGACTCTTGTGGCCCGCCCTGCGGGTTAGGCTTCTTTTTGGCGGGTTCGCCGCGGGCCTGCTGCTGGCGGGCGGCTGGAGCTCGGCCTCGGGCGGCGAGTGGGCCGCGAGCGTCGCCGTTCAGAACGACTTCCAGTTCCGCGGCTACGCCCTCGGCCTCAACCGTCCCGTCGCGATAGCCAACTTCGCGTACGATCATGCGAGCGGATACTACGGCGCCGCCTCCGCTATCGGCGTTCTGGAGCGGGAAGACGGGCCGGAGTTGCTCGGCGCGATCGTCAACGTGGGCTACGCGCGGCGGCTCTCCTCCGGCGTGACCCTGGAGGGTGGGCTCATCGGCGTCCAATACTTCGACCTCTATGGCGCCGAGCAGTCCGCGGCTTACGGCGAAGCCTATCTTGGCGTGCTTGCCCGCGGCCTCTCGACGCGGATCTACTACTCACCGCGATACTTCGACACCGGCAGCGCCACAGTTTACGCCGAAGTGGAAGCCGCCGCCGCGCTTGCGCCTAAGCTCAGGCTGCGCGCCCACGTCGGCGCGTTAAGCTTTCTCGGCGGCCGCGGCGATGCTGTGCAAACATCGACTCAGCTGGATTGGGCCGTGGGCGCATCGCGTCAGCTCGGTCCGCTCGAGCTCCACGCGACCATCAACGGCGGCGGGCCAGCAGCTGAGTACTATCAGGGCCGTCCCCACGAAAAGGCCGCCATCGTGGCGGGTGTAATCTGGTCCTTCTAGAGATTGGTATTCTGATACTTCCCCCATCCGAAACGAAGCCATGGCGGCGAATCAAGATCGCCTGCCGGCGCCTAGCCCGTGCGCCCTATTACCCCTTTGCTTTCGCGGGGAAAGCGCGGTTCGCGAACGCCATCTCCGGCATACACCGGACTAGTCGAACAGTTCCGCCTCTATCAGCGCCGGAGGGATTATGCCGGCGCCGTGCACCCGCTCCATCACATCGCGCATAGCGAAGGGCCGGCCGCTCTGCTCCGCCTCGTGCGAGGCCCGGGCGAGGAGCGCGTCGAGCTGGAGCTTGCCGATGATGTAGCTCGGCCCGTAACCGGGTTGCCGCATGTAGAGCAGCTGCTCGAACCCGACCAATTGACTGTTCGGATCCGACCAGCCCCGCGGAGTCCATTCGGCATGGAACCGGCCGGCCTCCGCGAGGCTCATCTCGTTCGCCTGGACATGCAACGAGGCCAGGCCCCGCGCCGCGCGATTGGCAAGCATGATCCAGACGATCTCGCGGCCGTGCGGGATGTCGTCATAGAGGCCCGCCTGCATCACCACCTCCTCCATCGCGGTGGCGAAGCCCTCGGAGCGGTCGGCGTAGATGTTGAACAGCGGCGGCACGGCCCGGATCGGGTTGGGCGAGGGCTCGTGCTTCAGCCGCGCCAGCTCGATCCAGTGGGTGGAGTGCGAAAGCAGGGGCAGCGGATCGAGTGCGGTCCCATGTGTGAAGAAGTTCCGCTCGGCCGGCGGCACATAACCGCTCGTCTGGGCGGCCATCGCCGCGCGATAATAGGGCCTGTCGGGGAACAGCCCCGTGGCCGCCAGGAAGTCGCTGAACCTGGCAGTTTTCGCCTCGGCCATGCGTCGATAGGCGGTCGGGTCGCTGATCTCCTGGATGGGCGGCAGCGCGCGGTTGCGCAACTCCTCCAGCCGCAGCGAGGCGAGCGCACGGTCCAGTTCGCGCTGGAGCAGCAGCACCTGCTGGTCCCAGCTGTACGGGTTCAATTCGACGTGGCTGAGATACCAGTCGTAATTCGCCTTGCCGACACCGGACGGGCCGGTCCGAAGCGGCGCCTGCGCCGCCACCCAGGCGGCGAACTCGTCCGTCGCCGCCCTCGCCTGACGGATGGCCCGCAACAACGCGGGACTGGCGCCTTCAAGGTTCGCGACCCGCTTCCCTTCGAGCGAATTCATCGTGAGCGCGCCCTGCTCGAGCGCCGCCAGCGTCTTGCTCTGCTCGATGAAAGCGCGGTCGCCGTAGGCCCACAGGTCATGGGCGTTACTGCTCGCGAGGTTGTTCTTCGCCTGGACCAGCATCGGCGCGATCGCGCCGATCAACGTCGTCAACCGGGCGTCGTCAGAGCGCGACAATGGATAGGTATAGGCGAAGAGGTCGATGTTGGGCTGGGCCGACGGTCCTTCATGCGCCGGCACGTCGCTCTGGTCGGCGAACACCGTCTGATAGAAGCTCGGGTCGCGGGCCCATGGCTTCAGCACGCGCAGGCTGAAATCCAGGCCGTTCATCTCGGCCTCGACCAGACGATAGTCATTCAGCGCCATGGCGTTCCAGCCGCTGCGGTCGATGGCGGAGAGGCGAGTACGATAATCGGCCAGCGCTGAGGCCTTCCGGGCCATGGCCGCCTCGCTGTAATCGGGCACGCCGGCACGAATGGCGGGCTGAACAAAGAGCCGCCAGTCCGCGAACAGCTTAACGAGTTGCGCGTGGTCGGCGGGCATCGTGTTCGCGGCCGCGACAGGGGCGACGGGCGCGGCGTGGCTCGTGGGCGCGCTCAACGCGAGCGCCGCGGCGCAGGCCAGGGTCTTGTAATGCCGTGCCCACATACCTGATCAGCCCCCATTCATCGTGCCCTTGCAACGCTCTGCCCCTACACGGCCAAAGCTCGTCGGCACAGGCAGCTTTCCACCCTTAGCAGACATTCACGCGGCGCTTGCCGCCAGCATGTCCACTCCTGGCGCAAAGCAGCCGCGTCTCACGGCCCATCGGAGCAGTTGTGGTAGGCGCCTGGGCCCACCGACCTGCCGCGCTCGACATCAAGAAGTGCGCTGATTTGCGCCGGTGGCGAAGTCCTGCCAAGCGTCGAGTCCGGCCGCTCCCGTGGGTTGCGTATGCGGAACCCGCCGTCGGCGAACCGATTATGGAGGCCTCAAGGAACGTCATGGGTCTGATTTCCGACCTCATCGCCCGAGGAGGGTTGATCCGCGGGCTCGGGCGGAATCGCGTTTCGGATGATCAGGAGGCACTGTCGGCGGACCGGCTGTTCCTGCAGGCCGGGACGCTCCTGGAAGCCCGGCAATTTGCGCAGTTGATCTCCCTGGCCGATGCCATGACCGCTGGGCAGCGCGCGAGGTTGCAGGCGGACGGAAGGCTGGTTCAGCTCGAAATCTGGAGGGCGCTGACTTTGCTGCGCCAGGGTAAGGCGCGGTCCGCTCAGACGGCGATCGCCTCGCTCGAGCATACGGCCGGCGCCAGCCATCAGACCCGGGGGTGCGCCGCCGAGGTGTCGCTCTACCTGGGCCGGCACGCCGAGGCCGCCCAAGCGGCGCAGCACGCGATGATCGGGCTGGCGCCCAAGGGCGGGTCCGCGCAGTTCCGGGCTTTGTGCGTGCTCAAGGCCGAGGCCCTTTGCGCCATGGGCCGTTACCGCGAGGCCTCCGAGTTCCTGCTGGCGAACCTGCGCAAGAAGGCCCTGAACGCGCGCGAATGGGAGCTGCTTAGGTGGACGGTGCGGTCGGAGGCGGACCTGGAGACGTTCTGGAGCTACGCCGCAAGTTACCTGGCGAAGTCAGGCCCCGCGCCGCGCCAGGCGCTCTACAACTACTCCCTCGTCTGCCGCGACCTGGGACTCTTCGAGCGAGCCGTCTTCGCCGCGCAGGAACGGCTGCAGCACGGACTGGCTTTCGTGCAGGCCGGGGCGCGCAAACCGCCAAGATCGACCTCTTGGCTGGAAGACGCCAAGCGGGCGCTGCTAGACCTCAAGGCGGACCTGTCCTCGCAGGGAGTCGAGTTCTTCCTGATCAGCGGCACCCTGCTGGGCTGCGTGCGCGAGGGCCGCATCCTAGGGCACGACAAGGACATCGACGTGGGCCTGGCGCCCGGGCTCGACAAGGAGAAGGTGGTCTCCGCCCTCGCGGGCGGGGGGCGGTTCAAGCTGAAGCCCGAGCAGGCCCCGGTCCTGCTGCGCGCGCAGCACCCGGGCGGGGTGACCATCGACCTATTCCTGCACTGGGAGGAAGACGGCAAGCTGCTGCACGGGGGGCAGAAGGCGGTCTGGTGGAACAGCCCCTTCATGCTGCAGGAGACCGAGTTCCTGGGCGAAGCATTCATGATCCCGGCCGATCACGACCTCTACCTGACCGAGAACTACGGCGACTGGCGCACGCCGGCGCCGGAGTTCGAAACCTTCGTCGACACCCCAAACATGGTGGTTAGCCACGAGGGGCACATGATCTGGTACTACTACATCAAGCTGTTTGACTATTATCATGCGGGCAAGCTCCCCCAGATGCGCCGGGTCTGGGAGGGATTGAACCGCCTCCATGCGCCGCCCCCGCAAATTCGGCGCAGAGTGGAAAACGTATTGCGTGAGCAGCCATGCTGAACGACCCGCCGGTCAAGGTGATCACCTATGGGACCTACGACCTGTTCCACATCGGCCACCTGAACCTGCTGGAGCGGCTCCGGGCGCTCGGCGACCATTTAGTGGTCGCCATTTCGACCGACGAGTTCAATCTGCAGAAGGGAAAGATATGCACCGTGCCTTATGCCGACCGGGCGCGGATCGTGGCCTCTCTCCGGTGCGTTGATCAGGTCATTCCCGAGAGATCCTGGGAGCAGAAGGCGGACGACATTACCCGGCTGGGGATCGGCATCTTCGGCATGGGCGATGATTGGGTAGGTCGGTTCGACTTCCTTTCCCCCTACTGCCGGATCGTCTACCTGCCGCGCACGGAGGGGGTCAGCACCACGTCGTTGAAGGCGCAGATCTCGCAGGGGCTGGCGCCTCCGATCCCGACGGGGAGCGCCTCCCAAGGGGAGGCGGGCGGCTAGGCCACTTCCTTCAGTATGCCCTCGGCCGCCGCCCTCACACGGGCGTCCGGCGGACTCACGGCCTGCAGCGCGTTCCAGACCCGCGCGAACGTGGCCATGCGGCCAAGGCGGTAGTAGTCCAGCAGCTTGCCGTAGAGGTAGTGGGTCATGTCCGGCGCGCTGGTGACTTCCATGTTAGGGGTGTCGACGAAGGTGTCGAAATCGAGCGCGGGCTGACGCCAATCGCCGTAGTTCTCCTGGAGGTAGGCCTCGGGCCGATCCGGTATGGTGAAGGTCCCTCCGAGGAAGCTGGTGGACGTCAGGCCGAAGGGCGAGTTGATCCAGCGGCACTTCCGCCCCTGGTGGACCACCGCCCCGTCCTGCTCCCGGTGCTCGAAGATGTCGACGGCGACGCCGTTGCAGTGGCGGATCTGCAGCAGGCCCGGCACGGGGCGGCGCAGGAAGGCGAAGCGGCCGGTGGCCTGAAGGCGGCGCCTTAGGCCATCGAGGTCGCAGGGGGTCACGCCGACATCGATGTCGGTGTCGTGGCCGAGCAGGTCCCCCTCGCGCATGCAGCCGAGGAGCGTGCCGCTGATCAGGAAGAAGTCGGCGCCCGCCCCGGTGAAGTCCGCCTTGAGGTCCAGGAGCGCCCGGCGAGCCGCGGCCGTCCAGCCCTTGCTCGATGGGGGCTTCTTGTCTCCGGGCTTGAACAGTTCTGCGCCGGCGAGGAACTTCTGGCGCGCTGCATAGATGGCCTCGTCCATCAGGCCCAGGTCACGGCAGGCGGTGGAATAGGCCTGAAGCGCGGGGATGCATCGGCTGACGGTGAAGAAGTCGGTGCTGAGGTAGTCGCGGAAGGCCGCCAGCGACTCCTCATCCACCACCGTGGTGCGCAGCAGCGCCACGTCCTCGGGCGTCAGCGCGGGCTTGTCGCGCCAGACCGCCAGCAGGAAGCGCCGCGCGTCCCCGTGGCGGCCCAGGGCGCACAAGGCCGCTGCCTTGCGGCTGCACAGGTCGACGAAAGCCTTGCCGGGCGCCTTGTTGAGCGGAATTGCGCAAATCGCCTCGTCC
This sequence comes from Caulobacteraceae bacterium, assembly GCA_036388855.1. GTDB lineage: Bacteria > Pseudomonadota > Alphaproteobacteria > Caulobacterales > Caulobacteraceae > DASVRA01. Next base: position 68,835 of record DASVRA010000024.1, on the reverse strand, counting down.
GCGGCATGCAAAGCCGCTTCGAAGTTCCCGAGGTAAAACTGGATGTCGGCGGCGCGCCGACGGGTGGCGAAGCTCTTGCCGTACCGGGACTCGATTTCTTCCAGCAATATCTTTGCTTCCGCGCCTCTACCGAGCATGAACAGCGCGTAGACTTGCCAATTGGCGAAACGGCCGTGTTGGCCGGGCGCGGTGGAGACGGCCAAGTCGGCGCCGGCCTTGCTGGACTGGTAGAAGGCTTCATAGTCAAACTGCCTGCGCGCCGCCTCACAGTGCTCGGCCAAGTCGTCTAGACTGAGGGGCTCTGCTGGGGCTGTCGCGGATAAGAGACCGCGTTCCGCTGGCTCTTCCTCAAATGCGCTGTAGTCGTGAGTGGAAATACTTGCGCTCCGGTGATCGATCACCTCAATGGCTTTTGTTAATCGGCCTTGCGGTGGAACCAATCCCCAGGGTAAAGAGATGTAGGAAATGTGACAACCTCTCTGTGGATGGACGGCCGAGCTTGGCCACGCAAGAGCCATGACCGGCGTCGGTTCCGCTTGGCCGACGCCCTGAGCCGGCGCGCGGCGACGATCCTTGGGCGGGCGCCGCCGCCTTCGACTGTCACCGGCGATCCGCTGTTGGATGTGCTGAGACTTGACGCCGACGCGGCGCGCCTGCTGCGCCTGATGTTCGACGCAAAGCTCTACCGGCGGGCGGCGGGGCTCGGCGACGGCGGAGACGGTGAAGCGGCGTTCGAGCATTTCCTCCGGGAGGGCCTGAAGCGGGGAACCCCCTTCTCCGTCTACTACGACCCGGGCTTCTGCGCCGCTCAGCTGCGACAGGCCAGGCTTGCCGCCGACGCCGACCACCCCGCGGACCTGCTCAAGACCTTCCTCGAGGAAGGGCCGCGCGCGCGCATCTCTCCCACGCCACTTTTCGACGAAGACTTCTACGGCGCCGCCGACGGGGATCTGGGGCGCGCCGGCGCCTGGGGATACCGCCACTACCTCGAAGCTGGAGAAGCGCAGGGCCGCGCCCCTTCGGCCCCTCTCGCGCAACTCCTTGAATGGGCCGCCGACCCGGACGGGCGGCTCGAGCCGGGGCTGGTCCGGGCCTGTCTCTCAGCGACCCCGGCTTCGGCCAGGAGCCGGTTGTGGAGCGACGGGGCCGTCCTGACCGGCCTGCGCTTGCTGATATGGCCCGCCTGTTACGCACGGCAGGCGGGGCTCGCGCCGGAGTCCACGGGCGAGCAGATCGAGAGCCACTTCCTCACCCATGGACTGCTGGCTGGCATCCGGCCCAACCCGCTGTTCAACTGGGGCTACTACGAGGCGAGCCTCGCCTCGGCCGAAGACGCGGGCGACTGCCCGCCGCTCGGCGCGGGCGAAAACCGCCTCCTGCACTGGTTGGCGTTCGGCGCGCGGCGGAACGTCTCTCCCTCGCCGCTCTTCGACCGGTCCCGCTACCTGGCGCGATATCCGGACGTGGCCAGGGACTGGGCCGGGCCCGCCTTCCAGCATTACCTGCTGCACGGGCACTGGGAGAACCGCACGGCGTCTCCGGTGTTCGACGCCGGCTGGTATGCGGCGGTCAACGGCCTGCGGCCGGGACAGTCGGCGCTCCTGCATTACATGACCGAGGGAGAGACGCGCGGCCTGCGTCCGCACCGCGAGGTGAGCGTGTCGCGCATGCCCGCGGCCATGGAAGGGACCACCCGCCTGGAAAGCCTGGCCGAATTGATAGAGGCGAAGGCCCGGCGGCTCCGCCGGCCGGCCGTAGCGGAAGCCATCGCACGCGCGGCAACGCTGTGCCCCTCGATCCTGGCCCAGACCCAGCCGTCCCAGATCCACTGGCCGCCCTTCAAGCATCCGGCCGCACCCGCCGCGGCCGCCGGCAAGCTGCTCGGCGACAGGCTGCCGAGGCCGCGGTACGACGTGGTGGTTTTCTTGCCCGAGTCCGCGTCGGGCAAGGCTCTGGACGTCGCCGGGGAACTGCTGGACGAGCTCCTGTCACGTAACCCCCGGGAAAGCGTGCTTCTGGTCCATGCCGGAGTACAGGCAGCGCTCGACGTGCGGCCCTGCGCCGCCGAGGTCCATGTGCTGCATTTAACCGACCTTCTGGAGAGCGTCGGCGAGGACTCGCCAAGCCTGATCCTGCTCGACCTGATCCGAAGGGTAGGCCCCAGGGAAGTCTACAACGTCGACAGCGATCTGGGCTGGCTGCTCTACAGGCAGTACAGCAGGCAGATCGCCGAGGACGCGGTTCTCTACGCCTACGACTTCCCCGCCGAGTCCGGGGCAAGAGGAAAGACCGAAGCCGCCAGGCTGGAGCTGATCGAACGCTGCTTCCCCGACATCTCGGTCATCCCCGCCGGCTGCGAACGGCGGGGGGCTGACCATGGCGGCGTCGGCCAGCAGCCGCTTCAACGGGCGGAAAGCCTGAAGCCGGTCTTGCCTGTTGAAAACGCGGCGCCGAACGTCGTCGCTTTCGGGCGCAGGTGAGTCCGGTGGGGCACGAATGGCGGCCGGACGATCCCAAGGTCGCCGTCGTGCTGCTCGCCCACGCCGAGGGGGTCATGCTGGGCGGCGCGATCCAGGCCCTGCTCGAAAGCCTCGCCGAGGCGCAACGGGCGGGCATCGCCGTGGAGGTCGTGGCCGTCCTGGACCGGCCGACGGCGACGACCGCGTCGGTGGTCGAGGCGGAGCTCGGCGGCCGCTGCACCATCGTGCAGACCGACTTCGGCGACCAGGGCCTGGCGCGCAACGAAGGCGTGAACCATGCCCGCGCCGAATATGTCGCTTTCCTGGACGGCGACGACCTGTGGAGCGCCAATTGGCTGGTGGAGGCGTTGCGCCTCTGCGACAGCCGGCCCGGCCGCGTGATCGCGCACCCCGAGTTCAATTGGCTATTCGGAGAGGAGCACAGCGTGCTGGTCCACGTGGATCAGGAAAGCGACGCGTTCGACCCGGAATTCCTGAGGTTCGCCAACTACTGGGACGCCATGCACATGGCGCCGGCCGCGGTGCTGCGCCGCCACCCGTTCCCGCCGCGCGACCTCAAGAACGGCTTCGCCTACGAGGATTGGCAATGGAACTGCACCACCGTGGCCGCGGGCCTGGTCCACAAGGTCGCCCCCGACACCATCCACTTCAAGCGCCGCCGCGCCTCCTCCCAGAGCGAGCAGTCGCGCCGCAGACGCGCCACCATCCGCTCGGCGCCGCTCGCGAAGCTCAGCCGGGAGACCAGCGGCGGCCTTCGGCCGGTTTAGCCGAGCGACTGGTTCAGGACGTACGACAGGCGCACGGCCGACAAAGCCACCTGCCGGCGGATTACCGGTAGGGCCTGTTCGACATAGGCCGTGCTGACAGGGTGCACGCCCTTGCCGGGTCCTCCGCGGCAGAGGGAAGCGCCGAACAGCGGCTCGTACCCGTGGCGAACGCCGAGCTCGTGGCTCTGGAGCGCCCAGGCCGCAGGCCCTCCAGAGGTCATGCTACCGGCGCCCTGAGCCACCATGCTCCGGACCGCCGCTATGCCAGCCGCATCGCCGACGGCACGGTCGGTCAATTGCTTGTCCCAGGCGTGGTGCAGGGTCAGCGGCTCGGCCCTGCCGGGGAGACGCACGTCGATGTTCTGCCCCCGCTTGCCCCGGTACTGCACTGAGTGGAGCGGCTGGTGCAGGTCGGGCAGGAAGTGGGCCACCTCCTCCAGCGCCTGGAGGCGCTTGGCCGGCGCGGCGGAGCGGTCGCGCAGGATGGTAATGGCTCGTTCGGTCTCGGCGCTGCCGCAACGGCCGTCGGGGCAGTATTCGGCGCGGTTGGGCGGCCGGCACAGCCTGATCCGTTCGGTATGGTAGCGCGTCAGCGGCTTGTAAGCCGGCAGGCCCGCCTCGCGCACGCAATCGGGCCAGAGCGCGGCGTCCTCGAACGTCTTGACCGGGCACTGCGGCGTGGCCTGCTGGCGGCTAATCGAGACCAGCCGGTCGACTTCGGCGCGCGCCGCCGGGGTGAGCCGCTCGTAGGCCAGCCGGGCGATCAGCCGGTGCGTCGTCGATCCCCATGCGTGCGCCTGCATGGGCGCGACCAAGGCGACGGCGCCCAGACACGCCAGGAGGAGTTTCCTGTTCATCCTCGGCCTCTCAGCGATGCCCAACGACAACCGCTGCACTCGCTCAGCGTTCCACGAGGCGACCGACTGGCGTGGCGTAACCGGGCTTGTGACAGGCCGCGCCTGTTGGTCTAAGGGCTGCTCCGCGGGCCGGGCTGGTTAGGGAGGCGACATGAAGTTCCGCGAGCGCGGCGGTTACATCCAGGTGCGCCGCCCCACGGCCGGAGAGGGCAAGGCCGAGGCGATCGGCCGGATCAAGACCTCCGATCTCATCATTCCCCTGGCGCTGCGCGAGAAGCTGAACTCCGAGGAGCTGTCGGAAGTAGAGGCGCACCTCGAAACTCGGAAAGCTGCGAACGATCTGCAGCAGAGGCACGCGGTCGGCGCCCTCGCTGCCCAGGTAAAGCTGATCGAGCGGTGGCTCGACAACGCGCCGCCGGAAGAGGCTGCCGCCGCGGCGCGGAAGCTGGCCTCGCCCGCCCGCCGGCTCGGCAAGGCGCTGAAAAAGCACAAAGCGCCTGTCGTCGAGGCATGACCGACGCGCCTGCGATCACTGGCGCGCCCAGTGCGCCCGCCGGCGGAGCGGGAAAGAAGGTGTTCCTGCACCTGGGCGCGCATAAAACCGCGACCACCTTTATCCAGCGCACCCTGGTGCACAACCGCCCCTACCTGCGCGCCCAGGGCTGGAAGGTGATCTATCTCCAGAAGGACCGCCCGGAGGTCTACGCCGAGGTAAAGCGCGTGCGGCGCTCCGAGGACGAATCAGAGCCGGCGAACCTGTTCCTGCAGATGCTGAACAAGGTCCGCGACGGCAAGGCCAACCACCTGCTTACCTCGGAAACCATCCTGGGCAAGATGAGCGTCAGGGGCGCCGGCAAGATCTACCCTAGCCACCGGCACATGATCAGGCTGCTGAAGCGGGGATTGGGGGACACGGACGTCAGCGTCGGTTTCGCCGTGCGCAATCCGGGGGGTTACCTTGAGTCGAGCTACAACTGGCTGGTCTACAACGGCGCCACCTTCGACTTCGCCGAATATATCGAGCGGGTCGACGTTGACCAATTGAGCTGGGTGCCGGTGGTCGAGCATTTAATCGAGGCCTTCGGCGCCGAGAAGGTTAGCCTGTGGACCTACGAGGACTTCAAGGCCGCGCCGGTGGAGCACATCAAGAAGATGATCGAGACGGCGGGCGCCGAGGCCAGCCAGTTGAAGATTCCCTCGACGGCGCCGGTTAACGTCTCCTACGCCCCCGACGTTCTGCCTCTGGCGTCGATGTGGAACCGAGTGCTTTGGCAGCGGCGCAAGGAACTAGGCCCCAAGAAGGTCTCGGAGCTGCGCAAGCGGCTGCGCAAGCTCCTGCAGGAGGGCGCGCCACGCTCGGACGACAGCCGCAAGCACCTGCTCGACAAGGGCCTGCAGGACCAGTGCGACCAGAAATACAACCAGGAACTCACCTACCTGCGCCGCAAGTGGGGTGAGTGCTTCCTGTCGGTCTAGGCCGAGGCCTGCCGTCAGCTGGACAGCTCCAGGAGCAGTTCCGCCACGCGCCGACCGCTGGTCCCGAGGTAGGCCGGGTCCAGATACTCGTCGCGGAAGGCGATCGTGCGGCTGTCGAGGGTGGGGCGGGCGCGCAGCATTTCGATGGCTTCGTCGATGCTGTTCGGGTGGAGGCCGATGCGGTCCCTGAAGATGGCCGCCTCGGCCGCGGTCTTCAGGTGCTCGACGATCCGCTCACCGATGATCCAGGTGGGAAACAGCACCGGCTTGCCGAGCGCCCAGGCCTCGTAGACCATAGTGCCAAAATCCGAAATCACGTAGTCGGCCTCGATCAACTGATCGACCGTGGGCGACTTGGCGCTGCGGTTGCGCGGGTGCAGCGAGACCGCCACGTCGAAGTGCTCGCGCAACCGGGGCAGGTACTGCTCGAACTCCGGATAGGAGGAAGTCGACAACTCGTCGACGCCTCGCCGCGCATAGTCGTGGGTCGGCGCCCAGAGCACCTTCGGTCGCTCGCGCGGCTCTGCCGGACGCGCCTGCTGCAGCGGAAGGAGGTCGTCCAGGCGCGGCCAGCCGACGCTGTGGATCTGGCTTGGCGAGAGTTTGATGCTCTTGGAGTTCAGCAGCCGCTCGCGCAGCCACGGCCCCGGCGTCAGCACATGGCGCATGCCGTTGATGATGCGCTGCCCGCCCTCGTCCTTCTTGTAGAGATAATTCTTGTCCGCCGCGCCGTGCGACATCAGCACGTCCGGATCGCGCGCGATGAACAGGCTGAAGTTGGTCGCCTTGGGCCGGCGTTCGCCCACCGTCTCGGTGTAGGAGCCCGGCGGCAGGTGCCGCTTGATGATCCCGGTGAGCTGCTGGCCGACCAGCGCGTAGTTCTTGCTCGGCGAGTGGAGGATGTTGAGGGCCGGCTTTGCCATGCGGCGCGGGACTCCTTCCGTGGTCGCGATGCCGCTACCTGTGAGGCTCGCCAACGAGTCCGTCAAACAACGAGCCGGCGTCCGCGCGGCGCTGGGCAGGACGCATTCACATCAACGCGGAATCATAGCGGCTGTGCGCTGGAGCGAAGGGCGAGGAAGGCATTCGCCAAGCCTTTGCCGGCCTGCCGAGGAGCGGCATAGCTACAGGAATGGAAGCCGACCGGCCGCGCATCAGCCCCTTGGGCGCCAGGGCGCTTCTGTTCGACATCGCCGGGCGCGACTTCGATGAGGCGGTGCAGCGGCGTATTTGGGCGGCTTGCAGGGACGCCGCGCGGCTGCCCGGGGTCAAGGAGGCGCTCCCGGGCATGAACAACATGATGGTCGTGTTCGGCGGCGAGACCCGATCCGAAGCGCTGTCGGAGCTGCTCCGGGAAGTCTGGGCCAACGCCGAACCGCTTGACGGCGCGGGCAGGATGTTCGAGGCGCCGACGATCTATGGGGGGGCGGACGGCTCCGACCTGGGCGAGCTGGCGGAGCGAACCGGAATGACCGCCGTGGAGGTTGCGCATCTGCACGCGGCCGGAGACTACAGCGTGGCCGCCGTCGGCGCCATGCCCGGCTTCGTCTACCTTTCCGGGCTGGACCCCCGGCTGGCTTGGCCGAGACGCTCCAGTCCGCGGCCGAACGTGCCCGCCGGGTCGGTGATCATCGGAGGCGCCCAGGCCGGCGTCCTGCCGGTGACCGCGCCGACGGGCTGGCGCAGCATCGGCCGCACGGACCTGCGCCTGTTCGACACCGGCGCCGAGGAGCCGGCGCTGTTGCGCCCGGGGGATCGGCTGAAGTTCACCGTCGTGGATGTGCTCGCGTGATCGAGATCCTCCGCTCGGGTCCCCTGAATTCGGTCCAGGACCTTGGGCGGGAAGGCGCGCTGCGATGGGGCGTCGGGCGCGCCGGCGCCATGGACCCCGCGGCCCTGCGGCTTGGCAACATCCTGGTCGGCAATGCCCCCGGCGAGGCCGGTGTCGAGGCCGCCATCTTTCCCTTCGAGATCAGGTTCGGGACCGAATGCGCCTTCGCCGTCACCGGCGCGGCGGCCGCCGGGACGCTGGACGGCGCGCCCCTGCCTCCCCTTTGGGCCGCAAGAGCGCGCCCGGGCCAGGTGCTTTCGCTCGCTTCCCCGAACTTGGGTGTCTTCGCCTACGTGACCTTTGCGGGCGGCCTGGATGTCCCCCCGTTCCTCGGGTCGCGCTCGACGGACCTCAAGTCGGGTTTCGGCGGGATGGGCGGGCAGCCGCTGCGCCCCGGCCAGAAGCTGGAACTACGGGACCACGGCGCCGCCGCCACCGTGCCCGACGCCGGCTTCGGGGTCTCAGCCTCGGCCGCGCCTGGGCTCCGGCGCGGCGGCGACGGCGCTTCGCTCATCCGCGTGATCGCCGCGGCGGAGTGGCCCGACTTCGACGGGGACTCGGCCACAGCCTTTACTTCAGAGCCCTGGACGGTGAGCCGGCGGGTGAACCGCCAAGGCTACGTCCTGTCCGGCCCGACCCTGCGGCTGCGCGAGCCAAGGGAACTGCTGTCGCACGGCATCGTGCCCGGCGTGGTCCAGGTCCCTCCCGCCGGCCAGCCGATCGTGCAGATGGCCGAAGCGAACACCTGCGGCGGCTATCCCAAGATCGCCACCGTCATAGAGGCTGACCTGTGGCGCCTGGCGCAGACCCGCAGTGGAGGCTTGATCCGGTTTGAGCCGGTCAGCTGGGACGAGGCCGTGTCGGCCGAACGGGATACGGAGGCGCAGCTGGAGAAGCTCACGGCATCGTTGAGCCTCGCCCGGTCGGGGCTGGGGACAGGCCGCTCGCCTGAGTCGCCCTGATGGGAGCTGATGAAGCTGCGTTCGTCGGGTGTGCTAGAAACCATTGAGGGGCGGACGTGCTGTCGAAGATCGATCTCAACGCGGATCTGGGCGAGGGCTACGGCCCTTGGAGCATGGGCGACGACGCGGCCATGCTGGATGTGGTGACCAGCGCCAACGTCGCCTGCGGCGGCCACGCCAGCGACCCGGAGACGATGTTCCGGACCCTCACGTTGGCGCGGGAGCGCGGGATCGTCGTGGGCGCTCATCCGAGCTACCCGGACCGGGAAGGCTTCGGCCGCCGGCGCCTGCCCCACTCGCCGGCGGAGATGGAACGGTTCGTCGCCGCCCAGGTCGGCGCGCTGATGGCGATCGGGGCGCTGGCGGGCCAGCCGGTCTCCTACGTGAAGCCGCACGGCGCACTGGCCAACCTGGCCGCCGACGACCGTGTCGCGGCCGAGGCGATCGTCAAGGCCATCGCCGCCGTCGACGGCCGGCTCGCGATCCTGGCGATCTCCGGAACCGAACTGGAGCTCGCCGCCAAGGCGCGGGGCGTGCCTTGCTACAGCGAGGTCTTCGCCGATCGCGGCTACACCGACAGGGGCCGCCTCGTCCCTCGTGGCCAGCCCGGCGCCATGATCCACGATCCCGCAGAGGCTTGCGCCAGGCTGCTGGGCTTCCTGAAAACCGGCCTCATGCCCACCGCGGACGGAGGCCGGATCGAGCTGGAGGCCCATTCCGTCTGCGTCCACGGCGACAGCCCCGGCGCGGTCGTCATGGCGCGTTACATCCGCGATGCCTTCGCCAAGGCCGGAGTGGAGGCCGCGCCGTTCCTGAAACAGGGCGCCTGAGGCGTGGCGCACCCCTGCGGGCGGCTCACAACAGGCGGTTCGAGGCGTCCTGCAGCCGCCGTTCCAACTCGCGCATGAACTCGCCGCGCTTGAGCCCCGGCGGGATCGGCGGGAGGAACTCGAACACCGCAACGCCAGGCGTGAAGCGCGTTCCCTGCGCCGGCCAGTGGGCGCCGGAGTTGGTGGCCAGCAGGTGGCAGGGCAGGCCGAGCTCACGATAGAGCGCCGCCACCCCCGGCTTGTAGTCGGGCGCGGCGCCGGGCGCCTGGCGGGTGCCCTCGGGGAAGATGATGATCTGCCGCCCCGCCGCCAGCCGGTCCCTGGCGTCCGCCGTCATCCGGCGCAGCGCCGCGGCGTGCGCCTCGCGGTCGATGGGGATCATCCGGGTGGCTTTCATGTAGGCGCCGAACACCGGCTGGCTGAGCAGCTCGCGCTTGAGGACGAAGCAGGGGTAGTTGAGCACCCGGAAGGGGGCGAGCGTGTCCAGCATGCTCATGTGCTTGCCGGCGATGAGCGCGGCCCCCTTGGGCGCATGCTCCAGGCCGCGGAACTCCACCCTCACGCCCAGCAGGACCCGCAGACCCCAAATTGCGCTGGCGACCCACAGGCGCACCGAAGGGAGGACGGCGCGGGGGCCGAAGAGCATGAGCGGGGCGCCGAGCAGGCCCACGACCGTCATCACGCCGAACAGCCAGCCCGTGAAGAGCTTGCCTCTCATGCCGCTCACCTGGAGAGGTCCGCGGGCTCGGCGCCGGCCTCGGGATTGCGGGGGCCGAGGCTGAGGAAGGCTTCGCGGGCGAGGATCACCACGTACTTGCTGTATTCGGTAATCATTCGTCGCGAGCTTGCCGGCGCGCGCCACCAGCGGCCGGAGTCGAGCTCCTCGGTGCGCACCGGGTAGCCCTGCAGCTCGGCCTCGGGCATCGCGCCCTTCAGCTCCAGCAGGCTGCGGGGCAGATGGTAGTCGGAGGTCACCACGATCAGCCGCTTGAAGCCGTAGCGGCGGGCCCACACAGCGGTCTCCCGGGCGTTGCCGGCGGTGTCGGCGGCGGAGAAGCCGAGATCGACGCAGCAGTCGAACAGGCCCGAAGGCGCGCGGGCGACGGAGCGGATGTCCTCGCGCGTGGCCTCGGGGTTGACCCCGGAGATCAGGAGGCGCTGGCCCTTGCGGTCCTCCAGCAGCTGCATGGCCTCGGCGATGCGGGCGTTGGAGCGGCCGGTCAGCGCCACGATCCCTTGCGCCCGCTCCGACTCGGGCGGGGGGGTGGAGCGCTCGATCCGGGCGGCGAAGGCCAGGAGGCCCGCCACCCAAGCGAACACCAGGATCAGGAGCAGGGCGAGGCTCTTCACGGCGCCGCCTTCAGCCGCGTCAGCGCGGTGAACCGCGCCGCCAGCGCCGCGATCAGGGCAGCGGCGAGGGGGCTGGCAAGCAGGACGAGGAGGTCGATCCAAGCCAGGGGGACGCCTGCGGGGCCCGCGCCCAGCTTGAACAGGATTGCCAGAGCCGCCGCCGCCAGCCCGCCGAAGGCGCCGGCGACGAGGCCCAGTCTGCCGAAGCGCCACCCGAACAGGTCCGCGACCAAGCGGTCCTCGGCGCCGGCGAGGTGCAGCACCTCCACCACCCCCGCCCGCGCGGCCAGCCCCGCCTGGGTGGCGAAGACGATCACGGCGGCGGCGGCGAGCAGCACCAGCACGGCGGCGGCGATGGCGGCGGCGCGGGCGATGTCGGCGCCGCGCAGGATCTCGCGGGTCCAGCGGCGATGGTCGTCGACGGCGGCGTCCAGGCCCGCGGCCGCCAGCGAGCGGCGCAGGTCGGCCGCGCTGGCGGGGCGGGCGCGGTCGAGCTCCACCGCCACCAGGCGCGGCACCGGCAGGCCCGCGAGGTCGACGCCTTCGCCGAGCCAGGGGCGGACCAGGGCTTCGGCTTTGTCCCGCTCGAGCGCGCGGGCCTCGGCGACCCCGCGCACGCCGGCCAGCGCCTCGGCGGCGCGGTTGGCGGCGGCGTCGGCGCTGTCGCCGCCGGAGGGACGGACCAGCACGGTGGCCGAGCCCTTCAGCTCGCTCATCCAACCGTGGGCGGCGCGGTCGGCGCCGAGCGCCGCCAGCACCGCCAGGCAGGCGAAGAAGCAGAGGACGGCCGTGACGAACACCAAGGCCGCGTCCTGCGCCCGGTCGGCGGGCAGCAGCGGGGCGGGGCGCCAGCGTTCGGTCTTTTCGGCGACGGAGCTCACGCGGCCACTCCCGGCGCGGTGAAGCGGGTCACGCGGCCCTTGTCGAGGTGGATCACCGGCTGGCCGGAGCGGGCGACCAGGTCCTGGTCATGGCTGGCGATCAATATGGTTGTGCCGAGCCTGTTCAGCTCCACGAAAAGCCGAAGGATGCGCAGCGCCATTTCCGGGTCGATGTTGCCGGTAGGCTCGTCGGCCAGCAGCAGGTCGGGGCGTCCAACCACCGCGCGAGCGATCGCCAGCCGCTGCTTCTCACCGCCCGCCAGCGTCTGGGGCAGGGCGGTGAAGCGGCGCCCCAAGCCGACCCAGGTGAGCAGTTCGGCCACGTCGTCGCGGTAGGTGGAGGGGCGGCGGCCTGCCACGCGCAGCGGCAGGGCGGCGTTGTCGAAGACGTTCAGGTGGTCGAGCAGGCGGTAGTCCTGAAACACCACGCCGACCCGCCGGCGCAGCTGGGGCAGATCACCAAGCGGGACGGCGGCGGTGTCGCGGCCGAACAGGAGAATGCGGCCGGCGGAGGGGCGGTGGGCGAGGTAGATCAGCTTGAGCAGCGAGCTCTTGCCGGCGCCGGAGGGGCCGGTGAGAAAGTGGAAGGAGCCGGGGTCCAGCTCGAAGGTGACGTCCTTGAGCACCTCGCCACCCCTGCCGTAGCGCATGCCCACGCTATCGAAGCGAACCGCGGGAGGCGCGCCCGCTTCGGCGCGGGGGACCTCCGGGGGGCTGGGGGACGTGCTGGACATGGGAGCGGAAATCGGGCCTTCGATGGGAGGGGTTATACAGGCGACCGATTCCGCAGCCATGATATTGACCTGCCCAGAGTGCGCCACCCGCTATTTCGTCGATGACGTGGTGGCGGGCGCGGGCCGCACGGTTCGCTGCACCAACTGCGGCCACGCCTGGAAGGCGGAGGCGCCGCTCGAGCTAAGGGTGTCGGCCGAGGAAGGGGCTCTCGCCCATGCACCGTCGCCCGAGCCCAAGCCGCTGCGGGGCGAGGACCTGCCCAAGGCCTACCGGGCTCGGGTGGAGGAGCGGCGCCGGGTGCGTGAAGCGGCGGCCACCGGCGCGGTCTGGGCCGGCGGGGCCGCCGCCCTGGCCGTGGTCGTGGCGGCGATCGTGATCTTCCGCGCCGACGTGGTGCGGGTGTGGCCCAAGAGCGCCAGCGCCTATGCGGCGGCGGGGCTGCCGGTGAATCGGGTGGGACTGACCATCGAGCAGGTCCAGGCCCAGCCGGCGCTGCAGGACGGGCGCACCGCGCTTGTGGTCTCGGGCGTGCTGCGCAACATCCGGCCCGAGCCCGTGCGCTCGCCGCCGTTGAAGGTGACCCTGTTGGACAAGGAGGGCGCGCGGCTTAAGCAGACGGTGGCGCGTGCGGCGGATGCGCCCGCGCCGCCGGGTTCGACCCGCCCGTTCACCCTGACCCTGCTGGAGCCGCCCGCCGCCGCCACCGACGTGGAGGTGACCTTCGCGCTGGACGCTCCGACCGCCAAACACCCGAAGGCCGAACGCCGCAGCACCGAGACGGCCACGCCGCCCAAGCTGCGCCAAGCCAGCGAATCGCCGGCTCCCGCCGCGCCGGCCCAGCCCCTGCCCGCCGACAGCCCCTACGCGCTGGAGGCGCACGGCGGCTGATGGTGGCCCCTCCGGGGGTCGAACCCGGACGCCCGAAGGCTGCGGATTTTAAGTCCGCTGCGTCTGCCAGTTCCGCCAAGGGGCCGCGCCGTCGACTTTGGACCCTCCTGGCGAAATCGTCACCCTTGGTCCATGGCGGCATGCTTGCGGCTTTCGCTGCCGCCGCTCGCCTTCGCCTGCTTTCCTTTCGGCTTACCGCGCTGACGTTCCTGCCTGCGGATGCTCCGCTGCTCTTCCTTAGTCGCCGCCATTTCCGATGTGAACTCCGGCAGGTCTTCCACGGACGAAGGGGCCATGTAAGCGCGCAGCATTCGCGCCAATTCGACCGAGATGCCCTGGTAGAATGCGGTTCGTTCAGCCTCGGCAACCCGCTCGGGCTCAGGCAGGAAAGCGCGAGGGCGCAGACCATTGTCCCTGCGCGGCGGCAGCGGCGGGCCTTTCACCGCGCTGTTCAGCCGGTCCACGAACTTCGTGTACAACTTGTCGCAAACGTCGAGTTGCTCTTGGGTTAGGTAGCTCCCCTTTTCGCTGTTCAGGCCTTGGCGATTGGCGACCGCGGAACCCGCCGCATGGATAGCCCTGGCGCTTCGGCGGATGGCGGAATAGCCTTCCTTCCCCCGATGCCCCTTCAAGCCGCCGGCGCCTGCCTGCACGGAACGGATCAACTCGACGGCCTTCCAGCCGGGCGAAACATTGCGGCGCCCGCGCTCGACGTCCGGGCCTAGGTCGGCCCAGCCGATGCCGAGTCCATCCAGAAAATCGGTCAGCAGGTCGCCGCCTTCCAAGTGGCGCTCGTCCAACTCACGGATGCGCATCGCTTCCCACCCAAAGACATCCGCCCAGGCCTGCAGATGCGCGAAACCATTATACCGCAGCCGGGATTGGCCGGGGCTTCCTAGGCGGTTGGCAAAGAACTGATCGAAATTCCCCGTGAAGTGGCCAGTCTTGGCGTTCTGCGCGTAGGCGGAGACCGTCAGCGTCGCTAGGTCACGGACATAAGCCAAAATCCGCACGTCTCCTGGTGGGAGCCGCGACCGCAACGATTGTATCGCACCGCGTGAAAGTATGTGAAATGCCTCTGAAGAGAGGAGAAATTGCTTTCCCGGATTTTCCTCCATAAATTTAAATATATCGTCCCAACCACCGCGTTGAGGGCGGAAGGACTTCTTACTGTGCAATTCTCCAGCAAGATTTATGTGGCCTTCTCTGCTGCGACCGATGCCGGGATAGATGATGCCGCACTCAGCCAGCCTTGGCTGGTTCGAGGCGGCGAAGTGTTGGATTGTACTACTCCCGGTCTTGTGAAGCCCAATATGGATGAAGAGCATCAATAACCTCTGGAGAGGTTCGATTGAACGGGCGAATTGGAGGTTGTGACCGCCGTCACCGCCGTCTGACCGAACCAAGCATGCCGCGCATTAACTCGCGGGCGAGTTGGCTGCCGACGCCGCGGACCATCGACTTGGCGAAGGTCTCGCCCACCGACTGGCGGTTGGAGGGGTGAGGGGCGCGGTAGGCAGGCTGGCGGCTCGCGCGCGGGCGCGGAGCGGATTGCGCGTCACGCTCCGCGGGGGCTGGCGCGGGGGGTGCGGGCGCCGCTTTTTCCTCCGCCCGCCGGATCAGGCGTTCATAGGCGGAGTCGCGGTTGATCGCCTGGTTATAGAGTCCCTGCACCGGGCTTCGCGCCATCGCGCCGGAGCGCTCCTCCTGCGTGACAGGCCCAATGCGGGAATCGGGCGGGCGGACGGCGGTCTTCTCCACGACGGTGGGCACGCCCTTCTCGTCCAGCACCGAGACCAGGGCCTCGCCGACGCCCAGCCGCTGGATCGCCTCGGCTGTGTCGAACGCGGGATTGGCGCGGAAGGAGCGGGAGGCGGCGCGCAGGCCTTCCTGCTCCGAGGGGGTGTAGGCGCGCAGTGCATGCTGGACGCGGTTGCCGAGTTGGGCCAGCACGGTTTCGGGGATGTCGGCGGGGTTCTGGGTGACGAAGTAGATCCCGATACCTTTGGAGCGGACCAGGCGGACCACCTGCTCGATTTTTTCCAGGAGCGGCTTAGGGGCGTCGCGGAAGAGCAGGTGCGCCTCGTCGAAGAAGAAGACGAGCTTGGGCCGGTCGAGGTCGCCGGCCTCCGGCAGTTCCTCAAACAGCTCACTCATCAGCCACAGGAGGAAGGTGGAGTAGAGGCGCGGGCTTTCGATCAGCTTGTCGGCGGCCAGGATGCTGACGTAGCCACGGCCCTGGCGGTCGGTGCGCATCAGGTCCGCGAGCTCGAGCGCCGGCTCGCCGAAGAAGTGCTCGGCCCCCTGGGTGCGCAACTGGAGCAGCTTGCGCTGGAGCGTGCCCAGCGAGGAGGAGGCGACGCGGCCGTAGAGGCGGCCGATCTCCTTGGCGTTCTCGCCGACGTAGGCCAGCGCCGACTGCAGATCATCGAGGTCGAGCAGCAGCAGGCCTTCCTTGTCGGCGACGTGGAAGGCGACGGTGAGCACGCCCTCCTCGGCGTCCGAGCATTGGAGCAGGCGGGCCAGCATCAGCGGGCCCATCTCGGAAATGGTGGTGCGGACCGGATGGCCCTTCTCCCCATAGAGGTCCCAGAAGACGATGGGAGCGCCCTTCGGCTCGATGGCGAACCCGAGCTCAGCCGCGCGGGCCTTGAGCTTCTCGTTCGGAGCGGAGGGCGCGGCGATGCCGGAAAGGTCGCCTTTTACGTCGGCGGCGAACACCGGCACGCCCGCGGCCGAGAAGCCCTCCGCCAGGACCTGCAGTGTGACGGTCTTGCCCGTGCCGGTGGCCCCGGCGATCAGACCGTGCCGGTTGGCTTTGTCGAGTCGGAGCAGGACCGGCGCTTCGGCCTTGCCGATCAGGACACTTTCGTCAGCGATCGTGGCGCCAGGTGAAAAGGAACTCGCTTGCATTCCCTTCCTCTCGCGGAACGGCGACGAAAAGAAAAGGCGGCGCCTGTCGGCGCCGCCTCCTGTTCCTCAACAGAGCCGCCTGGATCAGGCAGGCTGTAGGTTCACGGCCGAGGAGCGGCCGGTCTTGCGGTCGGCCTGGAGCTCGAAGTTGATCCGCTGGCCGTCGTTGAGGCCGCCAAGGCCGGCGCGCTCGACAGCGGAGATGTGCACGAACACGTCGTTGCCGCCGCCGTCAGGCTGGATGAAGCCGAAGCCCTTGGTGGAGTTGAACCATTTCACAGTACCGGTAGCCATGTCAGCCCTCCGATTTGAAGTTGCCGGGCGGAACGTCCGGTCCGGCTGTCGAGGTCTGAGTAGTCCGGCTTCTTGAATCCTGCGCGCTAGGCAAAGGAAGAGAGAGCGGCGTTGCGCAACAGAAATCGACCCGCCCCCATACGCCGGGCGGAGCGGCGTGTCCACCTTGACCGTGGCGAGTCGGAACGGGTTCGCCGCCTTATCGTTTGATGGGATCACCAACAGCGAGGAGGTGTGATCCCATGAAACTCTCTCTCATCTGCGGCGCGGCCGCCCTGACCCTGATGGCGGGCTCGGCCTTCGCCCAGCAGACCACGGTGGTGCAGGACCCGGCCACCGGCACGACGACGACCACGACAGTGGAGAAGAGGCCCGGCGGCGCGGCTGGCGGCGCGGTGGCCGGCGCGGCTGTGGGGGCGGCGGTGGCCGGCCCGGTCGGCGCGGTGGTCGGGGGCGTGGTCGGCGCGGCGACCGGCGCGGCGGTGGCCCCGCCCGCCGAGGTGCGCACCTACGTCACCAGCCAGGATGTGGCCCCGGTCACCTATTCCGGCGAGGTCGTGATGGGCAGGCCGATCCACGAAGGCGTGACCTGGCTCGAGATCCCGGCTCAGCCCCGCTACCGCTGGGCCTATCTCAATGGCCGGCGCGTGGTGGTCGATATCGACACGCATAACGTGGTGGCGATCTACTAAATCCGGCGCCATTGCCGTCGAAGGGCCGTCCGCCTGCGCGGGCGGCCCTTTGCATGCCCGCAGGTTACGGGGATTTCACTGGCCCAGGCGCGGACGCCCCTTAAGCTCGCCAGGAATTCGGGGAGACATTGATGCTGCGGGCGACCTTGTTTGTCTTGGCGGTGCTGACCGCCGGCGCCGCGTCAGCCCAGGGCACGCGGACCGTGCCGCTGGTGGATCACCACCAGCACCTGCTCAGCCCCGCCTCCGCCGCGCGCCTGGTGATCGAGCCGCCCACGCCGGTCGTCCTTCCCGCCGAGTTCGCCCAACTGCTGAAGGCGCGCGAGGCGGCGTGGAACGACAAGGCGGGGCTCGCGGCGATCTTCACGCCGGACGCGGCAGTCTTGGACGATCGCGAGCACGTGTGGCTGAAAGCAGATAAAGCCGTCGAACTCGTCGCCGGCCGTTTCGCCCGCCCCTACCAGGTGACGCCGATCGCCTTTTCCCAGTCGAGCGACGACGCGTACATCGCCGGCTACTTCAGCCGCGGTTCGGGCGCCGAACTCAAGCACATCGGCCAAGCGCTGCTGCTGTTGCGTAAGACAGCGGGCGGCTGGCGCATCGCCGCGGAGTCGCAGAGCTTCCCCGGCCCCGGCGCCACCGATCCTATCGACGCCGAGCGGCTGGTGACGCTCCTGGACCAGGCGGGGATCAAGCGCGCGGTGGTGCTGTCGCTGGCCTACTGGTACGGCAGCCCGCTCGACCCGCCTGTTCCTGACGAACTGGCCAAGGTGCGGGCCGAGAACGACTGGACCGCTGCGCAGGCGGCCCGATACCCCGACCGGCTCGTGGCGTTCTGCAGCTTCAACCCCCTGAAGGATTATGCGCTGGCGGAGCTGGGCCGGTGCACGAAGGACGGCCGGTCGAAAGGCCTCAAGCTGCACCTCGGCAACTCGGGCGTCGACCTGAAGAACCCGGAGCACGTGGTGAAGCTGCGCACGGTGTTCGCGGCGGCGAACGCCAGGCGCGTGCCGATCGTGGTGCATATGTGGACCCTTGACCCCGCTTACGGCCGCCCCGAGGCGGAAGCCATGCTGAACCAGATCCTTCCCGCCGCGCCCGACATCGTGGTGCAGGTGGCGCACATGGCCGGCGGCGGGCCGGGCTGGACCGATGAGGCGCTGGAGGTGTTTGCGAACGCCATCCAGGCCAAGGACCCGCGCACCCGCAACCTCTATGTCGATGTCGCTACGGTCGCCGACCGGCAGAACCACGAGCAGCTGCAGCTGATGGCCCGGCGCATCCGCCAGATCGGGCCGGAGCGCATCCTCTACGGCTCGGACGCCGCCTTCGCCGGAAACAACCCGCCCGACCAGGAGTGGGGGACGTTCCGGGGCATGGTTCCGCTGACCGACGAGGAGTTCCGGATCATCGCCAACAACGTGGCGCCGTATCTGAGATAGGCTTCACCCGAACAGCGTCCGCTCGAACGTCTCGGCCGCAGCGAGCGAGCGGCGAGGGCCGAGCACCGCGACGGCGAGCTTGCGGGGTTCGAGGACGCGCTGTGCGACACGGGCAATGTCGGCAGGGGTGACGGCGTCCACGGCGCCTTCCAGCTCGGCGGCGGGGATGGAGCGGCCGAACAGCAGCACCTGGGCGGCGGCGGCATCGGCGCGGGCGGCGGGGGACTCCAGGGCGAAAAACAGGCCGGCCTTCTGCTGGGCTTTGGCGCGGGCGAGCTCGTCCTCGCCGATCGCGTCGGCGAGCTTGAGGATTTCGCCGGCGGTGACGCGGGCCAGCTCCTCGGCGTCCTCGGCCGCGCAGCCGGCGAAGACGCCCAGCACGCCCGTGTCGCTGTAGGTCTCGGCGTAGGCGTCGATGGCGTAGGCGAGGCCGCGCCGCTCGCGCGCCTCCTGGAACAGCCTCGAGGCCATGCCGCCGCCCAGCGCCTCGGCCAAGAGGCGCAAGGCGAAGTAGTCGGGGTCGGTCTGCCCCGGCGCGGGCAGCAGCAGCACCAGGTTCGCCTGCTCCAACGCCTTGGCCTTGGGCTTGAGGCCGCCGGCGAAGCGGCCTGGCTCGATGGCCGGCGAAGGCGCGGCGGCGGCTGCCCCGAACCACTGCTCCGACAGCGCCAGCAATTCGGCCTCGTCCACGGCGCCGGCCGCGCTGATCACCAGCCGCTCCGGGGCGTAGATGGCGGCGCGCCAGCCCTCCAGGCTCTCGGGTTCGGCGGCGGCGAGCGACTTCACCGAGCCCAGGATCGGCCGGCCGAGCGCCTGGCCGGGGAAGGCGGCGCTCTGCGCCAGCTCGAAAACCACGTCGTCGGGCGAATCCTGGGCCTCGGCGATCTCCTGGGCGATCACCCGCTTCTCCCGGGTGAGTTCGCCGGGATCGAGCGTGGGGCGCAGCATCAGGTCGGAGACGATTTCCAGGCCGAGCGGCAGCCCGCCCTTCAGCGCCCGGAGGTAGTAACTGGTGCGCTCATAACCGGTGGCGGCGTTGAGCTGGCCGCCCTGCGCCTCGATGTCGGCGACGATCTGCATGGCCGAGCGTGCGCCCGCGCCCTTGAACACCATGTGCTCCAGCAGATGCGCCCAGCCGGACTGGCGTGGCGTCTCGGCGCGGGCGCCGTGCCCAGCGACAACCGACAGGGCCAGCGTGTGCAGGCCGGGCATGGGCGTGCAGACGACCCGAACACCGTTGGCGAGACGGTGGACGGAGGGGATGAGGCCGCTGCCGTCAGCCAACGCCAGCGCCCTCCAGGCCATAGGCGGCGTGCAGGGCGCGCACCGCCAGTTCTGTATAGGCGGCGTCGATCAGGACGCTGATCTTCACTTCGGAGGTCGAGATCGCCTGTATGTTAATCCCTTTTTCGCCGAGCGCCTCGAACATGGTCTTGGCCACGCCCGCGTGGCTGCGCACGCCCACGCCCACCACCGAGACTTTGGCCACATCCTCGTCGAGCGCCGCCTCGGAAAAGCCGATCTGGCCCTGCGCCGCGCGCATCAGCTCCAGCGTGCGGGCGGCGTCGCGGCGGGGGACGGTGAAGTCCATGTTGACCGTGGCCGCGTCGCCCGCGCGGCCCTGGATGATCATGTCGACGTTGACGTTGGCCTCGGCCAGGCGGCCGAATACGCGGGCCGAGACCCCGGGCTGGGCCGGCAGGCCGAGCAGGGTCACCTTGGCCTCGTCGCGGCTGAAGGTGACCCCCGAGATGATCCGTTTCTCCACGATCTCCTCCTCCGCGCAGACGATGGTGCCGCCCCGCGGCTCTCCGGGCAGACTGAACGATGACAGCACCCGCACGGGCACCCGGTAGGCCATGGCCAATTCGACCGAGCGGGTCTGGAGCACCTTGGCGCCCAGCGCCGCCATCTCCAGCATCTCCTCGTAGGAGATTCGCTCCAGCCGCCGCGCCTTGGCCTCGATGCGGGGATCAGTGGTGTAGACCCCATCCACGTCGGTGTAGATGTCGCAGTCGGCCGACAGGGCCGCCGCCACCGCCACCGCCGAGGTGTCCGAGCCGCCGCGGCCGAGCGTGGTGATGCGGCCCTCGCGCGTCACGCCCTGGAACCCCGCGATCACCGCCACCTCGCCGCCGGCCATCGAGCGTTCCAGGTTTTCGGCGCCGACGTCGGCGATCCGCGCCTTCCCGTGAACGGCGTCGGTGACGATCGGGACCTGCCAGCCGAACCAGGAACGGGCGCGCACGCCCCGGTTGCGCAGTGTCATGGCTAGGAGGCCGGCGGTGATCTGCTCTCCGGCCGAGACCACGGCGTCGTATTCGTCGTCGGAGTCGCCGAGGCCTTGCGCGGGCCGCCCGGCGGCGTCGGTCCAGGCGACGAACTGGTTGGTGTAGCCCGCCATGGCGGAGACCACGACCGCCAGGCGCGGGCGGCGCTCGGCCTCGAAGGCGACGATCTCGGCCACCCGCCGGATGCGCTCAACGTCGGCCACGGAGGTGCCGCCGAACTTCATCACCAGCGGCTTCAAGGCTTCCCTGCACGGCTGCGGTCGCGGCCCTGCCTCTTAGGGGCGGGCGGCGGTGGGCGCAAATAAGTCACGGCGCCGGGTGGCTTCGGCGCGGACGGCAACCGCGGCGCGGATGTTGCGTTGCACACGCGCAGAGTCGGGAGCTGAACTTGGCCGGTTGGCTGGACAAACGCGCGGCGAAGAAGCGGTCGCGGCCGAAGGGCGTGATCGCCAAGGGCGCCAACGCCTTCCTGCTGGCCTTGACGGGCAAGCGCGAGCACGTGCCGACCGGGGAGGAATACCCCGAACAGGTGGTCAAGCGCGTCAGCTTCGAGGCCGGCGGCGGCTACGGCTGGAAGCTGTCGGCGCTGTGGAGCCCCAGAGAGACGCCCGCGCCCTGGAAGATCGTGGTGGTCACCGGCGCGCCCTCCTGGGCCGAATACTGGGCCCCGGTGATCGCCGCCCTGCCGCCCGACCGCGAGATGCTGGTCGTGGACCGGCCGGGGTTCGCCCATTCCGAGCCGTTCGAGTGCGTGCCCGACCTTCACACCCAAGCCGAGGCGCTGCTGCCGGCCCTGCGCTCCGTGCCGGGGCAGAAGGTGCTGCTGGTCGGCCAGAGCTACGGCGCGGCCATCGCCACGTTGATGGCGCACATGCGGCCCAAGGATATCGCAGGGCTGGTGCTGCTGTCGGGCTATTTCGGTCACGCCGGCCCCACCGCGCGGTTCTGGGTGGACATGGGCAAGCGGGTGCTGGGCTTCATCCCGCGCGACCTGAAGAACGCGGTCACCGAGGTCGCCGGCCAGGCCGGCCAGCTGAACCGGGTGTTCCGCCTGCTCACGCAGCACCCGCTGCTGGTCACCTTCATCCACGGCGACGAGGACGACTTCGCGCCCATCGAGGTGGCGCGCCGGGTGGCTGAACTGACCATGATCCCCTCGCGTTTCATCGAGGTGACCGGCGCCGACCACTTCTTCAACGACGAGGACGTGGGCACGATCCTCGCCTGCCTGGAGGCGGCTATCGACCCGCGCGGCCAGCTGCGCGAGGTGCGGGCGATGGCGGAGGCGTCCTCCACGCCCATAGCGCTGGCGGTCTGAACCTGCCGGCCTGCATCTACGTCGACGCCGACGCCTGTCCGGTCAAGGAGGAGGTCTACCGGGTGGCGCGCCGCTACGGCGTGCCGGTGAAGGTGGTGGCCAACGCCTTTTTGATGGTCCCGAAGGAGCCGCTGATCGAGCGGGTGGTCGTGGACGCCGGGCCGGACGTCGCAGACGACTGGATCGCGGAGCGGGCGGGGCCGGGCGCGGTGGTGGTCACCTCCGACATCCCGCTGGCGTCGCGGTGCCTCAAGGCCGGTGCGGCGGTGATCTCGCCGAAGGGGACGCCGTTCACGCAGGCCTCGATCGGCTCCGCCCTGGCCGGCCGCGAGATCGCCGAGCATCTGCGCTCGTTCGGCCAGGTGACCGGCGGGCCTAAGCCCTTCTCTCCCCAGGACCGTTCCCGCTTTTTGCAGGCGCTGGACGAGGCGGTGAACCGGGCGAGGCGGGGGCGGGGGTGAGCGGGAGCCTCCCTTAGCTTGCCACCGGCGCTCGCGCCGCCCCTGCCCCCACCGCCTCGGCGACGGCGGCGGCGAGGTCGTGCTGGGTGAAAGGCTTGGACAGGCGCGGGAGGTCCCCGCCGGCGCCGGCGGGCATTTCGGCGTAGCCGGTGGCGATCAGCACCGGCAGGCTGGGGCGCGTCCGCCCGATCGCCTCGCGCAGCTGCAGCCCGGTCATCCCTGGCATGGCCTGGTCGGTGATCACCAAATCCAGGCCCGGGTTACGGCTCAGCGCCTCCAGCGCCTCGTCGCCCGAGGCCGCCTGGACGACATCATGGCCAAGGTCCTCCAGCAGCGCCGCCGTGTTCATCAGCACCAGGCCATCGTCGTCCACCGCCAGGATGCGCAGGCGCCGCTCCGAGATCGCGGCCGGCGCATTGCGGGTCTCATCCAGCCCCTCCCGCGTCTCGGCGGCCGCCACGGCCGGCAGCCATAGCTCGACGGCCGCCCCTTCGCCTTTGCGGCTCTTGATGTCGAGGCAGCCGCCGGATTGCGCGGCTAGGCCGTGCACCATCGACAGGCCCAGCCCCGTGCCCTTGCCCACGCCCTTGGTGGTGAAGAACGGCTCGGTGGCCCGCCCCAGGATCTCCTCGTCCATGCCCTCGCCCGTGTCGCGGACAGACAGGCGGACGTAGTCGCCCGGCGTTAGGAACTTGTCGGTCTCAGTTACGGTTTTGCGCCCCGCCGCGACGATCACCGTCCCGCCCTCGGGCATGGCGTCGCGGGCGTTCACCACCAGGTTCAACAGCGCCGTCTCCAGCTGTGCGGGGTCAGTGCGGGCTGCGGGCAGCCCGGGCTCAAAGTCCATGTCGATGCGAACCTCTGGCCCGACCGAGCGCTGCATGAAGTCCAGCATGCCCCGGACCAGGGCAGGCAGATCCACCGGCTCCAGCTTCAGCTCCTGCTTGCGCGCGAAGGCCAGCATCCGCTGGGTCAGGTTCGCGCCGCGCTCGGCGCCCTGGATGGCGTTCTCGATCAGCGGGGTGATCCTGGGGTCGGGCGCCAGCCGCTTCTTCAGCAGCTCCAGGCTGCTCAGCACCGCCATCAGCAGGTTGTTGAAGTCGTGCGCCACCCCTCCGGTCAGCTGGCCGATAGCGTCCATCTTCTGCGACTGGAACAGCGCCTCGCGCGCCTGGTCGAGCTGGCGCTGGGCCTCCTTGCGCTCGGTGACGTCGCGGGTGACCTTGGCAAAGCCGATGATCTCGCCGTCGTCGCCGCGAATCGCGTCGATGATCACGTGCGCCCAGAAGGTCGTGCCGTCCTTGCGCAGGCGCAGGCCCTCGCGCTCCCAGCGCCCCTCGCGTGCGGCGGTCTCCAGCCCCAGCGTGGGCAGGCCCGCCTCGCGCTCCTCCTCCGTATAGAAGCGGGAGAAGTGCTCGCCGATGATCTCCTCGGGCGCATAGCCCTTGATCCGCTGGGCGCCGGCGTTCCAGTTGCTGACCCGGCCCTCGCGGTCGAGCATGTAGATGGCGTAGTCGGTGACGCCCTGGACCAGCAGGCGGAACTGCTCCTCGCTGCGGCGCAGCGTCTCCTCCGACAGCTTGCGCTCGGTCAGGTCGCGGGTGACCTTGGCGAAACCGAGGATCTCGCCCGAGGGCGAGCGGATCGGGTCGATCACCACATGGGCCCAGAAGCGCCCGCCGTCCTTGCGCACCCGCCAGCCCTCGCGCTCGAAGCGGCCCTCCGCGGCGGCGGTGCGGAGCGCCAGTTCCGGCACGCCCTGGGCGCGCTCCTCCTCGGTGTAGAAGCGGGAGAAGTGGTGGCCGATGATCTCCCCGGCGGCGTAGCCCTTGAACCGCTGCGCGCCCGGGTTCCAGCTGGTGACCACGCCGGTGGGGTCGAGCATGTAGATGGCGTAGTCGGTGATCGCGTCGACCAGCAGCCGATAGCGGCCTTCGTCGCTCTGCGACGCCAGCAAGCGGTCCGGTGTTTCCATACAGCCCCCGCCGGCTCCCAACCTCCGGCGCATCGGTTTAAAGCGCCAGGGGAGCCTGTGTGGTTCCGGGCCGCTGCATAGGGGATGCCGCGCGGGCGCCAAGGGGGAGATGCTGCGAAAAGGAGTCCGGCGAGTCCGGAGAGTCCGGTTTGCGGACGCTCTAGGGCGGAAAACCGGTGCGGCGAGTGCGGTCAGTCCGGTGAGGCGCAAGAGCGGGCTCAAAAAAGGAGTCCGGTGAGTCCGGTGAGTCCGGTTTGAGACGGCGGCGTCGGGGGCTGCCCGATGAAGCGGCCTCAAAAAAAAGAGTCCGGTGAGTCCGGTTGGGCGGCCGCAGCCTCGGCGGCTGCCCTGATGTTTCGAATGTCAAAGACCTTGGGATGGAAGTTTAAGCGCGGCGGCGGCGGCGGGGACGCGGGCGGGCCGGTTTGCCGCCGTCTGTGGCGCGAACGCCACGTCAGAGTTCCACCTCGGCGCCGAGGGTGCGGGCGCCGAGTTCGATCAGGTGATGGCGCGGCGGCGGGTCGGCCATGGAGCGCCAGGTCTGGCCGCGGACCCAGCGTCCCTGGAAGGCGACGCGGCCCTCGCACCCTTCGACCCGGCAGCGCGGGCGCCGGCCCCACAGGATGGCGAACTCGCCGTTCAGCCGGATCAGCTGCTCGATGTTCAGCGTCAGCCGCACCCGGCACTTGCCGCACACCGCCCGCATCTCCCCGCCCCGGCGTCTGAAGTCGCCCAGCGTGAGGTGGGTCAGGTGCGAGATGTTGATGTGGAGCTTGTTCGGATCCTTCGCGCCCGTGCCGGAACATAAGCGGAACGACAGGGGTGAGGGAAGCTGCTGACTAGGCCGTCAGCCACCAACTTGCTGGGGGGCCTGCGGCTTCGTCATTTGGTCCCTTCTCTCCGCCACACCCTTGGTTTTGTCCTTAACCAGTGCCTCGAATGACAGGAGTTGGTCGAGCAGATCCTGCAGGTCTGGAGGGGTGGGAAGAGCTCCCCCAAGCGCAGTGGCTTGGTCGTGGCCAGTGATTCTTGAAGCCGCTGTCATACCTTTCTCGAAGGCCGCAAAAATATCGTCGTCAAAAACAACCTTCCTTAATCTAAGAGTTTGGACCGAGGGTCGATACCTATTAACCGAGTCGGCAAATACCAGTTCTTCTAGGGCTCGCTCCCATGTCTTACGAAGACGATCAAAGAATGTGGTGACCTTTTGGTGATATCCCTCGTCCTCACCAACCTCTTCGTAATACTTTGTTGCGTCCGCTACCAACACTTTGAGTTTGTTCTTGCGCTCGCTAAGCTTTTGCGCATCCCAGGGAGCCGGCTCTGACGACACCATGCCGTAGCCAGCGTGACCCCGCTCAAGAAAAATCCTGGTTAAGGGCACGTGCGCGTCGGAGCACGCCTCCGATAGCCCCAACAGGAATGGGAGGTCGTGAGTCAACACGATGACTTGCCGGTGCCTCCCCTCTCTTGCTATGCGGGTCGCAACATTGTCGCGCCTTCTGTGATCAAGGGAAGAAACTGGATCATCGAGAACAATAGGAGCAGCTTCATCACTCAAGGAGAGTTCGGCTAAGAAAGCAGCTAGCCCCACTGCACGGTGCTCACCCTCGCTAAGCACCTGGCCCGGATTTACTTTTGTCTTCGCCCCTTCTAATGTCACCGTGCGATCAACGGCCCCCTTGCGGGCAGAGGCAGCGAGCCGAACAGGTATATCCTGCACTCTAAGATGTAACTTTTCAGTTTCAAAGGCTTGCTCAAGTTGATCAGTAACATTCTTTTTTATCAATTCACCGCCAAACTTGGAGATTTTGGTGGTTCCGCAATGGGATAGCGCCCTATCTAATTGCGCAATACTTAACATCAAAATGCGCCTCTTCTTGACTACCTCTGCAGCAGAATGGAGGGCTTTCCGGCATTTCGCATTGGCGGCCTGTTCTGCCAAGACGTTGGCTTTGCCGCTGGTGATCAAGGATTCCAGATCGTCGGCCGATTTTTCCAGGATTGGCAACTGGTCGGCGACGGTCTTGATCTGATCACCTGGCCAATCCATTGCCTCGGGAGGAGCGGCCCGCTGCAAGTGTGCCTTCGCTAGCGATATCCGGGAGGCGATTGCCGCCCGAGCCTGGGAGAATAGCGCAGCTACAGGAGCGTGCTCCGTGCTAAGAAGAGGCGGTACATCAAGCTTCGAAATAGACTCATGCAGCACTTCCAGTTCCCGAAGGCGGTCCGCTGTAACCTTGGCTAGCCGAGCTGCCTCCTTCGCGGCTTCAGCTCCCACGAATTCGTGGAAACGCCGGAGCCGTTCTCTGGCTGAGGGTGTGAGCTCCTGCTGGCAAAGCAGACAGTGGTCGCCTTCATCAATTGGTGGAAATGTGCGGCCAGGATACGCTACCGTGGTCGAAAATTTTTCAGCGGCCTCAAACATCAACCTCCAGGCGGCACCACCAGTCCCGGATAGAGGCTCGTCGTCGAAGTCCACGTTGGCCGCCGCTTCCGCAACAGATTTGGCACCCGCTTCCTTATTTGTTTGATCGATTGCAGCAGCGATCGCGAGGTCCCCAACAACGGCTTCGGCACCACGAAGCGTCTCAAGTGCCGTCAAAAGCGATTTGCCCAATGCACGCAAGTTTGCGAGCCGAACTGTTGGATTGGCTGCGGCCTGTGCAAGGGAGTTCAACTCAGCTTCATCCGCTTCGCCCCACTCAAGGAACGACTCTAACTCGCTTTCGGATTTATTAGCCAAGTCCGCCAAAAATTCGCCCGCAGCAGGCGTGATCGGCGTAGATGTGATTGGAGTTTCACATTCCACCCGCAAGGATCTCTGGCGAAATTCGAGATTTTCCTTCGCGGCATCAAGCAGGGCACATAGCCTCTCGAAAACATCAAGTCCAAATGGCACATAAGAAAGTCCGCCTCTTTTTTCCACAAAAAAGGGTGCTGTTTTCGAATCAAAAATAGCGATCTTTGCCAATTTCGGATCTGGATGAGGATCGTTCCAATTTACATCAGCCTGCTGTCCATTCCATCTCACGGTGAAAGTAGCGCTAGCCTTGCTAGGCACCATACTTGCAAATATGTTCGGAAGGATGATCTCCGCGTCTCGCGCGCCACAAGCGCGCTTAAATATCCTCGCATAACCTGATTTGCCCGCGCCATTATGGCCATACAGTACGGTAACGCCAGAATCGCCAAACTTAAGAGCTTGGCCGGGGGCAAGCCTGTTAACGTCTTGAACGGAATGAAGTTCTAATACCGCAGACAAGGTCTCTGAAGCTGATAGGAGGGGCAGTTCTTGCTCAGCCAGTGGCTCCAATGCCTTCGGCTCTCCACCGATATCGGCGACGATGGCGTCCGCGATCTCAACTTTATCTGTGTCCGTATGCGCCCGGCGAAGAACGCGTCTTAAGGCTTCTTGACGCCATAATGGCTGCTCGGCAGCCCATTCCAAGATAGCCTTCGCTACTATGGCTGCCGGTGGGGGGTCTTCCGACACGATGTGCCTCACTGTGCCTAGGCAGAGGGTAATCCCAGGCAAAAGCCGTTCGCAACTCCTAGTAGTTTAGACTTAACGCAAAGCTCGCCTATCGTCACCCCCCCGCCGCCCGTCCCCCCTTCGGCATCAGGCTCATCGCGCCCACCACCATCGCCTCGGTCCCCACCTTGATCGAAGGCTCCGGTTCGATCTTGAACAGCGGCGAGTGGTGGGCCGGGGCCGTATCCACTTGGGCCGCCGGGGTGCCGCCGACCCAGAAGTAGACGCCCTTCACGCCCGTGTCCGGGGCGACGAAGTAGGCGAAGTCCTCGGCGCCCATGCCGTCGGGCGGGGTGTCGATCACCGTGCCGGCCGGGAAGGCGCGCTCGAAGGCGGCGCGGATGCGCTCGGCCGTCGGCGTGTCGTTGATCGTGGGGGGCGTGGTCTCGACCTTCGAGCGGATCACCTCGGGCAGTTTGTCCTGGGCCACGCCCAGCGCCAGCGCCGTGCCGCGCGCGACGCGGTCGATGTCGTCCAGCAGCTGCTCGCGCACCTTGAAGTCGTTGGAGCGGACGGTGAGCTGCATCCGCACCTCGTCGCCGATGATGTTGTGCTTGGTGCCGCCGTGGATCGAGCCGACGGTGATCACCGCCGGCTGGAGGGGGTTGATGTTGCGGCTGACGATGCTCTGCAGGCTGACCACGATCTGGGCGGCGACCAGCACTGGGTCCACCCCCTTGTGCGGCGAGGCGCCGTGGCTGCCGACGCCGTGGACGACGATGTCGACGCTGTCGGAGGAGGAGGCGGCCAGCGCGCGGTTGACCTCGATCTTGCCCGAGGGGTGATTGGCCGAGACGTGGAAGGCCAGCGCGTAATCGGGCTTGGGGAAGCGGGTGTAGAGGCCGTCGTTCATCATCGCCCGGGCGCCGGAGATGCGCTCCTCCGCCGGCTGGCCGATCAGCACCAGGGTGCCGGACCACTCGCCCTTGCGGGCGGCGAGCTGGCGGGCGGCGCCGACCAGGGAGGTCACGTGCACGTCGTGGCCGCAGGCGTGCATCACCGGGCGGTCGACGCCGTCGATGTCGACCTGGTGGACCTTGGAGGAATAGGGCAGGCCCGACTTCTCCTCCACGGGGAGCCCGTCCATGTCGGCGCGCAGCAGCACGGTGGGGCCGGCGCCGTTCTTCATCACCGCGACCACTCCGGTCCGGCCGACGTTCTCGGTGACAGTGTAGCCGAGCTTGCGCAGGTCGCCGGCGACGATCTTGGCGGTGCGGGTTTCCCGGAAGGACAGCTCGGGGTGCTGGTGCAGGTCGAGGAACATCGGCGAGAGGTTCTTCTGGTAGTCCGCCGCGATGGCCGAACGCAGCGGCTCCTGCGCGGCGGCGGGCGCGGCGGCCGCCAGCACGGCGGCGGCCGACAGCATCAGCATGGTCTTCATCGGATAAGCTCCCCAGGTACTTCGGGAGGGGTTTAGCGGCGGGTTCGCGGCGGGTCCACGGGCGGCTAACGCGCGGCCAGCTTGGCGATGCCCCGGTCGATGTCGGCCCACAGCGCCTTGTCGAAGCGGCTGACGTGTTCCAGCCCGACCTTGCAGGGGTCGTCGGCGAGCAGGCCCAGGTGCTGGCTGCGTTCCGAGTACAGCACCTCGAAACGCGGCTTGCGCAAGCCGCGCACCAGTTGGCTCGCCCGCGGCCCCGGAGTCTGGTCGTCCAGGCCCCCGAAGGCGAACAGGGCGCGGCCGCGATAGACGCGCCACACCGGCAGCGGGTCGAAACCAGTCTCCAGCGCCACGAACCACTGACCGGCGGAGCGGTCGATCTCGGCCGGCATCACCCAGTCCGCCAGCTTCGGCTCGCGCGCCAGGGGCTCTGTGAGCGTCCGCAGCCGTGCGGCCGCCGCGGGACGGCGCAGGGCGTCGAAGAAGGCGCCGCGCTGGACCATGACGCGCTCGATGTCGGCCGGCGCGACCCCGGCGCACCGCATGCCGACCGAGACGTTGTAGTCGTCCTGCGCCTCCACCGTCAGCGCGGCGCCGCCGGCCCCGATCAGGAAGACGAACGGGACGGCGGGATCGGCCTTCACCGCCATGGCCGAGATCCATCCGGCCTGGCTTGAGCCGCCGACGCCGACGCGGGCGGGGTCCACGTCCGGCTGGGCGAGCAGCAGGCGGCGGCCGGCCAGTGCGTCCTCGGCCAGGGTCTTGAAGCTCGCCGTGCGCCAGTCGCCGCCGGACGCGCCGGAGCCGCGCTTGTCGTATTGCAGCACGACGAAGCCCTGCTCGAGGAAATGGGCGGCCAGCACGTCGATGATCGAGGCGTAGCCGTGCCGGTCCTGCTCGCCCGAGCCGTGGACCAGCACGATCGCCGGCTTGCGGCCAGCGCCCAGGGGGGCGGTGACCGTCCCGGCCAGGCTCACGCCGTCCGCCGACTTGAAGGTGACCTCGGTTCGGACCACCGCCTCCCTTCGGTTGGCGGTCGCGTCCGCCTTGGCCCCCGCGCCTGAGACGGTGACCGATGGGGAGCGACCGGCGACCGGCGCCGCGAACCTGACGCGCAGCGCCGGTGGGCCCTCGGAGATCACCGTCGCCCCGGCGTCCCAGTCCACCGGCGAACGCCGGGTGAGGCCTCTCCACTCGCCGGTGCAGCCGTTGTCCAGGTAGAGCCGGCGCGCCGAGCGCGTGACCGTCAGCGGGCATCCGTCGGCGCCTAGATAGCGTCCAGCGAAGCTGTCCAGATCGCGCGTCTCAGGGGCCGGCGCCGCGGCGGGAGCAGGGGCTGGTGGGGAAGCCGCGAGCTGGGCGGTCCTGACCGGGAGCACGGATGAAGCTTGCGCCGTGCCAGTGCTGACCAGGACGGCCGCCGTGGCGATGAGCATCGGGTTCATGGCGCTTCCTCGGCAACCAAGCTCCGCCATCGGCCCGGTGTTTGCAACCCGCTAACCAAGCTCTTGTTTCGGCACAGCTTGTTGGGGATGATCGTGAGCACATCGCATTTCGTGGAAGTTTTGGCGGAAGCGGCGCAGCCAGGCGGGCGCACGCGGGCCGACCGTATCCGGGCGCTGCAGGAACAGGCGCGGCAGCTGGCGTCGGAGCAGGTGATGGCGCTGGAGCAGGCGCTGGCCCTGGTGGCCCAGGTGTCGCACGAGATCATCGAGGGGGCCGAAGCCTATCCGGCCGGAATCCGCGAGATCGCCCGGCGGCTGGCCGACGACGCGCCTTGGAGCCTGCAGACGCTGGAGACCCTGCGCCGGCGCAACCTGCCGGACCTGGGGGACGACGAGGTGCTCGACACGCTTCGGGACTCCGCCGCTTGGGAGCAGCTGCCGGCGCCGCAGGCCCAGGCGGCCTGAAGCCCGCCTAGCCCATCGCGTCGGCGGTGACCGCGTTCATCGGCGGCTGGTGGGCCTCGGCGATGTCGGCCATCTCCTGGTTGCGCGCCGTGCGCGAGACGTTCAGCCGCAGGAAGATGTCGGTCGCGCCGTAGCGCGACACCGCCTCGCTCCAGCGCGAGGGCGGGTCGGTCAGCAGGTTCTCGGCGGCGCTGGCGTAGATCAGCTGGCAGCCGTCGCCCCCGTTCCTGATGTAGACGAAGCCGCCGCTCATCGGCGTCTTCACCTCCGAGGCGGGGCGGAAGCGGTAGCAGGCGCCCGAGGCGCCGCGCAGATCGAGATAACTGTACATTCTGCAAGCCCTGCTGAACCCTGGCCGAAACTTGGCGGAGGGCCGGGCCAAAATAAGGCGGATGCGGCCCATGTCGAGCAGGCCGACACGACTTAGGTGGGGCCGCCCTCCAGCAGCGCCTGCACCGCGGCGGCGTAGGCCGCGCCGTTCTGCCGCGCTGAGGCGACGCCGTGGACGCCCTCCCGCTCCAGCTGGGCCAGGCCGCCGCCGGCGGTGAACATCAGCCTCAACGCCTCCTTCTCGATCAGGGCGGTGGGCAGGATCGCCATGCCCTTGGCGTGCAGCTGCTCCACCACCGTCTTCAGCGACTTCGGCCGGATAGCGGCGGGCAGGCGGGTGAGCAGGCAGGCGTGGCGCGGCGGGCGCTGCATGCCCCGGCTGGCGAGGCGCACCATCTCCGCGGCCTTGAGCGCCTGGGTGACCTCCAGTTGGGAGGAGGCCAGCGGGGTGAGCACCAGTTCGGGGCGCACCGAGGAGAACACCGAGGCGCCCCGCACCGAGCCTTCGGTGTCGAGGATCACCCAATCGGGCGCGCGCCGCATGGCCTCGCGCAGCGACTCGCGCACGTCGGGCACGGTCGGCGCGGGATGGACGGTGACCAGGGCCGTTCGCCCGGGCAGGTGCGACCACTGCAGCAGCGGCTTGTTGGGATCGGCGTCGATCATCGCCACCCGCCGCCCCTGCTCGGCCAGCGACAGCGCCAGCAGCAGCGCGGCCGTCGTCTTTCCCGCCCCGCCCTTGGGGCTGATGAAGGCGACGGTGTGCAAGCGCAGGCCCCTCCGACGCGGCGCGGAAGGGTGAGTTTACATCAAGCGCGCCGACTCGCCACAAGAGGCCGTGTTGGCGCCTACTGCACCAGCCATACCTGCGCGTCGCGCATCATGGACCCAGGCTGGGCGCGGACGAACATGGTCCCGTTGCCGCCGAATTCGAGACGGTTCGACACGAAGGACCGGGGCGAGTCCTTCTTTTCATAGGCTGCGCCGCCGGAGAGATAGAGTTTCTGGCTCGGCAGGTAGACGATGCCGTCCAACTCCAGCTCGCCGCCGCCGATCAGGGTGGAGGTGCGTTCGATGGGCTGGGGCTTCACGGCGATCGCCACGTCCTTCCACGGGCCTGTCTTCTGCGCCTGGAGCCTAAGGCTCCCGCCCGCCTGCATGTTGATGGTCGCGGATGGATCGGTCAGCACCAGGGTCGCCCCGGCGCTGGCGTCGAGGATGCCGCCAGACTTCACGTTGATGCCGCCGCTCTGGATCACATAGGTGCCAGGCTTCAGCACCAGCACGCCCGAATTGCCGATGTCGATGCCGCCGCAAAGCACGAGCGGGGCGCCCAAGGGGGCCGTGAGCGTCTTCGTTGCCCCGGCAAGGGATGTGAGGGTTTGGCCGCATGTCGTCGTCGTGGGCCAAGGCATGCGGCTGGCGAACGGGTCGGCGTAGGCTTTCTGTCCAAAGCTGGGCGTGGGCGTCCAGTTCTGGATCGACTTTGCCGGACCCACGACATAGGTCTTCAGCGCCTTCACCCTGGAACTCCCGCCGCTGTTGAGGGCGTTGCCCGAATTCGAGTTGACCTGAACCGCGCACCTGATGGCGGTGAAGTCGGCCGTGCCGCCGATCTTGATCGCGTCCGACTGGTTCGGCGACAGGACCAGCATGCAAAGCTCAACGCCCTTGCCGGCCATCGCTGTCGCGTGGCGGGTGATCGTCAGCTTCGGGCTGCCGAGCAACCCGGCAAACGTCATGCCGTGATCCTGGGACAGTTGCACGTTGACCTTGGCCGGCGCCAGGGACTGGACTGTGACAGTCGTGGTGACCGGCTCGCCGGTGAGGCCCTTCAGCGCCGGGGCCGTCATCTCCTTGGCCTTGGCCTCAAGTCGCGATTGCGAAATTGTAGGATTGCGCGCCAACGCAAGCGTGGCGGTGAGCGCCGCGCTGTCGGCGGCGTCCTGCAGCTTTTCGCCGCTCGAGTTGACGCCGGTAAGGTCAGTGGCGCCGCCAACTGCTGTGGCGAGCAGCAGAACGAAGAGCGCGGTCATGACGCCCGCATTGCCGCGCTGGTCGCGGAGCAGGCAGCGTGGAAGGTTCGGGAGGTGCATGGCGTTCCCCTTTCTACCCAATTACTATCAGGAAGGTTTACGCACCCCCTCTGAACTTGGTTATTTTATTGGGGTAGGGTTACCAATTACCCGGAATTATTGCACCAGCCGCACGGGAGCGCCCTTGACCATGCGGCCGGGCTGCGACCGCAGGAAGACTTGGCCGTTGCCGCTCAACTCCATACGATTGGCGACGAAGACGCGGGGCGACTCCTTCTTCTCGATCGAGGCGCCGCCGCTGAGCACGATCTTCTGCGTCGGCGCGTAGACGATGCCGTCGAGCACGAAGTCGCCGCCGCCGATCAGGGTGGACGTCTGCTCGGTCGGCTGGGGCTTGATCGCCAAGGCGACGTTCTTCCAGGGGCCGCTCTTGGCGCCTTCGAGGATGAGGCTGCCGCCCGCCTGGACGGTGACTGTCCCCACCGGGTCGGTCAGCACCAGGGTGGCGCTGGAACCGCCGTCGAGCACGCCGCCGGATTTCACCGAAATCGAGCCGCTCTGCAGCACATAAACCCCCGGCGCCAGTTTCAGCGTTCCGCCGTTGCCGATGTTGATGTTCCCGCAGATCACGCCCGGCAGCAGGTTGAGGGTCGTCCTGCGTATCGAGCCCAAGGTCCGGGCGCAGGCGCCGGGGGCCGGCCACGGCATGGTGGCGGCGAAGGGGTCGGGCACCGGAGTCTGATTGAAGGCCGGCTGCGGCTTGAAGTTGGGTTCCGGTTTCTTGGATCCCACCACATACACCTTGTGGCTCTTCACGGTGGCGTTGCCGTTGGAGGCCAAGGCGTTGGGGGAGGGAGAGTTCACCTGGATGCTGCACTTGACGGCGTTGAGATCGGCGGTCCCGCCAACGGTCAAGGCGGCCGGCGCCTGGGAGAGCAGCAGCATGCACAGCTCCACGTTCTCGCCCGCCATCGCGGTGGCGTCGCGGGTGACGGTCACGGTCCGCTTGCCAACCAAGGCTCCAAATACGGCCGCGTAGTCCTGCGACAGCGCCACCTTCACCCGGGCCGGGGCGGTAGCCTCGACGGTGACCGCGGCGTTCACGGCCTTGTCGCTCATGCCTTTGCGGGCGGGTTGCGCCATCTGCTCCGCCTTGGCCTTCAACTGCGCCTGGCTGGCCGACGGATTCTTGACCAGCATCAAGGTGGCGGCCAGGGCGGCGCTGTCGGCGGCGTCCTGCAGCTTTTCGCCGGTGGAGCCGACGCCGGTCAGGTCGGTGGCCCCGCCGGCGATAGTGGCGAGCAGCAGCGCGAAAAGCGCGGTCATGACCCCGGCGTTGCCGCCGCGGTCGGACAGGATGGGCTTCGCGAAGGAGAAGAAGGGCATGGCGGAGATACCTCTGGCCCTCCTAGATAACGCCGGCAGGTTGACGAAACGTGGTGCGAACATGGTTGCCAAAGGCTAAGCGGACGCCTGCGCGGGGTGGGAGTTCCCGCAGTAGACGGGAGGGAACGGATGATCGTCATCGTGCTGCTGGGCCTGCTGACGGTGCTGTCGGCAGCCTATGCGCTGGTGCTGCTGCGGACGGCGGCGCGGCGCAGCCAGCTGAAGCCCCGGCTGGAGGCCGTGGCGCTGGGCGCGGTCACCAACTTCTTCGACACGCTGGGCATCGGCTCGTTCGCGCCCACCACCGCCTGGATGAAGCTGCGCCGGATGGTCCCGGACGCCTTCTTCCCCGCGACCCTCAACAGCGGCCATGCCCTGCCGACGGTGGCCCAGGCGCTGATCTTCATCAACCTGGTCAAGGTCGATCCCTGGCTGCTCGCCGCCTGCATCGCCGCCGCCGTCATCGGCGCGATAGCCGGAGCGCCGGTGGTGGTGCGGCTGCCGGTGAGGGTGGTGCAGGCGGTCGTGGGCCTGGCGCTGTTGCTCGCGGCCGGCCTCTATGCGGCGGCAAACCTGCACCTGATGCCGGGCGGCGGGCAGGCGCTCAACCTGCCGCCCGCCCTGTTCGCGGTCGCCGTGGGCGCGCATTTCATCCTGGGCGCGCTGATGACCTTCGGCATCGGCCTCTACGCGCCCTCGCTGATCCTGCTCAGCCTGCTGGGCCTCAACCCCGTCGCGGCCTTCCCGGTCATGATGGGCGCTTGCGCCTTCCTGATGCCGGCCAGCGGCATGCGCTTCGTCCGCACCGATCGCATCGACCTGCGGGTGGTGCTGGGCCTGGCGCTGGGCGGCATCCCGGCGGTGCTGCTGGCGGCGCTGGTGGTCAAGTCGCTGCCGCTGGAGGCGCTGCGCTGGGGCGTCGTCGTGGTGGTGCTCTACGCCGCGGTCCTGCTGCTCGTCTCCGCCTTGCGGGGGCGTGCGCCGGAACCGGTCCCGCCGCCGAAGCCGTAGCGTGAACGCCGTTCCCTAGGGCGAATTGCCGCAGCGCCCGACGCGATGAAAAACTCGCTTTAAGAGCGGCTAGCGCAAAACACCGGTTGGTGTATGTGTGCGCGAACAAGTCCAAGGGGGACCTACAATGATTGGAATCACTCGCCAGTCGGGCCTGATGTCGCTCGCGTCTGACATCACCGTGGCGGCCAGACACGTCGGGCCGGAGTTCACCGAACTCCTCGCCGCGGCACCGCAGATCGACGTGCTGGATGACGCCAGCCGCTACGGTCAGCCCGAGGAGGCTCAAGTCAGCGCCGCGTCTAACTTCCAGCCGCTGACCTACCATCCGCTGAACCAGCCCTACCAGTTCGGCACAAATGCGGGCACCGGCGAGCCGAGGATCCTGAAGTCCATCGACTGGGGCGGCCCCAGTAACATCATCCCGGGCGGCAACACGATTAAAGTGTATTTCGCGCCCAAGGGCCAAGTGGTGGATGGAGAGACCTCCAAGGGCTGGACCGACTATGAGAAGCAGCAGGTGATGATCGCGCTCGAACAGTACGAGCACATCATCAATGTCGACTTCGTCACGACCACCAACAAGGCCGATGCCTACTTCAAACTCGCGACCACCGTCTTCTCCGGCGGTCTGCTCGGTCACTGCGGCCCTCCGGGCGAACCCAACGAGGGTGAAGGCGTGTTCGGCCGCAATGGTCCCAACTGGGGCAGCGGCGGCCTGGAACAGGGCGGTTATTCCTTCATCACCCTGATACACGAATTCGGGCACGGCTTCGGCCTCGCACACCCGCACGACAAGGGCGGCGGCTCGCTGATCATGGATGGCGTCACGGGGCCGTTCGACTCCTTCGGTTCGCACGACCTGAACCAAGGCGTTTTCACCATGATGTCGTACAACGACGGATGGAAGACGGTCGCCGGTGAGAGCCCGAGCTACAATTACGGCTATCAGGGCACGCCAATGGCGCTGGACGTGGCGATGCTTCAGATGAAGTACGGCGCAAACACCACCTATCACACCGGCAACGACGTCTACCAGCTCTCCGGCAGCAACGCCCCCGGCACCTATTACTCGTGCATCTGGGATGCGGGCGGCAAGGACAAGATCGCATACAGCGGCAACAAGAGCTGCTTCATCGATCTGCGTCCCGCCACTATCGATTACACGGACTCCGGCGGCGGCAACTTCTCGGTGGTTTATGACGGGTTCGGTGGCCTC
The DNA here is from genome assembly GCA_036388855.1 of Caulobacteraceae bacterium. Classification (GTDB taxonomy): domain Bacteria; phylum Pseudomonadota; class Alphaproteobacteria; order Caulobacterales; family Caulobacteraceae; genus DASVRA01. The sequence continues at coordinate 31,584 of DASVRA010000024.1, read as the reverse complement.
GTATTCGGCGGCTACAGCATCGCGAAAGGCGTTAAGATCGAGAACGCTACCGGCGGCGGCGGCAACGACTGGGTGGTCGGCAACAGCCTGAAGAACCAGTTGCTCGGTGGCGACGGCGACGACAGCATCGCCTCCGGCGGTGGGGCCGACGTAATGGTCGGCGGCGCCGGCAAGAACATCTTCTACTTCGATGTGTTCGATGCCAAAAACGTGGCGCAGGTCAAGGACTTCGATGAGGGCAACGGAGCCTTCATCGACCAAGTCGACCTGCAGTACATTGATGCCAATAGAAACGCCGCAGGCGTGCAGAAATTCACCTTCGCCGATGGCCCTGGGGGGACCTATTCCGGCACGGCAGGCGAAATCCTGCTGACGGTGGAAGACGCCGACACGGTGAAGATCCACCTCGACACCAACGGCGACAAAGTCGATGACATGACCATGCTGCTGAATGGCTACGGCGGCGGTGAGTTCATTTACTTTACTCCTGATAGCCTTGCGGGCGGCACGGGCCGCTACGACGGGCCCGTGGGCTACGACTTGGTCATCTGACCTGGTCTACATGCTGGCGCTGCGGCCGGGGAGCTTCCGGTTCCCCGGCCGTTGATGTTGCCGGCCCGCCCGGCGAGCGCCCACGCCGGACCTCGCTTCTGCGTCATTATGACCTGCGCCGCGGGCGTGACCCCCGCGCCGCCTTCGGCTTAGTCTGACCCGCTCGCCTCCCGCGAGTGGGGGTGCGGCCCGATGATCATGACCATTGAGGGGCAAGACGGGCCCGACGGCGCTGACGGTGTGGGTTCGGGCGCGATGGGTCAGCCCGGCGGCCCTGGCCAGGACGAGGCCTTCACCTGGGTGGTCGGGCCGGTCGAGGGCCCTGACTTCCAGGTACGGCTGAATGTCCTCGGCGGCGATGGCGGCGATGGCGGCAATGGCGGAGGCGGCGCTGACGGCGGCGCGGGCGGCGCGGGCGGGGATGCGTCCGCCACCCTGACCAGCGCCGAAGTCGCCGCGGGCGAAGCCGAAAGCGCTTCCCTCACGGCTGCCGCGCAAGGCGGAGACGCCGGAACGGGCGGGGCCGGAGGCGACGGCTTCAACGCCGGGGACGGCGCCGACGGGGCCGACGGCGGCGATGCGCTCGCCCAGGTGCTCGACAGCGAGGTGACCACCGACGGCGCCTTGGCCGTGATCGCGATCAGCGCCCTGGCCGCGGCGGGAGACGGCGGCGCGGGCGGAGCCCGGGGCGCGACCGGCGATCCGGAGGGGGCCCCAGGGACCCCCGGCCATGGCGGCGACGGCGGTTCGGCGCTGGCCCGCGTTCAGGACGTCACGGTGAACGGCGGCGACGGGGCGGAGACCCTGCTCTTCGAAGCCGCGGCCACGGGCGGCGGGGGCGGATCCGCTCCCCTCGCGCTCTTCGGCGGCGCCGGCGGCGAAGCCACGGCGGAGATTGTCGGCAACTCCGCCGATACCGGCCGCGGCGCCGACGTCGTGACGCTGCAAACCTTAGCCACGGCCGGTGCGGGCTTCGGCGCGGGCGCCAGTGGCGGCGCCACGACCGCCATTCGCGACAACCACATCGACCTGGGCGGCCAGGACGACCGGCTGGAAATCCGGCTCCCCGAGGACTTCGGCGAGATCACCGGCAACACCCTGGTGGGCGGCGCGGGTGAAGACCTGCTCAGCTTCGAGGGCTCCGGCCGGGTCTTCTTCAGCCTGCGGGCGAACACGGTGCGCTGGATCGAAGCCATCGAGGGATCGGCGAACGCCGACTATTTCGTGGGCGACGTGAGGGCCAACAGCTTCGACGGCGGGTCCGGCGACGACACCATCCTGGCCGGCAAGGGCGACGATACCTTGGCCGGCGGCGAGGGCGACGACACGCTGGACGGCGGCGCCGGCATCGACACGGCGACCTACGAGGGCGGCGGCGCGGTGGTCGTGCGCCTGGGCCAGCATACGGCGGTCGACGCTGACGGCAGGGACATCCTGCGCGGCGTCGAGAACGTGCTGGGCGCGGCCGGCGCCGACGACCTGCGCGGCGACGGCGACGGCAACGCGCTGTCGGGCGGCGGCGGCGGCGACACCCTGGCGGGCGGGGCCGGCGCGGACCGTCTGGAAGGCGGCGAAGGCGCCGACCTGCTGCGCGGCGACGGAGGCGCCGACGTGTTCGCCTTCTCCGTGCTGGAGACCGGCGCCGTAGACCGGGTCGCCGACCTGCACGCCAACGACTGGATCGACGTGTCGGCCATCGACGCGATAGCCGCCACCGCCGAGGACGACGCCTTCGTTCTGGTCGACAGCTTCTCCAACACCGCCGGCGAGATGCGCCTGGTCCAGGGCCCCAACGCCGCCCGCCTGCTCCTCGACGTGGACGGCGACGGCAGGGCCGACATGGTGGTCGAGCTGCGCGGCCAGCACGGGGACTTCGACAACTTCGTGCTGTGACGGGTAGGCCGCCCTGCAGCGACCGCCCCTATAGGACGAAGTCGGCCGCCTCCAGGTTCGTCACCTTGAGCAACAGAACGCCAAAGTCGGCGGTCCCGTCGCCGTTGATGTCCCCTTCGAGCAGCGCGTTGCCTTCGACCACGCTGTAGCGAAGCTGGCCGGCCACGTTCCCAAACGCCGCCGTGCCGATGAATGCGAAGGCCTGGTTGCCGGCGAGGGTGTTGTTGGCGTCGGTCAGCCCCAAGTCGATCTCGTCCTCCTCGGCGCGGCTGAAGTCGACGATGGTGTCGCGATTGGCCAGCCCGGCGGTCGAGTCCAGCGTCGAGGTGAAGGTGAAGGTGTCCGCGCCATCGCCGCCCACCAGCCGGTCGGCGTTGCGCCCGCCCGTCAGCAGGTCATCGCCCAGGCCGCCGGCCAGCGTGTCCTTGCCCTCGCCGCCGGACAGGTCGTCCTCTCCGCCGAAGCCCTTGAGCAGATCCGCGCCGTTGAAACCGACGACGATATCGGCGCCGTCGCCGCCTAGTACCCGATCGTCACCGTTGCCGGCGTCGATCGTGTCGACCACCCTGCCGAAGCGGGTGTCCAGCAGGTCGTTGCCGTCGCCCAGCACCACGCCGTAGTTCAGCGACCCTGTGTTGATGATGCGGTCGGCGCCGAGCCCCGTGCCGACCATGCCCTGAATCACGCCGGAGTTCTTGATCACATCCAGGTCGTCCCCGTCGGCGGTGAACACGCCGCCGGTGATCTCGCCGCTGTTGTAGACCAGGATGTGGCCGTAGCTGGCGACATCGCCGACGATCAGCCCGGTGTTGGTGACGCTGCAATTCAGCTCGCCGGCCGAGGTAATCCCGCCCTGGATATCGCCAGCGTTGTAGACGCTGATGCTGTCGCTGAGCAGAAAAATCGCTTGGGACTGCACGCCACTGATCGTGCCGAAGTTCTGAATGTCGGCCCCCGCAGCGTAAACCAGCATCCCGTAGGAGCCGCCGGTGATGGAGCCGTAGTTCAAGATCTCAGAGTTGGTCGCCGCCTCCTCGAGGTAAGCTCCATAAGCATCGCCATAGATTTCGCCGCCGCTCATCACGGTGACATCGTTCGCCTGGAGAAGGCGCACCCCCGCGTTCCCGGCCGTGATCTGGCCGTAGCAGACCACGGAGCTGCCCTCGCCATACAGATTGATGCCGTTGCCGCCGTCGCTGTAGATGCGGCCGTGGATCGTCGCGAGTTGGTCGACGCCGGCGAACACCAGCCCCGCTCCCACGCCATCACCCAGCGCCAGCAGCTCCCCCGCGGCTCCGAGATAGAGGCTCTGGTTCGCAGCGGTGGTGTAGGCGTTGGCGTCGGTGACCGTAGTCTGCACGGTCGAGTTCACATAAGCGGTCGGCATTGGCGGATCCCCCTCCGGAAAGCGCGGGCTCCTACAGCGTGGACCTGCGCGCGCCGAATTAAATTGCGTCAATTTCACAGATTCAATCCTGCGGCCAAGCCACTCGCGGCGACGCATCGCCGCACCTTGTGTGGCCGATATGCCACACCTAAATCCTGCCCCTGAAACACCGGCCTGCGGCGCTTATCTCAAGCCCGCGGCCGTAGTCGCCCAAGGGGACGCATCGATGAACATCGACATCTATTCCGACCGCGCCAAGCAGGCCGTGCAGGCGGCCCAGTCGCTCGCGCTCGCCCGCCGCCACCAGCAGCTGCGGCCCGAGCACCTGCTCAAGGTGCTGCTCGAGGAGCGCGACGGGCTGGCGCGCCAGCTGATCTCCACCGCCGGGGGCAAGGTCAACGGCGTGGCGCAGGACGTCGAGGCCAGCCTCACCAGGATCCCGCGCGTGGAGGGCGGCAACGGCCAGCTGCACCTGATGCCCGACACCGCCCGCGTGTTCGCCACCGCCGAGCAGGACGCCAAGAAGGCCGGCGACCAGTTCGTCACCACCGAGCGCCTGCTCTCGGCGCTGGCCAAGGAGGGCGGAGAGGCCGCCTCCCTGCTCAAGAAGACCGGCGTCACCCCGGCGGGCCTCGACGCCGCCGCGCAATCCGTCCGCAAGGGCAAGACCGCCGACTCCGCCGGCGCCGAGGACCAGTACGACGCCCTCAAGCGCTACGCCCGCGACCTCACCGAGGACGCGCGCGCGGGCAAGCTCGACCCGGTGATCGGCCGCGACGAGGAGATCCGCCGCACCATCCAGGTCCTCTCCCGCCGCACCAAGAACAACCCGGTGCTGATCGGCGAGGCGGGCGTGGGCAAGACCGCCATTGTCGAGGGCCTGGCTCAGCGCATCGTCAACGGCGACGTGCCCGAGGGCCTCAAGGACAAGCGCCTGCTCGGCCTGGACATGGGCGCGCTGATCGCCGGCGCGAAATACCGCGGCGAGTTCGAGGAGCGGCTCAAGGCCGTGCTGTCGGAGGTCACCGCCGCGGAAGGGCAGATCATCCTGTTCATCGACGAGATGCACACCCTGGTCGGCGCCGGCAAAACCGAAGGCGCCATGGACGCCTCCAACCTGCTCAAGCCCGCCCTGGCCCGCGGCGAGCTCCACTGCGTCGGCGCCACCACGCTCGACGAATACCGCAAGCACGTCGAGAAGGACCCCGCCCTCGCCCGCCGCTTCCAGTCCGTGTTCGTCGGCGAGCCCAGCGTCGAGGACACCGTCTCCATCCTGCGCGGCCTGAAGGAGAAGTACGAGGTGCACCACGGCGTGCGCATCAGCGACGGCGCCATCGTCGCCGCCGCCAGCCTCTCCAACCGCTACATCGCCGACCGCCAGCTGCCCGACAAGGCCATCGACCTGGTCGACGAGGCCGCCAGCCGCGTGCGCATGGCGGTCGACTCCAAGCCCGAGGAGCTGGACGAGATCGACCGCCGCCTGATCCAGCTGAAGATCGAGCGCGAGGCGCTCACCAAGGAAACCGACGCCGGCTCCAAGAAGCGGCTTGAGGACCTGGAGGGCCAGATCGCCGACCTGCAGGCGCAGTCGGACGAGATCACCACCCGCTGGAAGTCCGAGAAGGAAAAGCTCGGCGCCGCCGCCCAGGCCCGCGAGGGCCTCGACCGCCTGCGCCTGGAGCTGGAGCAGGCCCAGCGCCGCGGCGACTTCGCCCGCGCCGGCGAGATCCAGTACGGCCAGATCCCCCAGCTGGAGCGCCAGCTGCAAGAGGCCGAGGCCGCCGCCCAGGACCAGCTCACCCCCGAGGTGGTCGACGCCGAACAGATCGCCGCCGTCGTCTCCCGCTGGACCGGCGTGCCGGTGGAAAAGATGCTGGAGGGCGAGCGCGACAAGCTGCTGCGCATGGAGGACGCGCTCCGAAACCGCGTGGTCGGCCAGGACGAGGCGCTGACCGCCGTCTCCGACGCCGTCCGCCGCGCCCGCGCCGGGCTGAAGGACCCCGGCCGCCCGATCGGCTCCTTCCTGTTCCTCGGCCCCACTGGCGTGGGCAAGACCGAGCTGACCAAGGCCCTGGCCGAATTCCTGTTCGACGACGAGGCCGCGGTCACCCGCCTCGACATGAGCGAGTACATGGAGAAGCACAGCACGTCACGGATGATCGGCGCGCCCCCCGGCTACGTCGGCTACGACCAGGGCGGCGCCCTGACCGAGGCGGTGCGCCGGCGCCCCTACCAGGTGATCCTGTTCGACGAGGTGGAAAAGGCACACCCCGACGTGTTCAACGTCCTGCTCCAGGTGCTCGACGACGGCCGCCTCACCGACGGCCAGGGCCGCACGGTCGACTTCCGCAACACCCTGATCATCATGACCAGCAACATGGGCTCCGAATACCTGGCGGCCCTCCCCGACGGCGAGGACGTGGAGAAGGTGCGCGCACCCGTGATGGACGTGGTGCGCAAGAACTTCCGCCCCGAGTTCCTCAACCGCCTCGACGAGATCATCCTGTTCAAGCGCCTCTCTCGGTCGCACATGGATGGCGTCGTCCGCATCCAGCTCGGCCGCGTCGACAAGCTGCTGGCCGACCGCCGCATGGCCATCGCGCTCGACCCCTCAGCCGAAGCCTGGCTGGCCGAACGCGGCTATGACCCGGTCTACGGCGCCCGCCCGCTCAAGCGCGTGATCCAGAAGGAGCTGATCGACCCGATCGCCAAGAAGCTGCTGGCCGGCGAGTTCGCGGACGGAGACGTGATCGCGGTGCGCGGGGGCGAGGGGAAGCTGGAGATCGGGAAGGCGCAGCGGCACTAGGGGTTGGTAATCGGCTCAAGAAACCGCAGCAGTGAGATCGCTATCAAATGCCTTGAAACTCACAGGACAGGCGTCCTTGATGCGATCAGCCTGGGACGCTTCCATGATTGCAACTCTCGTGAAGGCATCATCTTTTAGATCAGCTGCCGCGCATGTCCTACTAAAGTAAGGATGTGGATGATTGCTGTTCGGGTCAAATCGCTTTCCCCAAATCTTCTCCGGTTTCGCCGGTAAATTGATGTCGTTCTTGCCCGACACGTCCGCCCACGCCTTACTATCGCACAGGAGCCAGCTCTCTGATGCACTCATTGGTATGCACGCCACGCTCTTTGTTTGGTCATCATGGGCAGCGAATCCATCCAGAACCTCTTGTCGCTTTTCTTGCCACTCCTTCTTCCGATTAGTGTCCGCATCGACCATGTAGATCAGCACAGTGCAGGGACTCGTAGAAGCCCGGAACTTGGCTATATACGCTTTTGCTCCGTGCCCAGGTGGCAAGGGCGTTTTGTTTCGGCCCGGGAGTGTCACAAGGCGAGACCGAGGCACAATCTCGAATTCTAACTCTGCGGAATCAATATATTTTCTAACCAGAGGCTGTAACCACCCCTCAGTGGTAACCATTTTTTCGGCCCGAATAGACCAGTTGGCAATACGACCCACGTCGTGCGGTCCCTCGCCGCAAAGCATGACCTTCATGGGCGCTGTAGCTCCCGCGACGGCCACTCGTATTCAAACATATTTTCAGGATCCTCATCTGGTAAATCAGAAAGAGCTTGTTGGTTCAGTATTGACAGACCGGTGTTTGCCCAAACCTCTCCACTGCCGAGATATTCTCCCCCAGCCCTAATCACCTCCAAATTGCTTAACTCCTTCAGCCTTGACTCGCCGGAGTCACTTCTCGTAACAAGCATTACCTCCTCTGGCGGGAAGAAGTTAATCAACAGTGGTGAGTGGGATGTCATAATAAATTGAGATTTGGAATCGGCTACGACCCTCTCAATAAGACGCGGGAGGATATGAGGTTCGATCCCATCTTCAATTTCATCAAGCAAAACTAGGCTAGATTTATGTCCAAATTCCGGAATTGCACACAAAGCAAGTAATCGAAGAAATCCGTCGCTCGCATGCGCAGCTCCGATTGCCCCGATCTGGTAGGATTCTGAGATTTTTAAATCCACCCATCCTGCGCGTTTACGCGTAGTGCTAAGGTTGTCTAGCGGATAAAAATCAGCAAGTCGACTAACAATTTTATCTTTTGTTTTTGCATCTAGAGCTGCCAAAAAGCCAGCTAAGCGCTGGCCCTTAACACCGATACCTTGAGTGCTGCCACGAGTGTTTGAGCGCATTGCCACAGGGCTTAGCAATTCAAGAGAAGTTATGCCCATTGCCCAGTCTACCACTTCCTTTGTGGTCTGTGGGGAGTGGGAGAGTGTGTTAGGCTCTAAGGAACCCAATAAGGAGCCCTTAGGCAAGAAACCCCGTATCTCAGCTCCGGTCTCTGAGGTGAAGCCGCCCTGTCTCGTGAAATTAAACAGGCGGCGAGGGGAGGTGTCTGGTTCAGAGAGCCACATTCGCTCAATTAGAACAGCCTGAGAATTCAACCCCCAAATAAACTGCCAAACAACGGCTCGTCCATCTGTATGCTCAAGCGTTAGGCTATATCGAAGCGTATTATGTTTGGAACTTCGTGCGCGGATATCCGCAGGGCGCCAGCCACGTTCGTGAAAAAAATTGAGAGGGTCGTCGGCAGCGAAAAACTGGATGAAAGCCAGCGCCTGAAGGGTGGAACTTTTTCCGGCACCGTTCGTGCCAATGAGAAACAGCAGCTTCTCCGGGAGCTGAATCTCAACCGAACTAAGGGCCTTATACCCCTCGATCCGGGCGCGTCGAAGCTGGAAGATAGCAACCTCCTTTGAGCTAGCTTGCCCTACCAAAGCCACGGCTCGTGGGAAACCAGGCCGCACACGGAATCCCTATCCACTAGCGCCACAAACGCCACCCACCAGGCGAGAGACAAGTGTGATGGTCGCTACCCCCAGCGTATGTCGGCTTGCTCGAACGGCATCCGGAGCACCCGCGACGCCCCCTTTTTTTCCTTGTGACACTGCCATGCCGCGTAGAGTGGGTGAAGGCCCAGCGCGATCCCGACCTCTGGCATGCCGCCGAGATGGCCATGGTCAACATGCTCGACGACGCGCACAGCTTCCTCGTCTGGCTGGCCGATCAGCCCGAGATGGACCGCGCGACCGCCGGCTAGGTGTTCGTAGGCGCCTTCGGCGCCGACTACCCGCGCGGCGAGACTGAATTCCTCGGCGAGGGCTTCTCCCGCGGCGAAGGCTGAGCCCCACAGGCGATCACCCGGGGCGGGGCGGCCGCACTGGCCAGCTAGGTCCCCGCCCCCTGCCGCGCTAGAACCGCAAGCGGTTGGAGAACGACGGAATGCGCAAGGGACTGACACCGGCAACGGCCCTGACCCTCGCCCTCTGCGCGCTCGCCGCGCCCCGGGCCGAGGCCGCCGCCCCCTGCACCCCCTCGCCGGAGGCCAACCGGCAGGTGGTGCTGCAGTTCTACCGGCAGGCGCTGACCCTGCGGAAGCCGGCCGAGGCCTTCGGGCGGTTCGTCTCCGCCGACTTCGTCGAGCACAAGCCCGAGGTGGAGAAGGGCACGCGCGAGGCGACGGCGGCCCACCTCGAGGGCCTGATCCGCTCCATGCCCGATCCCCGGTGGGAGGTGCTGCGCACCGCCGCCGAGGCGTACCTGGTGTTCCTCCACGCCCGCTTCACCCCCGCGCCGGGCGCCCCCGCCTACGCGATCGCCGACGTGTTCCGCCTGAAGGACTGCAAGATCGCCGAGCACTGGGACGTCGTCGCCCCCCCGCCCAAGGACCAGCCCAACCCCAACCCGCGCTTCTGACGCAGCGCCAGGCGCTCTCCCGCCCCGTCCTCCGCCGCCAGAAGGCGGTAGTGTCTCAGTTTGAAATTAGTCGCCGTTGACAAGCATGGCGCCCGGCCGCCGGGGGGCGTATCTTCCGGGGCATGACACCGGCGCTTCCAGCGTTCTGGACCGAAGGGGACGACGGGCTCACGCTTCGGCTGGCAGCGGCCGTTGAGGCTGCTTACGTGCCGACGCCCCGCCTGCAGTACATAACCACCGGGCCTGACAAGCTGCTGATCAAGGTGAGGGACTGGCGCAAGATCGGCCCCCGAATCCAGGTGCGCTATCACGTGCAGTTTGCCCGCGATGGCCGCCAAATTGGGGTGAGCACCGGGCGCTGCTGGGACGACGAAATGAACAAGTGCGCGGCTCAGATCGCCAGAGACGCCAAGCGCGTAGAGGATCGCTGATGCCTAAAGGACCACAAGGCCAGAAGCGCCCCGGCGACCTGATCGGCGCCGCTATCCACGTCGCCAAGATCGCGACGGGGGAGATTGAGGAGGACGCCCGCGACCCCGCCACCGACGCCAACAGGCGCGGAGGGCTCAAGGGGGGGAAGGCAAGGGCCGACGCTCTGTCTCCAGAGCGCCGCGCTGAGATCGCCCGCGCAGCGGCTGAAAAGCGCTGGTCTAAGCCTTCTTGAGCCGCTGGATTCGGAACTCTAGGTAGTCCCGAATAAACTCGTAGCGCTCCACGGACGGCTCGCCCTTGTAGCTGAGGAACGTCTCATCACCGCTATCGTCGATCAGCCGCTCTTCCTTCCAGCCTAGCTTTGTGGAGCGCTCCACCGGGGCTTCAGGCGGCAGAGGTAGCGGAGGGGGCGCTGCTCCTGCTGCCCCACCTTTCTGCTCAAGCCGAACCTGCTCCATTGGTATCGCCGCCTCGCTTCCATCGACGTAGACCCAAAGCTTTCCTTCGTAGGGCTGGACCGCCCGCACCCGTGCTGCTTTTGGCAGCACCAGGGCGCCAGTGATCTCAACCTGCACAAGGTCGCCGACGCCGACATCGGCGGGGGGCGAAAGCCCTAGGTCTAGGTCATTCTCTCCTTCCCCTCCTTTATCAGGCTCGGTGAGTCCTGCATAGCTGATCGTGGCATCATACACCCGTAAAAAGGTTTCTGCCGCGCTTAGCGTGAAGCCGTGCTTAAAATGAAGGTCGTCGAGACACATGTCGTCGATAGGCCGGTCTGGCCCCCACAGCTCCCAGAATTTCTCCAGCGCCTTCGGCTTCAGAGCTGCCCGGCGCACCACCTCCCGCTTGATCTCCTCCTGCTGAGCACGCAGGTATTTCCGGCCTTCATCGGTGATGAATGTGGCCCGCGCCGGGCCCGATCCACGATAGTCGAGGAAGCCAAAAGCTTTCAGGGCAGCCACCGTTTGGAAGGCTTGGCTGCTTCCGTCCTTCATGTTCCAGGCGCGCCCTACCTTGTTCGCGGGGGTGTCGTGGCGCCCAAAGGTCTGCTCGAAGGCGACCAGGCGCTCCACGGCCGTCTGTAGAGGGATGAACGGGAAACTCGGGCTTCGATCCTTTGGCGCCTTGCCTGTTGCGTCGTCGTCGGTCATTTACGGCTCCTTCCCCGTAAAACGGATTTACGGGTCTGTATCACGAGCCTGTTGACAGAGCAAGCGCGGGGGTTCGGGCTCCGCAGCTTAGGAGGACTCAGATGACCAGGAGAGTAGCGAGCCCCGCCGTTCTGCCGACCGGCGTGCGGGGCGAGGATCAAACAGGAAGGGCCGCTGCCCGGCTCCCGTGACAAGGAAAGGCAGCGGCCCCTAATCGGCTCTTTCAGCCGCCCCCTTCCACAAGGGGTAAGGGAGCAACGGCGCGGTCGGGTCCAATCCGGTTCGCGCCGTTGTGCATTTTGGATAGCACCAGAAAGGCGCTTTGGGAACCCCCAAAGTGAGTCGCTATGCTTGACACTCAAGCAGAAGTTCATATACAGGAGGCATGAACAAGCTGCCTCTCGCCAAGCGCGTCCAGATCCTTTCGATGCTCTGCGAAGGCAGCTCGATGCGGTCGATCAGCCGCGTGTGCGACGTGTCGATAAACACCGTGTCGAAGCTGCTGGAGGACGCGGGCGAGGCTTGCGGCCGCTACCACTACGAGACGGTGCGGGGCGTGAAGGCCCGCCGCGTCCAGTGCGATGAAATCTGGAGCTTCTGCTATTCCAAGCAGGCGAACGTTGCCGCCGCCAAGGCCGCGCCATACGAGGCGGGTAACGTCTGGACATGGACGGCTCTGGACGCCGATACCAAGCTGATCGTGTCCTACATGGTCGGCGACCGCGACTATGACACGGCGCAGCACTTCATCGCCGATCTAGCCGACCGTATCGACGGGCGGGTCCAGCTCACCACGGACGGTTACCGCGCCTATCTGGAGGCCGTGGCCGGTGCGTTCCCTGACGGCGGTATCGACTACGGCATGCTGGTGAAGCTCTACGGCGGCGTGGAGGGCAAAGGCCCCGAGCGCCGCTACAGCCCCGCCCAATGCGTCGGCGCCCGCAAGGAGCGCATTGCTGGCGACCCGGACCCTAAGCACGTTTCCACGTCGCACGTGGAGCGCCAGAACCTCACCATGCGCATGTCGATGCGCCGGTTCACCCGCCTCACCAACGCCTTCTCAAAGAAGATCGACCAGCACGTGAACGCGCTGTCGCTCTATTTCGTGTTCTACAATTTCTGCCGCATCCATAAGAGCTTGCGCATGTCGCCTGCCATGGCCGCTGGCGTTGCCGACCGCCTCTGGAGCATGGAGGACGTGGTGGCGCTGATCGACGCACGGGCTCCGGTTACTAAGAAGCGCGGGCCTTACAAGAAGCGCGAGAGCGTGTAATCTCGGCGCCTCACTGGTGGCGATATGAAGCTCAGGTATCTCGTTGCACTTCTCGTTTTCTTAGGCGCACCTGCCGCAGCAACTGCGGGCAACAGGATAGACTTGATCTGCCAAGTCAAGAACCGTGCCGGGCCAGACGGACAGCCGATAGGGCTCAGCCTCAGCGTGGACCTAGAAGCGCAGCGGGCGTGCCAGCCCCCGCAATGTGTGGGAGGTCAGCTTCCTGACGCCGCTACGGTGTCGCCGGACGAGATAGGTGTTGTGCTGCGCGGCGGCCGTCCCTTTCGCTTCAACCGACGCGACGGACGCTTCTCCCTTGATGAGGGTGGGCCGCCACTCGAAGGAACCTGTGAAGTGTGGGCCTTTCCTGATCCCGGGTAGGTGGTCCAAATTTCAAACTGAGACACTACCCAGAAGGCCCGCACCTTGACGCGCGAGCCGTCTAGGACTATTTGCCTGTCCTGGTCTTTGACATCGCCGCTTCCCCGCCGCCGCATCAGGCGTCGTCCCCAGCCCCCGGACCGCGTACGCCTGTCAAAGATGGCCGGATGGCCGGATGGCCGCCGATTCAAAATCGGACATCTCGGCCATCTCCTCCCCGCCTGATTGCCGATATTTAATCGCCCCCACCGCATCCCCGCCCCGGCCGCCCCGCCTCTCTCCAGGCAGAAGACCCTGACGGGGAGGGACCACACGTGAAGATCCTGGCTTGGACCTTTGGGACCGTGGCGGTCCTGCTCTGCGCCTACGTGGGCTACAACGCCCTCCACTACCTGGTCCCCGGCCACGTGGGCCCCGACTTCATCATGCACAACGCCATGGCCAAGCCCTGGCTGCTCGTCCACGCCGGGTTCGCCGCGGCGGCGCTGCTGCTCGGACCCACCCAGTTCGTGCCCGCCCTGAGGCGGCGGGCGCCCGCGCTGCACCGCTGGATGGGCCGCGCCTTCATCGTCTCGGCCCTGATCGGCGGCGCCTCGGGCCTCCCGCTGGCGCTCGGCACCGCCGCGGGCCCGATCGCCGCGACAGGCTTTACCGGCCTGGCCGTGCTCACGCTGCTCTGCGCCGTCCAGGCATGGCGCCTGGCGATGGCCCGCCGCTTCCCCGAGCACCGCGAGTGGGCGATCCGAACCTTCGCCCTGCTCTTCGCCGGCGTCACGCTGAGGCTCTGGCTGCCCCTCTCCATGATCGCCCAGCTGGACCTGATGGAGAGCTACCGCGTGATCTCCTTCCTCGCCTGGGTCCCCAACCTCCTGCTCGCCGAGCTCTACCTCGCCCGCGGCCGCGCCAAACGGCGCTCCCCGGCCATGCCGGCTGCGGCGACCGCACCCAGCGCGGCCGCCCCCGTCTGAGCCCCGTCAGCGGTCTCTGGAATCGCCGCACCCGCCGCCCGCGTACGGCCTCCTCCTCGTTTGTCGGTTCCCCGCAGCGCCGCTCGTCCTATGAGTAGAGGCGCGTTCAAGCGCCCCGCCCCGCCGCCCGGAGCCTCCTCATGACCCCCACCATCACCGCCTTCGCCAATTCGCCCGACCGCGGCAGGGGGCTGGCGCGCGACATGCGGGTGCGCTGGGCGCTCGAAGAGGTGGGCCAACCCTACGACGTCCGTCTGCGTTCGTTCGCCGAGCTGAAGCAGCCCGAGCACCTGGCGCTCCACCCCTTCGGCCAGATCCCCACCTACGAACACGACGGCCTCGCTCTGTTCGAGTCGGCGGCCATCGTCCTCCATATCGCCGAACGCCACCCCGGCCTGCTGCCCCAGGGCCACGACGCCCGCGCCCGCGCCATCGCCTGGATGTTCGCCGCGCTCAGCACGGTGGAGCCGCCTATCGTCGACCTCACGATGGCCATGCTCTTCGAGCGCGACAAGAGCTGGTACGCCGAGCGCCTCCCGGTCCTTGAGGGCCGCGTCCGCGACCGCCTGGACCAGCTCTCCCGCCGCCTCGGCGAGGGCGAGTGGCTCGACGGCGCCTTCAGCGTCGGCGATCTGATGATGGTGCACGTGCTCCGCAGGCTGGAAAGCACGGGCCTCATGGACGAATACCCCAACCTCTCCGCCTACATCGCCCGCGCCGTGGCCCGCCCCGCCTACCAGCGCGCCTTCGCCGATCAACTGGCGGTCTTCACCGCCGCGTCGCAGGGCGCGTAGGTGTCCGCGCTGGCGCCGGCAGCAAACGTTCAGAGGCCCCTCCCATGCCCGACCTGATCCTCACCACCTTCGACTGGGTCCCCGAAGCGCCGCGGGGCCTCGTGCGCGACCTGCGCGTGCGCTGGGCGCTGGAAGAGGCCGGGCTGCCCTATCGCGTCGAGAGCACGCCCTTCCGCGAGCGGCAGCCTGAACATTTCGCCCACCAGCCCTTCGGCCAAGTCCCGTGGCTGACCGACGGCGACCTCACGATCTTCGAGAGCGGCGCCATCCTCCTCCATCTCGGTGAGCGTAGCCCCGCCCTGATGCCCGCCGACCCGCGCGGCCGCGCCGAGGCCACCGAATGGGTGTTCGCCGCCCTCAATTCCGTGGAGCTGGCGAGCCTGCCCTGGGTGATGTTCCAGTTCATGGGCTTCACCGGCGAGGCTCCCGCCTGGAAGTGGCTGGACGACTTCGTCAAGGCCCGGCTCGACCGCCTGGAGCCGGTCCTGGCCGATCGCGAGTGGCTGGCCGGCGCCTTTTCCGTCGCCGACATCCTGATGGCCGACGTGCTGCGCCCGGTCGACCGCTTCGGCGGCCTCTCCGCCCACCCCGCCTGCGGCGCCTACCTCACCCGCGCCACCGCCCGCCCGGCCTTCGCCAAGGCGCACGCGGACCAGCTGGCCCACTTCGCCGCGGCGGACTGAACGGCGCCGGCGCCGCCTCAGGTCACCAGGTTCAGGTAATCCGGATCCCCGGGGTTCAGCACCTGGTCGTGCTCGCCGAGGAGGACGAGGGTGAAGTCGGCATGCTTGTCGCCGTCGAGGTCCCCTCGCACGATGGTGCGGTCATGCACCCCATCGTATTTAATCCAGAGATCCCCGGCCGCCCCGGTCGGCCCGGCAACGACGGTGAAGCCCTGGTCGCCCCCAGCAGCGGAGTCGGCGTCGATGCCGCTGAGGTCCACCACGTCCTGAGCCTCGTAGTCCACGATCAGTTCAGTCTCCGGCGTGAGCGCCGAAGGCTGGTCGAACACGAAGTGGTCGGCCCCGGCGCCGCCCTTGAACCTGTCCGAGCCGCCGGCGCCGTTCAGCGAGTCGTCCCCGTCGCCGCCCTGGAGCAGGTTGGCCTGGCCGTCGCCGGTCAGCACGTCGCCATAGATGGAGCCTACCAGCCGTTCAATGTTCACCAGGGTGTCCAACCCCGCGCCGCCGGTGTTCTGCTGCACGGAGACGCCGAGGTCCACCTGCACGGCCGCACCGCTGCGCGCGTAGGAGGCAAGGTCCGTTCCGCCGCCGCCGTCGAGCGAGTCGTCGCCGACGCCGCCGTCCAGTCCGTCGTTGCCGCCGCCGCCCCTCAGCGTATCGTTCCCAGCCAGCCCGACCAGCAGGTTGGAGCCGCCGTCGCCGGTCAGCAGGTCATGGAAGGCGGAGCCCTGCAGATGTTCGATCCCATTCAGGGTGTCCGTTCCGGCGCCGACCGTGTTCTGCGCCAGGATCGTGGCCAGGCTGACCTGCACTCCCACCCCGGCCCCGCGGTAGATCGCCCAGTCCGCGCCGTCGCCGCCGGCCAAGGCGTCGTTGCCCGCGCCGCCGAACAGGATGTCCTTGCCCGACCCGCCGGTCAGGGCGTCGTTGCCCGCCCCCCCGAGCAGCGTCACCGAGGCGCTGTCGCTCGAAAGGTCGAGCATCACGCCGCGGCCGAAGCTCGTGGCGTTCAGCTTGATCGCCTTGTCGGTCACGGCCGATCCGTCGATGGTCAGCGCGAAACCGTTGCTGGCGACCCCGTTGATCGCGTGAGAGGCCACGGCGCCGAGCCTCAGCAGGGTGGCGAAGTTGCCGAGCTTCAGGCCCTCGATGTCCGCTATCCGGCGGAAGTCGC
The DNA here is from genome assembly GCA_036388855.1 of Caulobacteraceae bacterium. Lineage (GTDB taxonomy): Bacteria > Pseudomonadota > Alphaproteobacteria > Caulobacterales > Caulobacteraceae > DASVRA01. Next base: position 15,177 of record DASVRA010000024.1, on the reverse strand, counting down.
CGTCGGACAAGGTCATGGGGCCTTGGATCGACAGCACGTCCTGCCCCGTGCCGCCGTCGATCCGCAGGAAGCCCGCGTCGGCGATGAGCAGCGCGTCCGCCCCCTCGCCCCCGCGCAGGACATCCGCACCGCCGTTTCCGATGAGCACGTCATTGCCGCGTCCGCCGATCATCACGTTGGCCGCTCCGGTGCCGGCCATGCCGTCGGCGCCCGCCGTGCCTTGGTTGGTGACGTGGTTGGTGGAGCCGTCCAGGCTGGCGGCGCCCAGGATCAGGTAGGTGGTGCTGTCGGCCTGATCGGCCACCAGCAGGTCGTCGAAGCCGTCGCCGTTGACGTCGCCGGCCGCGGAGACGGCGCCCGGCGCTCCCGAGAAGCCCTGGATCTTGAAGCCGTCGTCGCCCGACAGGGTGGCCACGTCCAACGCGCCGAAGCCCGAAGCCTTGCCGAATACGACGTAGGCCTCGGCGCCGAAAAATGAACTGACGACCAGGTCGTCGTAACCGTCGCCGTTCAAGTCGCCCGCCGATGAGACCGTCCGGCCCACCCGGTCGGCGCCGCCCGACGCGCCTTCGATCGCGAACCCGTCCGTGCCCAGGGCGCTGAGATCGAGCTGCGCGGCGAAGCCGGAGGCCTTGCCGAACACCACGTAGGCCGCGCCGTCGCCGGACGAGGCGTACGGGGCGCCCACAGCCAAGTCGCGGAACCCGTCGCCGTTCACGTCCCCGACGTCCGAGATCGACCACCCCGCCCGGTCGCCGTCGTCGCCGCCGACGATGGTGAAGCCGTTGCCGCCGTCGAGGACGGCCGTGCCGAGGTCGAGGCTTGCCAGGCCGCTCCTGGCGCCGAACAGGACGAACGCCCCCCCGTTGCCGGTTCCGCCGCCGGCGTCGGCGTAGCGGCCGCTGATCATCAGGTCGTCGAAGCCGTCGCCGTTGATGTCGCCGGCGCTGGAGACGAAATGGCCGACCTGGCTCTGCTGGCCTTGGTCGCCCGCGGCCGCGCCGCCGATGGCGAACCCGCCCGTGCCGCCGGCGACATCGCTGAGATCGACCGTATCGCCGAAGCCGCTCGCCTTGCCGTAGACGACGTAGGTCTTGCCCGCGCCGGAGTCGGCCTGCTGCGCGCCGACCAGCAGGTCCTTGAGTCCGTCGCCGTTGACGTCGCCGGCGTCAGAGACGCTCCACCCGGCGGCGTCGTAAACGGCCTCTCCGACCAGCTGGAACCCGTCGGTCCCATCCAGGGGCGCGGAGCTCAGGTCGATGTTGCCGAAGGCGCCGCTGTGCCCGAACACCACATATGCGTGGCCGCCTGCCATCGGGTTGAGGTAGTAGTCGAACCCGTATTCGGGGGCCCCGATCACCACGTCGGCGAAGCCGTCGCCGTTGACGTCCCCCGCGCCCGAAACCGACCAGCCGGCCTGGTCGGTGTGTTCGGTCCCGCCATAGACCCCGGTGACCCGGAAGCCCCCCGGCCCCAGCGCCGCCAGACTGGCGGCGGGCAGCGGACTGGCCGACCCGAAGACCACATAGCTGCGGCCCTCGTAATAGAAGCCGCCGCTCGGCGCCCCGATGATCATGTCCTCGAAGCCGTCGCCGTTCATGTCCCCGGCCGAGGAGAGCGACCAGCCGGCGTTTTCGGAGACGAAGCCGATCTGCCCCTGGATGACTGAGCCGAGCGTCGTGGTTCCGACGGTGGTGAGATCGATAGCCATGGCCGCCCCCGCGACGTTGTTCCCATACCGTTGCTCTCCTTACCCGGACGACGCAATAGGCTTGACCGTGATGGGGCAGGGGGAGAGCCTGTGCCGCCGCGGCAGTTCGGCGGCATTGGGCGCGGGTGCGGTGGCGATGGAGGCGGGTCCACAAGCAGATGCGGGCCGCGAGCCCGCGGTCCGGATCAGCTCCTCGCGCAACTTCGCGTCATGGTTGGCCGAACGGCGCGCGAGCCTCGCCTTCACCACCTACCAGGCCGGAAAGCTCTTTCTAATTGGGACCAAGGCCGACGGACAGCTGTCGATCTTCGAGCGCTCGTTCGACCGCTGCATGGGCTTGGCCGGCGACGGCCAGACGCTTTGGATGAGTTCGCGCTACCAGTTCTGGCGGCTGGAGAACGCACTCGACGCCGGCGAGCACGGCGGCCACGACCGGGTCTATTTGCCGCAGGCGAGCTACATCACCGGCGATATCGACGCCCATGACATCGGTCTCGACGCAAAGGGGCGCCCAATCTTCGTCAATACGCTGTTTTCCTGCCTGGCGCGGCCGAGTGAGACCCACAGCTTCGCGCCGGTGTGGAAGCCCCCGTTCATCAGCCGGCTCGCGGCCGAGGACCGGTGCCATCTGAACGGCTTGGCCATGCGCGACGGAGCGCCGGCGTACGTGACGCTCGTGGCTCAGAGCGACCTTGCCGACGGTTGGCGCGATCGGCGCCGCGACGGCGGAGCGCTTCTTGATGTCGGGAGCGGCGAGGCCGTGGCGACGGGCCTGTCCATGCCCCATTCCCCCAGGTGGCGAGACGGCCGGGTTTGGCTACTCAACTCGGGGCTTGGCGAGTTCGGTTTCATCAATCCGAACGACGGGCGTTTCGACGTCGTCGCCTTCTGCCCAGGCTATGCGCGAGGGCTCGCCTTTCTCGACGGCTTCGCCATCATTGGCCTGTCGCGCCCACGGGATGGCGCGGTCACCTTCGAGGGCCTGCCGCTTACGGAGCGGCTGACGCAGGCGGGGGCCGAGCCCCGCTGCGGCCTTTTGGTGATCGACCTCGAACGCGGGGATGTCGTCGAGTGGCTGCGCATCGAGGGGGTGGTCCAGGAACTCTATGACGTCGTGGCCCTGCCCGGCGTCCGCCGCCCGTCCGCCATTGGCTTCAAGAGCGACCAAATCCGCCGCACCATCACTATCGGCCACTCCTCCCCTCTGGGGGGTACGGAGAGCATGCCGTTTTCCCGCACCTGACCCTCCTATCCATCCAGATTCCGCCTACCGCTTGCCCTGTTCCTCCAGCAGCATCTGGGCCCGTTCGGTGATCCGCGTCGCCTTGCCGGCGGCGCGTTCGGCGGCGATCACCGCCCGCGCCGCCTTCGCCGCCCCGGCCTTGTCGCCGCGGCTGTTCAGCACCTGGGCGATGTTCAGGTAGAGCCGCGGCACGAGGTCGGGCGCGCGCACCGGAAGGGCGGCGGCGCGCTCGTACTGCGCCAGCGCCTCGTCCGCCTGGCCTGCCAGCTGCGCGATCCAGCCGAGGTACAGGCGCTCGCTGAACTCCGCACCGGTGTGGTCCGCGCCCGCGCGCGCGGCCAGGCCCGCGGCCAGCTCCGCCTTCGCCTCCTCGGTCTTGCCGTTGTCCCACAGGAGCTGCCCGCGGGTGGAGTGCTCGTAGGCTTTCGCCTCGGCCATCTCGTCCGGCGTGGCGTGGAGGACCGAATAGGCCGGGTCCAGCGTCACCTCGGCGACGCGTTTTGGAAAGGCGAACGCCGCTTGCGTCACCGGCCCGGCGAGCCGCACCGCCCGCACTTCGGCGCTCCCGTCCTCGAAGGCGAACCTGACCGGGAGCTCCAGCCGGTAAGCCGCCCCATGCTGGGTCACCGAAAGCTCCACCCGCCCGCCGGCCTGGGACCACTTGTGCGACAGCACGGGGATTCCCGGCCGGTGCAGCCACTGGTCGAAGAACCAGCCGGTCCCGGGCCCGGGGGCTTGCCGCAGCCCCGCCTCGAAGGTCTTCCAGTCGATGCTCCCGTAGGCGTGCTCGCAGGCCATCCGCACCAGCGCCTGGCGCAGGCGCTCGCGGCCGGCCAGGCGCGCCAGCATGTCGTAGACCAAGTACCCCTTGCTGTCGGACAGCGCGTAAAACGCGGGGTCCTTGGGCAGGTCGGCCAGGCGGTGGTCCAGGCCGGCGGCGATCAGCCGCCGCGCCTCCAGCCCGCCGCCCATGCCCTCGCCGCCGCGCCGGAAGCGTTCGCCCTCGGCCGCGCCTCGCAACTCCTCGGTCACCAGCAGGGCGCCGTAGTTGGCCAGGGCCTCGTCGAGCATGTACTCGCCACCGCTCCCGGCCTGCTCGACCGACACGCCCCACCATTGATGCCCGATCTCATGGCCAAAGCCGCCCGGGTCGGCCCGTTTGGCGTCCAGGAAGTCGCTGCGGACCAGGAAGTAGCCGTCGTAGGCGGCGCCGAGGAAGCCGGACTTGCCGGCCGGCTCTTGCGCCACCTCCAGGACCGAGAAGTCGCTGAACGGGTATGGCCCGAACTCGCGCTCCAGCACCTCCAGCGACCGCCGCGCGACCTCAACGAGCTCATCGGCGAAGGGCCTGTCCTTGAGCAGGTAGAGCGTCACGGGCCTGCGGCCCTGGGCCCGCCTGACGATGTAAGGCCCCGCGGTGAAGCTGAAATGGGTGGGCCATCCGGTCTCGAACACGGCCGTGCGCAGCCCGCCCTGGACCGTGTCGGAACGCCGCGCCGCCGTGGCGACGACGGAGAAGGCTTCGGGGACCGTGACCTCCAGCTCGCCCAGTCCCCGCGCGCCGAACTGCGGATACCAGGCGGTGGTGCCTCCGCCGACGAAGACGCCCTCCGCGCTCACGTTGAAGTTCAGGCTGGTCTCGGCCCCGCCGGCGTAGTCGATCTGGAGCTTCAGGGACTGGCCGGCGGGCAGCGGGCGGCGCAGGCGCAGCTCCCATTCGGCATCCGCGTCCGTTTTGTCCGAAGGCAGCGCCGTCACCGTCGCCGGCCCCGCCAAAGCCGCCGGGGCCACGACCGCGATGCGCGGCGTCCCCATGTCCCGCCTCAGCTTGAACCTCACCCGTTCGCGGGCCTCCGCCGCCGGCGGCAGGGTGACCAGGGCCTTGCCGGTCAGCTTGCGCTCCGCCGGCTGGACGGTGACGCGCAGCTCGTAACGGGGAAGCGTGCCGCGCGCGACGGCGGCCCGCGGGCAGGCGCCCGGCGCGGCCTGTGCGGGAACGCCGGGGGCGATCCCCAGCCCAACGGCAAGGGCCGCAACCACGAACCGCCTGAAACTTCTCACGCCAATCTCCACCGCTGGCTCCGGCACGACTCTGGCTTAGGTCCCCCTGGGCGTCTTGTATCGAGTTGTCCGTACCCGACCGGGCGCGGCGCCTGAACTCGATGTAACTATCGCCGGCGCCGGGCCTGACGCAGACTGCGCGCGCCGCCTCGACCGGGATGTCCGCATGGGTCGATCCAGCCTCTGCTTCGCGCCGGCGCACGCGGGCAGGATGCGCCACGGCGCGCGCGAGGTCCGGCCGCGCCATTGCCACGCCGCGCCCTTCGCCGCGCTCGTCCTGACCGGCGGCTATGTCGAGGCCGGGGACCGCGGACGCCACGCGGTGCAACCCGGCGACGTGCTCTTCCACGACGCCTTCGAAGCCCACATGAACCTGGTGGGGCGCGCCGGGGCCGAAGTCCTGATCCTCCCTCCCTGCGCCGGCTGGCCAGGCTTCGCCGCCGGCCGTGTTGCCGATCCCGACTTGGTCGTTACGCTCGCGCGGACCAGGGCGGGCGACGCGGCGACGGCCCTGGTCGAGACAGTGCGGGAGACGGCCGCGGCGGTCCTCGACTGGCCCGACCTCCTGGCAGGGGACTTGCGCGCCGACCCCAGCCTCTGCCTCGGCGCCTGGGCCCGCGAGAAAGGCCTCACCGCCGCCGGAGTGAGCCACGGGTTCCGCCGATGCTACGGCGTGGCCCCGCGCCGGTACCGCGCCACCGCCCGGGCCCGGCGGGCGCTGGCGGCCATCCAGGCATCGGCAAGCTCTTTGGCGGATGTCGCGCTTCAGTCCGGCTTTTTCGACCAGGCGCACATGACTCGCTCGGTGTCGGAGCTCACCGGCCAGCCTCCCGCTTCCTGGCGGAAGCCGTGCAAAGGCGAGCACGTCTTCCGCGACGGTTCGCCGTGATTGACAAAGACTTGGATGACCAAGCCGACTGCGGAACGGCGACGTCTGAGTTCATCCCCGCTCACCACTTTGGTATCCGGGCACGGAAACTTCCCCTCGTTTAACTTAAGACTTCTTCCGGAACGCCTTGTTGGCGTGTCCGGTTGATCGCCACACCGTCACGGTGAAGGAGATCAGGTCATGAACAGGAAAATCGCGATCGTGGGCGCCGCATCGGCGCTGTTGCTGGGCGGAGTCGCCATCGCCCAGACGGGCGGAGGCTCGACCGGGGCGACGGGATCGACCGGCGCCGGCGGGTCGAGCGGATACGGCTCCACGGGCTCCACGGGCGCCGCCGGCGGCACGAGCGGAGACGCCGGCGGGTCCAGCGGCCTTAGCGGAACCGCTTCGGGCGGCGCCGGCGGATCGTCCGGCGGCTCCAGCGGCGCGATGGGCGCCTCCGGCAGCTCGGGCGGCTCGGGCGCTTACGGCGGCGCTTCGGGCGGCATGAGCGGCTCCACCAGCGGCGCCGGCGGCTCGGACATGGGCGGTTCGGGCGCGGGCATGGGCGCCTCCACCTCCTCGAGCGGCGCCTACGGCGGCGCGGGCGGCTCGGGCGCCGGCGCCACGGGCGCGTCGGGTTACGGCGGCTCCGCTAGCGGCTCGGCCGGCGGCTCCATGGGCGCTTCCGGATACGGCGGCTCCGGGGGAGCTTCGGGCAGCGCTTATGGCGGCGCCGGCGGCGGCATGGGCGCCTCCACTTCGGGCGCGGGCGGCGCCGGCGGCGGCTCCACGGGCGGCGGCGGCGGCTGGCAACAGGCCGGCGAACGCGGCTGATCCCCGCGCGCAAGGGGCCGTGAGATAGGCTGGTTCCACCATCCGGCCCTCTCCAGGCCGGTCAGGCGCCTCGCCCTGACCGGCTTGGTCGCGCTCGCCCTCGGCGCCGACGCCTCCGGCGCCGTCCGCGGCCAGCCGCCCCCCTCGCCGATGGCCGGCGAGCTGGAGCGGCAGTCGGGCCCCGACCTCGCGGGCTTCTACCGGGCGAGATCCTGGCGCCCGCTGTGGACCGACGGCGGCGCGTTGCGGCCCGAGGCCGCGGCGGTCGTCACGCTGCTGGAGCGGGCGCGCGAAGACGGCCTCGACCCCGCCCGCCACGACCCGCGGGCGCTGAGCCGGGCGCTAGAGGCGCCCCCCTCCGGCGGCGCGTCCCTCGCCAGGGCGGAGATAGCGCTCTCGCGCGCCGCGGCGGACTACATCGTCGATCTGAGGACCCCCCGTCCCGGCTTCGCGCTTACGGTCACGGACCCTGCCGCCATGCCGCCGCCTCCCACCGCCCGCACGGTGCTGGAGCAGTTGGCGCGGGCCCCTTCGCTGGAGGAAGGTCTGCGCGAGGCCCGGCGGATGAACCCCCTTTACGAGCAGCTCCGGGCCTCCCTCGCGCGGGCCGCGCCGGGCGATCAGGCGCTGATCCGGCTCAACCTCGAACGCGCCAGGCCCTTGCCGCCCAATCCCGGCCGCCGCTGGCTGCTGGTGGACATCGCCGACGCCCGGCTGTGGCTCTACGAAGACGGGCGCCCCGCGGGCTCGATGCGGGTGATCGTCGGCAAGCCCGAGCTGCCGACGCCGGCGCTGGCCGGCGTGGTGCGCTACAGCGTGCTGAACCCCTACTGGAACGTGCCGCCCGACCTGGTGCGCGACCGGATGGCGCCGCGGCTGGCCTCCGGCGACTTGGCCTACTTTCGGGCGGAGCGGCTGGAGGCGCTCTCGGACTGGTCCGAAGCGCCGCGCCGCCTCGACCCGCTCGAGATCGACTGGCAGGCGGTGGGCGCCGGCGCGGCCCCCCCCCGGGTGCGCCAGCTGCCGGGCCCGGGCAACATGATGGGCAGGGTAAAGTTCATGCTGCCGAACCGGCTCGGCATCTACCTGCACGACACCCCCGACAAGTCGCTGTTCAGGCGCGCCCAGCGCACCCTCAGCGCCGGCTGCGTCCGGGTGGAGGATCCTCAGCGCCTCGCCGACTGGCTGTTCGGTCGCCCGGTCGACCTCAAGGGTTCCGGCGAGCCCGAGCAGCGGGTCGACCTGCCCGCGCCGGTCCCCGTCTACATCCTCTACCTCACCGCTTCCCCATCGCCGCCGGGCGTCGTTCGCCGCGCGGACGTCTATGGCCTGGACCGCGGCGCGGGCGTGAGACTGGCCAGCGCGGGCTAGGCCATCTCAGTCCCCGTGCGTCGGCGCCCAACCGTTGGCGTGGCCGATCTCGTGGCAGAGCATGTGGGCGTAGGTGTCCGTCTCCGGGTAGGTGCACGGGTTCGGCATGATCACCTTGGCGCCGGTGTAGCAGGCGTTGGTCTTCATCCCCGAGGGCGGAGCCCCGAACAGCGCCCGGCAGCCGGCGTCGATGCCCGCCTGCTCGCGCATCTCGATGGTGACGGTGACGTCCTTCTGGAAGCGCGCGGGCGGAGCGCCGTCGCTGTAGGGGGTGGAGTTGGCGGCGAGCGCCGCCCCGAGGGACGCCGCCGCGGCGAAGAGGTTAAGAGGCACTGGCCGACACTCACAGGCCTTCCGGGACGCCCACCGTACCGGAAGCTGCCCACTCATAAGATAAGCCGAGTCGTGCGCCCGCAATCGTTAACGGCGGCTAGTTTTGCCCTTTAGACACAATGTCGCAGCCCCGAGAGCGGACCGAGCCCTGCCCGTCGTCCCCCTCCAGAAGTCCGCCTCCGGCTAGGGATTCGTCCGGCCCCGGATTTCCTCCCGCACCGCGTCGGTGCGGTCCACGTCGCTGTCGACGTCACCCTCGAAGGTGTTCTCGCCTTCGATCTCTTCGGCGTCGATCCCGGTGGCGAATGTTCCCTTCGACGTGCCTATGCCGGGGTTGAGATCGAGGTCGTCATTGGCGGAAGGAGTCGACTGGCGGCCGGCCGGGGGATGCTTGGACATGGCGCTCCTCGTGGTGGTCGAGCCGCCAACTCCTTCGCCCCCGTCCACGTTCCTGCTCACCGTCGGATTTACCGGAACCGGAGCGGCTCGCGCACGCGTCTTCGGCGTCAGTCGTCCCGGTGCACGCGCTCGCGACGCTCGTGCCGCTCCTGGGCCTCCAGGCTGAACGTCGCGGTCGGCCGCGCCTCGAGCCGTCCGAGGCTGATCGGCTCGCCGGTCTCCTCGCACCAGCCGTAGGAGCCGTCGTCGATCCGGCGCAGAGCCTCGTCGATCTTGGCGATCAGCTTGCGCTGGCGGTCGCGGGTGCGCAGCTCCAGCGACCGGTCGGACTCGGAGGAGGCCCGATCCACCAGGTCCGGGTGGTTCTCGGTCTCGCGCTGCAGCGCCGAGACGGTCACCCGGGCCTCGCGCAGGATCTCATCCTTCCAGTCGAGGAGCTTTCTGCGGAAATACTCGAGCTGACGCTCGTTCATGAACGGCTCGTCCTCGGACGGCCTGTAATCGATGGTTTTCACCAGAACCGCGGCCGTCGGCACTCGGACGTCCCCCATGTTCTACTTGCCGCCTGCTCCCCTGCAGGCCCCGCCCCTATAGCAAGAGTCCGGCCCGCCACAATCAGGCCGTCGCGCCGCAGGACATTCGGTCGCGGGCATGGCGCTCACGCCGCCTCCCGCGCTATCTCCAGCTTGGCCATCTCCACCGCCGCGCGGGTCTCGATCTCGCCCAGCACCGCGTCCAGGCGCGGGTCGTCCGCCAGCGCCCGCTCCTCGCGCACCGCCGCCGACAGCCGATCGAGCTGGTGCGGGCCTACGCCCGTGCCAAGCAGCGCCAGCTTCACTTCGTCGAGCACGTCCAGGATGCGCCCGGCCCGGCGCACCGCGCGGCGGCGGCGCTCGGTGGGGCCGTCCACGCCCTGCAGCGCCAGCAGGGCGTCCAGCGAAGCGACCCCGGACACGCCCGTGGCCGCCGCGGCGCCGCTGGCCGGCGCGGCCGGCGAGGCGCCGCCGACGGAGAACCCCCCCGCCGCCTGGCGCTTGCCGCCGCCCGCGGACGCCGGTGAGCCGACGCCGCCCGTGCCGTTGACCTTCATGGCGCCACTCTGCGTGAGCCGCCGTTGCGGTATGGTTAATGCCCGGCAAGACTTGCCGCCGGCGCCTCCGCCCGCGCCGGTTCTCTAATAAAAACAACCATCCTCCCCTGGCACGGGGCTGGCATCGGTGCCCCCGCCGCCTGTGCGTGCGGCGCGTGGGGTAGTCAGCATGACCAACCGCTGGAGCCACCGGCTGATCGGAGCCGTCGCCGCGGCCTTGACGCTGTTCGCCGCCGCGTCCGCTTCGGCCAAGTCGCGCATCAAGGACATCGTCGAGTTCGAGGGCGTGCGCGAGAACATGCTGGTCGGCTACGGCATCGTGGTCGGCCTCAACGGCTCGGGCGACAGCTTGCGTAACTCGCCGATGACCAAGCAGAGCCTGGAGGCGATGCTGGAGCGGCTGGGCGTCAACGTCCGCGACGCCAACATGAACACCAAGAACGTGGCCGCCGTGATGGTCACCGCCCGCCTGCCTGCCTTCGCCGCCGCCGGCTCGCAGGTGGACGCCACCGTCTCGGCCATGGGCGACGCCAAGAGCCTGCTCGGCGGCACCCTGCTGGTCACCCCGCTGATGGGCGCCGACGGCCAGGCCTACGCCGTGGCCCAGGGCACGGTGCAGACCGGCTCGGTCTCGGCCCAAGGCGCCTCCGGCTCCTCGGTCACCAAGGGCGTGCCCACCGCCGGACGGATCGCCGCGGGCGCGATCGTCGAGCGCGAGACCGGCTTCCAGCTGGCCAGCATGGGCCAGATCCGCATGACGCTCCGCAACCCCGACTTCACCACCTCCAAGCGCATCGCCGAGGCGGTGAACGCCCGCTGGCCCGGCGCGGCCTACGCCGACAACCCCACCATCGTGTCGCTGCGCCCGCCGATGGGCCGCAACCTGGTGGCCTTCGTCACCGAGGTCGAGCAGCTCTCGGTGGAGCCCGACGCCCCGGCCAAGGTGGTGATCGACGAGGTCTCCGGCGTTGTGGTGATGGGCGAGAACGTCCGCGTCTCCACCGTCGCCATCGCCCAGGGCAACCTCACCATCTCCGTCCAGGAGACACCCCAGGTCAGCCAGCCCGCGCCGATGAGCAAGGGCGAGACCAAGGTGGTCCCCCAGTCGCAGGTGTCGGTGCAGGAGGAGACCGGCCGCCAACTGCTGATGGTCAAGGACGGCGCCTCCCTGGCCTCCCTGGTCAAGGGCCTGAACGCGCTCGGCGTCACCCCGCGCGACATGATCTCCATTCTCCAGACCATCAAGGCGGCTGGCGCCCTCCAGGCCGAGATCGAGGTGATGTGATGCTGAGCGGTCCCACCACGCTTGCCCCCTTGCGGCAGCTGCCGTCGGCGGTGGCGGAAACCCTGGCCGCCGAAGCGCCCGAAGTCGCCGCCAAGCGAACGCGCATCCGCGAGACGGCGGAGAAGTTCGAGGCCCAGCTGCTGTCGCAGATGATGCAGCCGATGTTCGCCAACCTCTCCAGCGAAGCCCCCTTCGGCGGCGGCGCCGGCGAATCCACCTGGCGCGGCTTCCTCGTCGAGGAGATGGGCAAGCAGATGGCGCGCTCCGGCGGCGTCGGACTGGCGGCGCCGGTGCAGCGGGAGATGCTGCGGATGCAGGGGCTTTCCCAATGAGCGCGCACGCCCAGGCCAACGCCGATCAGCTGCTCGTGTTGGTCGAGCGCCTCACCGAAGCGCTCGCCGCCGACGCCCGCGCCTTCGAGCAGCGCCGCCCCAATGAAGCCGCCGCGCGCATGGACGAGACCGCGCGCCTGGCCAACCTCTACCGCCACGAGTCCGCTCGCCTGCGCGCCGACCCCAGCCTGATCGCCGGCTGCGCCGAGGCCACCCGCATGCGACTGATCCGCGCCACCGAAGCCTTCGACGCCGTCCTCGCCCGCCACGCCCGCGCGCTCCAGGCGGCCAAGACCGTCACCGAGGGCGTGGTCCGCGCCATCGCCGACGAGGTGGCCCGGGGCCGCTCGACCGGCGCCGCCTACGGCCCTGGCGCGCGAGCCCAGCAGGCCCCCGCCACGGCCGTCACCCTGAACCGGAAAGCCTGAGGCTCAGTCGTCCACGCGGGGCCGGAAGGTCACCGCGACCGCCGCCGCCCCGGCGACCACCACCACCGGCAGCAGCGCGCGCAGCACCTCCGCCGCTCCCTCGCCCGCCCCAACCAACGCGGCGGCGAACAGCGGCCCGCTGACCGCGCCCGCCCGCCCGAGCGCCACCGCCGCGCCCACGCCCGTGCCCCGGATCGCGGTGGCGTAATGGTGCGGCGCCAGGCCGTACAGCGCCAGCTGCGAGCCGGTGACGAACACGCCCACCATCCCCGCCGTCAGCGCCGCCTGCGTCAGGTCCGAGCCGATGGCGGCCAACGCCAGCAAGCTCGCCGCCGCCCCGGCGTACGCTCCCGCGATGACCCACCGGCGCGCGCCGCGGTCGATCAGCCAGCCGAGCGCCATCGCCCCCGCCGCCCCGCCGACGTTGAACGCCGCCTGTATCGCCGCCGCCTGCGGCCGGCTGAAGCCCCGGTCCTGCATCAGCGACGGCAGCCAGTTCTGGAGCAGGTAGAGGATCAGCAGGGTGGCGAAGAAGGCCGCGCCCAGCAGCAGCGTGGTCAGCGCCCGCCCCTGGCCAAACAGAGCCTCCGCCAACGGAACCCGGGTGGCGCCGGCCGCCTTCGCCTCCTGGAAACGGCGCGATTCCGGCAGGGCCAGCCACAGCAGCGCCGCCAGCGCCAGGGGCGCGGCTCCGCCGATCCAGAACACGCCGCGCCAGTCGCCGCTCGCAAGCCCGGTAAGGGCGGCCAGCACCCCGCCCACCGGCATCCCCGCCGCCATGACGGCCACCAGAGTGGTGCGGTTGCGCCGCGCCGCCGCCTCGGCGCTGAGCGCGATCAGGTTGGGCAGGGCGCCCCCGAGCCCCAGCCCGGTGAGGAAGCGCATCACCAGCAGCGCCTCGCCACCGGACGAAAGCGCGGTGCCGAGCGTAAACAGGCCGAACACGGCGACCGAAGCGATCAAGCTCCCCTTGCGCCCCACGCGGTCGGCCAGCCGTCCGCCCAGCGCCGCGCCGAACAACAGGCCGAGCGGACTCGCCGCCAGCACCAGCCCCAGCTCCCCCGGGTCGAGCGCGAAGGCTGCCCCCATGCCCCTGGCCGCCACTCCGGCGGCCTGGATGTCGAACCCTTCGACCATCGCCGCGGCGAAGCAGAGGGCAAGGGTGACGGCGGGGCTGGCCCGGCCTGCTTCACGCGTCACGGAACACCATCAAAATTGCTCGCCGGCACGTGCTGTCTCGATGACCCTAACGCAAAATCAAAACAGCTCCAGCTGCGGCTTCATCTGCGCCGGCACACGGAACTGGGTCACGTCCAGCGGCCGCCGCTCCCGGTTCAGCCCCAGCCGGTCGCGGGCGATCTCGAAGCGCCGCGCCAGCACCGCCGCCAACGGCCCCTCGCCCTTGCCGCGCTTGAACCACTCGGCGTCGTAGTCCTTTCCCCCGCGCATCTGGCGGATCAGCGAGATCACCCGCGCCGCGCGGCCAGGCTGTTCGTCCTGCAGCCACTCGCGGAACAGGTCCTTGATCTCCAGCGGCAGGCGCAGGGTCACGTACATGGCCGATGTCGCCCCGGCGGCGGCGGCGCGCTCCAGCACCGCCTCCATCTCGTGGTCGTTCAGCCCTGGGATCGCCGGCGCGAAGCCGACGCCGGTCGGCACCCCCGCCTCCACCAGCCTGGAGATCGCCTCCAGCCGCTTCTCCGGAGTGGCCGCGCGCGGCTCCATCGAGCGCGCGAGCTTGCGGTCGAGCGTGGTGATCGAGACGAAGGCGCCCGCCAGGTTCCGCGCCGCCATCCGCCCCAGGATGTCGGCGTCGCGCGCGATCAGCGCCGACTTGGTGATCACCGTCAGCGGATGGCCGAACCGCTCCAGCACCTCCAGCACCCCACGGGTGATCCGCAGCCCCTTCTCCGCCGGCTGGTAGGGGTCGGTGTTGCCGCCGATGTGGATCGGCCGGCATGTGTAGCCGGGTTTGGACAACTCCCGCTCCAGCAGCCCCGCCGCCTCCGGCTTGAAGAACAGCTTGGTCTCGAAGTCGATGCCGGGCGACAGGCCCATGTAGGCGTGCGCCGGCCGCGCGTAGCAGTAGGTGCAGCCGTGCTCGCACCCCCGATAGGGGTTGATCGAGCGGTCGAAGGAGATGTCCGGGCTCTGGTTGCGCGAGATGATGGTCCTGGCCCGCTCGGCCTGCAGCTCGGTGCGGATCTGCCGCGGCTCCGGGTCCTCCGCCGTCCAGCCGTCGTCGAACGCCTCGGCCGTCAGGCTCTCGTAGCGGCCCGACGCGTTCGACCGGGCGCCCCGTCCGCGCAGCTGCAGGGTGGCGGGCATGGGCGGGAAGGTAGTGTTTCACCTGGAACAAAGCAAGAACTATAGGCCTGCCCCGCGTCGGTGTCGGCGCTGGGGCGGCTCGCGCGTCCTTAGGCTAGAGTGGGCGACGAGCGCCCATCGGAGACCGTCCCATGCCCAACGTGCAAAAGATCACCCCCTTCCTCTGGTTCGACCATCAGGCCGAGGAGGCGGCGAACTTCTACGTCTCGATCTTCCCCGGCTCCCGCATGGGCCAGGTCGCCCGCTATGGCGAGGGCATGCCGGGGCCGGCGGGCAGCGCGATGACCGTCGCCTTCGAACTCTGCGGCCAGCCGTTCACCGCGCTCAACGGGGGGCCGCTGTTCTCCTTCACCGAGGCGGTGTCGTTCGTGATCCACTGCGCCGACCAGGCCGAGATCGACCATTACTGGGACCGCCTCACCGAAGGCGGAAAGCCCGTCCAGTGCGGCTGGCTGAAGGACCGCTACGGCCTCTCCTGGCAGGTCGTCCCCGACGTCCTGCTCGAACTCGTCAGCGGACCGGACGCCGCCGTCGCCGGCCGCGTCATGCAGGCGATGATGGGCATGGTGAAGCTCGACATCGCCAAGCTGCGCGAGGCGGCGGAAAGGTAGACCGCGAGGCGCACCCAGAATTTCGCAACAGTGGCCCAGGACGGAGGGAGGCGACGCTCCAATCCGGCTGATAACTCACCCCGCCGCGGCGCCCCTGCAACCGCCAAGCCGTTGAACCCTCACCCGAACCCGACCGCGCGCTGGCAGTGAAACAGGGGGAAAACCCCCGACTTATCCCCCTCCCTTCCAGCTCCCCCATACTCCTCTCACGACTTCCGGCGTGGGAGGGGGCAGGGCCCGCACCTTTGCCGCCGGGAGTGCGGTCGAACGGGGAGCCCGG
>DASVRA010000023.1:0-82370 GCA_036388855.1 Caulobacteraceae bacterium | reverse complement strand
GCTCCGGGGTCCGGGTAGCACCCAAGACGTGCGCCTGCCGGACGCTGGCCGAAAACGAACCGCGCGGGGCGTACCGGACCTGCCGAAACGGTTATTCCATTGCTCCGGGCAGCGCCCGGCGCCCCGCCGCCCTCCCGCCTCCGGCGTTAGCCGGAGAGGCACGGCGCGTGGGCGCACTTCAGGAGAAAACGTGAGATGGCCAGACCCAAACCCCCCGCCCGCCTCAAGGGCCGCGGCCTCGCCGCCGCCCGCGCGGCCGAAGCGGCGGAGCGCCAGGCCCGCTCGCGGCGGCTCGACCACATGGTCGAACGCGCCCTGCAGGCGCTCGACGAAGCCGGCTTCGGCCATGAGGCCGACCGTCCCTGCTCGGCCAAGTACCGCGCCCTGGCCGGCCTGCCGCCGCCCTTTCCGCCGCCGCGGGCCGGGTGACTCCCTCAGCCCCGCGCCAGGCGCAGGAACTCCTCGCGCGTGCGCGGGTCGTCGCGGATCACCCCCATGAGCGTCGAAGTCTTCAGCGACGCCCCTTCGGTCTGCACCCCGCGCATGGTCATGCAGCTGTGCTCGCTCTCGATCACCACGCCCACGCCGTGCGGGCGAAGGATGTCCCAGATGGCCTGGGCGATCTCGGCGGTCATCTTCTCCTGGATCTGCAGGCGCCGCGCGAAGCCGTGCACCACTCGCGCCAGCTTGGAGATGCCCACCACCCGGTCGGTCGGCAGGTAGCCGACGTGCGCGCGGCCCACGAACGGCAGCATGTGGTGCTCGCAGAAGCTGGAAAAGCGGATGTCCTTGAGCACCACCAGCTCATCGTATCCCGCCACTTCCTCGAACGTGCGCTCCAGGTATTTGCGCGGGCACTGGTCGTAGCCGGCGAACAGCTCGCGGTACGACTTGGTCACCCGCTTGGGCGTGTCCAGCAGCCCCTCGCGCTCCGGATCGTCTCCGGCCCAGCGGATCAGGGTGCGCACGGCCTCCTCCGCCTCCTGCTGGCTCGGCCTGATTCGGCCGTTGGACTCCACGGGCGAAAGAAAGGGTCTGCTCATCGCGCGTCTCCGGTTCGGAGTTTAGATGGGCGAAAAGGCCAAAGGTTGCAAAGCTTCCGGCGCCGCCTCGCCTGTGGCATGAGCCGCGCGCAGCCGGCGCAAGTCCGGCGTTCAGGGACAGGAGGAGACTTCCATGGCGCGCGTGGCATTGGTGACCGGCGGCACCCGTGGGATCGGGCGGGCGATCTCGGAGGAACTGGCGCGCCAGGGGATGACGGTGGTCGCCAACTACGCCGGCGCCGACGCCCGCGCCCTGGCGTTCAAGGAAGAGACCGGCATCTGGGTCTACAAGTGGAACGTCGCCGACCATGAGGCCTGCCAGCGCGAGGTGGCGCGGGTGGCCGAGGAGGTCGGGCCGGTCGACGTGCTGGTCAACAACGCTGGCATCACCCGCGACGGCACCCTTTTGAAGATGACCTGGGAGATGTGGAGGGAGGTCATCGACGTGAACCTCGGCGGCTGCTTCAACATGGCCAAGGCCACCTTCCCAGGCATGCGCGAGCGCGGCTGGGGCCGGATCGTCAACATTGGCTCGATCAACGGCCAGGGCGGCCAATACGGCCAGGTCAACTACGCCGCCGCCAAGAGCGGCATCCACGGCTTCACCAAGGCGCTGGCGCAGGAGGGGGCAAAGTTCGGGGTTACGGTGAACGCGTTGGCGCCGGGCTACATCGACACCGAGATGGTCGCCGCCGTGCCGCCCGACGTGCTGGCCAAGATCGTCGCAAAGGTCCCGGTGGGCCGGCTCGGCAAGGCCGAGGAGATCGCCCGAGGCGTCGCCTTCCTCTGCGGCGAGGAGAGCGGCTTCATCACCGGCTCCACCCTGTCGATGAACGGCGGCCAGCATATGTATTAAGGATGCGACGGGCGCTCCTCCTTCTCGCGGCGCTGGTGCTCGGTGCGCCGGCCGCCGCCCCGGCCCAGGCGCTGGACGCGCCGGCGTCGATGGCGGTGGTCGAGGCCTACACCCGCTACGAACTGCTGGCGCCGGGCTCCGGCAAGTTCCGCATCCTCTATGAGGTGACGCAGACGGAGCCCGGGGCGGCTTGGTTCTTCAACCCCATCCGCAAGGGCAGCGTCGCCACCGACGAGCGGGTCACAGACATGGCGACCGGCAAGCCGCTCCCCTTCCAGGTGGTGGGCGGGGAGCAGGCGCGGAAGGACGGCTACGCCGAGGCCGACCCGACCTACGACTACATCCGCGTGCGCCTGGCGCGGCCGGTGCCGAAGGACGGCGGCGAGGGCCGCATCCTGATCGACAAGACCTATGCCGATCCCAAAAGCTACTTCACCAACGGCGCCGAGATTGTCTTCAGCCGCTCGCTGGGTGTGAAGCGCAACGCGGTGGTGCTGCCGAAGGGCTACCGTCTGGCGTCCAGCAACTACCCCTCACAGGTGCTGACCACGCCGGACGGGCGGGTGATGATCAGCTTCTGGAACGCCACGCCCGCCGAGGCGCCGCTGGTGATCCGGGCGCGGCCGGCTTTGCCGACGGAGCCTCCTCCATCGGCCACCGATTTCGACGAGCGGGCGCACCAGAACCGCACCATCGTCTACTTCCTCAAGGAGCCGGAGACCCACGCCTTCGAGCTCTATCACGACTACACCGAAACCCGGGCGGGACGAGCGGCCTACGTCAACGTGGTGCGCGAGGGCTCCACCGTCGCCAACCCCTCCGGCCGCAACCTCGATACCGGCGAACCGCTGAAGATCGAGGTGCTGAAAGGCGAAGCGATCACGCGCGCCGGCCTCGAGGAAGAGGACCGGCCCAAGGTGATCACCCCGCGGAGCGAGGTGGTGGTGTTCCGCTATCCGCCGCTCAAGCCGGGAGAAACCGCCCGGCTTCGCCTCTCCGAAACCTACACCGACCCCGGCAGCTACACGCTCACCCGCGACCAGCTGATCTGGAAACGCAGCCTCGGCCGGGCCGCGAACGCGGTCGTCCTCCCCCCGGACTGGACTCTCACCGGCAGCTCCGTCCCTGCCGTAGTCAGTCAAATCACGGACGGCCGCACGCGGCTGGACTTCATCAATCCCCGGCTCGACGAGATCGCCGTCACGATCGTGGCCGCGCGCGCCGACCGCGAATGAGCGAACGGGTGCTGGTCTCCGGCGCCGCCGGCTTCGTCGGGGCGCACGTGGTCGAGCGGCTCCTCACGGTGGGCTACACCGTGCGCGGAACCGTCCGCGACCCCACCAAGGCCGAGCACCTGCGGGCGCTGCCGGGGGCGTCGGAGCGGCTGGAACTGGCGCCGGCCGACCTGCTGGAGCCCGACGCCTTCCACCCGCATGTCGCCGGGGTGGACTACGTCATCCACACCGCCAGCCCCTACGTGCTGAACGCCCGCGACCCCCAGCGCCAGCTGGTCGATCCCGCGGTGCGCGGCACGCTCTCCGTGCTCGAGGCGGCGGCGACCAACCCGCGGATCAAGCGGGTGGTGCTAACCTCGTCCATGGCGGCGGTCACCGACGAGCCGGACGGACGGGTGCTGACCGAGATGGACTGGAACGACCGCTCCAGCCTCACCCGCAACCCCTACTACTTCTCCAAGGCCGAAGCGGAGCGGGCGGCGTGGCGGTTCGCGCGTGAGGCCAAGCCGGCATGGAATCTGATCGCGATCAACCCGTTCCTGGTGATCGGCCCGGCGCATACGCAGGCGCTGAACGCCTCCAACCAGGTGATCGCCGACCTCGTGCGCGGCCGCTATCCCGGCGTGCTGGCGCTGGAGTGGGGCTTCGTCGACGTGCGCGACGTGGCCGAGGCGCATGTTCGGGCGCTCACCGCGCCTGACGCACAAGGGCGCTACATCTGCGCGGCGGAAACGCGCAGCATGCGCCAGGTTGCCGAAGCGGTGCGCCGCTCCGGCTTCGAGGGCGCCAACCTGCCCAAGCTGATGCTCGACAGCGGCCCCGGCACCGTGATGGCGCGGCTGATGTCCCACACCCAGAAGCCCGGCGTCGGCAGCTACCTGCGCACCCACCTGGGCAAGACGCCGCGGTTCGACGACTCAAAGATCCGGCGCGATCTTGGGCTGGCCTTTCGCGATGTGGACCAGTCGATCCTCGACACGCTCCACGACCTGCGCCGCTGGGGCCACGCCTGAGCGTGCGCCAGGCGCAGCACGTGCTGGAGGTGCGCACGCCCCGGCAGGGCCTGCACGAGATCACCCGCGATGTCCGCCGCTGGGCGGAAGGGCAGGGGATGGCGGCGGGGCTGCTCACCCTTTTCTGCCGCCACACCTCCGCGTCGCTGCTGATCCAGGAGAACGCCGCCCCCGCCGCCCGCCGCGACCTCGAAGCCTACTTCGCCCGCATCGCGCCCGAGGCGCCGGAGCTTTATGAGCACGGGGACGAGGGCCCTGACGACATGCCGGCCCACTTGCGGGCGGCGCTGACCCAGACGCAGCTGTCGATCCCGCTGGCCGGCGGCCGCCTCCTGCTCGGCACGTGGCAGGGCGTCTACCTGTTCGAGCACCGCGTTCGGCCACACCGGCGCGAGGTGGCGCTTCACCTGATCGGGGAGTGAAGCCCTATTCCGCTGGTTGAGCGTGCGGCAGGGGTCCGTGCCCCTCCAGGCCTCGCCCGCCATGCTCCTCCTCGAAAGCCTCCACCTGCCGGGTGATCCAGTTGGGTGAGCGGGTCCAGCGGCCGGCCAGCGCATAGACCACCGGCACGATGAACAGCGTCAGCAGGGTGGCGAAGACCGCGCCGGTGAAGATCACCACGCCGATGGTCTGGCGGCTGCCGGCGCCCGCGCCCTGCCACAGGATCAGCGGCAGGGCGCCCATGGCCGCGGCGATCGAGGTCATGATGATCGGGCGCAGGCGCAGGCTGGCGGCCTCGACGACGGCCTCGGGCACGCTGCGGCCCTCGTCGCGCAGCTGGTTGGCGAACTCGACGATTAGGATGCCGTTCTTGGCGGCGATGCCGATCAGGATGATCAGGCCGATCTGGCTGTAGATGTTCAGCGACGAGCCGGCCATCAGCAGCCCGAACAGCCCCCCCGCCGCCGCCAGCGGCACGGTGAGCATGATCACACCGGGACTGATCCAGCTCTCGAACTGGCCGGCCAGCACGAGGAACACCAGCAGGATGGCCATGCCGAACGCCAGCCCGACCGCGCCGCTGGATTCCAGGAAGTCGCGCGCCTGCCCGCCCCATTGGACGATCGGTCCCGCCGGCCGCTCCGCCGCCTGCTTCTGGAAGAACTGCACCGCATCACGCACCGTGTAGCCGGGGTTCAGCTGGGTGGTGAGCGTGACAGATCGTTGCCGGTTCAGCCGGCGCCGGTCGGGCGTGTCGCCCTGCACGTGGGTGGTCACCAGCGCCGACAGCGGCACCAGCTGGCCGGAGCCGGAGCGGACGTAGAGGGTCTGCAGGTCCTCGACGCTGCGCCGGTTCTCGATACCCGTCTGCAGGATCACGTCGTATTCCTGCCCGCCCTTGATGTAGGTCGTGGCGCGGCGCGAGCCGAACATGGTCTCCAGCACGCCCCCAACGTCGGCCGCAGACACCCCGAGCGCCGCCGCCTTCTCCCGGTCCACATCCACCACTAGGCGCGGCGAGGTCGGCTCATAGTCCAGTCGCGGCCGCGCCAGGCCCGGATTGGCCTCAGCCGCCCGCATGATCGGCTCGATCCAGTCGGCCAGCTGCTTGTATTCCGGTCCGGAGACGATGAAGTCGACGTTGGAGCCGCCTCCGCCACCGCCGCCGCGCTGGAACGGTCCGCGTACGCTGGCGGTGACCCGTGCGCCGGTGATCCGGCCGGTCTGCTTGTTCAGGTCCGCGGCGACCTCGTCGGCGGTGCGGTCGCGTTCACCCCAGTCCTTGAGCATCACGACGCCGCTGGCGCTGTTGAACTGCCCTCCGCCGAAGCCCGGCGCGCTGAGCAGGTAGCGGTCGGCTACGCCCTCCTGCTTCAGCCGCGCCAGCATGGGTTCGAGCTTCAACGCCTCGCGCACGATGTAATCGTAGCCCGAGCCGACCGGCCCCTGGACGCTGACGTCCACGCGGCCGCGGTCCTCCTGCGGCACCAGCTCTTCGGGCAGCTTGAGGAACAGGAACACCGCCGCCGCGCCAACGGCCACGATGACGATCCCCACTCCGAAGAGCGCCGCGCGCCGGCCGATCATGCCGGTCAGCGAGTTGCGGTAGGAATCCCGCAGCCCGTCCATGGCCCAGTCGACCTTGCGCGCCAACCAGCCTTCGGTCTTGGCCGGGCGCAGGATCTTCGAGGCCAGCATCGGCGACAGGGTCAGCGCCATGAAGGCGGAAAAGGCGACCGCAGAGGCGATGGCGACCGCCAGCTCCACGAACAGCCGCCCGATCTGGCCCTGGAGGAACATCAAGGGCGCAAAGACGCAGATCAGCACCACGGTGGTCGCCACCACGGCGAAGAACACCTGCCGCGTGCCGCGCTCGGCGGCCACCACCGGCGGCTCGCCCTTGTCGATGCGCCGCTGGATGTTTTCGGTGACCACGATGGCGTCGTCGACCACCAGCCCGATCGCCAGCACCAGCGCCAGCAGCGTCAGCAGGTTGATCGAGAACCCCAGCGCCGCCAGCACGATGAAGGTCGAGAGCAGGCAGATCGGCGCCACGATCGAGGGGATGAACGCCGCCCGCGCCGTACCCAGGAAGATGAAGTTCACCAGCGAGACCAGCACGATGGCGATGCCGATGGTGATCCACACCTCCTTGATCGCCTCGGCGGTGAATTCGGAGCTGTCGACCGCCACCACCAGTTCGGTGCCGGGGGGCAGGACAGGCTTCAGTTCCTGCACCAGCTGGCGAACGCCCTTGGATATCTCCAGGTCGTTGGCCTGCGACTGGCGGGTGATCGCCATGCCGATCATGTCCGCGCCGTTGCCGCGGAACATCCGCCGCCGCTCGTCCGGCGCCTCCTCCACCCGGGCGATGTCCGCCAGGCGGGTTACGTAGGCGGCCTGCAGCACGCCCCCGGATGCTCCGGCCGGCACACCGGCGGTCGAGGCGGTAGAGGTGGAGCTGCCGGTTGTCGAAGCCGAGGAGGTCGTGCTGGTGGCCGCCCCTTGAAGTCCGGCGCGGGTTATCGGGAGCTGGGCAAACTGCTCGGCCGTGCCGTAGCCGCGCTGCACCCGGATGGTGAAATCCTTGGACTGGCTCTCCAGGAAGCCCGCGGGCAGCTCCGAGTTTTGGCTCTGCAGCGCGGTCTGCACGTCTGCGACGGTCAACCCGCGCGCCGCCATGGCGTCGGAGTCGAGCCAGATGCGCATGGCGTAGCGCTGCTGGCCGAAGATGCGCACTTGCGCCACGCCGGGCACCGTGGACAGCCGCTCGACCAGGTAGCGCTCGGCGTAGTCGCTCAGCTGCAGCCGGTTCAGCCGGCTGGAGGACATGTTGAGGATGATCACGGGCGCCGAGTCCGCGTCCGCCTTGGCGACCTGGGGTGGCTCGGCCTCCTCCGGCAGGTTGTCGATGACCCGGCTGATCGCGTCGCGCACGTCGTTGGCGGCGTCGTCGATGTTGCGGTCGAGCGTGAACTCCAGGGTGATGCGCGAGGAGCCGTCGCGGCTGGTGGAGCTGATCCGGTCCAGCCCCTGGATGCCGGCGATCTGGCGCTCCAGGATTTCGGTGATCCGCGCCTCCACCACCTCCGCCGAGGCGCCGCGATAGTCGGTCGACACCGACACCACCGGCGGGTCGACGTTGGGCAGCTCGCGGATCGGCAGCGCCCGGAATGAGGCGAAGCCGACCACGCAGAGGATGATCGCCGCCACCGCCGCCAGCACCGGCCGACGGACCGCTACGTCGGAAATCATCATGGCGCGGTCGCCCGCGCTCCGGCCCGCCCGCCCGGCTGAGCGCCGCCGCCCGCGCCTGCGCCGCCTCCGGCGCGGCCCTGACCGGCGATGCGGATCGAGCCGTTGGGCTGAATCCGGTTGAGGCCGCCGGCGATCACGCGGTCGCCGACCTGCAGCCCTTCCAGCACCTCGACGAAGCCGCCCTGGTTGTCGCCCCGGCGGATGTCCACGCGCTGGGCGGTCAGCTTCCCGCCCGCGCCGGCGATGCGGTAGGCGAAGGCGGTGTCGCCCTCGAACTGCACCGCCGCCTCCGGCACCGCCGGCGAGATGCGCATCCCTTGCTCGATGGAGACCCGCAACGTCATCCCCGGCCGCAGCGCGAAACCCGGATTGGGGAAGTCCGCGCGCGCGGTGACGGCGCGGGTGCGTTCGTCGATGCGCGTATCGACAAGCGAGATGCGGCCGGCGAACTGCCGTCCCGGCACGCCTTCCGCCGTCGCGGTGAGCGGCAGGCCCTGGCGTAGCACCGGCAGGTAACGCTCCGGCACCGGGAAATCGACGCGGATCACGCCGATGTCGTCCAGTGTGGCGATCCGGGAGCCGGGGTTGATCAGCGTCCCGGCGGTCACGTCCGACAGCCCGATCACCCCGGCGAACGGCGCGCGGATCACGCGGTCGCCGCGCCGCGCCAGCGCCGCCTGCAACTGCGCCTGTGCGGAGCGGTAGGCGGTCTCGGCCTGCTCGGCGTTGATCCGCGGCGCCACGCCCTGCGCCGCCAGGTTACGCCAGCGGTTCAGCGCCTGCTCGGCTCCGGCCACCGCCGCGCGCGCCTCGACGATGCCCGCGTCCTCCTCGCGCGCCTGCAGCTCCACCAGCGGCGCGCCCTTGCGCACCCACTGGCCGTCGCGGAACAGCACCTTGGTGATCAGTTCGGTGGTCGAGGAGGTGACGGTCAGCGACTCCCGCCCCTTGGCCACCCCCAGCACCTCGATCTGATTGGAGAACGGCCGCGGCTCAACCGCCACCGGCGTCACCGCCTGCGCCCGCCCGCCCGGACCGCCGGGCCCGCCACGGCCGCCGCCGCCCGGGCGCTCGCCCGTGCCCGCCAGCAGCCGAAAGCCACCGGCGACCACCATCAGCGCCACCAGCGCGACGGCCGCGATGAGGAAGAAGTGCCGTTTGATCAAGATGCTACGCTTCTGGAGGCTTCAGGAGGCATATGGCCGCCCCCTGTCACTCCGTCTAGGCGCGGGACATGACCGAAACAGGACTTGTTACATGAACTTTCCGTAAGATGCGCCGTCACGCCGCATCCTCAGAACCGCCGCCACACCGCGATCACCGGCCCTGAGTCGATCGGCACGTCGCGGCCCGCGAGCGTCTGCCGCCATCCCGCCTGGAAGCTCCATGGCCCCGCGCGGCGCACCAGCGAGGCTTCACCCTTGAACCACCAGGGGCGCACCGGCTCGGCCTCCGCCATGCCGGAATAGGTCTGCGCCAGCACCATCCACTTGCGCGACAGGTGAACCCCGACCGTGGAGTCTAGCCGCACCTCGTTCGGCAGGCCCGAGCGCCACAGCCGCGCCAGCTGCACCTCCTCGAAGGCCTCCTTGCCAAAGTATCGGCGCGAGTTGCCGACCAGCACCCGCAGCTCCCAATCCCCGTTCCCCTGCCCCGGCAGGGCGTAGCCCGCGTTGCGCCCCTCGCCCGGAGCCGCGTATCCGGCATAGAGGCTGACCAGCGCCCGCTTGCGCCGGAACACCACCTGCCGCAGCCCCAGCTCGATTGGCCCCCGGCCACCGTAGCTCAGCGCCCCGTCCTCGCCCTGACCGTAACTTGCCCTGCCCTGGAAGGTCAGCGAGGAGGTCAGTCCGCGCTCCACCCAAATCGACAGGGAATCGTCCCGGCGCGGCGGGATCGGCGTGTTCACTTCGCCCACATCGAACGCCTCATCAGCGGATTGATGCTCGAATTTCGAGATAATGAGCGTCTCGCCTTTGGCT
Source organism: Caulobacteraceae bacterium (assembly GCA_036388855.1). Classification (GTDB taxonomy): domain Bacteria; phylum Pseudomonadota; class Alphaproteobacteria; order Caulobacterales; family Caulobacteraceae; genus DASVRA01. Next base: position 72,542 of record DASVRA010000023.1, on the reverse strand, counting down.
AACGGCCATGCCCCCGCGGCCGCGACCGAAGCCCATCCGAACGCCAGAACGGCCGAGAGGCCGAAGGCAGCCCCCCGGCCCCTCATCGGCTAGGCGTCGAAACCGGGCGAGCGCCTCGCCGCCTTGCGCAGCAGGCCCGGCCAGGCGATCTGAGCCACCGCCTTGGCGCCCCAAGCCATCTGCTGGGCGACTGCGGCTTGCGCCTCCTCCTGCGCGGACATCACGCCCTGCTGTCCGGCCGAAAGCGCCATGATCTGCTGGGTGCAAGCGCGCTCCAGCATGAACATGCCGAGCCACGCCTCCGCCGCGCTGGCGCCGATCGAGAGAGTGCCGTGGTTCCTGAGCAGCATCAGCTTCTTGTCGCCGAGATCGCGGACCAGCCGCTCCTTCTCGTCGAGGTTCAGGGCGATGCCCTCGTAGTCGTGGTAGGCCAGCTGCGAGAGACAGGTCATCGCGTGCTGGGTGATCGGCAGCAGGCCCTGGCGCTGCGCCGACACGGCCACGCCCTGGTCGGTGTGCAGGTGGATGACATAGTGGGCGTCCGGCCGCGCCTCGTGGATCGCCGAGTGGATGACGAAGCCAGCGGCGTTGATGAAGTGCGGCGTCTCCTGCTGGATGTCGCCGTTGAGGTCGACCTTCACCAAGCTGGAGGCGGTGATCTCGTCAAAGAAGAAACCGTAGGGGTTGATCAGGAAGGTCTCCTCCCCGGGAACCCGGGCAGAGATGTGGGTGAAGATCATGTCGTCCCACCCCTCCAGAGCCACCAGTCGGTAGAGCGCCGCCAGATTCACCCGCGCCTGCCACTCCCCCTCGCTGACCGCGCTTTTGAGCGAGCGCACGTCGATCGAGCCGTCCGCCATGTCCGGTCCTCACCGTTACGCTTGCCGCCGCCGCGGTCAACTCGTCGAGCGGGTGCGCCTAACCGCGTCTGTCCAGCGGGCATACGCGGCCTCACGCCCCTTCGCGTCCAACTCCGGAGTCAGCCGCTCCCCCTTCGGCCGCGCCTCCGCCGCCTCCTCCAAGGAGGCGTAGAGGCCCACCCCCAGGCCCGCGAACAGCGCCGCTCCCAGCGCCGTGGTCTCTTGGTATTCCAGCCGCAGCACGTTCAGCGCCGTCAGGTCCGCCAGCCGCCGGGCAAACCAGCGGCTCTTGGCCATGCCGCCATCGATGCGCAGCTCGGCCTCGCCGCCGAAGGCGTGCGGCGCGTCCGCCCGCATCGCCTCAATCAGGTCGCGCGCCTGCAGCGCCGAGGCGTCGAACACCGCGCCGGCGATCTCTGCCAGCCCCGTGTCTCGGGTAAGCCCGAAGAGGGCGCCCCGCGCATCGGCGTCCCACCAGGGCGCCCCGAGCCCGGTGAACGCCGGCACCAGCACCACCCCGTGCTCGCCGCGCGCCCGCATCGCCAGCGCCTCCACCGCCTGCGGCCCGCCCTCTACGCCGAGGCCCTCCTCCATCCACTGGATCGTCGCCCCGGCCACGAAGATCGCGCCCTCCAAGGCATAGCTCGCCCGTCCCTCGACCCGCGCCGCCACCGTGGTCAGCAGCCGCGCGCGTGAGCGCGGCGCCTCCTCGCCGGTGTGCAGCAGCAAGAAGCAACCGGTGCCGAAGGTCGCCTTCATCTGCCCCGGAGCGATGCAGCCCTGGCCCATCAGCGCCCCCTGCTGGTCCCCGACAACGCCACGGATCGGGACCGGCCGCCCAAGGAACTCCGGCAGCATTTCGCCATAGTCGCCGGCGGTGTCGCGCACTTCGGGCAATAGCGGGGAGGGGACCTCGAACAGCTCCAGCATCTCCTGCGACCACAGCTGCCCCTCCAGGTCGAACAGCAGGGTGCGCGAGGCGTTGGTGGCGTCGGTGGCGTGCACCTTTCCTCCGGTCAGCTGCCACACCAGCCAGGCGTCGATCGTGCCGCAGAGCAGCTCCCCCCGTTCCGCCGCCGCGCGCGCGCCCTCCACATGGTCGAGCAGCCAGGCGATCTTGGTGCCGGAGAAATACGGGTCGAGCAGCAGCCCGGTGACCTCCGTCACCCGCGCCTCACGCCCCGCCTCGCGCAGCCGCGCGCAGACGCCCGCCGTGCGCCGGTCCTGCCAGACGATCGCCGGCGCGATCGGCCGCCCGTTCGCCTTCTCCCACACCACCACCGTCTCGCGCTGGTTGGTGATCCCGATCGCCGCCACCGCCCCGGCGCCCCGGCCCGACCGCTCCACCGCCTCGCGCATCACCGCCACCGAGGCGCGGAAGATCTCCTCAGGGTCGTGCTCAACCCATCCGTCCGCCGGATACGACTGCTTCAGCGGCCGTCCCGCACTCGCCACGGCCGTACCGTCCAGTTGGAACAGGATCGCTCGGGTGGAGGTGGTGCCCTGGTCCAGCGCGAGGAGAAGCGGAGACGCCATGTCGTCAGACCTCATCAACAAAGCTTAAGCATGTTTTCACGCCGAAGGTTCAGCCTGAAGGGCGAAGCACCGGGAGCGCCGCCGTGACCGTGGCCGACCAGGCCCGCAGCCTGCTCGAACTCGCCCAGGCCCGCACGCCCGCGGCGCGCGAGCGGCTGCTCCTTGCGGTCGCCGACCTGTGCGAGAACGCCCGCTCGTCCGGAGCGCTCGACACCCACGCCGTGCGTCCCCTGCTCAGCGACATCTTCCTCACGCTGGTGGCCGAGGCCGAGCACGACATCCGCCGACGGCTGTCGGAAAAGCTCGCCCGCGCCGAGTGGCCCCCGCGCGCCCTGATCAACATCCTGGCGCTCGACGACATCGAGATCGCCCGCCCGGTGATCGCCTCCAGTCCGATCCTCGCCGACGCCGACCTGCTGGCCATCCTGCTCAAGGCCACGGTCGAGCACCAGATCGCCGTCGCCCGCCGTCCCGCCCTCAGCGCCGAGGTGGTCGACGCCCTCCTGCGCCAGGAGGAGCCCGCCGTGCTGGCGGCGCTGGCCGGCAACGACACGGCCGACATCGGCGCCGAGGGCATGGCCCGTCTGGTCGGCGCCTCGCGCCGCTCGGCCGCCTTGCGCTCTCCGCTCGCCCGCCACCCCCGGCTCACCGCTGACTTGGCCGAGCGCCTCTACCTCTGGGTCGGCCAATCGCTGCAGGCCGCCCTGGTCTCCCGCTTCCGGCTGAAGCCGGAGGCTCTGGGGCCGCTGCTGGGCGAGGCGGTCCGCGACGCCTACAGCCAGCCGCTGGGGGCGGAGGACGCCGCCCCGGCCGCCGCGCCGCCGGACGCCGAGCAAGAGGCTATGGAGCGCCGCCTCATCGAGAAGCTCCACGCCGCTGGGCAACTCCGTCCCGGCTACTTGATGCGCGCGCTGCGCGAAGGAAAGCTGTCGCTGTTCGAGCTGGCGCTGGCCAAGCTCGGCGGCTTCACCGCCGAGGACGTGCGCCGCGCCGTCAGCGCCAACCAGCCCGAGCTGCTGGCGCTGGCCTGCTCGGCCGTCGGTCTCGACCGCAGCGTCACGCCAACGGTGATCACCCTGGTGCGCCAACTGAACGGCGGCCGCCCCAACGGCGACGCGTCGGCCGCAGTCCGCTCGACCGAGGGCTTCGTCGGCCAGCCGCCGCAGAGCGCCGCGATCGCCTTCCGCCAAGCCGCCGCGGTTTGACAAGGCCTCCGGCGCCGGGCTCTCTCGCCCGATGCAGCCGGCGCCGCGCCTAGCCTTCACCGCCAGCCCCCGCCCCGACGCCCGCGCCGCGCTCAAGCGTCTGTGCAAGCTCTATCCCGCCGTTCCCGAAGCCGAGGCCGACGTGATCGTCGCTATCGGCGGCGACGGCTTCATGCTGGAAACGCTGCGCCGCACCCTCGGGTCCGCCAAGCCGGTCTACGGCATGAACCGCGGCTCGCTCGGCTTCCTGATGAACGACTACGTTGAGGACGGCCTGCCCGAACGCATCGCCCGAGCCGAAAAGGCGATGATCCGTCCGCTGGCCATGATCGCCACCGACGCCAGCGGCAAGACCCACCGGGCGCTGGCGATCAACGAGGTCAGTCTGCTGCGCCAGACGCACCAGAGCGCCAAGCTGCGCATCCTGATCGATGGCAAGGAACGCCTGCCTGAGCTGGTCTGCGACGGCGTGCTGGTCGCCACCCCGGCGGGCTCCACCGCCTACAACCTCTCCGCCCACGGCCCGATCATCCCGATCGACGCCCAGGTGCTGGCGCTGACCCCGATCAGCGCCTTCCGCCCCCGCCGCTGGCGCGGCGCCCTGCTGTCGCACACCGCCAAGGTGACCATCGAGATGTTGGAAGCCGATCGCCGCCCGGTCAGCGCCGTGGCCGACAACTTCGAGGTTCGCGACGTGGTGTCGGTGAAGATCGCCGAAGACCGGTCGAAAAAGCTCTACATGCTCTTCGACGAAGGCTCGGGCCTGAAGGAACGAATTGTCGCAGAGCAGTTCTCGGTCTGAGCCACGGCTTGTTAAGCCTGATCGTCTTGAATGGCCCCAAACGCGCGCCGAAGGCGCCAAGACCATTTAAGGAGAGGTGTGGTGTCCGCTTCCAATGCCGCCGAGGTGTTCCGCCCGGCCAATACCCTAAAAGCCCGCTTCGGCGGCAAGTTCTCGCTCGATCCCGGCGCCGTGGCCCGCGCCGAGGCCGCGCTCCAGGGCCTTTCGGCCCAGTTCGGCCAATGGATGCAGGACGAGCTCAACAAGCTCGACATCGCCCGCGCCGCCGTCGCGGCCTCGGGCCTGGACAAGGTCTCGGCCGACTCCCTGTACCTGCGCGCCCACGACCTCAAGGGCCTGGGCGGCACCTACCAGTATCCGATTGTCAGCCGCATCGCCGGCTCGCTCTGCCGCCTGCTGGACGACTCCGGCACTCGCGCCGAGGCCCCGCTCCCCCTGATCGACGCTCACATCCAGGCGATCAAGGCCGCCGTCCGTGACGGCATCCGCGACGAGGAGCACCCGGTGGGGCTGGCGCTGGCCACCGAGTTGGAAGCGAAGGTCCACGCCCGCTCCAAATAGCTCAGCGCGCCACCGCCAGCACCGGTCCCATCATCGGCCGGCGCTTCTTCACCGAGGTGCGGTTCATCTTGTCGAGCAGGTAGTCCACGTCCTCTTTGGGCGCGGTGGAGGCATGGGTCAGGAACCGCTGCAGCATCCGTTCCTGGAACCGCTCCCGCTCGCCCGGCCGCCCGTCGAAGTCCATCGAGTGGAAGGTGTCCACCCCCGCCCGGAACGCGCTGTAGAGCCGGTTCGGCAGCCCCGCGCGCTCATAGATCGCCTTCAGCCCCAGAGGGCCGGAGTCATGGATCATCAGCCAGGTGCGGTGGTGCGGCACCTGGGCCAACTCCGCCACCGCCCACTCGAAGAAGGTCATGTGCCCGTGCGCCAGCGCCCGCAGGATCAGGGACGCGCTCAGCCGCCCGTTCTTGTGCAGGTGGGCGACGAACTGCTCGACGTCGGCGGTGCGCCCGGCCTGGTCCACCAGGTCGATTGTCGCCCGCTCGCGCGCGCCGAGCGCGATCTGCAGCGCCGTCTCCGGCGACAGCGCATGATGATTGACCAGGTGGTCGCGCACCTGGTCGGACACCATGTTCACCAGCCGCTCGGTGATCGACAGCGGCAGGGTCTTGCGGTGCGCCACCGCGCCCAACAGCTCCTGTGAGCTGGCGAAACGGGTGATCGCCTTCTGCAGCCCGGCTTCGGAAAAGGCGGCGTTGTCGTTGGCGCAGGCCGCCCGCACCGCCGCCTCGGCGCCGTGCTCGGCGATCGCGCCCGTAACGATCTCGCTGATCCGCGGGCGCCGCGCGATTGCCATCTGGCGGGCCGGGCCGGCCGCGCGGATGATCTCCACCAGGTCCTCGTCGGTGAAGGCCGGAGAATAGTTCAGCACCGGCACCGCCACCGTCTCCACGTCGCGGGCCAACTTCATCGCCACGTCGCGCGGGATGATCGGCGAGGCTTTCAGCGTCACCGCCACCGCCCGGCGCACCAGTTCGGCCGCGTCGGCCGCCAGCATTCGCAGGATCTGCCGCGCGTAGTCGCGGTCTGCGTCGGTGAGCTCGACCTCGTCCATGCGGCGGCAGAGCTTGTGCGCCGCCACGGCGCGCTCGTCCGCATCGCCCCCGCGCACCAGCACCCGGACGTCTTCGTCGTTGAACGCCGCGCTTGTCGCCGCCATTTTCCGCCCCGCAAAGGCGGCTAAAAGCCGCCCCCGATCCCGCGTCAACGATGCGGCTGTTAAGCTTAACAGCTCCTTTACCGGAATCGCCGCCGCAGCCCCAGCCTTAGCCCGATTCCGCCTGCCCTAGCTGCGGCCTTTTCCCTCGCGCGCGTCGCTCAGCACGCGCAGCATGTCGGAGGTCAGCATCGCGCTCCCATAGCCTCCCGCGCGGTCGGGCGAGGCTGGCCCGCGCAGCACCATGTCCACCAGCACCCGCTCAGCCTGGATGCGCTCCAGCCGCCGCGCGCCGGCATAACGGGCGAACCCCTGGTCCTCGTCGACGGCGGGGGAGGGGGCGCTGACCGCTCGCCCATGCCCGCCTTGGGTCAGGTTGGCGTAAACCTCCGCCACCGTCGCCGCCCGCCCCTCGCGGTAGAAGATCGGCCGGTTCGCCGCCGCAGCGTCGGGGAACAGAGCCGCGGCGCTCATGCCGGGGTTGCGGCTCATCGCCTCGATCAGCCGCGCCGACCCCTGCGGCCCCAGGAAGTGCGCCGCGTACAGCTCCCCGGAACTGGGATCGCGCCCGACTCGCCCGCGCAGATAGGAAGCATGATCGCTAGTCAGCTCGCCGGCCATCAGCGAGGCCGCCCGCGCATCGAGCCGCAGGTCCAGCACCGCGCGGCGCGCCTCGCCCCCGCCGACGTGATACCGCCCGTCCGGCCCGCGCGAGATCAGGTCCGCGTAGCGCGCATAGCCGTACTTGGCCCCGTGCTTCTTCAGCGTCGCCAGCCAGGTCTGTTCGACGAACTGGAAAAGCCCCGCCGCCGAGGAACTCGCCGCCTGGGCCCTGGGATTGTAGCCGCTCTCCCGCTTGGCCGTGCCCAGCAGGAACGAGAAGTCCACGCCGGTGGCCTCGGAGGCGCGCTGGATCGCGCCCTCCACCACCCCCCGGATCCCCTGCACCGACATGGTCCCACAGGTGAACGAACATGGTTAAGCGGGTTTGAACGAGCCGGTCGGCAGGGCCGCCGGTCAGCCGGAAAGACCGTAGAAGCTCGGCTTGAAGGGCGGGAACCAGAGGAGCTTGCCGGCGGCGCGCGCGGCGCGGTCGAGCGCGAAGGCGCGGTCGGGGGCGCCTTGCAGCCACTTCAGCGCAGCCAGTCCGCCATAAACTGGCGTCTGCACCGCGCCCACCGTCATCCAGAAGGCGACGGCGGGCCAGTCGCGGCGGCGCCAGCCGGCAAAGGCGGGGCCCTGGCCATAGGCGAAGGCCCGGCGCAGCGCATAACGCAGCGTCAGCCGCTCGGGCGCGGGGTGCTCCAGCACCCAGGCGTCGGGAGCCCAGGCGAAGTGGGCGCCGCGCGCCTTCATCTGCGCGAACAGAAGGTCGTCCTCGCCGCCGAAACGGTTCTGCGCGAGTGAAAACGGCGCGGCGGTGGCGGGTAGGGCGGCCACCCGCACGAGGCTGCACCCGCAGCCGTACGGCTGCTCGATCACGCAGGAGAAGGGCGGCCCTTCGCGCGAGAAGAAGCGTTCGAGGTAGGCCCGCCTCCACCCGGCACTCTGGGGCGCCGCGCCACGAACCGGACCGAACACCACGTCGGCCTCGAAGGCGGCTTGGGCGCGGACCAGCGCGCCGAGCCAGCCCTGCGGCGCTTCCTCGTCATCATCCAGGAAGGCGACGAACGGCGCGCGCACCTGGGCCATGGCGGCGTTGCGGGCGCTGGCCACGCCGGGTCGCGGCTCGTGCACGTAAATGACTGGGAAAGGCGCTTTCGCGGCGGCGGCTTGGACGATGGCGCGGGCGGAGGGCGCGTTGTCATTATCGACGACGATCAGTTCCATCTGCGCCGGGTCAAAGGCTTGGCGTAGCACTGAGCGGAGGGCGCGCTCCAGCGACTGAGGTCGGCGCTGGGTCGGGACGACGACGGAGACCTTCACGCTTCTTGCCGGGCGTCCTCGCCGGCCTCCTTGCGGCTGGAGCTGCGGCGGGCGTAGCCGGCCAGCGCCTCGGCCACGCCCAGCATTCGGCCCGCCGCCGACAGCTCCACCGCGGCGATGTGGTCGAGCCGCCGGCGCAGGCGCGAAAGGATCGGCCGCCGCGCTGCCCCCGCCACTTCCCACGCGCCCTCACAAAGCGCGGCGGCGCGGCCGGCAGTGCTGGAAGCGGTGACCAGACCTTCGCCGGTGGCGACCGTCCCGGTGGCGAAGGGGGATTTGTAGTGGGCGTGCCACGGAGCCATGTCGTAAGTCTCCACCCCCAGCGCGCGCACGATGTCGGGCAGCTGCAGCATCAGCACCACGCCTGGCCCGCAGGCGCAGACCTCCGCGTCATAGGCCGAGATCCAGCCGTGCCAGACGCCACGGCAGGTTATCCCGAAGTGCCCCGCCACCAGCCGTCCGCCGGCGCGCAGCGTGGTCATCACCCCACGCAGTTCCCCGGTGCGCTGCGCGAACGCCTGGCGCATCAGCCTCTGGGCCCATTCGGTGCGTAGAGTGTCGTGCAGGCCAGTGGCGCGGTACTGCTCGCGCTTCCAAGCCAGGAGCTGTTCGAACGCGGCTTTGTCCGAGTCGCGGGGCGTGACCTCGATCGGCCCCACCTCGCGCTCCAGCTTGCTCTGCAGCCGGCGGAAGTTCTTGTAGCGCTTAGGATTGGCCGCGCGGATGCGCTCGCGGTAGGCTTCCGCGTCGGGGCCCACGACGATGCGCCAGCCGGGCTCCGCCGGCTGTGAGGAAGCCGCGAACACCCCCTGCGGATCGATGACCGCGCAGTAGCGGAAGGCGGAGATGCGCGCCGCCGCCAGCGCCTCGCCGATGTCCAGCTTGGCGCCCGGCGGGGCGATCAGCGCGTGGTAGTCGGAAAAGGTGGCGCCGATCGGCCGGGCGAAGCCGTCCGGCCGCCTGTGGTGAGCCAGGAAGCCGGCGAGCTGGCCCCCGCGGCGAAACACCGCCACCCGCGCGTCCTCGCGCACCTGTTCCATCAGCCGGGCGAACTCGGGGCCGAGCAGGGGGCTGTCGAACGCGGGCGTCGCCGCGCACCAGGCGCGCCAGGCGGCGAGCTCGGCGTCGCCCAAGGCGGACGGATGTAGAACCTCGGCCTGGAGCATGGGCGCGCCGCGTGCAAATCCTGCGCCGGGTATGCGCCCGATCAGGTTGAGGAAGGCTTAGGCGCCGAACACCTGGCGCAGAATGGTTTCGATGCCGGCGCGATCGGTCTCGTCGAAGGCCGCCGGCTGCTCTGAATCCACATCGAACACGGCGATCAGCGCGCCTGTGGCGTCGAACACCGGCGTAACGATTTCGCTGCGCGAGCGGCTGTCGCAGGCGATGTGGCCGGGAAAAGCCTCCACGTCCTCCACCAGCACCGTGCGCCGCTCCGCCGCCGCGGTTCCGCACACCCCGCGCCCAAAGGGAATGCGCAGGCAGCCCAGCGTGCCCTGATAGGGGCCGACGACCAGTTCGCCCGGCTTGGCCGGATCGGCCACGTAGAACCCGGTCCAGAAATAGTGGCCGAAGCTCTGGTGCAGCATGGCCGCGACCGTCGCCATCATGGCGGTGCGGTCCGGCTCGCCCTCCAGCACCGCCGCGATCTCCCGCGCCGCCTCCGCGTAGCGCGCCGCCTTGTCGCCGGTGAGGTTCCGCTCATTGAAGGCTTCGGCCATGGACCGGACATAAGGCGTAGGCCCGTCTGCGGAAAGACGCCGCGCCGCGGCTGGCGATCAAGTACAGCAGCCGTGTAATATTACGTGAAGTTCACAAACGCGGCCGAACTGCGGCGGATCATGACTGAAGTTTAACCTGCCTTACCTGTATTTAATTTGGATTCCCTCAGTCACGGCCGCAGCCTCTCCAAGTCTTCAACCCACCTCGTGGAGGTAGCGACATGCGTATCCTGATGGCGGCTCTTCTCGTTGCGGCGGCCGGCGGTTCGGCGGCGATGGCCCAACCCGGCGGCGCCACCGACATCCAGTACCTGAAGGCCGCGCGCTGCGCGGGCCTGGCCAGTTCGGCCAACCTCGGCGGCGGCGACGCGTCGGCCTTCGACGCCTGGCTCAAGGCCAACCGCGCCAACCGCAGCACCTACGCCCTGGAGCAGGCGAGCGCCCGCAAGTCGGCCGCGCGCATGCAGGCCAACAAGGCCACGGGCTACGGCAAGAGCGAACTCCAGGCCGAACTCTCCGGCGCCTGCGCCGCCCTGAAGGGCTGAGCCGGCAAAGGGGGCGGGAAGGGCAGCGCCTCAGCCCGCCGGCTCTTCCCGCCTCAGCTCTTGCGCCGCACGCCCTTGCCCAGCCCGAGCTCCCGCGCGAACGCCGAGCGCCGTTGGGCGTAGGCCGGGGCCACCATGGGGTAATCCGGCGGCAGGCCCCACTTGCGCCGGTATTCCTCCGGGCTGAGGTTGTAGCGGGCGCGCAGGTAGCGTTTCAGCATCTTCAGCTGCTTGCCGTCCTCCAGGCAGACGATGTGGTCGGGCTGCACGGATTTGGAAATCGGCACCGCGGGCTTCGGCTTTTCCGCCGGGGGCGGCGGCGCCCTTCCATTCAGGGACCTCAGCGTGCGGTGAACCGTGTTGACCAGCTCACCGATCCGTTCAGGCGGGGTGGGGTGATTGGAGACGTAGGCCGCCGCGATGGCGGCGCTGAGCCGCAGGAGGCGGGCGTCGGCCAGGGTGTCGGAGGTCTCGTCGGGCATCGGCGCACTCCGCGAAATGCCTAGGTTCGCCCGCCGCCAAAGGCAGCAAGCTTAGCAATTGATAGAGTTTTCCGGCGTTGGGCTCCCAACCGGCGGTGCGCGGGAAAGTTCCTCCTTCCGTTCATCTTTGGCGGTCGTGATTGGCCCCCTGCGCGCTAGCGGCTAAACAGGCGCTTCAACGAGACGAGGCCGCGCCGATGACCCTGACCGCTGAGCGGCCGCAAGACGCCGAATCCGCGATCCGCGCTGGCGGCTTCTTTTCCGGCCGGCTGGAGCAGGCCGATCCAGAGGTGTTCGCCGGCATTCGCGGCGAGTTGGAACGCCAGCAGACCCAGATCGAGCTGATCGCTTCGGAAAACATCGTCTCGCGCGCGGTGCTGGAGGCGCAGGGGTCGGTGCTCACCAACAAATACGCGGAAGGCTACCCCGGCCGGCGCTATTACGGCGGCTGCGAATACGTCGACGAGACCGAGACCCTGGCCATCGAGCGCGCCAAGGTTTTGTTCGGCTGCGCCTTTGCCAACGTCCAGCCGCACTCGGGCGCCCAGGCCAACCAGGCGGTGTTCATGGCCCTGCTGCAGCCCGGCGACAGCTTCCTGGGCATGGACCTGGCGGCGGGCGGCCACCTGACCCACGGCAGCCCCGCCAACCAGTCGGGCAAGTGGTTCAAGCCGGTCGCCTACACGGTGCGCGAAGACGACCAGCTGATCGACTACGATGTGATGGCCGAGATCGCCGAGCGCGAGCGGCCCAAGCTGATCCTGGGCGGCGGCTCGGCCTACAGCCGCGTGATCGACTTCAAGCGCATGCGCGAGATCGCCGACAGCGTCGGCGCCTACCTGATGGTCGACATGGCCCACTACGCCGGCCTGATCGCCGGCGGCGTCTACCCGAGCCCGCTGCCGCACGCCCATGTGGTCACCACCACCACCCACAAAACCCTGCGCGGTCCGCGCGGCGGCATGGTGCTCTCCAACGACCCCAACCTCGGCAAGAAGATCAACTCCGCCGTCTTTCCCGGCCTCCAGGGCGGCCCGCTGGAGCACGTGATCGCCGCCAAGGCGGTGGCCTTCGGCGAGGCGCTCCGCCCCGAGTTCAAGGCCTACGCCCGCCAGGTGGTCGAGAACGCCCAGGCGCTGGCGGCGGCCCTGGTGGAGAACGGCATGGCCATCGTCTCGGGCGGCACGGACAGCCACCTGATGCTGGTCGACCTGCGCCCCAAGGGCGTCACCGGCAAGGCCGCCGAGGCCAGCCTGGAGCGCGCCCACATCACCTGCAACAAGAACGGCGTTCCCTTCGACACCGCCCCCTTCACCATCACCTCGGGCGTTCGCCTAGGCAGCCCCGCGGGAACCACGCGCGGCTTCGGGACCGCCGAGTTCCGCCGGATCGGCGAGTTGATTGCCGAGGTGGTCGACGGCCTCGCCGCCAACCCCGAGGCCAACGGCGCGGTCGAGGAGCGGGTGCGCGGCGAGGTCATGGACCTCTGCGCCCGCTTCCCCATTTACGGCCAAGCCTAGGAATCCGCGTGCGCTGCCCCTTCTGCTCCAGCCCCGACAGCCAGGTGAAGGACTCGCGCCCGTCCGAGGACGGCGCGGCGATCCGGCGCCGGCGCCACTGCCCCGAATGTGGCGGCCGCTTCACCACCTTCGAGCGGGTGCAGCTGCGCGAGCTGGTGATCGTCAAGCGCTCCGGCCGCCGCATCCCCTTCGACCGCGACAAGCTGATGCGCTCGGTCCAGATCGCGCTGCGCAAGCGGCCAGTCGATCCCGAGCGGGTGGAGAAGATGGTCTCTGGCATCGTGCGCCAGCTCGAAAGCATGGGCGAAACCGAGATCCCCTCCCAGGTCGTCGGCGAGAAGGTGATGGACGGGCTCAAGGAACTCGATGAGATCGGCTACATCCGCTACGCCTCGGTGTGGAAGGACTTCCGCGAAACCTCCCAGTTCGCCGACCTGGCCAAGCAACTGAGCGAGGAATGAGCGTCACGCTCAAGCTGGCCACCTCGCTCGACGGCCGCATCGCCACCGCTGGGGGAGAGAGCCGCTGGATCACCGGCGAGGCCGCGCGCGAGCAGGTTCACCGCTTGCGGGCCGAACACGACGCGGTGGTGATCGGCATCGAAACCGCTCTTGCTGATGACCCGGAGCTGACGGTGCGTCCTTCGAGACGCGGCTTCGCCGCTTCTCAGGATGACGAGAAGGGGAGCGGCCGCACCCCACTTCGTCATGGTGAGGAGCGCCCATCGGGCGCGTCTCGAACCACGCACCCGGCGCGCGTCGTCCTCGACAGCCGTCAGCGCCTGCCCCTGGACTCCAAACTCGTGCGGACAGCGCGGGAGACGCCGACGGTGGTAGTGAGCGTGGGGCCGCCGCAGGAGGAGCTTGAGGCGGCGGGCGTGCAAATGGTTCAGGTGCAGCCGGCAGGCGAACGGCCCGACCTGCACGCCACGATGCGGGCGCTGTCCGGCCTCGGCCTCCAGCGCCTGTTCGTCGAAGGCGGCGGCCAGGTGGCGGCCAGCTTCATCCGCTGCGGCCTCGTCGACCGCCTGGAATGGTTCCGCGCCCCGCTCGTTCTCGGCGGCGAAGGCCGCCCCTGCGTCGGCGCCCTGGCGTTGGCCGAGCTGGCCGACGCGCCGCGGTTCCGCCGGACCTCCGTCACAGCCCTCGGCGACGATCTTTGGGAGCGGTACGAGCGCCCCTGATGTTCACTGGGATCGTAAACGACGTCGGGCGGGTGCGGGGTGTGGCGCAACTGCCCCACGCGCGGCGCCTTGAGATCGAGACCGCCTACGACACCTCCTCCATTCCCATCGGCGCCTCCGTCGCCCATTCCGGCTGCTGCCTGACGGTGGTTGAGACGGGGCCTGGCTGCTTCACGGTGGAGGTGTCGGGCGAGACTCTGTCGAAGAGCACGCTTGGCGACTGGAGCGAAGGAACGCGGATAAACCTCGAGCGCCCCCTGAAGCTCGGCGAGGAACTCGGCGGGCACATGGTCCTCGGCCACGTCGACGGCGTCGGAGAAGTCACCGCCGTCACCCCCGAGGACGGCTCTCGCCGCATCCGCATCCGCGCTCCGGCGCCGCTGCACCGCTTCATCGCTCCCAAGGGCTCGATCACCCTCGACGGCGTCTCCCTCACGGTCAACGAGGTCGAGGCCGATACCTTCGGCGTCAACGTCATTCCCCACACCCTCGCCATCACCACCCTTGGCGATCTTGCCCCCGGCGCCCACGTGAACCTCGAAATCGACGTGCTGGCGCGCTATGCCGCCCGGTGGAATGAAACAGCAGCCTAGCCTCATCGTCGCCAACGACCGCGCCCACGACGACCCGATCAGCCCGATCGAGGACGTGATCGAGGACGCGCGCGAGGGCCGCCCCTACGTCCTCGTGGACGCCGAGGAGCGGGAGAACGAGGGCGACGTCATCATCCCCGCCCAGATGGCCACGCCCGAGCAGATCAACTTCATGGCCAAGCACGCGCGTGGCCTGATCTGCCTCGCCATCACCGGAGACCGCGCCCGCCAGCTGCGCCTGCCCCCCATGGCCGCCGAGAACCGCGAGGCCCACCGCACCGCCTTCACCGTCTCGATCGAGGCGCGCGAGGGCGTGACCACCGGCATCTCCGCCCATGACCGCGCCCGCACCGTCTCGGTGGCCATCGACCCCACCAGGGGCCCCGACGACATCGTCTCCCCGGGCCACGTCTTCCCCTTGGTGGCGCGCGAGGGGGGCGTGCTGGTCCGCGCCGGCCACACCGAGGCGGCCGTCGACATCTCCCGGCTGGCGGGCCTCTACCCCGCCGGGGTGATCTGCGAGGTGATGAACGACGACGGCTCGATGGCGCGCCTGCCCGACCTGATCGCCTTCGCCCAGCTGCACGGCCTGAAGATCGGCGCCATCGCCGACCTGATCGCCTACCGCCGCCGCACCGAGCGCTACGTCGAGCGCGTGCTGGAGCGCCCGTTCGAGAGCGCCCATGGCGGCGAGTTCCGCATGGTGGTCTACCGCAACACCATCGACGGCGCCGAGCACATCGCGCTGGTCAAAGGCCGCATCGACCCCGACCGCCCGACCCTGGTCCGCATGCACCAGATCGACATCACCGCCGACATCCTCGGCCGCGCCGACTCCCGGCGCGACTACGCCGCCGCCGCCCTGCGCGCCATCGCCGGTAATCCCGAAGGCGGGGTGGTCGTGTTCATCCGCGATCTTAACCCCAGCGGCGTCTCCGAGCGCTTCGGCGGAGCCGCGCCCGACCCGCACGGCCGTGCGCTCAGGGACTACGGCGTCGGCGCCCAGATCCTGCTCGACTTGGGCGTGCGCGACATGGTGCTGCTCACCGCCCGCCCGATCCATCCGGCGGGGCTGGAGGGCTACGGCTTGCGCATCCTCGACTTCCGCCCCGTGCCGGAGGGCCGCGCGTGATCGAGGACCGGGTGCGGGTGCTGATCGTCGAGGCCCGCTTCTATGGCGACCTCGCCGACGAACTGCTCCGCGGCGCCACCGACGCGCTGACCGCCTACGGCGCCGACTGCGAGACGGTCAGCGTGCCGGGCGCGCTGGAGATCCCCGCCGCCATCGCCTTCGCCGAGGACGCCGGCCACCGCGCCGCCGGCGTCGCCTTTGACGGCTACGTAGCGCTGGGCTGCGTGATCCGCGGCGAGACCCACCATTTCGATATCGTGGCGAACGAATCCGCGCGGGGCCTGATGGACTTGTCGGTCAGCTGCAAGCTCGCCATCGGCAACGGGATTCTCACCGTCGAGGACGACCCTCAGGCTTGGGCCCGCGCCCGCGTCTCCGAAGGCGACAAGGGCGGCGCGGCCGCCCGCGCCTGCCTGGACATGATCGCCCTGCGCCGCCGCCTGCTCGGAGGCCTGCGTTGACCGAGGCCCGCTCCCTCTCCGAGGCGTTCGAGCAGCTGCAGGCGGCCGGCGAGGCCAAGCAGGCCGAGCGTCCGCTCACCTCCGCCGGCCGCCGCGCCCGCACCGTCGCCCGTTTCGCCGCCGTGCAGGCGCTGTATCAGATGGAGTTGTCGGGCGCCGGCGTCGAACAGGTGATCCGCGAATTCGCCGAGCATCGCTTCGAGCGCGACCTCGAAGGCGCCCCAATGGCCCACGCCGACGAAGCCTTCTTCGCCGAGTTGGTCCGGGGGGTCGTGACCGATCAGGCCGAGGTGGACCGCGCCGTCGCCCGCCGCCTGGCCCAAGGCTGGAAGCTCGAACGCATCGACGCCACCCTGCGCGCCACCCTGCGCGCGGCGGCCTTCGAGCTGATGCGCCTGGACACGCCGGCCGAAGTGGCCATCGACGAATACGTCGAGATCGCGAACGCCTTCTTCGACGGCCCCGAACCCGGCTTCGTCAACGCCGCGCTCGACGTGGTTGCGCGGGACGTGCGGCCTTAGCCCTTCTGCCGACCAATAATTTTCGTCATGGTGAGGAGCGGCGCGAATGCGCCGCGTCTCGAACCACGCGCCACCGCCTGTGCGTCCTTCGAGACGCCCGCTGACGCGGGCTCCTCAGGATGACGAGGAGGCGAGGCTGCCGGGAAATCTCGACGAATTCGACTTCATCGCCAGGGTGCTGCGCCCGTTGACCCAGAGCGCGCCCGAGGCCCTCGGCCTCTCCGACGACGCCGCGGTGATCCCGAGCCGCCCTGGCCATGAGCTGGTGGTCACGACCGACGCCATCGTCGAAGGCGTCCACTTCCTTCCCGGCGATCCGCCTGACCTTGTCGCGCGCAAGCTGCTGCGGGTGAACCTCTCCGACCTCGCCGCCAAGGCGGCGGAGCCCTACGGCTACTTCCTCTCCATCTCCTGGCCCGGGACCTGGGACGTGCAGGTGCGCGAACGGTTCGCCGAGGGCCTCGCCCGGGACCAGGCGGAGTTCGGGCTGAAACTGTTCGGCGGGGACACCACCTCCACGCCCGGTCCCTTCACCGCCTCGGTTGCGGCGCTGGGGTGGGCGCCGGAGGGGCGGACGGTGAAGCGCTCCGGCGCGCGACCGGGCGACCTCCTCCTGGTCAGCGGCACGATCGGGGACGGCTGGCTCGGCCTGCTGGCGGCGCGGGGGGAGCTGGATGATCTGCCGGACGCGGAGCGCGACCGGCTCGCCGGCCGCTACCGCCTGCCCCGCCCGCGCCTGAACCTGCGCGAAGCGCTGCGGCGCCACGCGGGCGCGGCCACCGACGTGTCGGACGGCCTGCTCGCCGACGCCGGCCACATTGCGGACGCCAGCGGCGTGGCCCTGTGGCTGGACCTCGAGATGTTGCCGCTCTCCTCCGCCGCCGCGGGATGGCTCCAGCGGCAGCCGGACCGCTCGACCGCCCTGAGCGCCTTGGCGGCTGGGGGCGACGACTACGAAGTCGTTTGCACCGCCTCGGCCGGCGACGCCCACGTGATGATCGGGGCCGCCCCCGCGGACGCGCCGCTGACCGTGATCGGCAGGGTAGAAGCCGGGCAGGGCCTTGAAGTCTTCCGCGGAGATGCGCCGCAATCCATTGTCCGCCTCGGCTGGCGTCACAGCTAGCCTCGGCAAGCGAGAGCTCCTGTGAGGGTGAACGCGACGCTAACCGTTCTGCGGCATCACAGTCTGATGCTTCGCCACGCCATTCTCGCCGCAACAGTTGCGCTTTCCGGCCCCGCCTTCGCCTCGGGCAAGGCGGAAAAAAGCGGCGCGGCGCCGACCCTGCTGATGTCGCCCTTGCCCTTGCCGGTGGTGTCTGAGGGGCGGCTGGTCAACTACGTCTATGTCAACCTGCGCCTGACGCTCTCACCAGGCGCCGACGCGGAGAAGCTGCGCGAGAAGGAGCCTTACTTCCGCGACGCCCTGGTGCGCGCCGCCCACCGCACCCGGCTGGCTCCGCCGGGCGACAACAACAAGGTGGACGAGGCGAAGCTGCGCGCGGTGATCCTGGCCGAATCGGTCCGCATCGCCGGACGGGGCGCGGTCACCGGCGTCCAGGTCCTGCGCGCCCAGCCGCAGCGGCAAGTGCGCAATCCCTAGGCGCCTCTCCCTGAGCGGGAGAACGGACGTGGTTGCGCACAGGCGCGGCATTTGGCAAAGGGAGCGCGCTTTTTCCGGGGGGCTCCTGCCGGCGCGAGATCGCGCGCGGGCCGGTGCGCCCTGTTCCTCCGTCCGGCGGTCCTCCATCCGCGCAAACCCGAAGGGCGCTTCGCAACATGAGTCTCCAACTCCTCCTGGTCATCGCCGCGGGCCTGCTGGCGGTGCTCTACGGCGTGGTCCAGACCGGATCGCTGATGAAGGCGCCTACCGGCACCGACCGGATGCGCGAGATCGCCGCCGCCATCCAGGAAGGCGCCCAGGCGTACCTGCGCCGCCAGTACACCACCATCGCCATGGTCGGCGCGGTGATCCTGGTCGCGGTGTTCCTGCTGCTCGGCTGGAGGCCTGCGCTCGGCTTCGCCATCGGCGCGATCCTCTCGGGTCTGGCGGGCTTCGCCGGCATGCTGATTTCGGTGCGCGCCAACGTCCGCACCGCCCAGGGCGCGTCGGAAAGCCTGGCGCGGGGCCTCAGCCTGGCGTTCCGCTCGGGCGCGATCACCGGCATGCTGGTGGCTGGCTTCGCCCTGATCGGGGTGGCGGGCTACTTCTTCATCCTAACTGAAGTCATGGGCCTGGAGATTACCAGCCGTGAGGTCATCGACTCCCTGGTGGCGCTGGGCTTCGGCGCCTCGCTGATCTCCATCTTCGCCCGTCTCGGCGGCGGCATCTTCACCAAGGGCGCGGACGTCGGCGGCGACATGGTCGGCAAGGTCGAGGCCGGAATCCCCGAGGACGACCCCCGCAACCCCGCCACCATCGCCGACAACGTCGGCGATAACGTTGGCGACTGCGCCGGCATGGCCGCCGACCTGTTCGAGACCTACGCGGTGACCACCGTGGCCACCATGGTTCTGGCGGCGATCTTCTTCCGCGGCTCCGACGCCGTGGACAACATGATGCTGCTGCCCCTGGCCATCTGCGGCGTCTGCATCGTCACCTCGATCATCGGCGCCTTTTTCGTGCGTCTCGGCAAGAGCCAGAACATCATGGGCGCGCTCTACCGCGGCCTGATCGTCACCGGCGTGCTGTCGATCGCGGCGGTCTGGGCGGTGGTGAACTACATCGCGCCCGATGCGGTCACGGCGGGCGGGCGCACCATTGAGGCGATGGACCTGTTCTGGTGCGGCGTCGTGGGCCTGGCGGTCACCGCCGCCATCGTGATGATCACCGAATACTACACCGGCACCGGCTTCCGCCCGGTGAAGTCTGTGGCCCGGGCCTCCGTCGCCGGCCACGGCACCAACGTGATCCAGGGCCTGGCCGTGTCGCTGGAGTCCACCGCCCTGCCGGCGCTGGTGATCATCGTCGGCATCATCGTCACCTACATCCTGGCGGGCCTGTTCGGCATCGCCATCGCCACCACCACCATGCTGTCGCTGGCCGGCTTCATCGTGGCGCTCGACGCCTTCGGCCCGGTCACCGACAACGCCGGCGGCATCGCCGAGATGGCGGGGCTGCCCAAGGAAGTGCGGGTCTCCACCGACGCGCTTGACGCGGTCGGCAACACCACCAAGGCGGTGACCAAGGGCTACGCCATCGGCTCGGCGGGTCTGGGCGCCCTGGTGCTGTTCGCCGCCTACACCTCAGACCTGCGCTACTTCTCGGCCAACGGGGCGGAGTTCCCCTACTTCGCCGGCCTGGGCGAGGTGCGCTTCGACCTCTCAAATCCGTATGTCGTGGTTGGCCTGCTGTTCGGCGGCCTGCTGCCGTTCCTGTTCGGCGGCATGTCGATGACCGCTGTCGGCCGCGCGGCCGGAGCCGTGGTCGAGGAAGTCCGCCGCCAGTTCCGCGAGATCCCCGGGATCATGGAATTCAAGGCCAAGCCCGACTACGCGCGCGCCGTCGACATCCTGACCAAGGCGGCGATCAAGGAGATGATCGTGCCGTCGCTGCTGCCAGTCGTCTCGCCGATCGTGCTGTTCTTCGTGATCAACCTGATCGCCGGCAAGGCCGAGGCCTTCGCGGCGCTGGGCGCCATGCTGATGGGCGTGATCGTCACCGGCCTGTTCGTCGCCATCTCGATGACCTCGGGCGGCGGCGCCTGGGACAACGCCAAGAAGCTGATCGAAGAGGGCGAATATGGCGGCAAGGGCTCCGAGGCCCACAAGGCGGCGGTCACCGGCGACACCGTCGGCGACCCCTACAAGGACACCGCCGGCCCGGCCGTGAACCCGATGATCAAGATCACCAACATCGTGGCGCTGCTGCTGCTCGCGGTGCTGGCGCACGGGATCGGTTAAGCTACACGCACGCCCGCGGCAGGCTCTTGCCTTGCCGCGGGCGATGCGCTTACAAGAACATAACGAGAACTAGAGTGTTGGTGCTGGCGCGGCCCGGAAGGCCCGCTAGGGTGATCGGAAGCCCCGCCGGAGCGCGGGCGCAAAGGGAGAGACGACGATGGCGGGCAGCGTCAACAAGGTGATCCTGATCGGCAACCTCGGAGCCGACCCGGAAATCCGCTCCCTGAGCTCGGGCGATCGTGTCGCCAACCTGCGCATCGCCACCTCCGAGCAGTGGCGCGACAAGAGCTCCGGCGAGCGCAAGGAAAAGACCGAGTGGCACCGGGTGGTTATCTTCAACGACAACCTGGTGCGCGTGGCTGAGAGCTACTTGCGCAAGGGCTCCAAGGTCTATGTCGAGGGCTCCATCCAGACGCGCAAATGGACCGACAATTCCGGCCAGGAGAAATACTCCACCGAGATCGTGCTGCAGAAGTTCCGGGGCGAGCTGACCATGCTCGACGGCCGCGCCGAGGGCGCGGGCGGCGGCTCGGGCGACTACGGCGGCGGCTTCACCCCCGGCCCCCGCAGCCAGTCCTCCGGCCCCAAGGAAGACTTCCCGCTGGACGACGAGATCCCGTTCTGAGGCGGGGTGGCGGGGGCCGCCGCCATCGGCTAACGGCCCTGGATGGAGCACCCAAGCGACTCGCGGCTGTCTGCGCTGGAGTGGGCGGCGATCGTCACCATCATCGTGGTCTGGGGCGTCAACAACGCCGCCGCTAAGTTCGCCACCGAGGCGCTGCCGCCGCTATTCGTGGGCGGAGTCAGGTTCCTGCTGGCGCTCGGCCTGCTGTTCCCGTTCATCCGGCCGCCGTTCCCCAACTGGCGCATCTTCCTGCCGGTGGTGATCTGCGCGGGGCCGTTGCACTTCGGCCTGCTCTACATCGCCTTCGCCCATATCGAGAACCTCAGCCTGTTCGGGGTGACGCTGCAGCTATGGGCGCCCTACACCGTGCTGTTCGCCTGGCTGATCCTCGGAGAGCGGCTGAGCCGGTCGGCCGCGGCGGGCGTGGCGCTGGCGTTCGTCGGCTGCGCGATCATGACGCTGGACCCGCACACGGTGGCCGACCTGGGCGCCGTGGTGATCGGCGCCATCGCCTCGAGCTTCTGGGCCTTCGCGACCGTGCTGGTGCGCAAGCTGCCGGAGGTCCGGGCGCTGAAGATCCAAGGCTGCACCTCGCTTGTGGCGGCGCCGGTGCTGCTCGCCTTGTCGTTCACGCTTGAGCCTGGCCTGCCGGAGGCGGCGCGGCGAGCCAGCTGGTTCGTCTGGGCCTGCGTGGCCTTTGCCGGTCTGGTCTCGACCGTGGGGGCCTCCGCGCTCTTGTTCTGGCTGGTGCAGCGGCGCGAGACCGGGCGCGTGACGCCATATTTGCTGGCCACGCCCCTGATCACGGCCCTGATCGGAGTGACGGCCTTCGGCGACCGGCTGACCTGGCAATTGGTGGCCGGCGCTCTCGTGGCCATGGGCGGCGTGGGCCTGGTGGCGGTGGAAGAGCGGCGGCGTACCCGTCTGTCCGCAGCGGCGGGCGTTCGAGGCCTGTTGACCTGAAGACGAGTGGGCGAAGTTGTTTGCTCGCGCGCCAGGCTTCGTCAGCGGCGTCAAAGCCAAGTTCGCGAGGTCTAACGGGCGCTGGACCGGGAACTTAGAGCCTCGCGCACGAGGGGGCCCGCATCGGCGTTTTCGACACTTTTCTGTTGAAGCCCCACGTCCAGAGCCTTGCGGAATACCGAGGGCAGGGCGAGCCGGGCTTCGGCCGCAGGCAGCCACTGATGGGCGGGCAGGCGGGTCTCCGCCTCGGCCCTCAGCACTTCGAGATCCAGGGAGAAATGGGTGAACACGTGGGTCACCCGCCCCGCCGCAATCCAGTCGGCCCCTAACGGCGGGGCGGGCTCGGCAGCCGCTGACACCCACGCGCCCGTGGGCAGGCCCAGCATGCCTCCGAGCAGTCCCTTGTCCGGACGCCGCACGAGCGCGACCGCCCCTCGGTTGGTCAGCACGTAGACGCAGCCCGCGCGGTGGGGCCGAGCCGCCTTCGCCGTCCTTCGGGGATAGGCGTCCGGCTCCCTGGACGCCCGGGCGGCGCAATGCGCTGCGACAGGACAGCGCTCGCACAGCGGCGCCTTCGGGCGGCAGATGGTAGCGCCGAGATCCATCAGCGACTGCGCCCAGTCGCCAGGCCGCTGGTCCGTTACCAGCGTCGCCGCCAGCCGCCGCAGTTCCGGCTTGGCGGCAGGGAGCGGCGCCTCCACCGCGAATAGGCGCGCCGTTACCCGCTCGACGTTGCCGTCGACCACGTTGGCTGGGCGATCAAAGGCGATCGCCGCCACCGCGGCGGCGGTGTAGGGGCCTAGGCCCGGCAGCGCGCGCAGGGCCCCTTCGGTGTCGGGGAAGCGGCCGCCGTGCACGCGCGCCACCGCACGGGCGCAGGCGAGCAGGTTGCGGGCGCGGGCATAGTAGCCCAGGCCCGCCCAGGCGGCCATCACCTCGGCTTCGGGCGCGCCGGCCAGGTCCTGCACCGCCGGCCAGCGGCGGGTGAAGTCGTGGAAATAGCGGGTTGCGTGAGGGATGGTGGTCTGCTGCAGCATCACCTCGGACAGCCACACCCTGTAAGGATCAGGTGTCACCCCGGCCCGCCGCCGGGCGGGGCCGACGCGCCAGGGCAGCTCACGCGCGTTCACGTCGTACCAAGCCAGCAGCGCCGCGCGCAGCGAGTCCATATCCATGCCCAGACCTGACCGGCGTCGGCGGCGCTTTGCAAGCCTCGTCCTCTCGTCCAAACACCCGGTTCGGATCAAAAGGGATAAGACCTCCGATGTCGCCGGTTGTGGAATGCGTGCTGGACGCCAGGTGCCTGCTGGGCGAGGGGCCGGTTTGGGACGACCGGCGCCGACGGCTCTGGTTCGTGGACATCAAGGCGCCGGCGATCCACTGCTTCGACCCCGGGGACGGCGCGCTCGACACTTGGCCGATGCCCGAGCGGGTGGGGGCGGTGGCTTTGCGCGAGAAGTCCGACACCCTGCTGGTCTCGCTCAAGAGCGGCTTTGCCGTCTTTGATCCGGCGACCGGAGCGATCGAGCGGCTGCTCGACCCCGAGCCGCACATGCCGACCAACCGGCTCAACGACGGCAAGTGCGACGCGCGCGGCCGCTTCTGGGCTGGAACCATGGACGACGAGGAGCAGCGGCCGACCGGGCACCTCTACCGGCTCGACCCGGACCTGACGCTGACCCGCTTCGACGCGGGCTTCGTGGTCACCAACGGGCCGGAGTGGAGCCTCGACGGGCGCACCATGTACTTCGCTGACAGCGGCAAGGGCGCGATCCACGCCTACGGCTTCGACATGGAAACGGGCCGTGCCCAGAACCCGCGCCTGTTCCGTCAGCTGGCCGAGGGCGAGGGCCATCCCGACGGCTTCACCCTCGATGCGGGGGGCGGCCTGTGGAACGCCGCCTGGGGGGCCGGGCGGCTGACCCGGTACCTAGAGGATGGGACCGCCGAACGCACGTTGGACGTCCCGGCGCCTCAGGTGACCAGCGCCTGCTTCGGCGGCGATGCGCTCGACGTGCTCTACGTCACCAGCGCGCGGGTCGGGCTGGGCGAGGCGGAGCTGGCGGCGGCGCCGTTGTCGGGCGCGCTGTTCGCCGTGCGGGGGCTGGGGCTGACGGGGCTGCCCGTGCGGCGCTTCGCCGGCTAGTGCACCGCGCGGTCCTGGCGCACGGCCTTGGTGGCCAGGGAGAAGCGGGCCTCGGCCGGGCGGCTCGGGTCGAGCAGCAGGCCGGCGGCGGCGGAGCCCACGGCGGGGCCGTGCTTGAAGCCGTGGCCGGAGCCGGCGCCCAGCAGCACCACGTTGGACCAGCGCGGGTGGCGGTCGATCAGGAAATCGCCGTTGGAGCTGTTCTCGTACTGGCAGACGCGCGCCTCGTTCAGCGGCCGTTTAGCCAGCGCGGGGAAGCGACGGCGCATGTAGGCGCGCGCCTCGGCCAGCGCGGCGGGGGAGGGGGTGCGGTCGCCCGTGTCGGGATCCATCGGCGGGCCGTGCTGGTCGTGGGCGATCTTGAAGCCGCGGGCCTCCAGGTCGGGGAAGCCGTAGAAGATGTCGCCTTCGTTGAAGTCGGCCCAGCCGGGCAGCCGCCCCGGCTCAAAGCGCCGGTCGCCGGCCTTGGGAGCGAAGAAGAACACCTCCTGGCGCGTCGGGAAGATGCGGCCGGCCAGCAGGCCCGGGAACAGCTTGGGCAGCCAGGGTCCGCAGGCGAAGCAGAACTGGCCAGCCGCCACGGAGCCCGCCGTGGTTTCGATCGCCGTGAGCGCCGCGCCCTCCGGCGGCGGCAGGACCGCGGCCTGCAGGTACGTCCCGCCCCCGCGCACGAACCGTTCCTTCAGCGTCTGCACCGCGCGCCGCGCCATCAGCGCGCCCAGCCGCGGCTCGTAGATGCCGATCTCGACGCCGCTGAAGTCGATCTGCGGGAACCGCCGCGCCATCTCCGCGCGGTCCAGGGTTTCGGTGGGCAGCTTCAGCCGCCGGTGGACCTCCAGCGTCTGGCGCACGTACGGTTCCTCGCGGCCGAAGAAGAACAGCACGCCGGTTTCGTGGAACAGCGGCAGCCCCGCTTCGGCCGACAGCCGCTTCCAGTCCTTCAGCGACTCCCAGGCCCAGCGGCTGTAGACCTCGTCGGCGCCGTAGGCGGTGCGGGTCAGGCGCGATTCCCCGCCCGAGGAAGCGCGCGCGTGCGCCGGCCCCCAGGCGTCGATCAGCGCCACCCGCTTGCCCGCCTGTTGCAGCCGCCAGGCGGTCCAGGTCCCGAAAACCCCCGCCCCGACCACGGCCACGTCGTAGGTTGCGGCGCCCGCGAGCGGCTTGGCGACGCTCGCCGCTCCAGCGCTCAGCCCGCCTTCCATCACCTGCCTGCGCGTGCTCGAGACCACGTGCTCGTCTCCTCCCATGCCCCCGGCGGCGTCAAGCCACACACCGTCGGGGGTGGGCGGCCTCAGAACGTCTTGCGCAGCGTCACCCCGATGGTGCGCGGTTGACCCACCTGGAAGCCCAACCGGGCGCGGCCGCCCCGCTCGCGGTCGAAGGACAGCAGCGGGTTCTCGTCGAACACGTTGTTGGCGTAGACGATCACGTCGGTCCCGTTGTCCATCTGCAGCCCAGCGCTGAGGTTGACCAGGTTGTAGCTGGGCAGCTCCAGGTCCACGACCGTGGCTTCCTTGCCGGTCGCGCCGCCGAACGGCAGGCCGGAGACGAACGAGCGCGGGTTATTCTCCTGGTCGCTCGGCTGGGTGAAGCGGCTGCCGATGTGCTGGTACGAGGCGGTGAAGACGCCGCTCATCGTGTCGGTGAGCCTGCGGGTGTAGGCGGCGTTGACCGCCAGCTGCAGCTCGGGCACCGACGGCAGCCGGTTGCCCTCGCGGATGCCGCCGATCACGTCGCCGTTGCCGGCCCGCACGGTGGAGTCGAACTCGGCCTCCACCACGCTCAGCGAAGCCCCCAGGTCCAGGCCCTCGGCCAGCCGCAGGGTGATTTCCGCCTCGGCCCCGACGGTGTGCGCCTCGGGCACGTTGAACACGATCCGCGAAGAGCACGAGCCGGCGTCCAGCGTCACCTGCAGGTTCTTGATGGCGGTGTAGTAGACCGCGCCGTTGAAGGTCAGCGGACCGAACCGCGACTTCATCCCGCCTTCGTAGTTCCACAGCGTCTCGTCGTCATAGTCCTGGAAGCTCCCGAAGATCGCCTCGTCCTCGGGCGTGCAGAGCGGCAGGTTCAGCGGGTCGTTGACGCCGCCGAGCCGGAAGCCCTGGGAGGCCTGGGCGTTGAAGGTGATGTTCTCGGTCGCCTCGTAGCTGACCAGCACGCGGGGGGTGAAGCCGTCCGACGCGGTCTTGTCGGTGCGGTTGTCGCCGTTGGAGAACAGGCCGCCCGACTTGAACTGACGCTCTTCCTCGAAGTCGTAGAAGCGGCCGCCCGCGGTCAGGGTCAGCTTGCCGATTTGGTAGCTGGCCTCGCCGAACACCGCCCATTGCTGGATGTCGTAGGGCAGGAAGGAGTTGTAGGGCGAATCGGCGGGGAAGCCGTTGGCCACCGCGGCCGAGGTGCCGGCCCCCAAGACAAGGTCGGTGTAGGCGTCGTAGCCTGGGGTGGGCAGCCGCTGGTTATAGGTGCGGTCGACGTTCGAGTAGAACACGCCGACCAGCCACTGGAACGGCCCTTCGCCGGTGGAGGCCAGGCGGGCCTCCTGGGTGAACTGCCTCAGCTTGGTGGTGTCGCGCAGGTTCGAGGGCAGCAGCACCGCGGCGCCCGGGAAGCCGAGGTCTACCGAGACGCTGCCGGTCAAGGCGCTGGCGTCGCGGCTGACCAGGATGTCGCGGTCGATGAAGGTGGTGATCGAGGTCAGGTTAACCCAGCCGAGGTCGAACGAGGCGGTCAGGTCGGCCAGCAGGAAGTCGTCCTTGAACTCCTCGTCCAGCAGCAGGAACTGCTCGCGCTCGCCGAAGCTCACCGCCGGGCGGGTGGTGGTGAACGGGTTGGCGAAGAGGTTGAACACCTCCTGCCGGTTGAAGCCGCCGGCGCGCACCTGCTGGTAGACGACGCGCGGGGTGATGCTGATATTATCGGTCGGCTGGAACAGCAACGAGGCGCGCACGCCCGTGCGGCTGCCGTCGTTGACGTTGTCGTCCACCGTGCCGTCCTCGCGTAGGGCGTCGATGAAGCCGGCATACACGGTGTGGTAGCCGACCAGACGCAGCGCTGCCGTGTCGCCGATCGGCACGTTCACGGCGCCCTTGAGCCAGCCGCCGAGGTCGTCCTCCTCGACCACATTGGCGTTGGCCTCCACCTGGCCCTCGTACACGCCCAGCTTCGGCTGGTTGGTGATGTAGCGGATGGTGCCGCCGACCGAGCCCGAGCCGAACAGGGTCCCCTGCGGTCCGCGGAGGGTCTCCACGCGGTTGAGGTCGAACAGGTCGATGTCCGGCGTGAACAGCGACAGCGAGATCACCGACTCGTCGAGGTAGATGCCGACCTGCTCCTTCACGCCCGGCTGGTCGCGCACGACCTGGCCGGCCGAGACGCCGCGCACCGACACCTGGCTCTGCCCGGGGCCGAGGTTCTGGACCGACAGGCCCGCGACGTTGCGCGACAGGTCCTCGATGGTCACCGCGCCGGTCCTCTGGATGTCCTCCTGGGTCTGGGCGTTAATCGAGAAGGGGACGTCCTGGATGGTCTCGGCCCGCTTGGTCGCCGTCACGATCACTTCTTCCACCTGGGTCGCGCCGGACTCCTCCTGCGCCCAGGCCGGCGCGGCCGAGGCCGCCGTCATCGCCGCCGCCGCCACGCTCAACAGCAGAGCCGCACGTTTCCTGGTCATTGGAATGCCCCTCTTCACTCGCTACCGAGTCAGCAGCCATATCACCGTTCCCCCGGCGCGGGGTCAACGGCCAAGCTGTGGCAAGTGGGCAACGGCGCGAGGGTGACGCGACTCGTTAACCGGTCGATACTACCTCTCGATTCGAGGGGCTGAGGGCCCATGCGCAGACTGACCCAAGGGCTCGCTGGAGCCGCCTCGATCGTGCTGGCCGTCACCATCGCGCTGTTGATATGGCGCGTCGGCGGCGGCGCGGCGGCGGCCGCGGCGGCGGGAATGGCGGCGGGGCTGGCCCTGTCGCTCGGCCTCCAGGGCCTGACCGGACGCAATCGGGAGCAGCGGGCGGTCACGGAGGAGGTCGGCCGTTTGCGGGAGGCCCAGGCGGAGGCGGCCGCGGTTCTCGGCCGCATCGAAGGCAAGCTGGAGCTCCTCACCCGCACCGTGGAGGACGGCGCGGTGCACGCCTCGGAGGAGCTAACCGGCGAGGTCCGCATCCTGGAGGGCCTGGTCCAGCGGATGAGCCAGAGCCTTGAGCAGCGGCTGGCCGCGCCGCAGCCCCAGCATGGCCAGCCCTCCCGCCCCGACGAAGGCGAATCGGCCCGGCTGCTGGCTACCGTGCGCGAGGCCTTGGCCGAGAACCGGGTCGATCTCTACCTGCAGCCGGTCGTGGGCCTGCCCCAGCGGCGCACGGTCTTCTACGAAGGCTTCTCCCGCCTGCGCGACGCGGAAGGCCGGGTGCTGATGCCGGCCCAATACCTGCTTGTGGCGGAGCCCGAGGGGCTGGTCAGCGCCATCGACAACCTGCTACTGTTCCGCTGTGTCCAGATCGTGCGCCGGCTGGCCCGTCAGGACCGCAAGGTCGGCATCTTCTGCAATGTCTCGCTCACCTCGCTGCGCGACGAGGTGTTTTTCCCTCAGTTCCTCGACTTCCTCGCCGAGAACAAGGACATGGCCGGCGGGCTGATCTTCGAGCTCGGCCAGGCGGCGTTCGAGGCGCGCGGCCCGGTCGAGGCGCGCAACATGGCCAAGCTCGCCGACCTCGGCTTCCGCTTCTCCATCGACAAGATCTCCACCCTCGACCTCGACTTCCGCGAGCTGCAGCGCGCCGACGTCAGCTTTCTGAAGATTTCCGCCGAGGTGCTGCTGGACCAGCTGCTGAACCCCGAGGCCGAGCGCCCCCGCGCGCTCAAGGACATCTACGCCGGCGACTTCGCAGCCCTGACCCGGCGCTACGGCGCCGAGGTGATCGCGGAGAAGGTGGAGAGCGAGCGGCAGGTAATCGACATCCTGGAACTCGACATCGCCTACGGCCAGGGCCATCTGTTTGGCGAACCGCGCGCCATTAAGGACGCCGTGCTGGCGGAGACCGACCCGCCGGTGGAGGTGCTGCGCGCATCGCTGAGGCGGAGGGCCGGTGGACGGGGATGATCGAGACGACGAGGCCCAGTCCACACGGCGGCTGAGCCGGAAGAAGGCCAGGGCGCTGGCGCCGGGCGACGAGCACTACACCGCCTATGTGGGCCCTCCGACCGACTATGACCTGATGGGCGCTTCGCAGTTCCGGCTGCTGTGCGCGCTGGGGCTGCGCGAGCACCACGACCTGCTCGACTTCGGCTGCGGCTCGCTCCGGGCGGGGCGGCTGTTCATCCCCTACCTCAACCCCGGCCGCTACCACGGCGTGGAGCCGAACCGCTGGCTGATCGAGGACGCGGTCGCGCGCGAGGTCGGGGCGGACCAGATCCGCATCAAGCGGCCGGTGTTCCTGCACAACGACGACTTCCGGGTGGACGGCTTCGGCAAGCGGTTCGACTTCATCCTCGCCCAGTCGATCCTGTCGCACACCGCCCGTGACCTCGCCCTGCGGGTGCTGGTCCGGTTCGGCCACGTGCTTAAACCTACCGGCCTGATCGCCTGCACCTTCGTGCACGAATGGCCGGGACAGCCGACCCAGGGCGACGCGGGATGGGTCTATCCCTCCTGCGTCGATTACCGCCCCCAGCACGTGCTGGACCTGATCGGCGAAGCCGGCCTGGTCGGTCGCGCCCTGCCCTGGTTCCACCCGCGCCAGACCTGGTATGTGGCGGCGCTCGCGGCTTGGCAGCTGCCGAGCCGCGCCAAAGACGCCCACCTGACCGGCGCCGTCCTGCGCGATCCCAGCACCATGGCGAGCCACTAGAGCCGCAAGCTTCGGAATGACGCCGCCTCCCCCGAGGGGCAGACTCCGCCCGGCTCAAGGAGCAAGCCCATGACCCTCTCCGCCTACGCCACCGACGACGAACGCTGGGCCGCCGGCCAAAGGCGCGAGCGCGCCGCCGACGGCCGCTTCTGGACCGCGGTGAAGACCACCGGCGTCTACTGCCGGCCAAGCTGTCCGGGTCGGCCGCTGCGCAAGAACGTCACGTGGTTCGACAGCGTGGAGGCCGCGCGCGCGGCCGGCTACCGCGCCTGCATGCGCTGCAGGCCCGACGAGGCGGCGGCGCGGTGACAGCGCTGAACCGGCTGGACTGGGCGCGGATCATTGGCGAACTCGACGCCCGCGGCTGGGCGCTGACCGGGCCGCTGCTTTCGCCCGAAACCTGCGCCATGGTCGCTGACCTGTACGAGGACGAGGCGCGATTCCGCTCGCGCGTGGTGATGGCGCGGCACGGCTACGGCCAGGGGGAGTACCGCTACTTCGCCTATCCGCTGCCGGAGTTGGTGCAGGACCTGCGCGACGGCCTCTACCAGCGCCTGGCGCCGGCAGCGAACGCCTGGGCCGAGCGGCTGGGGGAGGACCGGCGGTTCCCGCTCTCGCTGCGCGAGTGGCTCGTACGCTGCCACGCGGCGGGGCAGACGCGGCCGACGCCGCTAATGCTTCGCTACGGCCCCGGCGACTACAACTGCCTGCACCAGGACCTCTACGGCGAGCATGTCTTCCCGCTGCAGATGGCGGTGCTGCTGGACGAGCCCGGCCGCGATTTCGAGGGCGGCGAGTTCGTGCTGGTCGAGCAGCGCCCGCGCCAGCAGTCGCGGCCCCACGTTATCCCCCTGCGCCAGGGCGAGGCGGTGATCTTCGCGGTGCGCGAGCGGCCCGCGCAGGGCTCGCGCGGCGTCCACCGCCGCCCGCTGCGCCACGGCGTCTCGGAGGTGCGCGCCGGCCGCCGCCGCACCCTGGGGATCATCCTGCACGACGCCGCTTGAGCGCCGTCAGCCCTCGCCCCACATCCGCAGCAGGGCGCCGAGCGACTTGTCGAGCAGCAGGCGGCTCTCGCCCGCGCCGACCGCCCGCCGCAGCCGGGCGAGGTCGAACAGCAGCTCGCGCTGATCGGAACGCCGCAGGAGGCTCTGGATCCAGCCGACCGCGGCCAGCCGCTCGCCCGCCGTCACCTCCGCCACCCGGTGCAGCGCGCCGGTGGGATAGAGGATCAGCGACCCTGCGGGGAGCTTGACCGCGCGCTCGCCCTCGCTGCCGATCACCACCAGCTCGCCGCCGTCATAGCTGTCGGGTTCAGAGAGGAACAAGGTGAAGGATAGGTCGGTCCGAAGCCGCTCCTCGCCCTCGGCCATGAAGGCGTCGTCGGTATGCAAACCGTAGCGCTCGCCCGGGCCGTAACGGTTGAACATCACCGGCGAGCACTTCGCGGGACGCGCGTAGAGCTGGAGCAGTTCGTTTCGAGCCAGCGCCTGGGCAACGAAACGCGCCAGCGCGCCGACCGTCCCGTCGGACCCGAGCGCCTGCCGGTTCGCCTTCACCTTGCGCGCTTCGCCCCCGGCGGTGGCGCGGCCGTCGCGGAACGGCGCCTGGGCCAGGCCCGCGCGCACCCGCTCCAGGTCCTCCGCCGCCAGCACGCCCTCGATCATCAGCATGGCGGGTGCGTCCCATTTTTGCGAACGACTTGCAACTAGCGGCGCCGCGTGGTTCACCGGCGTTGGATTGGAGCCGCTAGATGATTGAATTCCGCCCCCTGCTGTGGACCTCCGCCTCCGCCGCCCTGCTGCTCGCCGCTTGCGGCGGCGAAGGCGGCGGCAAGAGCGCAGCGGGGGAGGGCGGCGAGGCCGCCGCCGCATCCTCCGCGCCAGCCGAGGCCGCGGGCGAAGGCGGCGAGGGCGCGGGCGGCGAAGGCGGCGAGGCCGGAGCGGCCGGCGCCTACGCCGCCACGCCTGCCGCGAGCAAGCCGGCGCTGCATGTGGCGCAGCTGAAAGGCTTCTTCCTGATCGCCCAGCGCCAGACCGAGGGCGCCGACGCGGCCGCGGCCCTGGCCGGCCAGGGGCTGCTCGAAGCCTACGACACGGAAAAGGCGGTGTTCCAGCGGCTGGGCGCGAACGAGGCGGTGCTGCGCAAGGCGGCGCAGACCGGCGCGCCCGCCGAGCTCAAAGCCGCTATCGCCGAACTCGACCGGCTCCAGGCCAAGGCCGGCGGCGACCCGGCGGCGGTGGCGCGCGGCCTGGTGAGCATCGCCTCCGGCCTCTACGGCAACGTCGAGCACGAGGGCGTGGTGGACGCCATCGAATACCAGCACGCGCTCGGGGCGGCGCTGTCGGCGCAGGACCTCCTGGCCAAGGCGGCGGATCCGCGCGCCAAGGCCGCCAAGCCGCAGGTCGACCGCCTGATCGCCCTGTTCCCCGCCCCTCAGGCGCCGGAAAAGATCACGCCCAAGGCTCAGGTGTTGGCGCAGGCCTCGCGGGCGGAGCTGGAGCTGGGCTAGCGCCGGCCGAACAGCCGTTCGATGTCGGAGAGCTTGAGTTCCACGTAGGTGGGGCGGCCGTGGTTGCATTGGCCGGAGTGCGGCGTGGCCTCCATCTGGCGCAGCAGGGCGTTCATCTCGGCGGCGGTGAGGCGCCGCCCCGCCCGCACGCTGCCGTGGCACGCCATGGTCCCGCAGATCGCCGCCAGCCGCTCCTTCAGCGCCAACGGGGCGCCGTTCTCGGCCAAGTCGTCGGCGATGTCGCGCACCAGCCCCTGCACGTCGCAGTCGCCGAGCAGCGCAGGGGTCTCGCGCACCAGGACCGCGCCCGGCCCGAACGGCTCCAGCACCAGGCCCAGTTCGCCGAGTTCGGCGGCGCGGCCCGCGACCCGCTCGGCCTCGGAGGGGTCGAGCGAAACGACCTCGGGCATCAGCAGCGTCTGGCGGGAGACGGCGCCGCCGGCCATCTCCGCCTTCATCCGCTCGTAGACCAGCCGCTCGTGCGCTGCGTGCTGGTCGACGACCACGATACCGTCGCGGGTCTGGGCGACGATGTAGGTCTCGTGCACCTGCGCCCGCGCCGCCCCGAGCGGAAAGTCCAGCGGATCGACCACGGTTTGTCCCGTGTTGTCCCGCCTTTCCACGTCCTCCTTGTCCACCACTTCGAAGCGCGCCGACGCCTCCGCCACGCCAGGCAGCGCCGCGGCCGCCTGAGCGGCATAGGCCAAGGCCGGGGGACCGCCGGTTCGCCAGGCCGCAGGGCTCCATGACGGCGCGGCGGCGGGCCTGAACCCGGCCAGCGCTTGGCCGGCGGTGGTGGTGGCGGCGCGGTGGCCGGCGCCCGCCAGCGCATGACGAAGCCCTCCGACGATCAGGCCGCGGATCAGCGCCGGGTCGCGGAAACGCACTTCGGCCTTGGCTGGATGGACGTTGACGTCCACCTCGCGCGGGTCGAGTTCCAGGAATAACGCCGCCATTGGGTGGCGGTCGCGCGCCAGGAAATCGGCGTAGGCGCCGCGCAGCGCCCCTTGCAGCAGCCGGTCGCGCACCGGCCGGCCATTGACGAACAGGTATTGGTGCGAAGACGAGCCGCGCGAATAGGTGGGCAGCCCCGTGTAGCCGCTGAGCCGCACGCCCTCGCGCTCGTGTTCGATCAACAGCGCGTTGTCCTCGAACTCCCGCCCCATCACCGCCGCCAGCCGTTTCAGCCGCCCCTCGGAGCCCGGGTGCTCGGCGTGCAGCCGCAGCGCCTTGCGGCCATCGAGATCCAGCGCGAAAGCCACCGCCTCATGCGCCATGGCCTGGCGCTTCACCTCGTCGGCGATGGCCATGCACTCAGCTCGCTCGCTCTTCATGAACTTCAGCCGCGCGGGCGTGGCGAAGAACAGGTCGCGCACCTCCACCCGCGCGCCATGCTCGCCGGCGAAGGGCGAGGGCTGCGGGCGGCTCACCGCCCCGCCTTCCACCGCGATCAGGTGCGCCTCGCCGCCCCTGGCGCGGGCGGTCAGCGCCAGCCGCGCGACCGAGCCGATCGACGGCAGGGCCTCCCCGCGAAACCCCAGCGTGGAGATGTGCAGCAGGTCCCATTCGCCCGCCTCGTCCGGCCGCAGCTTGGAGGTGGCGTGCCGCTCCACCGCCAGCGGCAGCTCGTCCGGGCCCATGCCGCAGCCGTCGTCGGCGACGAGGATGCGGGCGAGACCGCCTCCATCCGCCTGGACTTCGACGCGGGAGGCGCCGGCGTCGAGCGCGTTCTCGACCAGCTCCTTCACCGCGCTGGCCGGGCGCTCCACCACCTCGCCGGCGGCGATGCGGTTGACGGTCTCAGGCGGCAGGCGGCGGATCGGCATGGCGCGACTCGAAAAGAGTGAGTTTAGCACCATCCGCCGTGATCCTCAGCCGCGGCGGCCGGAGCGGATGTCCCGCCGCGCCTGCCGCTCCGGGTCGGGAGGGGGCGGTTCGGCCAGGCCGGCGAAGACCTTGCGCCAGGGCTTGGCCATGATCTGGGCGCCCAGGTCGCGAACCATCT
Source organism: Caulobacteraceae bacterium (assembly GCA_036388855.1). GTDB lineage: Bacteria > Pseudomonadota > Alphaproteobacteria > Caulobacterales > Caulobacteraceae > DASVRA01. The sequence goes on along the minus strand of DASVRA010000023.1, from coordinate 38,347 downwards.
CGCGATAAAAGGCGGAGGTCTCCTTGGCGCTCAAGAGGGAGATGTCGGGCAGGAACTCGCGCGGCCGGTAGTCGGCGGCCGAGATGCGGGTGAGCCGCGCGTCGAGGCCCAAGGCCTCGACCTCGGCCACGTCGGCGTTGTGGGCGGCCACGCCGCGCTCGATCTGCTCGGCCGAGAGGTAGCGGCCGCGCTCGTCCCAGCCGAGTCGCGCCTCCGCCGCCATCGCCGCCCGCATCAGGGCGCCGAATACGGAGGCGGGGTTGTCGGCGTCGATCTCGGCCTCGGCCGGGTCGAGCCAATCGGCGTCGGCGTTGAGCGAGCGGAGGATCTCGACGGTGCGCCACCCGGCCGAGCGATTCTCCGGCGCCACTGTTTCCAACTGGAGGCGCGAGGCGGCGTCCGCGCCCAAGCCAAGGGCGGCGAGGAAGTCGGCGGTCAGCTCGCCCCCCTCCAGCACGGCCGCGTCGAGCGAGCGGACGCGGACGTTTTCGGGGCCGAACAGCTCCGCATACGCCTTCAGCCGGGGCGCGGAGGGGGTGCGAAGACGGCGGAGCTCGCGCTTGAAGAAACGGTCGAAACCGACCGTGCTGTTCCCGTTCTTGGTGGCCTGGTTATAGATCGACACCACCCGCCCGGGCAGCTCGCGCAGGTAGCAGATCACCTTCACCGGCACGCCTTCGATCAGCCGGCCCAGGGGGGCGGGATCGACAGCGTCCAGACCCTCGCTGGAGATCGCCACGTCACCGGGATGGCCGAGCGCTAGCTCCCGCAGGTCGCTCCAAAGCCGCGCCGTCTGCTCGCTGTCGGCCCGCACGGGTCTGAGCGAGGCCGCCAGCGCGTGGTGTGCGTCGTGGTGGGCCTCACGGCCGATGTCGGGATAGAGGAGGCCCGCCCCCGCGAACTGCGCTGTGTTGGCCTTCAGGAAGGCCTGAAGCGTGGTTGAGCCCGCCTTGTGGAAGCCGATGTGCAGGTAGAGCATCGGCTGGGGCGCGGCTTAGAGCCCGGGCAGCTTCAGCCGGGTGCTGCGCCGGTTCGGGGCGATGACGACCTGCTGGCTGCCGGTGACCTCGGCCACCCGCTGCTGCTCGGCCGGGTCGGGAGCGCTGTTGTCGCGCCGCCAGAACATCACCCGGTCGGCGAAGCTCTTGTCCTTGTGGGCGATGTCGCCGAACTCATCGTCGATGACGTAGCGGGCCAACGGGTCGGCCTGGGCGCCCCCGGCTTTTTGCACCAGCAGGGTTTCGCCGGTGGAGCGGGCCTGGGCCTGGGCCTCGTTCAGCGCGGCCACGCGCGCGGCGGATTCGGGGCGCAGTTCCTCGGGACGTGCGGCGCCGGGGGCGGGGGGGCGTAGGGAGTAGTCGGGGGGCACCACCAGGGGGGCCTTGGTGACCACGCGGAACTCGTCGGGCGCGACCTTGCCCTGGCCGAGCGCTCGCTGGGCGGTCTGGCACCCGGCCAGCGAGGCGCCGGCGAGCAGGACGGCCACGGCCGCGCGAGAGAATTTCATCTGGTTCATGGCTCCGAACCCAAGCCGCCCCGGCCCGAGGCCGGAGCATTAACGCATCGAGGGTCAAGCGCCAAGGCGGCCCTCCTGCGGAGGAGACGCCTTGTCGCGGTCCAGGAAGGTGTCGAGCAGCAGCAGCGCCACGCCCATCGAGATCGCGCTGTCGGCGACGTTGAACACCCAGGGGAAGATCGGGCTGAAATCGAGGAAGTCGACCACCGCTCCGAACCTGGGCCGGTCGATGAAATTGTTGCCCGCCGCCCCGCCGATGATCAGCCCCAGCGCCAGCGCCGGCAGCCGCCGCGTCTGGCGCCAGGCCCAGGCGGCGAGGAAGGCCACCACGATCCCGGCGAAGCCGGTGAGCGCCCAACGCATCATGTGCTCGTCGGCGCGGAACAGCCCGAAGCTGACGCCGCGGTTCCAGACCAGCTGGAGGCGGAAGAACGGGAGGACCTCGACCGGTCCCCTCTCGGCTATGTGGAGGCCATTCAGAACCCAGAGCTTGCTGAGCTGGTCGAGGAGGACGACCATCAGCGCGAGGGCATAGGCCTGGAACGCCAGCGTGCGGCGGCTTTCGTCTGGCAAGGTCCCCCCGCTTCCGCTCATTCCCGCGAAAGCGGGAACCCAGGCTTTTTTCACTTTGCGGCTTTTCGCGACAGCCAAAAAACACCTGGGTCCTCGCTTTCGCGGGGATGAGCGGATTTCATGAGTTCAGCACCTCTGAGCACCGCCCACACAGGTTCCGCGGCGGCGTCACCTCCGGCAGGATGCGCCAGCAGCGATTACACTTCTGCCCCCGTGCATATTCGATGACCGCGGTAAGGATTGCTTCCTCGCCTTCATCATCTCCTGCTTCCAGTTGCGCTTGGCTGGTCCGGAAGACCTCCGCAGGGTCAAGGCCGCTGAAGGCCTCCACACCTTCACGAGGAGCAGTGACGCGCGGAGCGGCCTCAAGCGCTCCGCCAATGCGCTTCGCCTGGCGAACCTCTTCTATCCCGGCAGTTACAGTCCGCAGCACCCGCTGCACCTTCGCCCATCGCTCGGCTTCTTCCTCGTTCCGCCACTCAGGTGGCGTCTCCGGGATCACCCGCAGTAGGTTGGACGGCGCTCCCTCAAACCGCGTCTGCCACGCCTCCTCCATGGTGAAGGGGATCAGCGGCGAGAGCCATGCCGTCAGCCGCTCGAACACCAGGTCCATCACCGTGCGGCAGGCGCGGCGGCGCAGGCTCGCCGGTGCGTCGCAGTAGAGCGCGTCCTTGCGGATGTCGAAGTAGAGGGCGGAGAGGTCGTTGGAGTTGAATTCGGCGCCCTGGCGCCAGGCCTCCTTGAAGTCATAGCGCTCGTAGGCGGCGCGGACCTGGCGGTCCAGCTCCCACAGGCGGTGCAGGATGAAGCGCTCGAGCGGCGGCATGTCCGCCAATTCCACGCGTTCGGCTTCAGTGAAGCCGTGGAGGGCGCCGAGCAGGTAGCGCACGGTGTTGCGGAGCTTGCGGTAGGCGTCGGCTGTGGTCTGGAGGATCTGCTTGCCGATGCGCTGGTCGTCGGAATAGTCGACCATGGCCGCCCACAGGCGCAGGATGTCGGCGCCGGAATCCTTGATGATCGCCTGCGGCTCGGTGGTGTTGCCGCGCGACTTCGACATCTTCTCCCCGGCCTCGTCCAGCGTGAAGCCGTGGGTCAGGACCGCGCCGTATGGCGCGCGGCCGCGCGTGCCGCAGGATTCGAGCAGCGAGGACTGGAACCAGCCGCGGTGCTGGTCGGAGCCTTCGAGGTAGAGGTCGGCGGGCCAGCGGCTGCCGGCGCGGCCCTCCAGAGTGAAGGCGTGGGTGGAGCCGGAGTCAAACCAGACGTCGAGAATGTCGTCGATCTTCTCGTAGGCGTCAGCGTCGAGGCCGCCCAGGAAATCGGCGGCGGGGCGGGTGAACCACGCGTCGGCGCCCTCGGCGGCGATCAGCTCTCCGACGCGGGCGTTCACCCCCGGGTCGCGCAGGGGCTCTCCGGTGGCCTTGTCCACGAACATGGCGAGCGGCGTGCCCCAGGCGCGCTGGCGGCTGATCAGCCAGTCGGGGCGCCCCTCGACCATGCCGCGGATGCGGTTGCGGCCAGCCTCGGGGAAGAAGGCGGTGGCGTCGATGGCGGCGAGGGCGGTGTCGCGTAGCGTCACTCCCTCGTTCAGCGGCTCGTCCATGCGGATGAACCACTGCGGCGTGTTGCGGAAGATCACGGGGGCCTTGGAGCGCCAGCTGTGGGGGTAGCTGTGCTCCAGGCGGCCGCGGGCGAGCAGGTTTTCGGCTTCAATCAGCTTGTCGATCACCGCGCCGTTGGCGCCGCCGAACTTGCCGGCCTTCTTACCTTCGGTCTCCAGCACCTTCAGACCGCCAAACAGCGGCACATGCGCATAGAAGGCGCCGTCGGGATCGACGGTCTCGGGGATGTCGCGGCGGCCGCTCTTCAGCCAGACGGCGTAGTCCTCGGCGCCATGGCCGGGCGCGGTGTGGACGAAGCCCGTGCCGGCGTCCTCGGTGACGTGCTCGCCGGGGAGCAACGGGACTTCGAAGCCGTAACCTTCGTCGAGGGTGTAGAGGGGGTGGCGGCAGATCAGACCCTCGGGATCGACATCCTCGACCCGGCGCCATGCCGCGATCTTCGCCGCGGCGCGAACCTCCTCGGCCAGCTTGTCGGCGAGGATCAGCCGGTCGCCAGGCTGGGCCCAGGGCTCGAACTCCAGCCCCGTCTCCATCGCCTCGACCTCGTAGAGGCCGTAGGCGATCTGCGGCCCATAGGCGATGGCGCGGTTGCCTGGGATGGTCCAGGGCGTGGTGGTCCAGATCACGATCGAGGCGTCGTTCGGCTGCAGGCGAAAGACGTTGTCGCCCCGCTCGTCTCCGGAGTGGGCGTAGCGCTCCTCTTCATAGGCGCTGACCGGAAACTTCACCCAGATCGTGGGCGAGACGTGGTCGTGGTATTCGACCTCGGCGTCGGCCAGCGCGGTGCGCTCGACCGGGCTCCACATCACCGGCTTGGAGCCGCGGTAGAGCTGCCCCGACATCAGGAATTTGTGGAACTCGCCGACGATGGCGGCTTCCGACGCGAAGTCCATGGTGGAGTAGCGGTTGTCCCAGTCTCCGAGCACGCCCAGCCGCTTGAACTCCGCCTTCTGCACCTCGATCCAGTGGGCGGCATACTCGCGGCAGCGGGCGCGGAACTCGGCCGGAGGGATCTCGTCCTTGCGGCGGCCTGTCTTGCGGTATTCCTCCTCGATCTTCCACTCAATCGGCAGGCCGTGGCAGTCCCAGCCGGGAACGTAGTCGACGTCGAAGCCGAGCAGGAAGCGCGAACGGACTACGAAGTCCTTGAGGATCTTGTTGAGCGCGTGACCGATGTGGATGGCGCCGTTGGCGTAGGGAGGCCCATCATGCAGGACGAACAGCGGGGCGCCCTTGGCATGCCGCACGGCGCGCATGGCCCTATAGATGTCCTGGTCCGCCCACCGCTCCAAGATCTGCGGCTCTTTCTGGGGTAGGCCTGCGCGCATGGGGAAGGGCGTCTGCGGCAGGAAAACGGTATCGCGATAATCGCGCGGCGGGGTCGCGTCGTCGGGCATCGGCGGGGGTTAGCAGAGGGCGGGAGCGGGACAAAGGGCGCGGCCGTTCTCTCGCAGGTACGTCTGGGTCAGTCGGGCTGCCTCGAAACGCCGCGTTGACGCAGTCGCGTGCTGAGGTCAGGTGCCTGTCGTGGGAGTTTGGACCTGTGCCCAAGAATGCTCTGATTGCGGCCTTTGCTAGCCTCCTGCTGGCGGCGTCCGCCGGCGCGCAGGAGCCGAAGCTGATCCGCAACCCCGATTGGGTGGCGAAGCCCACGGGGTGGCACTTCCAGCGGTATTATCCGCCCGCAGCCATGAGGCGCGGAATAGGCGGAGCCGCGCTGATCCGCTGCGAAGTCAATACGGAAGGGCGGCTGGAGCGGTGCGTCGTCCGCAAGGAACTGCCGCCGGGGTATGGTTTCGGCCAAGCCGCCCTGGCGATGGCGGCGCTCTTCCGGATGTCACCCAGGTTGGAGAACGGCAAACCCGTGGGCGGTGCGGAGGTGGGCATTACCATCACCTTCACCGTAGGCGGAGGGGGCGTGAGGGTGAGCTTTCAGCCGGGGGATCCAGCCATCCTGGTGACAGAGTTCAAGGGCGGGCCCTCACCCAAGGACCCGCGCATCTTCGACTGTCCCTCGCGCGCCGATCCGGAGCGGAAGTGCCGCGGACACGCCATGGAGTGGGCGCAAAGGCCGGACCGCGAGACCATGGGGCGCCTGCTGGAAGCCGCGGACCAGGGAAGCGGAATCTCCCACATGGAATGCCGCGCGGGCGCGGGAGGCGCGCTTGAGGGCTGCTTGGTGGAGGGGGCGACCCCGGCCACCAAGGCGGCGCTGCTCGAATACGCACGGGGCTTCCGCGCGCCGGCGAAGGCGGCGGATGGGATGCGCGTCAGCAAAGGGCGTATCCTGCTCGAATTCGATTGGGATTTCCTGACTGGCTAGCGGCGGCGGCATGGCGGGCAGAGCAGCTCGCCGCTAGATAAGGACGATGACTGACCGGCTCGCCATCGCCGCCGTCCAGGCCAACCCCACCGTCGGCGCGATCGAGGCGAATGAAGCCCGCGCGCGCGGGCTGCTGGGCGAGGCGTGCGCGCAGGGCGCGGAACTGGCGCTGTTTTCCGAGCTGTTCGTCACCGGCTATCCGCCGGAGGACCTGGCGATGAAACCGGCGTTTGTGCGCGACTCGCGCGCGGCTGTGGAGCGGCTGGCGGCGGCCACGCGGAGCGGCTGCGCGGCGGTGATCGGCGCGATCTGGCCGGGGGAGGAGAAGCCGCGCAACGCGGCGGTGTTCATGGAAGGGGGCGAGATCCGTGACGTCACCTTCAAGTCGGACCTGCCCAACTACAACGTGTTCGACGAGAAACGGGTGTTCGAGCCTGGGCCGACCTCCGCCTTCCGGCGCAAGGGCGTGGCGATCGGCGTTCCCGTCTGCGAGGACATCTGGACGCCCGCCGTCTGCCGCGAACTGAAGGCGCAAGGCGCCGAGATGCTGCTGGTCCCCAACGGCTCGCCTTTCCGCGAGACCTCGGACGACGAGCGGATCGGGGTGGTGCGGGCGCGGGTGGCGGAGACGGGGCTGCCGCTGCTCTACGTCAACCAGGTCTGCGGGCAGGACGAGCTGGTGTTCGACGGCGCGTCATTCGCGGTGCAGGGGGACGGCTCGTGCGCCATGCGCCTGCCGCTGTGCGAGGAGGCGCTTGCGGTCACTCGCTGGGAGCGTGGGGAGGGCGGCTGGCGCATCGCCGAGGCGCCGATGGTGGACTGGCCGGAGCGGCTGGAGACGCTCTACCGGGTGATGGTGCTGGGCCTCCGCGATTATGTCGACAAGTCCCGGTTCCCGGGCGTGCTGCTGGGGCTGTCCGGCGGGATCGATTCCGCCCTGGTGGCCACGATCGCGGTCGATGCCTTTGGAGCTGAGCGGGTGCGCTGCGTGATGCTGCCTTCGCCCTACACCAGCCGCGAGAGCCTTGAGGACGCGCAAGCCTGCGCCCAGGCGCTGGGCGTGCGCTACGACACCATCCCGATCGCGCCTGGCATGGAGGCGTTCTCCGAAATGCTGGCGGAGGCCTTCAAGGATGCCGAGACGGACGTGACCGAGGAGAACATCCAGTCCCGCCTGCGCGGGGTGACGCTGATGGCGCTGTCGAACAAGACCGGCTGGATGCTGCTGACCACCGGCAACAAGAGCGAGATGGCGGTCGGCTACGCCACCCTCTACGGCGACATGTCCGGCGGCTTCAACCCGCTGAAGGACCTGTACAAAACCGATGTCTATGCTGTGAGCCACTGGCGCAACGCCAATGACCCATGGAGCCGCGCCCGCGCGCCCATTCCCGAGCGCATCTTGACCAAGGCGCCGAGCGCGGAGCTGAAGCCGGGCCAGACCGACCAGGACAGCCTTCCGCCCTACGAGGTCCTGGACGGCATCCTGCGCGGCCTAGTCGAGGAGGAGGCGACGCTGGACCAGATCGTCGCCCGCGGCTTCGACCCAGCCACGGTGGAGCGGGTGCAGCGGATGCTCTACGCGACGGAATACAAGCGCCGGCAGGCGCCGCCTGGGGTGAAGCTTGGCGCGCGGGCGTTTGGGCGGGATCGGCGCTATCCGCTGGTGAATGGGTATAGGGATCGGGTCGGCCGGTGATAGTAGGTTGTGGCCAGTATCATGGATAATCTGTCTTCTATCGTTCTGAGGTGTGGATTCACTACTAAGGCAGGGTGGATCGCCTTTATAAATGAGCAAGCTGACATAGCTGCATCCATCCGCGGGTCGGTGGGTAGCCGAAAAGATGCACGCTCGCGGCAAACACGAAGTGATGCAATCAACTTTCGTATGGACGCTTCGGCTATGTTGGCTTGGCTTCAGTACGGTTATATGCCATCTCCGCATCGCTCCGACCTAACACAAGCTGTTAGTCATATTAGCGCGCTTCTAAACACGAACAACTCCTTGCAAAGATTAACAGAATGAGGGAGATCATTTTAAGCTTTGCTGCCTTGCTGTCGGCTCCGGCTGCGGATTCGAACGCGGCTAAGCTTGCCCAAGCAGAGTGTCGCTCTGCCTTTCAGAAAAGCGCTCCACCACCCACGAGTCTGGCGCAAGTTTATCAATCATTGACTGGGATCAAGATGGTCAAGAGCGAGTACGAAACGCAGAGCGATTATGCGCAGCGAGCGGTCGCTGCTCAAGCTACGGTTTATAAGAGGGCGGGGTTAAGTCAATCTGGTCTGGTATTTACCGAATACAAGTTAAAGCTACTGTATCTACCTGAAGAAGAAAGGTTCTACACACCCAATCACGCTCGCGCGGTGGCTCAGTTTTCTGATTTGTTTCCAATGGGAGCAAAATTGCTTTGCACGCTTCAGTGTGACGACATTATGCAGGTGGTCGTAGCGGGTGATCTGACAAGCCGGAACACAGGCAGCTATGCGGCGCAGAACGGCTTTGGCGCTAAGGTGCGTGTCCAGACGGCCTCAGCCTCCGGATTTGGACTGTCCCCTCGTTCGGAGAACTACGGGGGCATAGGGATTAGCTCAAGAGTTTTTCTAAACTTTGAAGTGCCACGGGCTAAAGCAGCAATCGTTGGTCCTAAGCTGAGGTTGATGCTGTGCTCCCGCGTAGTTCCGCCTTACACGGAGAAGGCGTTCGTGCGCCTCCCTCCCTCTTTTGAAAACCCCCATCAAGAAGATCGACATATCAGAGCGCTCACGACCCAATCTCTCGCTTATGCCGTAGTTGTTGACGGAACACGTGAAGTGTTGTCCTCGGGCGACTTGCTTGTGCGGGATCTAGGCCTGTAACAAGTTCTTGGCCAGCAGCGGCGAGTAGTTCCGTGGGGGAGTGGCAGGGGTGGGGAGGCGCCAAGACAGGCACCGCAGAAGGCGCGAGAGAGCCCTCCGCCTCCTGGGCGAGCCTGTCAGGAGGGAACGCCTGTCGGCGAAGCTTCAGCGGGGTGGGCGAGCGGCGGGGGCGCCGGATCAGAGACTGGTCCGAAAACATCCTTGAAGCTCGCCTTCAGCGCGGCGTCCGTCTCGTCCATGCCGATGGGAAGGCCGAGGTCGACTAGGCTTGTGACGCCGTGCTCGCGGATGCCGCAGGGGACGATGCCGGCGTAGTGGGAGAGGTCGGGCTCCACGTTCAGGCTGATCCCGTGGAAGCTGACCCAGCGGCTGACGCGCACGCCGATGGCGGCGATCTTGTCCTCGCGCGGCGGCGCACCCTGCGCGCGGCGCGTAACCCAGACGCCGACGCGGCCCTCGCGGGTCTCGCCGGCGACGTTGAAGCGGGCGAGGGCGCCGATGATCCAGGCCTCCAGGCCGCGCACGAAGCAGCGGACGTCGCGGCCGCGTTCGCGTAGGTCGAGCATGACGTAGGCCACGCGCTGGCCGGGGCCGTGATAGGTGTACTGGCCGCCGCGGCCGGTCTCGAACACCGCGAGGAGGCCGGGCGCGACCAGGTCTTCGGACCTGGCGGAGACGCCGGCGGTGTAGAGCGGCGGGTGTTCGAGGAGCCAGACGAGTTCGCCCGCTTCGCCGGCGGCGATGGCGGCGGCGCGGGCCTTCATCGCCTCGACGGCGGCGGGGTAGGGGACGTAGCCGGGGGAGACCGCCCAGCCGGCGGGGAGGCCGTCAGGGCGGCGCAGTTTCGTCAGGTCAGCGGGCGCGGCCACGCGGCAGAGCTAAGGGTTACCGCTCCGCGCCGCCATCCCTTCACCGTTTTCCTGGCAAATGCCGGAACCCAGATCCAGACCGGCCGCCGGAGGCGTCAGGCGTACGGCCACTCCGGCTGCGGCGCTTTGCGGCCGGTGGCGCGCTCCTCGCGCTTCAGCTTGGCCATTTCCTTTTCGAACTTCTTACGCTCCTTGCGCTGGGCGCGCTTGGCCTCGAGTTCGGCCTGCTCCTTTTCGGCCAGGCTCTGGTAGACGGCCTGCTGGGCCTCGACCTTCTTCTGGCGCTCGGCCTCCTTGCGCGCGGCGTGCTCGCGGCGCTTGGCCTCGAGTTCGGCCTGGCGGCGCTCCTCGCGGCTGACGAAGGCGTGCTCGGGCGCCGGCGCGGCGGGCTTGGCCCGCTCCTTGAGCTTGGCCAGGGCGGCGGCGCGCGCCTCGGCGGCTTGCGCCCGGCGGTCTTCGATCTTGTGGCTGGTGGGGTCTTTCATCGGGTCCGGGTGCAGGGAAAAACAGCGCCCCAGATCGGGATTCGCCGCCCGAACGCAAGGGGTTAAGGCAAACTCTCCGCGGCCGTCTCAGCGCGGCAACACCAGCATCGGGTCGAGCGGGGTCGCCTTCTCCAGCGGCGAGGCGGCGTAGCGGACCTCGAAGTGCAGCTGCGGCTGCACCACCGCGCCGGTCTGGCCGCCGATGCCGAGCTGCTGGCCCTGCGAGATCATGTCGTTGTTCTTCACCGTGATGCGGCCCATGTGGGCGTAGGCGGTGACCCAGCCGCCGTCGTGCTTGACCAGCACCAGGTTGCCGAAGCTCGGCACCTGATCGCCGGCGTACACGACTTGGCCGCCGGCGGCGGAGCGGACAGGCTCGCCCTCGCGCATGGCAATGTTCACCCCGTCGTTCTTCTGCCCCACGCCCTTGGCCCCGAAAGGCGAGAGGATCTGGCCCCGCGCGGGCCAGATGAAGCGGCCGCGGCCGAGCGAGGCGACATCGGTAATCGCCGGCGCCGGGGCGCTGGCGATGATCGCGGCGGGCCGGTTGGCTGGCGCGATGGCGGCGATCTGCGGCGGCAGCTCGGACGGGCGGCCGGAGGAGCGTGCGGCCGGAGCGCTGGTGGTGGGTCCCACCTCCGTGTAGCCGCGCGGGTTGATGCGGGCGCCCGGCGGCGGAGGGGCGGTGAGGACCGCCTGCCGCTGCGCCGGCTGGGCCTGCTGCGGCGTCATCTCGAAGCCGGGCCGCGGCTGCGCGGCGGGCGCCGCTCGCGAAACGGGGGGGCGGAAGGGTTGAGCGCTTGCCTGGCGCCTTGGCTGGGCCGGACCTGTCGGGGCCACGGGCGCGGGCGGGGGCATCGTCGAGCGCCGCATCGGCGTGGCGTTCGGGCCGGGCGTGGGAATTGTGGTGTTCCGCGCCTGTGGCGGTGCGGCCTGGGCGGTCACCACTGGGGCGGGAGCGGCGGCGGCTGGAGCGGGAAGGCGGCGCTGTGGCGCGGCGGCCGTTTGCGGCTGGGGCGCCGGGTCGGGCGCGCGCGCGGCCCGCGGAAGAGCGGTTGCGCCGGAAGGCGCGCCGGCGGGCGAACTGGGGGCCGTCACGAACGCCGGCGGGGGTGAGGCCGTAGTCACCCCGGGCACGGCCAAGGCCGGGGCCGGGGCCGTCAGGTTGAGCGCCGGCGCGGCCTGCGAAGAGGTGGATGGCGTGCCTGCCGTGCCCGTGGGCGGGGGTGCGGCCGTCGTGGCCGCAGAGGCCGCGGGCGCCGGTGGCGGAAGCGCGGTCGCGCCGGGAGGCAGGCTGAAGGTCGCGGACGGCGCCGCCGCGGACACTGGCGGGGGCGAGGCCGGAGCCGTTGCGGGCGAGGTCTGAGCGGGGGCTGACTGGTTGAGGCCGAGCGCGCCCTGCGCGGGGGCCGGTGGCGTCAGGGAGAGGGTCGATGCCGGCGGGGGTGCGGCCGTCGCGGCGGCGGCGGCGGGCGGCGGTTGGGAGACTCTCGGCTGCAGGCCGACGACCGGATCGAGGCCGCTGGTGTCGGGCGCCGGCGCGGGTTGTGCGGGGGCGGGCGAGGGGGCGGCGGCTGGTGGAATTGATGTCGGGGCCTCGGCCGCGGGCGCCGACGGAAGCGGCCGAGGCGCGGACCGGGGAGGCTGGGCGGTCAGGGCCGCCTGCTTCCGCTCCGGCGCCGCCGTTTTTTTCTCGAGGGCGCCAGGTTTCTTCTCGGGTGTGACCGCCGCCAGCTTCTTCTCGACCGTCGCCTTCTTTTCCGCCGGAGCCTTCGGCTTGGCCGGGGTCTTGGTCGTCTTGGGCTCGGCTTTGGCGACCTTGGTCTCGGCCCTCGCCGTGTCCTCCGCGCCGGCGGGGAGATAGATCTTCTGGCCAGCGCGGATGCGAGCGGTGCTGGCGAGGTCGTTGTATTTGGCCAACTCGGTGGCGTCCGCGCCCACGCGGCGGCCGACCGCCAGCAGGGTGTCGCCCGCCTGGACGGCGTAGTAGCGGCGCTCGGGCAGCTTCAGCTGCTGGCCCGGCTTAAGGTTGTAAGGCGGCTTCAGCTTGTTCAGCTCGGCCAGCGTCTGGCGCGAGACGCCGGTGCGCTGGGCGATCTCCGCCAGGCTGTCGCCGCTCTTCACCGTCACCGGTTTCCCGGAGTCCGTCTTGATCGGGCCCTTGCCGACGGGGCCCCTCAGCACCGCCTTTTCAGCGGCGGGCTTGGCGTCAGCCTCCGTCTTGCCCTTGGCGGGCGCGGCGGCTGTCTTGGACCCCGCGGCCTTTTTCGCCCCGGGCTTCGGTTCCGAGCCTCGCAGCGAGGCTTCCGCCGCGGTTTTCGCCGGTTTCGTCTGCGCCCCGGCGCCCCCCGCGGCTGCCACCGTCAGGAGCGCGGCAGCGGCCGCGGTGGTGAACAATACTCGCATCGCCGCTCCGCTCCCCGACGGCCGGAATCACAGCGCCCCCGAGGCAGTGTCGCGCAAGCGACGGCCCGGGGCCACCCACTCAAAGTTCGCGCGCAACCCCGTCGAGCAGGGGGACGAAACGAACGTCCATCAGCTTCTCTTCGGCGAACCCGCCCTTGCCGTCGCCCGTGTAACGGACCAGGCTCTGCACCGGCCCCTTGCCAACGGGCGCGACCAGAACCCCCGACGGCTTCAGCTGCGCCAGCAGAGTGTTGGGTTCGCCCGGCGCCGCCGCGGTGACCAAAATGCGGTCAAAAGGCGCCTGTTCGCTCCAGCCCTCGCCGCCGTCGCCGAATTTGGTGATCACGTTGAGCAGGCCCTGCGCCTTGATGCGGCTTTCCGCCTCGGCCAGCAGGGTGCGGTAGCGCTCCACGGTGTAGACCAGCCGCGCGATGCGGGCGAGCACGCTGGTCTGGTAGCCCGAGCCCGTGCCGATCTCGAGCACCCGGTCGCGGTGGCCGATCTTCAGGCCCTGGGTCATGTAGGCGACGATGAACGGCTGGCTGATGGTCTGGCCGCAGGCGATCGGCAGGGCCGAGTCCTCCCACGAGCGTTCCTGGAACAATTCGGGCACGAACAGCTCGCGCGGGGTCTGCTCCATGGCGCGCAGCACCTTGGCGTCGCTGATCCCCTGGGTGCGCAGGGCCAGGATCAGCCGCATCCGGCGCGTCTCGGGCGTGTCGTCGTCGGGCTCGGCCATACTCGGTGCTTACTTCGGGAGGCGGCGGGCGCGCTCCCTCCCGCCATGACGATGAAGCTGATTCGGGGTCAAGGGCGTGACTCGAACGTGGGTAAGCTGCCGCCCAGCACCTTCTTCAGCTCGTGCACGGTCGCCATGTGGGTGAGATCGATGTGCAGGGGCGTGACCGAGATGCGGCCGGCCGAGACCGCCTGCAGGTCCGTCCCCTTGGTCAGGCGCGGCTTCCGCCCGGAGAAGTTCATCCAGTAGTAGTCCCGCCCGCGCAGGTCCTTGCGCTTTTCCGCGCGCATGTCGGTGATGTCGCGGAAGCCCTGGGCGGTGACCTCCACGCCCTTGACCTTGTCGGGCGCCAGGTCGGGGAAGTTCAGGTTGATCACCACGTCGTTCGGCCAGCCCACCTCGACCAGCCGCTGAATGATGCCCGGCGCATAGGCCTCGGCGGTTTCGTACATCGCCCGGTGTCGGTCGTGGAACTCGGTCAGCGACTGGCTGAGCGCGACCGACGGCACCCCCAGCGCCATTCCCTGGATGGCCCCGGCCACCGTGCCCGACATCGACACGTCCTCGCCGAGGTTCTGGCCGCGGTTGACGCCGGAGAGCAGCAGGTCCGGCTTGCCGTCCTTGATGATCTCGCCCAGCGCCAGCAGCACGCAGTCGGTCGGCGTGCCGGAGACCGCGTATTGCTTCTCCGCCGTCTTCCTCACCCGCACGGGCGTGGACAGCGTGATCCCCCGGCTGGCCCCCGACTGTTCGATCTCCGGCGCCACCACCCACACGTCGTCCGACAGCACCGCCGCGATCCGCTCCAGCGCCGCCAGCCCCTCGGCGTTGTAGCCGTCGTCGTTGGTGAGCAGAATCCTCACCTCCGACACTCGCGAGTTATTTCGCTACCGCTCATCCCCGCGAAAGCGGGGACCCAGGTGTTTTTGTTTCTAAATTCACATGCACCGGCCGCACCAGAAAAAAGCCTGGGTTCCCGCTTTCGCGGGAATGAGCGGTAGCCGGGGGGAATGCTCACGTCGTTCTCCCCACGTGAGTCACCCCGCCCATGTACGGCGCCAGCACCTCCGGCACCGCGATCCGCCCGCCTTCGTCCTGGTAGTTCTCCATCACCGCCACCAGCGCGCGCCCGACCGCCACGCCCGAGCCGTTCAGGGTGTGCACGAAGCGCGCGCCCTTCTCCCCGCCCTTGCGATAGCGCGCGTCCATCCGCCGCGCCTGGAAGTCGCCGATCTCCGAGCAGGAGCTGATCTCGCGGTAGGCGCCCTGGCTCGGCAGCCAGACCTCCAGGTCGTAGGTCTTGCGCGCGGCGAAGCCCATGTCGCCCGTGCAGAGCAGCATCCGCCGGTAGGGCAGGCCCAGCCGATCCAGCACCTTTTCGGCGCAGGCGGTCATCCGCTCGTGCTCCTCGCCCGACTGCTCGGGCGCGGTGACCGACACCAGCTCGACCTTGTTGAACTGGTGCTGGCGGATCATGCCGCGCGTATCCTTCCCCGAAGCCCCCGCCTCCGACCGGAAACACGGCGTCAGCGCGGTGTAGCGCAGGGGGAGGACGCCCTCGTCGACGATCTGCTCGCGCACGAGGTTGGTGAGGGAGACCTCGGCGGTGGGGATGAGCCAGAGGCGCTTTTGGAACTCGGATGCACCTTCGTCTACGTTGAGGGTCAGGTCAGCTAGAAGGCCTTCTATGTCCAGGTCTTTGGCAATCTCGGCAAGGCGCGCGGCGCGCTCCATTTTTCCTGCAGCAACCTCTAGAGCAATCTGGTCGAGCTCGGCGCGTCGATCACTTGTCTGCTCAAGTAGAGTCTCTTTGGCGCGACGATGAATGGCCTCAAAGTCCTTAGTCGAAGTGCCAAATAGATCGCCTTCGAACTTGGGCAGCTGAGTCGTCCCGAACATCGCCTCGTCCCGCACCAGCAACGGCGGGTGCACCTCCTCATACCCGTGCTCGCGCGTGTGCAGGTCGAGCATGAACTGGCCGAGCGCGCGTTCGAGGCGGGCGAGCTCGCCCTTCAACACCACGAAGCGCGAGCCGCTCATCCGCGCGGCGGCCTCGAAGTCCATCAGCCCCAGCGCCTCGCCGAGCTCCACGTGATCCTTCGGCGCGGCGATCGCGCGCGGCTCGCCCCACCGCCGCACCTCAACGTTGCCGCTCTCGTCCGCCCCCTCCGGCACGTCCGCCGCCGGCAGGTTCGGCAGCTTTGCCAGCTCGCCGTTCGGCCCCAGCAGCGCCTCCTTCAGCCCACGCTCGCTCTCCGTGAGCCCCGACATCTCCCCCTTCAGCGCCTCAACCTCGCCCATCAGCGCCTGAGCGCCCGCCTCGTCCTTCCGCGCCTTCGCCTGCCCGATCAGCTTGGACGCCTCGTTCCGCCTCGCCTGTGCCTCCTGCAGCCGCGTCTGCACTCCGCGCAGCGCCTGGTCCTGCTCCAGCAGCCGCGCGACCAGCCCCTCCACATCCTCCAGCCCGCGCGCGCGCCAGCCGCGCCGGAACGGCTCGGGGTCGTCGCGAAGGGCCTTGATGTCGTGCACGGCGGCTCGGGAGAGGCGGGGAGGGCGGTCTCTTACGGTGGCGCGGGCGGTGCGCCAAGCCGCTCTAGGCGACCAGCGCCTGCGCCGCCTCGTCCCGCCTACGCCGCCGCTCGATCAGCCAGACGCAGGCGATGGAGACTTCGTAGAGCAGCACCAGCGGGATCGCCAAAGTCAGTTGGCTGATCATATCGGGCGGGGTGACCACGGCGGCCACCACGAACACGCCGACGATGGCGTAGCGGCGGGCGCTGCGCAGCTGCTTGCTGGAGACGATGCCGGCCAGGCCCAGTAGTGACAGCACCACCGGCAGCTGAAAGCACAGGCCGAAGGCCAGGAGCAGGGTGGTCACTAGGGTCAGGTAGTCGGACACCTTGGGCAGCAGCTCCACGGTGACATTGGCGACGCCGGTGATCTGCTGGGTCAGGGAGAACCACAGCACGAACGGCAGGATCAGGAAGTAGACCAGCGAGGCCCCGAGCAGGAACAGGAAGGGCGAGGCCAGCAGGAACGGCAGGAAGGCGTGGCGCTCCTTGCGGTAAAGGCCCGGGGCGACGAAGCGGTAGAGCTGCCAGGCCAGCACCGGGAAGGTGAGCACCACCGCGCCGAAGCCCGCCAGCTTGATCTTGGTGAAGAAGAACTCCAGCGGCGCCGTGAACACCAGCTTCAGGTTCTGCGCCGCCACCGGCGCCTGCTTCAGCCCCACCAGGGTCAGGAACAGGTCGGGGTCGAACAGGCTGTGGCCTTTGCCCGCCGCCTTCTGCGCCGCCAGGATCGAGCCGGCGAGCTCGAACGGCTTGAGCAGGAAGATGTAGATCGGCTCGGCGAAGGCGAAGCAGACGCCGAACCCCACCACCAGCGCCACGACGCAGACGATCAGGCGCGTGCGAAGCTCGATCAGGTGGCTGAGCAGGGGCGCGCGCGACGCCTCGATCTCGGCTTCGTCGGGCGCGGCGGCGCTCACGTCGCCGCCTTGGGTTTGCGCGTCCGCTTAGGCGGCGAGGCGGCGCCTTCGGCGGCCGCGGCCTTGGTTCGTCGCGGCCGCGCGGGCGCGGGCGTGGTCTCCGTTTTCGCCCTGGGCTTGCGCGTCCGCTTCGGCTTGGCCGCGGCGGCCTCCGACGCCTCAATGGCGGCGATGGTTTCCGGCGGCACGTAGAGGTCCGCGTCCGGGTCTTCCCAATCCAGCACCGCGTCGCCCTTGAAGGTGTCGGCGGTCCAGCCGGCGGGGTCGATCCGCTCGGCCTTCATTGCGTCGATCTCCTTGCGCAGATCGTCGAGCTCGGACTGGCGGGCCATGTCGTCGAAGCTGGCGCGGAACTCGTTGGCCATCGCCCGCATCTTGCCGACGAACTGGCCGACCTTGCGCATCAGCGCCGGCAGGTCCTTGGGACCCACCACGATCAGGGCCACGGCCGCGATCAGAACGAGTTCGGTTCCGCCGACATCAGGCAGCATGGGTCGGCATCCTCAAGGCCGCGAACCGGCCGCGGCCTAGCGCTCGGCGGCGGCCTTTTCCTTCTCAGCCTCGGTGCGGGGCAGGGGGGCCGGATCGACCTTCACCCCCTCGTCCTCGCCTTTCATGCCGTCCTTGAACGCGCGGATGCCCTTGGCCGCGTCGCCCATGATCGAGCTCAGCTTGCCGCGGCCGCCGAACAGGATGACCACGATCGCGATCACGATCACCCAATGGATCCAGCTCATTCCACCCATCAAGGCGACACTCTCCTGCGGCAAGGACGCCTTGGCGTCGGCTACGGCCTAGGCCGGAATATAGGCGAACGCTAGGCGGCGCGCCAACGAACTCCACTGTTACGAAGCTCCGCCTCGCGCGGATGTCGGACCGCGGCTCAGCGCGGCTCGAACCGCCCCTCGCGCGCGAGGTTGCCGAACTTGGTCAGGTCCTCATTGAAGTGCAGCTTCACCGTGCCGATCGGGCCGTGGCGCTGCTTGCCGATGATCACCTCGGCCAGGTTCCTGACCTTCTCCATGTCGTCCTGCCAAGCGAGGTGCTCGGGGGTGCCTTCGCGCGGCTCTCCCCGCCCGAGGTAGTAGCTCTCGCGATAGACGAACATCACCACGTCGGCGTCCTGCTCGATTGAGCCCGATTCCCGCAGGTCGGAAAGCTGGGGCCGCTTGTCCTCGCGGTTCTCCACCTGGCGCGACAACTGCGACAACGCCAGCACCGGCACGCCGAGTTCCTTGGCGATCGCCTTCAGGCCCTGGGTGATCTGACTCACCTCCTGCACCCGGTTGTCGGACCCGCGCAGGCTGTCGCCGGTGACCAGCTGCAGGTAATCGACGACGATCAGGTCCAGCCCCGACTGCCGCTTCAGGCGGCGGGCGCGGGCGGCCAGCTTGCCGATCGACAGCCCGCCGGTGGCGTCGATGTAGAGCGGGCTCTCCTGGATCTCGAGCGCGGCGTCCCGCACCCGGCCGAACTCCGATGCGTCGATCTCGCCCTTGCGCAGCCGGTCCGACGACACACCCGAAACCTCGGCCAAGAGGCGCATGGCCAGCTGCTCGGCGCTCATTTCCAGCGAGAAGAAGGCGACGACGCCGCCGTTCACCGTCTTCTTCGACCCGTCGAGTTGGATCTCGTAGGCGTAATTCCGGGCGACGTTGAAGGCGATGTTGGTCGCCAGCGCGGTCTTGCCCATCGAGGGGCGGCCGGCGAGGATCACCAAGTCCGACGGGTGCAGCCCGCCGAGCTTCTGGTCGAGATCGATCAGGCCCGACGACACCCCCGCCAGCCCGCCGTCACGGCCGAACGCCTCCGCCGCCATCTCCACCGCCCCGTGCAGGGCAGTGGAGAAATCGATGAAGCCGGTCGAGGTCGCCCCCGACTCCGCCAATTGGTAGAGCGCCTGCTCCGCCTCCTCGATCTGGTCGCGCGCGCCCTTCTCCGCATCATTGGCGGCCTGCACCGAGATGTCGCCGCCGATGCGGATCAGGTCGCGGCGCAGCGCCAGGTCGTAGATCACCCGCCCATAATCGGGCGCATTGGCCGCGGGCGGGGCGCGGTCCACCAGGTCGGCGAGGTAGCTGATCCCGCCCAGGTCCTCGAACGCCGGATCGCGCCGGAAGCGCTCCATGATCAGGGTCGGCTCGGCCAGCTGGCCCTTGTTGATCAGCTCACGCATCACCCCGAACAGGCGGGCGTGGAACGGCTCGTAGAAGTGCTGCGGGTGCAGCAGGTCGCTCAGCCGCTCCAGCGCGGCGTTGTCGTAGAGCACCGCGCCCAGCAGCGCCTGCTCGGCCTCGATGTTGGCGGGCGCGTGCGCCGGCTCGGGCGTATTGGCGGGGCGGAGGTCAAGGACGGGAGCGAAGGACATGGGCCGTCAAGGTTACTGGAGCGGCGGGTCCGCGCCTAAGCCGGACACCATGCAACCCACAGGAACAATCTGGCAACTGTGGATGGCTGAGGTCTGCTGCGCGCGGGTGTCGCAGGCCAGTCAAATGATGCCTTGGGGAACCCTGATCACGGGCGCGTGAGTTGAATGAGGCGGTTCCTTCGAACCGGACCTCAACCTCAATCCCGCCGGCGTCGCGCCGGCGCAAGGAGCACCAAGTGAACACGACAACCAAGCGTTTGCTGGCCGCCGTCGCGGTGGCTGGACTGATGGGCGGCGCGGCCGCCTGCAACAAGGGCGGCGCCGGCGCAGGCGGCGCCTCTGACGCCGCGGCCGCCGGCGGGACCGACGCCTCCGCCACCACCGGCGCCGCCGGCGGGGCCGACGCCGGCATGACCGCCGGCGCGGCCGGAACGGCCGGCGGCGACATGACCGGAACCGGCGCGGGCGCCGCGGGCGCTGGCGGGGCCGCCGGCGCCACCGGTACCGAAACCGGCGACACCACCGGCACTCCGATGGGCGCGAACGCCGGCGGCTCGACCGCGGGCGCCACCACCGACGCGACCGGCGCTCCGACGAGCGGCGGCGGCACGACCACCCCGGGCCAATAAGCCTAAGACATCGACAGGAAAGGGCGGCGGGTCATTCCCGCCGCCCTTTCTCTTTGCTCCTGCAAAGCTTAGATTTCGGGCGCCTGGGTCTAGGCCGCCTCGCCCTCGGGCTCGGCCTGCTGCTGGCCGGCGCCGCCGGCGAACAGATCCTTGGCCTGTTGCTCCGCGGCCAACCGGTCGTCGTCGAACTGCGAGGCGATCACGTTCTCGCCGCGCGCCTGCCGGTCGGCCTCGTCCTGCGAGCGGGCGACGTTAACGCTGACGGTGATGGTCACCTCGGGGTGCAGCTTCACCTTCACCTGGTGCATGCCGATGGTCTTGATCGGCAGGTTCAGCACCACCTGGCTGCGCTCCACCCGCCCGCCGCCGGCCTGAACCGCGTCGGCGACGTCGCGGCCGGTGACCGAGCCGTAAAGCTGGCCGGACTCGCCGGCCTGGCGGATCAGCACATAGGTCGAGCCGTCCAGCTTGGCGCCGGACTTTTCGGCCTCGGCGCGGGCGCGTTCGTTGCGCGCCGCGAGGTCTTTCTTCTGGACCTCGAAGGCCTTCATGTTGGCCTCGGTGGCGCGCAAGGCCTTCTGGTTGGGCAGCAGGAAGTTGCGCGCGTAGCCGTCTTTGACGGAGACCACGTCGCCCAGCGCGCCCCAGCCTTCCACGCGTTCGAGCAGGACTACCTTCATCTCATCCTCCTCACTTCACCACGTAGGGAAGCAGCGCCAGGAACCGCGCACGCTTGATCGCCCGGGCCAGTTCGCGCTGCTTGATCTGCGATACGGCGCTGATGCGCGAGGGCACGATCTTGCCGCGCTCGGAGATGTAGCGCTGCAGCAGCTTGTGGTCCTTGTAGTCGATCTTCGGCGCGTTGGCGCCGGAGAACGGGCAGACCTTGCGGCGGCGGAAGAAGGGGCGGCGCGCGCCGCCTCCGGTGGATGGGGCGGACGCGGGCGCGTCGGCCGTGGTGTTGGCGTCGGTCATCGCTCTGCCGTCCTCACATCATGTCTTCGTAGGGGTTGCGCGGCCGTTCGCGTTCGCGCTCGCGGTCGCGGCGGGCCAGGATCGGCGACAGCTCCATGTCGAGCTGGTCGACCTTGACCGTCAGGAAGCGCAGCACGTCCTCGTTGATCGACAGCTGGCGCTCCATCTCCTTGACCGCCGGCGCCGGGGCGTCCAGCGCGAGCAGGGAGTAGTGGCCCTTGCGGTTCTTCTTGATCCGGTAGGTCAGGTTGCGAAGGCCCCAGTATTCGATCTTGGCGACCGAGCCGCCCTGCTCCTCGATGAGGTGCTTGAGCTGGTCGTTGAGGGCTTCGGCCTGTTGCGCGGAAATGTCCTGCCGCGCGATCAGCACGTGTTCGTATAAAGCCATGGTCCTCTTCCGTTGTGGGAGGCGGCGCGGCGGGCGGCGGAAGTCCGCGCCGTCACGATGGATCGTCCGCGGCGCCGGGGCCGAACGCCCACGACTAAAGGAACCGCGAAAGACCGCCTTCCGGGAAAGCGGGCGCAGATAGAGGAACCACGCGGCGAAAGCAAGGCGCGGGCGTCCAGCCGCGAGCGGCGAGCTGCTCCGTCAGGCGAACGCCGCCTGCTCGCGCGTCTCGTCGCGGCGCCGCGTAACGGCGGGACCGCCGATCCGCCGCGCGCAGCGGCTTTCGCGCACGAACCGCTCAAGGATGCTCTCGGTCGGCGCCAGCAGGGGCGTGAACCCGGGCTGGTCGCAGGCGCGTGGATGGTCGTTGACCACGATCGGGCTCTCGCGGGCGAGGACCAGATCCGTGTCGGCCTCCGCCACTTCCGCCAGACGCCGCACGAAGCTCGCCTGCGACCACGACTCGTAAGGGGCGAAGATCGTCGGCCCCGCCTGCCCGTCCAGCAGGAAGTCGAGCACAGCGTCCACGAGGTCCGGGCCGTAGGTTTCATCCCAGGTCAGCCGAGGATCGGCTTCCACCGGGAGGCCGAAGTCGAGCGCGTCGAGCGCGCGCACGGCGAAACGGGTGCGGTCCCAGGGCGTGAACACCCGCTCGGTGCGCGCCAGCAACAGCCGCTCTCCGCCGCGTTCCAGCAGGCGCGCGTCCACCTCCTCGAAGTCGCCGGCGCTGGTGAACATCGCGCACGGCAAGCCGAGTTCAGCGCAGTCGGCGACCAGTTGCTCGGGCGGCGCGAAGGCTTCCGCGCCCGCGCTCCAGTCGCCACGGCGCTGCGCCGGCTCCTCGCAGACGCCGGTCCAGTCGCGCGCGTCCACCACCGCCCAGGGCGAGCACGCGGCCAGTGCGCGGACGGGCGCCTCGGCCAGGCGCAGGTACGGCAGGCCGCGCGCCTCGCAGGCGCCGGTAAATAGTCGCACGAGGGGGCCGCGCGCGCCTATGATCAGCAGCGGCTGCGCTCCCTCGACGAGCCCATCCGAGCGGGTGATCTCGAAGCGTGGCCGATTCGGGGCGGGGCTGCGCAGCAGCCGGCCCTCGCGGCGCCACCAGCCGGGGATCTCCAACCCCGGCGCCTGTGGCCGCCGGCCTTCCGCCAGGTCCTTGAGTACCCGGGCCATCAGCGTGGGGCGGGGCGTGCCCGAGCGGACGTCGTATACACCCACCTCGTAGTGGCCGACGAAGCGGGTCACCATCCGGTTCCAGTCGTGCGACCCCAGCAGCGACCAGGCGGTCACCGCGCGGATGTCCACGCCATCCCGGCGCAGCGCCTGCACCCCGTCCCAGACCTCCACGAACCAGCGCGCCTGCTCCTCGCGGGTGGCGCCGTTGTGGCATTCGGTCACCGCCAGCGGCAGCCGGTAGCGCTCCCAGGCCTGCTCCAGCAGCGCCGGCAGGCCCAGTACGCCCGAAGGCAGGTTGCGGATGGCGTCCACGTCGACGAAGTCCACGCCCGCACAGTCGCGGCCCACCTCGCGGTCGGCGATGGCGCGGTCGGGGTAAAGCTCGACCCGGTGGTCGCGCAGGCGCTCGCTGGCGAGGTAGTGGTTGACGCCGATCACGGACGGCGGGCACGGGTTGTCGGCGATCGCGCGCAGCCGGTCCTCCAGCCCGAACGAGGTCAGGCGCTCCCACAACGGGTGCCCGGGCTTGACCATGCCGCAGAGCAGATCCCACCCCAGCCAGCGGCGCTCGTTCTGGAAATCGGCCTCGCATTGCAGAGGCGCGGTGGCGTGGCAGTAGCCGAGGTCGTCGGTCTGGACCAGCCGTGCGCGCGGGTTGACCTTGCGGATCTCGCGCATCGACAGGCGGGTGGCGTCGATCTGGTTGAGCAGGGCCACCCAGCAGAGCGCCTCGTCCTTCGTATGGGGGTACCAGTAGCCGTAGAGGGCGGAGAAGCGGGCGGTGGTCAGCGGCTCGTTGACCGGCGTCCAGTCCCCCACCCACGGGTAGCGCGCCGCGACCGCGGCGGCGTGGCGGGCGAGGCCGGGGGCGAAGCTGTCCTCGACAAGGCTGGTGTATCGCGGCCCGCTGCCGTGGTGGCTGAGGGTGAGGATCGGGTTCATCCCCAGCCCGAGGATGCGGGGCAGCCGCTCGTCGGTCCAGCCGAAGTCGGCCTCATCGGGCTGCTCGGGCGAGATGCGCTCCCATAGCGCCGGATAGCGCAGCGCGCGCATGCCGAGACCGGCGAACAGATCCAAGTCCTCGACCCGGTGCTGGTGACCGCTGAAATGCGTCTGGTCGTTCCACTGGTCGCGCACACGGTTGACCGTGCATTCATAGCCGCCCCAAAGCTCAAGTTCAGACGTGCCGGAGCTGTAAGGGTGGATTGGCGATTGGGTAGACCGAGGATGCTTGAAGAACATAGTTGTTTGCGGGCCTCCCGTTCGCGGTGGCCCCTGAAATGCCCTCCAGGCGGCGTCGTTCCTTGAGTTGTCCTATGTGAATACCTGTCCCGCCTGATTTGCCACCTGGGTTAACCTATGACAGTGGGGTAACCGGCTTCTGAACCAGCCGCTAAAGTTGCCCCCGCTCGCTTGGCGTGGAAGGTGCGCCGGTCAAGGATTGCTCCTATGAAAACACTTGTCTTGTTGCTCTGCGCCGCGTTTGCCGCCGCTCCGGTCGCTGCGGCCGTGAACCCCGCTCCCTCGCCGCCAAAGAGCGCCACTGAGGCCGAGCCGAGCCCGAAGATGGTGGCCATGGCCGAGCGGCTTCAAGCGCTCATCGCTCCACGAGCAGAGAGGGAAGTGTCATCCATGTTCATCGGGGCCCTAATCTCGGCCATGGCGGCCAAGGCCGCCAAATTGTCGAAACAGGAGGCTCAAGAGTTCGGGCGAGAGGTGGACGCGGTCATGCCGGAGGTGCTGGAGGCGAGCCGCCAGGAGGCGGCAAGGACGTGGGCCAAGATCTATACCGAGGAGGAGCTGACGGCGATGCTACGGTTCTACGATAGCTCAATCGGACGCTCGATCGCCGCCAAGCAACTGCAGGTATCGGTGCAGAGCGGCATTCGGGCGGCGGGCGTAAACATCGAAGTCGTGGCTAAGGCGCGCGAACGCTTCTGCCGCAATCACCCCCGCACCCAGATGTGCAGGCAAGCGGCGACGCAGCTCAACAAGAGCTAGGTCGAAGGGCCGACCGACCGGCCGGTCGGCGAATCAGACGGGGCCGTTGATCCGGCGGCAGCGGGACACGTTGGTCAGTCCGTCGCGTCCGGTCTGGACGTCGCGCACCCAGGCGGTGCCGTTGTTCACGGCCACGACTTGAAAGTGCGGATACAGGTTCGCGCCCGTGCGAACGAGGTCGCCCGGCTGGATGTCCTCGTCGGGACCCTCGTAGACGCTCGCCTCATAGAGGTCGGTGTAGGAAATCTGCAGCATCATCCCCTCCCCGTGCGGGGGTTATGTGGTCACTATGACACGCTCGAATAGTTGATCAATCCTTAGCCGTTCCGCGACCCCCCCTGACAGACTGTCGCACCCCCCTCAACTGGATAGGGGCATCGAACACTTGGGGAGCAACGGTGTTTTCTCTGTGGATATCCAAGTATTGGCTTGACTCCCCGGCGACTCGCGAGGAGGGCGGGCAAGGATGGCGCCGGGTTGCGGGGCGTGAGGCGCTGGCTTAAGCCTCCGGCCGCTCAAGCAGGGGGCCTCATGAGCTTGGCGTTCGTCTTTCCCGGGCAGGGCAGTCAGGCGGTCGGCATGGGCGCAGCACTGGCGGAAGCCTTTGTCTCCGCGCGGATGGTGTTCGAAGAGGTCGACGAGGCTCTAAAGCAGAAGCTCTGGAAACTGATGCGCGAGGGGCCGGAGGATGAGCTGACCCTGACGGAAAACGCCCAGCCGGCGCTGATGGCGGTGAGCCTGGCGGCTATGCGGACGCTGAAGGGGGAGTTCGGGGTCGATATAAGGGTCGCGTCGTTCGTGGCCGGGCACAGCCTGGGTGAATACTCGGCGCTCGCCGCCGCCGACGCGCTCAAGCTCGCCGACGCCGCGCGCCTGCTCAAGTTGCGCGGCCGGGCGATGCAGCGCGCCGTGCCGGTGGGGCAGGGAGCCATGGCCTCCCTGATCGGCCCCAAGGCCGACCTGGAACTGGCCGAAGCCGCCGCCGCCGCGGGCGCGGAGGCCGGTGTCTGCGAGGTGGCCAACGACAACAACGCGGGCAACATCGTCATCTCCGGCGAAGCCGCCGCGGTCGAGCGGGCGATCGCGCGGGCCAAGGAGCTGGGCGCCCGCGCCATCCCGCTGAACGTCTCCGCCCCCTTCCACTGCCGCCTGATGCGGCCCGCCGCGGACGAGATGGCCGAGGCCCTGGCCGAGGCCGCCATCGACCCGCCGCGCGTGCCGCTGGTCGCCAACGTGATCGCCCGCCCGGTGGAGGAACCCGACCGCATCCGCGAACTGCTGGTCGAGCAGGTCACCGGCCGCGTCCGCTGGCGGGAGAGCGTCGAATGGCTGGCGGCCGAGGACGGCGGCCAGATCGACCGCTTCGCCGAACTCGGCGCCGGCAAGGTGCTCACCGGCATGATCAAGCGCATCGCGCCGCAGGCCCAGGCGCAGGCGCTGAACACGCCGGAGGAGCTGGAGGCGTTCGCGAAAAGCCTATGAGGAATCGCTGATGTTCGACCTTTCCGGCAGGACCGCCCTGGTGACCGGCGCCACCGGCGGCATCGGAGGCGCGATTGCGCGCGGGCTGCACACGCAAGGCGCGCATGTGGTGCTGTCCGGCACTCGCGAGGCGGCGCTGGAGGCGATGAAGGCGGAGATGGGCGAGCGCACGGCCTACGTCGCCGCCAACCTCTCCGATCCGGCGGCGGTGGACGGGCTGATCGGCCGCGCCGAGGCCGAGGCCGGGCCGGTGGACATCCTGGTCGCCAACGCCGGCGTCACCCGCGACGGACTGTTGCTGCGGATGAAGGACGAGGACTGGGACACCGTCATCCGGGTGAACCTGGAGGCCTACTTCCGCCTCTCGCGCGCGACGCTGAAGGGAATGATGAAGCGCCGCCACGGTCGGATCATCGGCATCACCTCGGTCGTCGGAGTCACCGGCAACCCTGGCCAGACCAACTACGCCGCCTCCAAGGCCGGCATGATCGGCTTCTCCAAGGCGCTGGCCCAGGAAGTCGCCAGCCGCAACGTCACGGTCAACTGCGTCGCCCCGGGCTTCATCGAAAGCCCGATGACCGAAGCGCTGAACGAGCAGCAGCGCACGGCCACCCTCTCGCGCATCCCCTCGGGGCGCCTCGGCCAGGGCGCCGACATCGCCGCCGCCTGCGTCTACCTGGCCAGCGACGAGGCCGCCTACGTCACCGGCCAGACCCTGCACGTGAACGGCGGCATGGCCATGATCTGAGGCCCTTCCGGCCTGCTAGCGGGGCCAAAAGGAACATGCTAGCTGGCGCGGCAGTCGCGGCTCCGGTTGAACCCAATCGGCGCGCGCAGGGTTATCTGCCGGTGCGCCGGCGCTCCATCACGCGGCGCGTCCGCAACAGCAAAGGGCGAATGCTCATGGCCGAAGTTCTCGAACGGGTTCGCAAGATCGTCATCGAGCACCTGGACGCCGACCCGGAGAAGGTCACCGAAAAGGCCAGCTTCATCGACGACCTGGGCGCCGACAGCCTCGACAACGTCGAGCTGGTGATGGCCTTCGAGGAAGAGTTCGACATCGAGATCCCCGACGACGCCGCCGAGCACATCCAGACCGTCGGCGACGCGGTGAAGTTCATCGAGGAGCGCACCAACGGCTGAGCCGCCGGCGCAGGCTGAACGCATGTCCGGACGCCGCGTCGTCATCACTGGGATCGGCCTGATCACGCCGCTCGGCTGGGGCCGCGAGATCACCTGGAAGCGCATCCTGGCCGGGGAGTCCGGCGCGGGGCGGCTGACCACCTTCGACCCGGAGGGGTGGGCCTGCCAGATCGGTTGCCAGGTGCCGTGGCTGGACGGCCGCGGCCACGGCGGGCCGGAGGTCGAGGGCTCGTTCGACCCCGACCAGGTCCTTCCCGCCAAGGATCGGCGGAAGTTCGACGACTTCATCCTCTACGCCATCGCCGCCGCTGACGAGGCCATGGCCGACTCCGGCTGGAAGCCGGAGACGGACGAAGAGCGCCACCGCACCGGCGTGATCATCGGCTCGGGCATCGGCGGCATCGACACCATCTACGACACCTCGGTCACCCTGCACGAGAAAGGGCCGCGCCGGGTCAGCCCGTTCTTCATCCCCGGTTCGCTGATCAACCTGGCCTCGGGCCAGGTCTCGATCCGCCACGGCCTCAAGGGCCCCAACCACAGCGTCGTCACCGCCTGCGCCACCGGCGCCCATGCGGTCGGCGATGCCAGCCGGCTGATCCAGTACGGCGACGCCGACGTGATGCTGGCGGGCGGGGCGGAGTCGGCCATGGGCCCGCTCGGCATCGCCGGCTTCATCGCCTGCCGCGCGCTCGCCACCGCCTTCAACGAGGAGCCCCAGCGCGCCTCGCGCCCCTACGACAAGGACCGCGACGGCTTCGTCATGGGCGAGGGCTCGGGCGTGCTGGTGCTCGAGGAGCTGGAGCACGCCAAGGCTCGCGGAGCGAAGATCTACGCCGAAGTCACCGGCTACGGCCTTGCCGGCGACGCCTACCACATCACCGCGCCCGCGCCCGACGGCGACGGCGGCTACCGCGCCATGCAGGGCGCGCTCGGCCACGCCAACGTCGACCCCTCCGACATCGACTACATCAACGCCCACGGCACCTCCACGCCCATGGGCGACGAGCTGGAGCTGAAGGCGGTCGAGCGGCTGCTGGGCAACGCCGCCGGCCAGGTGGCGATGAGCTCGACCAAGTCCTCCATCGGCCACTTGCTCGGCGCCGCCGGCGCGGTCGAGGCCGCGTTCACCGCGCTCGCCATCCGCGATCAGGTCGCCCCGCCGACCATCAACCTCGACAACCCCTCCGTCGATACGCCGATTGATCTGGTGCCGCACAAGGCCAAGGCGATGGAAATTCGCGCGGCCCTCTCCAACAGCTTCGGCTTCGGCGGCACCAACGCGGCGCTGGTGCTGCAACAGTTCCAGTGAGCCGCCGCCCCCGCCGCCCCGCACGCCGGGCCACGCCGCGCGCGCGCGCCGCCGCCCCCCGCCGCCCCCGCTTCAAGGCCATGGCGCTCGGCGCCGGCGCCACTTCCGCGGCGCTGATCGTGTTGCTGGCGGCGCTGGGCCTATGGCTGTTCTACGCGCCAGGCCCCGCCGCCAAGCCCACGACGGTCGTCCTGCGTGAAGGCGCTGGCCTGACCGAGATCGCCTCCACCCTGGACGAGGCGGACGCGGTCGGCTCGGCCTCGGTGTTCATGGCTGCCGCCCAGCTGTCGGGCGCGGCCAGGTCGCTAAAGGCCGGCGAATACCTGGTCCCCGCCCGCGCCTCGCTGGCGTCCATCCTCGATCAGATCCGTTCCGGCCGCGTGGTCCGCCACTTCGTCACCATCCCTGAGGGCCGCACCTCGGAACAGGCGGTCGCCATACTGATGGCCAACCCGGTGCTGACCGGCTCGGCCCCCGTGCCGCCTGAGGGCTCGATCCTGCCGGAGACCTATGAGGTCCGCCGAGGGGACGACCGCGCGGTCGTGCTGCAACGCATGACTGTGGCCCAGGACCGGCTGCTGGCCCAGCTCTGGCCCAAGCGCCAGGCGGGCCTGCCGTTCAACACCCAGGTCGAGGCCCTGACGCTTGCCTCCGTCGTGGAGAAGGAAACCGCGCTTGCCTCCGAACGCCCGCGCATCGCCGCGGTGTTCGTCAACCGCCTGCGCAAGGGGATGCGGCTGGAGTCAGACCCCACCATCATCTACGGCCTGACCAGGGGCCAGCCGCTCGGGCGCGGCATCCGCCTGTCGGAACTGACCACCCCCACCCCCTACAATACCTACTTCATCCCCGGCCTGCCGCCGACGCCCATCGCCAACCCCGGCCGCGCCGCCATCGCCGCCGTGCTCGACCCGCCCAAGACCACCGAACTGTTCTTCGTGGCCAACGGCCAGGGCGGCCACGTCTTCGCCTCCACCTTCGAGGAGCACCAGCGCAACGTCACCCGTTGGCGGCAGTTGGAGCGCAACGGCGCGGCCGCGGCGGTGGCCTCCGGAAAACTGGGCGCGCCCGCAGCCAGGCCTGCGGGGGCCAGGCCATGATCCACGGGGGCGAGCGCCGCGGCCTGATGCTGGTGATCTCCAGCCCCTCGGGCGCAGGCAAGACCTCGCTGGCCAAGCGGTTGCGCGCCGACTACCCCGAACTCGACCTGTCGATTTCCTGCACCACCCGCTCCCCCAGGCCGGGTGAGGAGGACGGGCGCGAATACCACTTCGTCTCGCGCGCTGATTTCGACCACATGGTCGAGGCCCGCGCCTTCCTGGAATGGGCCGAGGTGCACGAGCACCGCTACGGCAGCCCCACCAAGCCGGCGATGGCCTCGCTCGCGGCAGGCCGCGACGTGCTGTTCGACATCGACTGGCAGGGCGCCAAGCAGGTCAAGGCCAGCGCGCCCGACGACGTGGTCAGCGTCTTCATCCTTCCCCCCTCGATGGCCGAGCTGCGCCGGCGCCTGTACGCCCGCGCCGCCGACGACCCCGCCGTGATCGAGCGGCGCCTCGGCCGGGCCTGGGGCGAGATCAGCCAGTGGCCGCAGTACGACTACGTCATCCTCAATGACGACATCGACGGCGCCTACACCCAACTGGTCCACATCTACCAAGCCGAACGCCTCCGCCGCCCCCGCAACGCTTGGATCGGCCCCTTCGTCGATAAGCTGAAGGACGAGCCCTTGTAGCCTCTGTCTCCTCCCCTTCATGGGGAGGGGAAGGCTGCGAAGCAGCCGAGGTAGGGAGTGAGCGGGGCCCACCCGTCGATGTGGCGAACTTCCCCACCGCGAGCGCTTCGCGCTCTATCCATTCCCATAAAGGGGAGGAAGACCGAGCTGCTTCGCAAGCCTCAGGAACCCTTCCACCGGTACATCCTCGGCGCGCAGCTGCGGATCGAGCCCCGCCCGCTCCAGCAGCGCCTCCCCCCCAATTCTCCGCAAGCTTGACCGCAGCATCTTCCGCCTTTGCCCAAAGGCCGCCTGCGTCACCTGTTCCAGCCGCGTGACGATCTCCGGCGATGGCCGCGCATCGAGCGGCTCGAACCGCACCACCGCGGAGTCCACCTTCGGCGGCGGAGTGAAGGCACGGGCAGGGAGATCCATGACAATCGAAGGGCGGCTCAGCGCCTGGCTGATTACCGAAAGGCGGCCGTAGTCGGCCTCGCCCGCGCGGGCGACGACGCGGCGGGCGACCTCCTTTTGAAACATCAGGGCCATCCCCTCCCAGACCCTCGGCCCGCTCAGCCACTTGATCAGCAGCGGCGTGCCGACGTTGTAGGGCAGGTTCGCCACGATCCTGATCGGCAGCCCCGGCGCGTGCTCGCGCGCCAGCGCCGCCTCGTCCGCCTTCAGCGCGTCGGCGAACACCAGCGTCAGGGCCCCACCGCTCGCCGCCAACTCTTCGAGCAGAGGCCGGAAGCGCTCGTCCTTCTCAATCGCGATCACCCGCGCGCCCGCCTCCAGCAGGGCGCGGGTGAGGCCGCCGGGGCCGGGGCCGACCTCGATCACCGCCCCCCCCTCCAGCGGCCCGGCCAGCCGCGCGATCTTGCGGGTGACGTTCAGGTCAAGGAGGAAGTGCTGGCCGAAGCTCTTCCTCGCCAGGAGCCCGTGCGCCGCCAGGCTCTCGCGCAGGGGCGGCAGGTCAGAGAGGGTCACCCCCGCTTCGCCCGCCGCGCCGCAATTTCGCCGGCCATGCGGATGGCGGCGATCAGGCTGTCGGCGCGGGCGAGACCGCGGCCGGCGATGTCGTAGCCCACCCCGTGGTCGGGCGAGGTGCGTACGATGGGCAGGCCCAGCGTCAGGTTTACCCCGCCCCAGAAGTCCAGCATCTTCACCGGGATCAGCGCCTGGTCGTGGTACATGCACACCGCCGCGTCGTAGGTCTCGCGCGCCTCACGGTGAAACAGGGTGTCGGCCGGACGCGGCCCCGAGCAGTCGATGCCGAAGTGGTTGAGCGCAGCGCAGGCCGGCGCGATCACCTCCGCCTCCTCCCACCCCATCGCCCCGCCTTCGCCCGCGTGCGGGTTCAGCCCCGCCATCGCCAGCCTCGGCGCCTCGATGCCGAACCAGTTCCGCAGTGCTTCGGCGGTGATCCGCCCGGTGCGCACGATCAGGTCGATGCCGAGCAGCGAGGGCACCTTGGCCAGCGGCTCGTGGATAGTGACCAGCGTAGTGCGCAACCCCGGCGCCGCCAGCATCATCACCGGCCCGCGCACGCCGTCATACGTGGCGCCGGCGGTGAGGTCGGCGATGAACTCGGTGTGGCCGGGGAAGGGGAAGCCGGCTTGGTAGAGCGGCGCCTTGGCGATCGGCCCGGTCACCAGCCCGCTGACCGCGCCCGACAGCGCCAGCCCCACCGCCGTCTCGATCCAGCGGATCACCGCCGGCGCATGCGCGG
Source organism: Caulobacteraceae bacterium (assembly GCA_036388855.1). Classification (GTDB taxonomy): domain Bacteria; phylum Pseudomonadota; class Alphaproteobacteria; order Caulobacterales; family Caulobacteraceae; genus DASVRA01. The sequence goes on along the minus strand of DASVRA010000023.1, from coordinate 6,551 downwards.
CCGAGGGCTTGCCCGACACCACCTCTCGCTGGAGCGGCATGTCGAGCACCGGCAGCGCCGTGCCGAACGCGCCGCGCACCTCGTCGGGCCGTGACACGCGCTTCAGGATCGAGGCTCCGGACTTTGACGCCGCGGCCAGCGAGTCGTGGTCGCCCACCACCATGAACGCCGGGCCGGTGAGCCGCAGCGACTGCCAAGCCTTGACGATGATCTCCGGCCCCACCCCGGCGGGGTCGCCCATGCTCAGCGCCAGTGGGGCCGCCGTCACGGCGTCTCTATCGTGGCCGAGCTCCGCAGGTCGCGCAGGTAGCGCTTCGACAGCATGGCCATCTGCTCGCTCCAGAGGCGATTCTCCACCGTCTGGCGCGTCGGCTTGTTGGGCGAGCCGGTGCGCTGGCCGCACATCACCAGCAAGTGCATCCCGGCGGCGCTGCGCACGGGCTCGGCCGCGCGCCCCTGCGTCAGGGTCTCGATCGCGCTCACGAATTCCGGCGGCGCCGCGTTCGCGTCGATCTCGGGCATGGTGGTGGTCACCACGCCCTCCACGCCCGCCGCCGCGGCGTCGAGCGTTTCGCAGGTCGGCCCCTTGGCCCGGACCTGGTTCAGCCTGGCCGTCGCCGCCTGCACCTCGGCCTCGCTCGCCGTCGGCTGCAGCCGCACCGCCGCCTGGCGCAGCGACACCAGCCGCGCCTCCCCGCCCGCCCGCTTGTCGCGCAGGTAGAGGACGTAGACGCCGTCGCGGGTGGCGATCGGGTCGCTGACCTGGCGCAGCGGCAGCTGTTCCAGCCGCGCGGCCACCTCGGCCGGCACCTCGCTCGGCGTCACCCAGCCCATGTCCCCGCCGTTGGCCGCGGTCGGCGAACCGGAGAACTGCCGCGCCACGGCCGGGAACGGCGCCCCCTCCTTGATCTGCTGGATCAGTTGCCTGGCGCCGTCCTGCGCCTCGCTCATGCCCCCGACGCGCGCGGCGTCTAGGAAGATTTCGCTCAGCGCGTACTGCGGCTGGTTGGTCCCGGCCTCGTAGCGCTGCATCGCCTGCCTGATCTGCTCGTCGCCGATGCGTATGCGTGACCCGTAGCGGCCCTGCATCATCCGCTGCCAGCTGATCTGCGCCCGGTACTGCTCGCGCAGGGTGCGCGGATCGAGCCCCGTCGCCCTCAGCTGCGCGAAGAACTGGTCGAGCGTCAGGTTGTTGTCGCGGGCCAGCCCGGTCAGCGCCTCGTCCACGTCCTTGTCCGTGGCGACGATCTGGAACTTCTGGGTCTGCTCCATCTTGCGCAGCTCCTGGATCTGGAGCCGCTCGTCCACCAGCGAGCGCAGCGCCTGCTGCAGGATCTGGTTCTGGTTCTCCGGCGTGGGCTTCACCCCGGTGGTCATGATCAGCAGCATGGCGCGCTGGCTGAGGTCGTAGTTGGTGATGATGTTGTCGTTCACCACCGCCGCCACGCCTCCGCGCAGCTGCAGCGGCCCGGCGTCCGCCGACGAGGCAGGGGGCGCCGCCGCGTCCTGAGCCAGGGCGGGAGCCGCGCCAAGCAGAAGCGCGGCCACGGCGGCCGCGGGGGCTAGCTTACGCAAACGCATGAGATGACGCCGTCCTTGTTGGGCGGCCGGTCGTCACCAGCCGCCATCTTGCCTGTATCCTGGATCGCCCAATGTGGCGAGCGTTAGGCGCACCCGCACCCCCTCCGCGTCGCCCCCCAACCGTCGCGAGCCCTGCTCGCGGTAATAGACCAGTTCGAAGCGCGCGCATTCGTCCTGATACACCACGCCCAGGTCGTTGCGGGTCCACTCGTCGGTCTGCAGATCGCGCCGTCCGTAGAGGATCACGCCCCAGTTGGGGGTCACGAACACGTCCGCGGCCGCCTCCACATTCTCCGTGCGGCCCGCGAGCGGGTCGGTGCGGTCGTCGAGGTAGCGGGCGAAGCCGGTCACCCGGGGCAGCACATAGCTCGCCCCCGCTTCGAAGCGCCGCACCTCCAGCTCCTCTGGCGACAGCCGCGTGCGGCCGTAAAGCGAGAGCCCCCGCAGCGGCGCGGCCGAGGCGGCCACGATCCAGTCGGACTCCCTGCCCCGGTAGCCGCTCGAAGGCGGCAGCAGCGGATTGGACTCCTTGCGGAAGCTCTTGCCCACCAGCACCCGCGCCTGCCGGCCCTCGCCCCAGTAGAAGCTGGTCCGCACCCCGAGGTTCAGCCGCGCGCCCGCGTCGTAGACGTCGAACCCCGGCGCCCGGTTCGGGTCGAACAGGTTGGTCTCGTCGAACGGCAGGTCGGCGGAGTCCAGATTGGGGATGCCGGGGTTCGGGTCCGGCTCGGGCGAGATCGCCGCCTGGGCGATCGGCTCCACGATGGTGGTCAGGCCGCCGTCCATCCGCGCCAGCGGCCAGGTCACGTCCACCCCCGCCGTCGCCAGGGTGCGGGTGGAGGTCTCGGTGGCCAGCCCGCCCGGGATGTCGCTGTTGGAATAGAGGTCGAACCGGGCCATGCCGAACGGCTCGATCCGCACGCCCGCGGGCGCGATGAAGGCGCGGCGCCACTCCGCCTCGGCGGTGGCGCGGCGGCTGTCGGCGCCCTCGGTCCCGGGAACCTCCAGCGACTCCTCGCGCGTCAGCACCACCGCGTTGCCCTCGAGCGTCAGCCGCCCGCCCAGCACCGGCTGCGTGGGCGCCCAGCGCGCCTCGACCACCGGCGCGGCGATCGGCATGGCCGACTGCACGTCCCCGATCTGCAGCCCCTGGAACGTCAGCGCCGCCACCGAGACGTACGACGACTGGTCCTGCCGCACCGCCCAGGCCTGCGACAGCAGCCGGCGGGTGTCGGTCGCGTACAACCCCCGTTGCTGATAGACGTCGGCGATGTCGTAGCGGTCGAACAGCAGCGGGTCCGACACCCGCTCCGCCGCCACCCCGAAGGTCCAGTTCGGGATCGGCCGGAACACGGCGCTGGCCAGAATGTAGCTGCGCGAGGTGGTGTCCGACCCGGGCACGGGTATGCCCGAATTGTCGAACTCGGCTTCGTGGGTGAAGCCCGCCCGCGCGTCGATCGCCCCGCTGGCGAACAGCTCGCGGAAATGTAGGTTCAGGAACGGGTTGACCTTGCTGTTGACCATCGGGCTGACCACCAGGTCGGCCGAGGGCGAGATGCGCCAGTAGTAGGGCAGCTCCACCGACAGCCCCCGCCGCTCGGTGATCGACACCTCCGGCGCCAGCAGCCCCGACTGTGCGCCGGCTGTCGGGTCGGCGTGCCAGAACACCGGCGCGTACAGGATCGGCACGCCCTTCAGCCGCACCACCGCGTTGCGGTAGTAGATCGTCCGCCGCTCGGTGTCCTGGACCACCTTCTCCGCCGAGATCGAATACGTCGGCTGCTTCGGCTCTCCATTCGCGTTGCAGGTGTCGCAGGGCGTGTAGATCGCCCGATTCAACTCGTTCAGCGTCGGCGAACGCCGGATCGCCGAGGCCGCCGCGATCTTGACGTTGTTCTGCAGCCGTGCGGCGAAATTGGTTGCCGCCCCGGCGTTCAGGTCCTTGTCCAGCACCACCGCGTCGGCGAACTCGGCGGTGCCGTCGGGGTTGAGGATCTGCACCTCCCCCTTGGCGTTGCCGACTCCGCTCTCCAAGCCGTAGGTGACCGTCTCGGCCCGCAGCACCCGGCCCCGGTAACGCGCCTCCACCTGCCCCTCGGCGGTGACCGTGTCGGCCTCCTGGTCCGAGGTCAGGCTGTCCGCTTCCAGATAAAACCCGTTCTCCCCCAGGCCGTCGTCCACCGCCGCCGGCGGCATGGCGAGGCGCTCGCCCAGCGTCTGCCCGAAAGCGGGCGCCGCAAGCGCGAGCGTCGCCGCGCCGGCCAGCAGCAGGGCGCGCAGGCAGGGTGCGAAACGGTGGGGCAGGGGGGACGGCCGCGCGTCAGCCATCTTCGGTGTAGAACAGCACGGTGAACCCCGACAGCAGCGCCAGCAGGGGCGGGGCCCAGGCGGCGACGAACGGGGGCAGTATGCCTGCCTTCCCCAGCGAACCGCAAAGCTGATCGAAAAAGAAAAACAGGAACCCCGCCGCCACCCCCACTCCGGCCAGCCGGAACAGCCCCCCCAGCCGCATCAGCTTCAGCGAAAATACCGCCGCCAGGAACGCCATCGCCGCGAACAGCAGCGGCGTGGCCAGCAGCTGATGCAGCCGCAGCCGGTAGTTGGTGGTCGAGAACCCCGCCTCCCCGATTCGAGTGATCGCGCCCGGCAGCGACCAGAACGAGATCGACTGCGGCGAGGAGAACTTCTCCAGTGCGCTCCTCACGTCCAGCGTCGAGGGGATCGACAGCGTCTCGTAGCGCAGCGCCGCCCGCCCCGGCGTCGCCTCCCGCGCCCGGCTGAGCAGCCAGTAACCGGGCAGCAGCCGCGCGTGCTCGGCCTCGATGCGGCGTGCAAAGACCGGCTCATCCCCCTGATCCAAAAGGAAGATGAACATCGACACCCCGTTCAGCCGCACCCCCTGCGCCGGCGAGGTCGAGGCCGCCCCGATGATCACCTGGGTGCGCCCGTCCCCCTGGCGCAGCCACACCCGCTTGGGGTCGGCCGCCTCGGGGTTGATCCGTCCGCGCAGCCGCTCGAACGCCGCCTCCGACGCTGCCGCCACGGGGTTCAGCACCGTCACCGCCGCCACGCCCAGCACCGCCGCCGAGATCGCGGCGGGCAGGATGAACCGTCCCGCCGACACCCCCGCCGCGCGCATGGCGATCAGTTCGCTCCTCCGGTTCAGGCTGATGAACGCGGCCAGCGTCCCGAACAGGAAGACGAACGGCAGCAGCGTCAGCACCACCAGCGGCGTCTTCAGCAGCGTCAGGCTCGCCACCTCGATGAAGCTGGCGTCGGTGCGCCCGCCGAAATTGCGCGACAGCTCGACGAAATTGATCAAGAGCACGATCGCTCCGATGATCGCCGTGGTCGCCCCCACCGCGAACAGGGTGTTGCTCAGCACGTAGCGCTCGATCCGCAGCAGCCGCGTGCGCATCACGCCGCCCCCGCCGCCAGCGCGCCCGCCGGCGCCCGCCGGCGCTGCGCGATCTCCCGCCCGAGCAGGATCCACATCGCCCAGCCGAACGCCCCGACCGGCAGCGCGTACTGCAGCAGATTCAGCCACGGCGAGGCCACGCTCAGCGCCTGCAGCGCGAACCCGCCGATCCGCACCACCGCCGCCAGCGCGCCGGCCGCCGCGATCCGCCTGCCGTAGCCCATGCGGCTGAACGCCCCCCCGATCACCGCCGCCAGCGCCATGGCCATCAGCGCCAGGCTGTACAGCGGCCCCGCCAGCCGCGCGTGCCCCTCGGCCAGCATCTTCAGCCGGTTGTCCCGCTCCCACGGCCGCCGCAGGTCAGGGAAGAACAGCTCGTGCAGCCACCGGTCGCTGGCCTTGTACTGCACGTTGTTGGGCCCGCTCAGGAACGGCGCCAGGTCCAGGCTGTACTCGTCGAACGACAGGAAGTTCAGCACCCCGGCCCCGCTCACCTGCTGGCTCGACCCCTGCCGCATCACCAGCGTCGGCGAGCCGTTCTCCTTCGACACCTGCCCGTCCCGCGCGATGAAGGTGGTCGCCCCGTTCCCGCGCACCTGGTGCACGAACAGGTTCTTCAGCCGCCCTTCCGGCGTCGCCTCCTGCGCATACACCGTCAGCCCCGGCGCGGCCTCGGTGAATACCCCGGGCCGGATCAGCGCCGCCGCCAGGTCCGCCCGCGCCCGGAAGATCTCGTCTCGCAACGCGCGCGCCGCCGGCGGCTGCACCCACAGGTTCAGGAACAACGTCAGCAGCGCCGCCAGCGCGGCCAGCCGCAGCGCCGGAGAGGCCACGTTCCACCGGCTCATCCCCGCGGCGAAGCAGACCACGATCTCATGTTCCGTGTGCAGCCGGTTCAGCGCCAGGACCGCCGCCACGAACAGCGACACCGGCAGGATCAGCCCAAGCAGCTGCGGCAGCGCCAGCACGGTGAGGTACAGGAACGTCCCCACGCCCTGCCGCTGATCCACGATCACGTCCAGCGCCGACAGGCTTTGACTGAGCAGCGCCACCGCCGCGAGGGCCGCCGTGGCGAACACGGCGGGTCCGAGCAGCTGCCTGAACAGATAATCCTGGATCCGTGGCATCGCCCGCGCAGCCGTCCCGCCCGCGCCCCGGCCGGCCCCCGCTTCTACAAACCCCCGCCCGCCTCAACAATGCCCCGCCCCGCGTCTCCCTCGCCTTCATTGGTAGGAAGAGCGAAGCGCTCGGGGTGGGAAGTGCCGGCCGTCTCCGGCGGCGGGGGCTGGTTTGCCAACTTCCCCACCCCGGCCGCTGACGCGGCCTCCCCTCCCCATGAAGGGGAGGGAGACGATATTCCAATCCGGCTGATAGCCTGCGCGCCTAAAGCCCCCCTCAAACCGCCAAGCCATTGAACCCTCACCCGAACCCGACCGCGCGCTCGCGGCGAAACAGGGGGAAAACCCCGGACTTATCCCCCTGCCTTCCGCCTGCCCCATACTCCTGCTCACGACTTCCGGCGTGGGAGGGGGCAGGGCCCGCACCTTTGCCG
>DASVRA010000022.1:0-138255 GCA_036388855.1 Caulobacteraceae bacterium | reverse complement strand
GCTCCGGGGTCCGGGTAGCACCCAAGACGTGCGCCTGCCGGACGCTGGCCGAAAACGAACCGCGCGGGGCGTACCGGACCTGCCGAAACGGTTATTCCATTGCTCCGGGCAGCGCCCGGCGCCCCGCCGCCCTCCCGCCTCGCCGCAATGGCGGGGAAGGCACGGCGCGTGGGCGTTTCTCAGGCGCCCGAAGCGGTGCTAACCAGCGCGGCAAAATACGAGGGGAGTGTGATGAGCGCCGCCGCAACCGCCGAGCCGCAGACCTCCGGCGCCTCGATGCGCACCATCGTGGCGGCCTCGGCGGCGGGCACGGCGTTCGAGTGGTACGACTTCTTCATCTTCGGCACCCTGGCCGCGGTGATCTCGGCCAACTTCTTCGCCGGGGTGAACGAGACGGCGGGATTCATCTTCGCGCTGGGGGCGTTCGCGGTCGGCTTCTTCATGCGGCCGTTCGGGGCGCTGGTGTTCGGGCGCATCGGCGACCGGCTGGGACGCAAGGGCGCCTTCCTGATCACCATTACCCTGATGGGCGCGGCAACCTTCGCTGTCGGCCTGCTGCCTACCTACGCCTCCATCGGCATCGCCGCGCCGGTGATCCTGATCGGGCTCCGCATGATCCAGGGCTTCGCGCTCGGCGGCGAATACGGCGGCGCCGCCATCTATGTCGCCGAGCACGCGCCGACAGAGAGGCGCGGCGCGCTGACCGGCTGGATCCAGACCTCGGCCGCGCTCGGCCTGGTCGGCGCGCTGACGGTGATCCTCGCCACCCGCTCGATGATGAGCGAGGCCGCCTTCAATGCCTGGGGCTGGCGCATCCCGTTCCTGGTGTCGGTGGGGCTGCTCGCGGTGTCGCTGTGGATTCGGCTGCAGCTGGAGGAGAGCCCGGCGTTCCGCAAGATCAAGGCGGAGAAGGGGCTATCGGACAAACCCTACGTCGAGAGCTTCCTGGTCTGGAAGAACCTGAAGATCGTGCTGATCGCCTTGTTCGCGATCATGATCGCGCAGGGCGCGGTCTGGTACGCGGGCTACTTCTACATCCAGTTCTTCCTGGAGCGCGTGCTCAAGGTTGAAGCCTCGACCGTCAACTGGCTGCTGATCGTGGCCGTGCTGGTCTCGGCGCCGCTCTACGTCTTCTTCGGCTGGCTGTCGGACCGGATCGGGCGCAAGCCAGTGATGCTGTTCGGCATGATCCTGGCCACGATCGCCTTCTTCCCGGCCTTCCGCTACATGACCCAGGCCGCCAACCCCGCCTTGAGCGAGGCCGCGCGCACCGCGCCGGTCACCGTATTCGCCGACCCCGCCGACTGTTCGCTGCAGTTCGACCCGGTGGGCAAGGCCAAGTTCACCTCCTCCTGCGACGTGGCCAAAGGCGTGCTAGCCACCGCCGGCGTCCCCTACCGCAACGCGGCCGCCCCGGCCGGGGCGGCCGCCCAGGTGCGGGTCGGCGCCGCCGCCGTCCCCAGCCGCTCGCTCGCCGGCCTTCCCGCCGGACAGATCAAGGCGGGCCGCGCCGAGGTCGAGGGGCGGATCAAGGCGGCGCTGACCGCAGCCGGCTATCCCGCCAAGGCCGACCCTGCCCGCATCAACTACCCCGGCGTGATCGCGGTGCTGCTGATCTTCGTGGTCGCCTCCACCGCGCTCTACGGCCCCCAGGCGGCGGCGCTGGTCGAGCTGTTCCCCACCCGCATCCGCTACACGGCGCTGTCGCTGCCTTACCACATCGGCACCGGCTGGGTCGGCGGCTTCCTCCCCTTCACCGCCTTCGCCATGGTGGCCGCCTCCGGGGATATTTTCTTCGGCCTCTGGTACCCGGTGGTCTTCACCGCGATCGCGATCCTGGTGACGTTCTTCTTCCTGCCGGAGACGCGCGGGCGCGACCTCGACCTCGAGCACGCCGCCAAGCCCGCCTGATCTTAGCGGGGGCAGACGCTTCATTAAACAATCCCGGGCATGGTTGACGCTCGTAAAGGTTACCAGCGGCAGGAGACAGGCCGATGCCGGCCCGCGCCCTTCGCACCGTCCGAGAACCGGACGCCGCCGCCCCCCCAGCGCCGGCGATCGCCGTTTTGGCCGAGGCCAAAGGGGCGAACATCCGCACCATCGACGGGCGCGACTACACCGACTTCGACAACGGCTCCGGCGCCGTCCTGCTCGGCCACGCCGACCCCGACATTGAGGCCGCCGTCGCCGCCGAACGCCGCGCCGCCGCCCGCCTGGGCGGCCCGCTGGCCGAACGGCTGATCGCGCTCCTCCCCTCGGCCGAGGATGTCCGCTTTTTCCCCGCCGCCCCAGACGCGCTCGAAGCGGCCTGTCAGGCCGCCCGCCGCGCCACCGGCCGCACCCGCATCCTCCACTGCCGCCAAGCGCCCGTCGAGGACGACGCCAACAACCTTGCCGCCGTCGTCGCCGACCCGCTCGCCATCGCGCCCCCCTGCCGGCGCGAATTGGCCGCGCTGCGCCAGTTCGCCGACCGCCTCGGCGCGGTGCTGATCTTCGACGAGCGCCGCTCGGCGCTCCGCGTGCATGACGGCGGCGCCCAGGCGCTCTACGGCGTCGATGCCGACCTCACCGTCGTCGGCGAGGCTCTGGCCAACGGACGGCCGCTGGCGGCGCTCGCCGGCCGGCTCGAACTCATGGCCCTGGTGCGCGGCGCGCCCGTCGCCGCCGCGGCCCTGGCCGCCGGCGCGGCCGTGCTCGACAAGCTGGGGCGCGAGCCGGTGCTGGCCAACCTCGGGATCCGAGGCGCCGAGGTGCAGGCCTCGCTCGCCCGCTGCATCCGCGCCCACGACGCCCAGGAGCTGGTGACCGTCGGCGGTGATCCGACCGCGCCCACCTTGGCGTTTGCCGATCCGAAGGGCCGGGGCCTTTGGCTGCGCGAACTGTGGGCGCGCGGCGTCTGGAGCTTCGGCGACCTGAACATCTCCTACGCCCACGGGGACCGCGAGATTGGCCGACTGCTCGCCGCCTGCGACGGCGCGCTCGAAGCGGTCGTGGCCGCCGCCGTCCCGCCGCCCCGCGCCGTCCCGGTCCTGCGGGAGGTCGCCCGCCGATGACCCCTACCCAAGCGTTCGACCCAGCCGCCAAGCTAGGGCTGGGGACGGCCCAGTTCGGCCTCGACTATGCGCCCTCGGCCCCGCGCGGCCGCTCGCCCGAAATCGAGTGCGGCGACATCCTCCAGATCGCCGCCCGCGCCCGCGTGCCCCTGCTCGACGCGGCGGGCGGCTTCGGCCGCACCGAGACCGTGCTGGGCGAGAAGATGCCGCGCCCCTGCCCCTTCAAGGTGGTGCTGCGCACCGCGCGCGCCGACCGCGGCGCCGACTTCGTCGAAGCCGAGGCCCGCGCCTCGCTGGCCCGCCTCCAGTTGGACCGCGCCTACGCCATCCTGGTGCAGTCGGCCGGAGACCTGTTCGGCCCCCACGGCCCCGCGCTCTGGGACCGGTTGAAGCGCCTGCGCGACGAGGGGTTGGTCGAGCGCATCGGCGTCTCCGTCTATGCCTCCGACGACCCCAAGGGCGTGGCCCGCCGCTTCCGCCCCGACATCATCCAGGCCCCGGCCTCCCTGCTCGACCAGCGCCTGATCGCCGACGGCACTTTGGCCGGGCTCGCGGGCCTTGGCATCGAGGTGCATCTGCGCTCGATCTTCCTGCAGGGCATGCTGTTCCTGCCCGCCCACCGGATGCCCGCCCACCTGCAGCAGGCCTCCCGCTCCCTCTCCCGCGTGCGCCGCATGATCGCCGAGGGGCGCAGCGACCCGCTTCAAGCGGCGCTAGGTTGGGCCCTCTCCCGCCCTGAAGCCGCCCACGTGGTCGTCGGCGTCACCACCGCCGCCGAGCTGCAGGCGGTGCTCGCCGCCGCCGCGACCCCGCCGCCGGAGCTTGATTGGGACGAAATGGCGCTGGACGACCCCTCCGCCCTGGACGCCGCGCGCGTCGTTGCAGCCTAAAGGGCTTTAACCCGAGCCCGATCTCTAACAGCGTCATCCCGGCCTCGTGCCGGGGACCCTTCTTGCCGCGTGACGGGGCGGTTCAAGTCTGCCGCGATGGAGGGGCGGAAGCATGGAGCCTCGGCACAAGGCCGAGGACGACGCTGACAAAGCGAGGCGCATGGGTCGTTAAGGGTCACTCCGCAGCCGCAGTCCCACGAAGGCGGACAGCCCCACCTCGCCGTATCCCAGCGCCTGCTGGTAATCCGCCTCGAACAGGTTCTCCACCCGCCCGGTCAGCTCCAGCCCCGGCCGCAGCCGCCAGGCGCCCGCGAGGTCGGCGGTGACGAACCCGTCCCGTTCAGCCGGAGCGAAACTGTCCGGGTCCACGTCCGCCTGCGCGCCCTCGGCGCGCACCGTCAGCGCCCCGCTCAGCCGCTCGCCGCGCCAACTCAGCACCGCCGAGCCCTGATGCCGGGGAACCCGGATCAGCCATGCGCCCGTCGTGGCGTCCTCGGCCTCGGTGTAACTGTAGGCGGCGCGCATCGTGAAGCCGCGTGATAGCGCGGCCTCCGCCTCCATCTCCACCCCGCCCGAATAGGTGCGCTCCAGGTTGGCGTAAGTTGATTCGAAGGTTGTGGGATCGAAGACAAAGGCGATCTGGTCGCGCACGTCCAGCCGGAACCCCGTGGCCGTGGCGCGCAGCCGCCCGTCCGCCGAGCGCCAGGCAAGGCCGAGGTCGTAACCCTCCGCTGTCTCCGGGCGCAGGCCCGCAGCCGGCTTGGCCGGGAAACAGAAGTCGCAGGCGATCTGGCTGATCGAAGGCGTCTTGTAGCCCTGGCCCCAGGAGCCCTGGAGGGCAAAACCGCGGCCGAGGTCGAGCACGCTGGCCGCACGCACAGTGGGTTTTGGACCGTAGGCGGAGGGGTCGTCGTAGCGGAGGCCGAAGCTGAAACTAAGCCGTCGCAGCGGACGCAGTCGAGTCGTGGCGAAGGCGGCGGTCGCGTCGAGGCCGGCGCCTTCGCCGGTGCTGAGCGTGGCGGAGGTCTCCTCGCGCTCAACACCCCCGAGCATGCTCCAGCGGTCGGACGGCGCGCCGCGTCCAATCGTATAGCGGTAGACCCGCCGCTCCCCCGAGAAGGGATAGTCGCCGCTCTCGCCCCGGCTCTCACGCTCCAGGTCGTAGGCGGCGACGGTCAGCTGATGGATCAAGCGCCAGCCGCCTTCGTAAGTCGCCCGGGCGTAGCTGGACCAGCTGCGCGAGCGGCTTACGTCATCGGTGTCGGCCAGCCCGAACGCCGGTGGCGGAAAGCCGTCGATCTCGACGCGGGCTTCGTTGTAGCGGACGCGTCCCTCGACGGTGAGGTTGTCCGCCAACCGGTAGCGGCCGCTGGCGCCGGCGGTGAAGGCGGCGTAGGCGTCCGCCTCCGTCCCCGCCGCCGCCTTGGAGAAGCCGTCCGTGGTAACGGCGGAGGCGGTAAAGCCGAGCGCGAAGCGGTCGCCCCAGACTCCCGCTGAGCCCCCCGCCCGCGCCGTGCCGTACGAGCCGCCTTCCATCATGCCGCGCCAGCCGTCCGGCTCGCGGGTGGTGATCGACACCACTCCGCCCATGGCGTCCGAGCCCCAGGCGGCGCCCTGCGGGCCCGACAGCACCTCCACCCGCGCCACGCCCGCCAGGTCGAGGTTGGCGAAGTCGTAGCCGCCGGAGGGGTCGGCCGGGTCGTTCAGCGGCACGCCGTCGATCACCACCAGCGTCTGGTCGCTGGCGGCGCCGCGGATGCGCACGCCAGTCACGCCGCCCAGGCCGCCGTTGCGACTCATCGAGACGCCCGGCAGGGTGTCGAGCAGGTCGGCGGCGAACACCGCCTGGCGCGCCTCGATCTCCCCTTCGCCGATCACGCGTACGCCGGGCGCCTCCTCCAGCGGCGTGGGCACGCGGGTGGCGGTGACCACCAGCTCCTCCACCGGCGTCGCCTCTTCGGCGTGGACGGATGAGGCCGCGCCGAGGGCGGCGGCAAGGAAAATAGGGCTCACTCGAGCCATGGGCGCGCTCCATCATCGCCCGCGCACGCGGGCCGTGGATCGCCTCGACGGAAGGGCCGCTTCCGCGCCGCGCGCCTGGTCCCGGGCGCCCGGTCGAGCGATGCGGCGGCAGGTCTCCTGGCTCGCGGGTCACCGGGCCCCGCCCTCGCCTTCCCGGAGTCACCGACCCCAGTGGCGCCGCTTTCGCGGACGGACGCGGCCCTCGCCGCCTACAGTTGCGGGCACAGCGGCGGCTTCGGCCTTCCAGCCTCACCGCCTTCCCTCTTGGCCCCCGAAGGGGACCGCCGCCCAGAACTGTGCGCCCTTAATTTGGACGCAACAATCCCTATATGTCGCCGGTTGTCTGGGGGATGACGGCGCGTGTCGAACCCGCGCCCGCACGTAAACACAAGAGGAAACTGGTGGCTATTAATTCGCTCACCGTGATGACGCCGGAAGGCGGACTGTCGAGATACCTGTCGGAAATCCGCAAGTTCCCGATGCTGGCCAAGGACGAGGAGTTCATGCTGGCCAAGCGCTGGAAGGAGCATGAGGATCCCGAAGCGGCGCACCGGATGGTGACCTCGCACCTGCGCCTGGTGGCCAAGATCGCCATGGGCTACCGCGGCTACGGCCTGCCGATCGGCGAGGTGATCTCCGAGGGCAACGTCGGCCTCATGCAGGCGGTGAAGAAGTTCGATCCCGACAAGGGCTTCCGCCTGGCGACCTACGCCATGTGGTGGATCCGCGCCTCGATCCAGGAATACATCCTGCGTTCGTGGAGCCTGGTGAAGATGGGCACCACCGCGGCGCAGAAGAAGCTGTTCTTCAACCTGCGCAAGGCCAAGGCCGAGATCAGCGCCTTCGAGGAAGGCGACCTGCGGCCCGAACAGGTCAGCCACATCGCCACCAAGCTGGGCGTGCTCAACGAGGAAGTGATCTCGATGAACCGCCGGCTCTCGGGCGGCGACGCTTCGCTGAACTCGCCGCTGCGCTCGGACTCCGAGAGCGAGTGGCAAGACTGGCTGCCGGACAACGACGCGGTCAGTCAGGAGGTCCAGGTGGCCGAGAAGGAGGAGCGCACCATCCGCATGGCGCTGCTCGAGGAGGCGATGGCCGAGCTAACCGACCGCGAGAAGCACATCCTCACCGAGCGGCGGCTGCAGGACAACCCGACCACGCTGGAGGAGCTGGCCTCGCAGTACGGCGTCAGCCGCGAGCGCGTGCGCCAGATCGAGGTGCGGGCGTTCGAAAAGCTGCAGAAGGCGATGCGCGCGGCGGCCGAAGAGCGGAACCTGATGGCGGCTTAAGCGGCCGCCGCGTCCACCTTGCGCTTGCGCCGGCCCTGGAACTCGGCGGAATTGAACCGTCGCCGGTCTGGACCGACGTAGATCTGGGCCTCCACCCAGTCGCGGCTCTTGAGGAACACCGCCTCCAGCCGCCGCACCAGGTCCTTGAGCGCATACGGCTTGCGCAGGAACTCGTGCACGCCGGAGTCCCTCGCCGCCAGTATAGCCGACGGCGTGGCGGTTGCGGTGACCATGATCACGGGGACCTGCCGGCATGCCAGGGCGCTGCGCCTCAAGGTGCGCGTGAACGCCGGCCCGTCCAGGTCTCCCCCGGCATATTCCACGAAGATGATCTGCGGATCGACCATCCGCGCCATCCTCAGCGCCTCGGCCGTCGATCCGGCGGTCCACACCTGTGTTGCCGCCAAACTGCGCAGCAGGTCGCTCAACAGGCGCGCCGCGGCGGGGGACGGCTCCACCACCAGCGCCCGCTGTAGGTGCGGCGCCAGCTGCTGGAGTGTTTTTGGATCGACCGTGAACAAGGCTCTCCCCCGGCGGCTCCACCGGAGAGTGCGCGGTTAGAGTAAACATCCGCTTATGCTAAGCTGCGCCGATGCCCGAGCCCGTCACCCCCTCACCGAAAGACCGACTGGACGAACTGCTCGACGAGGCTTTGAAAGAGACCTTTCCCGCGAGCGATCCGCCTGCCGTCAGCGGCGAGGAGAAAGCTGAGCCCCGTCCGCTCAGGCGATAGCGCGGATTTCCCGGGCCACGACCTCGCGCAGCCCCTTGAGCACCTGGCGCCGCTCCGCCTCGGGCAGTGCTTCGCCCAGGCGCAACAGGCGCAGCGCGTCCGCATGCACGCGCACTGCCTTGGCTCCCGGCGCCCGCCCGGGGACCGTGCCGTCGATGAGTTCGCATAGGCTGTAGGCGGCTTCGCTCACCTGCGGCAGTCCACAGACGCCGCCGAGCGCCACCGCGTCATTGGCCGCGTCATAGATGCGGGAGGTCGCGCCAGGAGCGGCGGGGTCGGCGCACAGGGCGCGGACCTCTTCGATCTTGGCGTCTAGCTCGGAGAGATGGCCGGACTCGTTCGCCTTGAGGTTCGCGTCGGCGTCGGCCACCGCATCGGCGAACTGCTTCCCGCCGGCGCCGCGGATCAGCTTGGCCAGCTTATTTTGATAGGGAATATAACGGACGCTCACGCCGCCTCCTCCGCCAATGTCGGTTGCGCCTCCCGGGCAGCCGGCGCCGGGTCCCCGCGCCGCCGCCCGCCGTTAGCTGGCGGCCCGACATCCTGAAACCGCCTGTCCGGGCCGAGGTATTCGCCGGCCTCCACAAAGGGTCGGCCCTCCCGTGAAATCCAGATCACCCGCTCCAGCAGCACCTTGGTGCTGATTGGCTTTGCCAGAACGAAGTTGGCGCCACAATCGCGCGCCTTCTGCACCTCGGATCGCCGGGTGTGGCCGCTGACGATGATCACGGGCGCGAAGGCATTGGTCTCGATCTTCGAGCGCCGCAGCCAGCGCACGAAGTCGTAGCCGCTCATGTCCGGGAGCACGTCGCTGCAGACGATCAGGTTGACCTCCTGCTCCTGCACCAGTTGCTGGGCCTCGGCGCCCTTGGCGGCCCGCATCAGCCGGCGAACGCCGAAGCCGGTGAGGACCTGGCGCAGGATGTCGGCGCCCATGGCGTTGCCGTCGACAGCCAGCGCTGTCACCCGCTCCAGGTTGATCCGGAATTTCGGATCCAGTCCGGCCATCGCGCACTCCCGCAGCGCGCCGATGCGGCTACGCTTCAGCTTGATTATCGGCGCACCTTGAAATGACTGGTTAAGCATGCCGCGGCGGAATGCCGCGTGGCGTCACCCCTCGAACGGGTCGCGCATCAGGATGGTGTCGTCACGCTCGGGGCTGGTGGAGAGCAGCGCGACCGGGGCGCCGATCAGCTCCTCCACCCGACGCACGTACTTCACCGCGTTGGCGTGCAGAGCCTTCCAGCTTCGGGCGCCGCGCGTGGATTCCGGCCAGCCCTCCAGCTCCTCATAGATCGGCTCCACCGCGCCCTGCGCCTTCTGCCCCGCCGGCAAATAATCAATCTCATCACCGGCGAGCCGGTAGCCGGTGCAGACCTTCACGGTCTCGAACCCGTCCAGAACGTCGAGCTTGGTCAGCGCCACTCCGTGGATGCCGTTCAGCGCGATGGACTGGCGCGCCAGCACGGCGTCGAACCAACCGCAGCGGCGGGCGCGTCCCGTGACCGTCCCGAACTCCGCCCCCCGCTCGCCGATGCGCCGGCCGGTGTCTTCGAAGAGTTCCGTTGGGAACGGCCCTTCCCCTACGCGGGTGGCATAGGCCTTGAGGATGCCGAGCACATAGCCCGCGCCGCGGGGCCCCAGCCCCGACCCCGCCGCCGCCTGCCCCGCCACGGTGTTGGAGGAGGTCACGAAGGGATAGGTGCCGTGGTCCACGTCGAGCATGGCCCCCTGCGCACCTTCGAACAGGATGCGCCGCCCCCGCCGCGCCTGCTCGTCCAGCACCCGCCAGGCCGGCCGCGCATACGGCAGAACTTGCTCGCCCACCTCCAGCAGCTGCTCGACCAGTTCACCCGCGTCGGTATCGGGCAGCCCCAGCCCGCGCCGCAGGGCGCCGTGGTGGGCCAGCAGCCGCGCCGTCTTGGCCTCAAGCGCCTGCCGGTCCGCGAGGTCGGCCACCCGGATCGCCCGCCGCCCCACCTTGTCCTCGTAGGCTGGGCCGATCCCCCGCCCCGTGGTGCCGATCTTCTGGTCGCCCGCCTGCGCCTCGCGCGCGGCGTCCAGGTCCTTGTGCAGCGGCAGGATCAGCGGGGCGTTGTCGGCCAGCACCAGCAGTTCGGGCGTGACCGCCACCCCCTGCGCGCCGATTCGTTCGATTTCGCTCAACAGCGCCCACGGATCCACCACCACCCCGTTGCCGATCACCGACAGCTTGCCCTGCACCACGCCGGACGGCAGCAGCGACAGCTTGTAGGTGGTCCCGTCCACCACCAGCGTATGGCCGGCGTTGTGCCCGCCCTGGAAGCGCACCACCACCTCGGCGCGGTTGCACAGCCAGTCGACGATCTTGCCCTTGCCCTCGTCGCCCCACTGGGCGCCGACCACGGTGACGTTCGGCAACTGGCGCTCCTGAAGCTTCGCTGGGGCGGCCGGTGCCTAGCGCAGCCGCGCCTTGAGAGGAAGCTCAGGCCCGCGCCGTTTCATGGACGCGAGTTAAGGCGGCGCCCGGTTCAAACCCGCTCCCGGACAAGCTAAGCAAGGGAACCGCCGCGTCGGGGGAGAGAACATGCGCGCCTTGGGGCCGGGCTCGGTGTCGAGCCTGCTCAAGCTGGTCCTGGACGTGATCGCCTTCGCGCTGTGGGTCGCGCTGGCGGCGCTGCTGATCGCCGCCTTCGTGGCCCTGCTGCTGCCGATGGACCTGGACATCTGGCGGCGCGTCATGGAGGACAGCGGCATGCGCATGGCCATGCAGGCGCGCGGGCCGGTGTTCACCGCGGGCCTGCTGGCGCTGGCGGCCTACGTCGGGGTGGTGCTCTACATCGTCCACCGGCTGCAGAAGATCTTCCACACACTGACCATCGGCGACCCCTTCCGCCCCGAGAACGTGGTCCGTCTGCGCACCATCGGCATCTCGCTCGCGGCGCTGGAGGCGGTGAACTACGGCACGCGCATGGTGGTGAGCTACGCCTTTCCCGACCAGGTCGAGCAGGTGCGCTTCAACCTGAACCTCACCGCCTGGTTTGCGGTTCTGGTGGTGTTCGTGCTGGCCGAGGTGTTCCGCGAAGGCGCGCGCCTCCGCGCCGAAGCCGACCTGACCATCTGAGGGACCAGCATGGCCATCCGCGTCCAGCTCGATCGCCTGCTCGTCGCCCGCCGCATGTCGCTGGCCGAACTTGCCGACCGCGTCGGCCTCTCGGCCGCCAACCTGCAGATCCTCAAGACCGGCAGGGCCCGCGCGCTCCGTTTCAGCACCCTGGACGCGATCTGCCGCGAACTCGACTGCCAGCCTGCGGAGTTGCTGGCCTACGAGCCCGGCGGCGCGGACGTGATCGTCGACGACGTCAGCGAGGACGAGCTGGAGTAAGCCCTAGCCGCCGCCGATCGTCATCCGTGACGGCGGCCGCGCGAAGCGCAGGCGCACCGCGCCCCCGTGCCTAGCGGGCTCGAACACCGGATCGCCCTTGACCACCGGCAGCGCCACTGCCGAGCCGTCGGCGCGGATCGCCTGCCCGCCGGCGGCGCCCTTGAACACCACCCGGTCGAATTTCGGGACGGCAAAGCCGAACACCCCCGCCGCCTTCTTCGCGCCGGCGGCGGCTTGGGTGACCGCGAGCGACAGTTCTCGCGCCTCGAGATCAGCGGCCGGCTGCATCACCGGCTCCAGCGCGAGATCCACGCCGACCTTCGAGCCTTTCGGGGCCGCGGCGACGGCTTTGCCGTTCGCCTGCAGCATCGACAGCGTCGGCAGACGCCTGACCCTGCCATCCGCCGCGATCGGAACGACGCCGCCGCCGGGATAGGTCAGGGTCACCGCCGACGGCGCCGCACCCTGGACCTCCATCCGGTAAACCATGACGAACTTCGAGCGGGCCTGGGGCGGCAAGGAGAGGTAGGGCTCGAGGTAGGGGAACAGTTTCTTCAGGGGGATTTCGACCGTCCTGCCCTGAGCCTGCACGCCTGAGGCCCCGACCGCCGCCAGGGCGGCTAGGGCCGCCGCCGCCATTCGCCTCGACCACATTCGAGTTTGCTCCATCACCCAACGAGCTTTGCTGTCGCTTTTCTTTCGGGCCGAATTGCGTCAGCCCCAACCGCCGCCCGCTGCAGTTCCATCAGTTCGGCCACCCCCCCACGCGCGAGGCTGAACAGCGCCTCGAACTCGGCAACGCTGAACCCACGCTTCTCGCCCGTAGCCTGGATCTCCACGATGTCGCCCGCGCCGGTGAGCACGAAATTGGCGTCGGCCTCGGCCGCCGAATCCTCCTCGTAGTCGAGGTCGAGCACCGGCGTGTCCCTGAACACCCCGCACGAGACCGCCGCCACCTGGTCGAGCACCGGGTCGGTCTTCAGCACCCCCTCGTCCGCGAGCCAACGGCAGGCCAGCTTCAGCGCCACCCAGCCCCCCGTGATCGCCGCCGTGCGCGTGCCGCCGTCCGCCTGGATCACGTCGCAGTCCAGCACCACCTGCCGCTCGCCCAGCGCCTTCAAGTCCACCACCGCCCGCATAGAGCGTCCGATCAGCCGCTGGATCTCCTGCGTCCGGCCCGACTGCTTGCCCTGCGCCGCCTCGCGCCGGCCGCGCGTGTGGGTGGCGCGCGGCAGCATGCCGTATTCCGCCGTCACCCACCCCTTGCCCTTGCCCCGCAGCCACGGCGGGAGGGTCTCCTCCACCGACGCCGTCACCAGCACCCGGGTGTGGCCGAAGCTGATCAGGCAGGAGCCTTCGGCGTAGCGGTTCACTGCGGTCTCGAAACTGACCTCCCGCAGGGCGTCCGGCGCGCGTTCGGAAGGTCGCATGGCGGGGCTCCGGCAGGCCCGGCTTGCGCGGGCGGGGGGGCCGCTTATCCTAGCCTTCTCCGCCCGCGTCCACGCCGAACGGCCTCTCGCCCCGATGAGCCTCTATCCGCCCGGCCAGCCGACCCGCTCGCCCACGCTCGTGGAGCTGGACGAGCGCGCCCGCGACATCTTCCGCCACGTGGTCGAGACCTACCTCGACACCGGCGAGCCCGTGGGCTCGCGCACCGTCTCCAAAGGGGGCGTGGCGCTGTCGCCCGCCTCGATCCGCAACACTATGCAGGACCTGACCCAGCTCGGCCTGCTTATCGCTCCTCACACCAGCGCCGGACGCATCCCCACCCACGCCGGCCTGCGCCTGTTCGTCGACGGCCTGCTGGAGGTCGGCGACCTCGGCAAGGAGGAGCGGCGCGAGATCGAGGGCCGCCTGGCCGGCCGCGGCCGCGGCCTGGACGAGGCGCTGGACGAGGCCACCGCGCTGCTTTCCGGGCTGGCCGGCGGGGCCGGGGTGGTGGTCACCCCCGCCCGCGACTCCGGCGTCAAGCACGTGGAGTTCGTCGCCCTTGGCCCCGACCAGGCGCTGGCGATCATGGTCTTTGACGACGGCTCGGTCGAGAACCGGGTCACCCGCATCGCACCCGGCCTCACCCCATCCGCCCTGCAGGAGGCGTCGAACTTCCTGAACGCCCGCCTGCGCGGTCGCACCCTGGCGGAGGCGCGCGCGGAGATGCGCGCCGAACTGGAGCGGGCCAAGCGCGAGCTCGACGTCGCCGCCGCCCGCCTGGTCGAGGAGGGCCTGGCAGGCTGGAGCGGCGCCGAGGGCGACCGCCGCAGCCTGATCGTGCGCGGCCGCGCCAACCTGCTCGCTGGCGGCGCGGTGGAGGACCTGGAGCGCGTGCGCATGCTGTTCGACGACCTCGAGCAGAAGGAGCAGCTGATCGGCGTGCTGGACGACGTGCGCGCCGCCCAGGGCGTGCGCATCTTCATCGGCGCCGAGACCCGCCTGTTCTCCCTCTCCGGCTCCTCCCTCGTCGCCGCTCCCTACATGAGCGGCCCCCGCCGGGTGCTGGGCGCCATCGGCGTGATCGGCCCCACCCGTCTCAACTACGCCCGCGTGATCCCGCTGGTGGATTACACCGCCAAAGTTCTTGGGCGGATGCTGGAGAGCTGACGCGCACCGGCGCGCAACGATCAGCAAGAGCTTTGGTGCTAACCAGCGCCCGTGGACTATACCGAAAACCTTGACGGCGAAGACGGGCCGGAGCCGCGGCTGATCCGCATCCCGACGGCGGGCGGACGCCTGGACCGGGCGCTGGCCAAGGCCGCCGGCGACCTCTCCCGCACCCGCATCCAGGCGCTGATGACCCAAGGCGCGGTCAGCCGCGGCGGCGCGGCCCTCACCGATCCCGCGGCGAAGGCTGAAGCGGGCGACTACCTCCTGCTGATCCCCCCGCCCCTGCCGGCCGAGCCCGGCCCCGAGGCCATCCCGCTCACCGTCCTGTTCGAAGACCCCCACCTGATCGTGATCGACAAGCCCGCCCGCATGGCCGTCCATCCCGCCCCCGGCAGCGAGACCGGCACCCTGGTCAACGCCCTCCTGCACCATTGCGAAGACGGCCTCTCCGGCATCGGTGGGGTGGCGCGGCCGGGCATCGTCCACCGCCTGGACAAGGACACTTCCGGCGTCCTCGTCGCGGCCAAGACCGCCGCCGCCCACGCGGGGCTGTCGGCCCTGTTCGCCGCGCACGACATCGAGCGCCTCTACATCGCCCTCACCCGCGGCGCGCCGCATCCTGCGAGCGGGGTGATCGCCACCCGCCTCGGCCGCTCGCCGCACGACCGCAAGAAGATGGCCGTGCTGCGCGCCGGCGGGCGCGAGGCGGTGACGCATTACCGTTTGGAGCAGGCTTATGGTCCGCCGGAACGGCCGCTCGCCGCCCGCGTCGCCTGCAGGCTGGAGACGGGGCGGACACACCAGATCCGCGTGCATCTCGCCTCCAAAGGCGCCCCCTGCCTGGGCGACCCTCTCTACGGCGGCGGCAAGCCCGCCGCGCCCGTTGCGGAGGCGGCAAGGGAAGCAGGCCTTGCCCGCCAAGCCCTGCACGCCGCGGTCCTGGGCTTCGTGCATCCGGTCACAGGCGAGCGGCTGCGCTTCGAGTCCCCCCTGCCGCCCGACATGGCCGAGCTGGAGCGGCGGCTTCAGGCGCTCGGATAGATCGGCGGAATCTCGCCGCGCTTGACCATGCCGTAGCACCGCCACAGCAGGTGCGCGGCCACGCCCCGATACGGCCGCCAGACCTCGGCGCGCGCATAGGCCTGCTTCTCGCTCGGCCGCGCCTCGGCCCGATCCGCCCAGCGCATCGCCTCCTGCAGCGCCACGTCCCCTGCCGGAAACACGTCCAGCCTTCCCTCGCAGAACATCAGATAGGTCTCGGCGGTCCAAAGCCCGACGCCCTTCAGCGCCGTCAACGCTTGCACCGCCTCGTCGTCGGGCAGCGCGCGCAAGGTCAGGAAATCGACCCGACCCTCCGCCGTAGCCTCCGCCAGCCCCCGCACATACCGCGCCTTCTGTGGCGACAGGCCGAAGCCCCGCAGCGCCGTCTCGTCCTGCGCCAGCACCGCCTCGGGCGTCACCACGCCCAGCCCCGCCTCCAGTCGGCCCCAGATGGTCGCCGCCGCGGCCACCGAGACCTGCTGCTCCACGATCATCTTGGCCAGGCCGTAAAAGCCGCAGGCCCGCAGCCGCCATTCGAACGGCGGAGTGGCCGCCTCGATTGGAGCCAGGGCCCGATCAGCTTCCGCCAGCCGCCGCCGCGCCTGCGCGAGGGCTTCCGCGTCCGGCGGGGCGTAACAGAACTCCTCCATCACGCCCAAGAGCCCGAACCGCGCCCGGCGGGCAAGCCGTCAGGCCGCCGCTACTTCCACGCCCGCCGCCGCGATCCGCGCGATCTCGCCTAGCAGCGCCGCTGGCGAAATCGGCTTGGCGGCCACGCCGTCCATGCCGGCGGCGAGGTAGGTCTGGCGCTGATGCGCCATCACGTTGGCGGTAAGCGCCACGATCGGTGTGCGCGCCGCCGGCCCGGGCAGCGCGCGGATGCGACGGGTGGCCTCCAGCCCGTCCATCACCGGCATCTGCACGTCCATCAGGATCAGGTCGAAGCCGCCGGCCGCCGCGGCCTCGACCCCCGCAAGCCCGTCTTCGGCGGTTTGAACCGCCGCGCCGAGGTTCTCCAGGACCTTGGTGGCTATGGTCCGGTTGGTGGGGTTGTCCTCCACCACCAGCACCCTCAGCCCGTCCAGCGACTGGACCTCCTCGGCCTCGGCGTCCGGCGCCGCCGCTTCCGGGGCGGCAATCTCCAGCACGAAGGTGGTGCCTGCGCCCTCGGCGCTTTGCACCTCGACCTCGCCACTCATCAGATGGGCGAGCCTGCGCGTGATCGCCAGGCCGAGCCCGGTGCCGCCAAACCGCCGCGTCGTGGAGCTGTCGGCCTGCGAAAACAGTTGGAAGATGTGCGGCAGGGCCTCCTCGGCGATGCCCACGCCCGTGTCCGATACCTCGAACCGCAGCCGCCGGGCCTCGCCCGCGCCCGCCGCGCGCAGCCGCACCTCGACGCCGCCTTCCAACGTGAACTTCACCGCGTTGCCGAGCAGGTTGAACAGCGCCTGCCGCAGCCGGATCGGATCGACCAAGGCCCAACCGATCCCCGGCTCCACCTCCAGCCGCAAGTAGAGCCCCTTCTCCGCGCATTGCGGCAGCAGCAGCCGCGCCACCCCGTCCAGGGTGGCCGCCGGATCGGTGGGCTCGGGCGCCAGTTCCAGCTGGTCCGCCTCGATCTTGGAGAAGTCCAGCACGTCGTTGATCAGCTCCGACAGCATCTTCCCGCACGCCAGCGCCTCGTCGAGCAGCCCGCGCGCGCCCTCGCTCAGCGCCTCCGACTTCAGCAGGTGCAGCACGCCCAGCACGCCGTTCATCGGTGTGCGGATCTCATGGCTGACCGAGGCCAGGAACCGCGACTTCGCCTCCGCCCCCGCCTGGGCCGCCTTTTCCGCCTGAATCAGCGCCAGCTCCTGGCGCTTGCGCTCGTCGATGTCGAGCATCAGCCCCACGCTGCGCCGCGCCCGTCCGCGGACGTCGCGCTTCAGCTCATAATAGAGCCGCACCCACCGCGACTGGCCGTCGGGCCGCACGATGCGCAGGTCCAGCGGCGCGTTCAGCAGCGCCCCCTTCATCCACACCCTTGCGGCTTCCCGCACCTCCGCCCGGTCATCCGGATGCACGAAACTCCACGGCAGGGCGCAGGCTTCGGCGTAGGACATCTGCCGTCCGATCAGCAGCACGAACTCGGGCGAGCACCAGAAGGTCTCCGCCTCGTGGTCGATCTCGAACACCCCCGCCTGGGCGGCGCCCAGAGCCAGCTTGAGCCTGCGGGCGTTCACCCGCGACTCCTCCATCAAGGCCCTCACCTGCTTTTCGGCCCACACCGCCGTGTCATACGCCTCCGACACCGCCGTCACGTCCTGAACCAGCGCGCGCAGCGTATGCCCCTCCGCTCCCGAGGTGGTGCGGTAGGTGGTGCGCAGCTTGAGCCAGCCTCCGTCGCCGCGCCGGATCCGGTATTCGAAGTCGCCCTCGCCGCCCGACTCCCATAGTCGCCCGACCAGGCTCATGACCCGGTCATAGTCGTCGGGATGGCAGTTGCCCTCGAATCTGTCGGTCAGGGCGCGCGCGTCGAACGGCGCGGCGCTCTTCAGCGGCTGCGACCACTCGATCGGGCCGCCGGGCGGAAGGCTGAACACCCCGACTCCCGCCAGAGCCAGCAGGTCCGAGGCCACCGCCACTTCGGCGCAGGAGTCTTCGCTCGCCTTCTCGGTCATGCCGCCGGTTCTCGCCCGGCCAGAGAGTGGGTGGGGGAGGTAAAGAACGGGTGTGCGTCCGCCGTCCCCGCGCAACTCCCGGTGGCGGCCGTGGTGCGCAAGGGCCGCGCCCCGTTACATTGCGGGCCGCCGCCCCCTCGGCTAGAAGCCGCCATCCTAGCGCCCGGCGGCGCTCCTATCGAGATTTTCCAATGACCGAGATCGGCCCCCAGCCGCAACAGCCGCCGCTCAGCGGCACCCTGCTGTTCTACAGCCAGCCCGAGCCGCTGAATAAGATCGTCCACGCCAATCTGGGCCTGAAGCGGATCGACAACCCCTACGGCTTCGTAGCCGGGGCCAACATCGTGCCCCTGATGGTCAACGAGTTCGCCCCCGCGGCCCTCTCCTACCCGATCATCTTCGCCGGCAGTCCCCGCCGCCCCGCCGCGGTGCTGGCGCTGGCGCCAGGGCAGAGCCTATTCGTGGACGCCAAGACCGGCTTCAAGCCCGAGGCCTATGTGCCGCTCTACGTGCGACGCTATCCCTTCGCGCTCGCCAACGATCAGGACAATCAGCGCATGGTCCTGGTGCTCGACCGCGGCTCGGAATTGGTCGGCGAGAACCCGGAGATGCCGTTTTTCGAGAACGGCGAGCCCTCCAAGTTGATCGACGACACCATCAAGTTCTGCAACGACTTCGAGGCCTCGCGCCAGCTCACCGACCGCTTCTGCGACCACCTGGAGGAACTCGACCTGTTCGAGGTCCGCACCGCCAGCTTCACTCCGCGGAACACCGACGGCAGCGAAGGCACGGCCCAGCCGATCGCGGAGTTCTTCGCCATCGACGAGAAGAAGCTGAACGCCCTGCCGACCGAGAAGCTGGCGGAGCTGCGCGACACCGGGGCGCTGCACCAGATCTACGCCCACCTGATCTCCATGGCCGGTTGGGACAGACTCCTGGCCATGCACTTCAACCGCACGCCCAGCACCCAGAGCGTCGGCCACGCCTGAGGCGGTCAGCCCCGCCCGAACACGTCGCGGGTGAGGCACGAGAACACCAGCCGCCCGGACTCGTCCAGCAGGTCGTGCTGGGCGATGACCACGCCCTTGTGCTCACCCACCGGGTCGAGCGCCATGACGGTGAGCCGCCCGTGCAGCAGCTCGCCCGGCGGCGGGTTGCGCGCCCACCTCAGCGCGTCCACCGCCAGCCGCTTGGCGTGCGGCCATTCGCGGTAGAGCTGCCGGTCGAGCTTGGACCAGATGGCGTAGACCAGGGCCTCGGGCGCCCCTTGCCCGATGTCCCAGCCGGGGCAGAAGGCGGCGATGAACTGGCCCATCGTCTGCGGCTCGACCACGGCGGCGCCCATCGACAGCACCTGGCCCACGCGAAGCTCGTCGAAGGTCATGCGTGCCTCCAAGCCTTGCCCGGCCGCGCCGAGGTCAATAGCTGTGCATGGATGCGCGCGGCAAGAACAGCGGCCCTCCTGGCCTGGTTGGCGGCGTTCGCCTTGCTGCCAGCCATGCCCGCCCTGGCCCAGCTCGGTCAGCCCCGCGTCAGGGCCGAACTGGTGGCGGCGGAGCAGGGGATCACGCCGGGCGGGACGGTGCATGTCGCGCTGCGCCAGGTGATCGAACCCGGCTGGCACACCTACTGGCGCAACCCCGGCGACTCCGGCGAGGCGACCCAGATCACCTGGACCTTGCCGCAAGGCTGGCGCGCGGGAGACATCGTCTGGCCCGCGCCCAAGCGGCTGCCGGTCGGGCCGCTGATGAACTACGGTTACGAGGGCGAGGTGCTGCTGCCCGTGTCCCTCGCCGCGCCGGCTTCGGCAAGGCCCGGAGACACCGCCCGCCTTTCCGCCGAAGTGCTGATGCTGGTGTGCAAGGACATCTGCATCCCGCAGACCGCCAGCCTGGCCCTGGACCTGCCGATTGTCGCCGTTTCCGCCGGACCCCATCCCGGTTGGGGCGCCGCGGTCACCCGCACGCTCGCGGACGCACCCAAACGGGGGAGCCTGAAGGCGACCTACGCGCTGCAGTCCCGCGCGCTGAAACTGGCCGTCACAGGAACGCCGCTGCGCGGGGCCGACATCACGGGAGCCTACTTCTTCCCTTTCGAAGGTTCGATCATCGACCACGCCAAGCCGCAGAAGGCCCAGGCGGGCGCCGAAGGAGTCACGCTGACCCTGGAGCCGGCCGAGGGCTTCCCAGCCGCCGCGCCTCCCGCGGCGATCTCAGGCGTCCTCTCCTTGGCAGGCGGCAGGACGTATGAAATCTCGGCGCCACGCGGCGCGCTCCCCGCCGGAGCCGTGGCGAACGCAGGCGCCGCTCTCAAAGCCGGCGGCGGCCTAGGCCTGCCGCTGGCGCTCGTCTTCGCCTTTCTTGGCGGGGTGGTCCTCAACGCCATGCCCTGCGTCTTCCCGATCCTGTCGATGAAAGCCGCGTCGCTGGCCGGGCACGCCCATGAGGCCGCCGCCGCGCGGCGCCAGGGCCTGGCCTTCACCGGGGGCGTGCTGGCGGCCTTCGCCGCCCTCGCCCTGGCGCTGCTTGCCGCCAAGGCCGCAGGGGCCGCGGCCGGTTGGGGCTTCCAGCTGCAGAACCCCTACGTCGTCGCGGCCCTGGCCCTGCTCATGCTGCTGATCGCATTGAATCTATCCGGCGTCTTCGAGGCGGACTTGGCTCCCGCTGGGACCGGCGGGAGTCTGGCCGGCCGGGGCGGCCTGGCGGGCGCGTTCTTCACCGGCGCGCTGGCCGTGGTGGTCGCGGCGCCCTGCACCGCCCCGTTCATGGCTGGAGCCTTGGGCTATGCCCTCATCCAGAGCGGCCCGACGTCGGTTGCGGTGTTTCTGGCGCTGGGCGCCGGGTTCGCGGCGCCCTTCCTTCTGCTCAGTTTTTCTCCAGGCCTGCTGCGCCGGCTGCCTCGCCCGGGCCCGTGGATGGACACGTTGCGCAAGCTCCTGGCGTTTCCGATGTATGGCGCGGCCGCTTGGCTGCTCTGGGTGCTGACCCAGCAGGCCGGGACGACGACCATGGCCGCCGTCCTGGCCGCGGCGCTGGCCGTGGCCCTTGCCGCTTGGCTGTTCGGGCGTGGTCAGCGGGCGAGGGCGCGGGGCGGGCGGCTCTGGCCTTACGCCGCCACGGCCGCCGCGGCCGCCCTTGTGGCTGTTGAGGCCGCGGGCGCCGGCGTGCGCCTTGCCGCCCCGGACGGCTCCGCGGTTGGGAACGTCTCCCCCTCCCGTGGTCTTGTCTCCGAGCCCTGGAGTCCGGAGCGGGTGGCGGCGTTGCGGGCGGAGGGGCGGCCCGTGCTGGTCAACTTCACCGCCGCCTGGTGCGTCACCTGCCAGGTGAACGACCAGGTCGCGCTCTCGCGCCGCTCCGTTGGGGAAGCGTTCGTCCGAACCGGCGCCGCTTACCTGAAGGCCGACTGGACCCGCCGCGACGAAACCATCGCCCGGGAGCTCGCCCGCCACGGCCGCGCTGGCGTGCCGCTCTACCTGGTTTATCCCGCCGGCGGCCAAGGCGAGCCGCGGGTGCTGCCGCAGCTGCTGACTGAAGGAGCGGTGGTGGCCGCGCTGGAGCGGGCCGCCGGGACGCGCGCCTAGACCGGCGGCTTCGGTGGCGAGGTCAGCACCTCGACGTTGTCGTTGAGCAGGTAGGCCATCTCCCGCAGCGCCGTGTCCTGCTCGGCGCCGGTCTTGGCCGCGTCGAGGTCGGACAGGCGCTTGGGCAGGTCCTCGGAGATTCCCTTGAGGATGCACTTCAGGTCGCCGTCGACGCCGCGCGCCTTCAGGTCCAGGTGCCCCTTCATGTCGAGGTCGGCGAGCTGGCCGACCTGAGCGCGGAACGGATCGAGTTCGGGCAGAGTCGCGGCGGCCCCAGAGGCGGCGAGGCCCGGCCGGCGGTAGTGCTCCACCCGCGCCTTCAGCCCGCGGGCGCGGGCGATGATGTCGGCATACATGGGCTCGCCCGCCACCGTTATGGGCGCGGCGACGGCGCTGGCGGGCTGGACCGGGACGGCCGCGGCCGGAGAGGCGGTGGAGAGGGCGGCGGCGAGGGCTAGGGCGACGGCTTCGCACATGGGCTTGATCCGGATTGTGACGCGGGCGAGGAGGCGCG
Organism: Caulobacteraceae bacterium; assembly: GCA_036388855.1. Lineage (GTDB taxonomy): Bacteria > Pseudomonadota > Alphaproteobacteria > Caulobacterales > Caulobacteraceae > DASVRA01. Next base: position 116,508 of record DASVRA010000022.1, on the reverse strand, counting down.
CGCGGGAGGCTGCAAGCATGGCGCCGCGCCGGCAAAGCGAGGGTTAACTCATGGGCGATGTCGAAGCGGCCTGGGCGCGGCTTGAACGCGCGGCGGCGGCGGATGATGGACGCGGCATCCTCGGCCTGTTCGCCGCCGAGCCTGACCGGCTTGACCGCCTGACGCTCGACGCCGCCGGTCTCCGCCTCGACCTTTCAAAGCAGCCCTGGTCGGCGGAGGGCTTCGACGCCGCCCTCGCCCTCGCCCGCGCCGCCGATGTCGAGGCCGCCCGCGCCGCACTGTTCGCGGGCGAGCCGATCAACCGCTCCGAAGGGCGCGCCGTCCTTCATCCGGCGCTCCGCGCCCCGGACGGCGGGACGTTCCATGCGCAGGGCGAGCCGGTGTCGCGCGAGGTCGAGGCGAGCCGGCAAGCCATGCGCGCCTTCGCCGAAGGCGTGTGTTCCGGCGCGATCGCCGGCGCCGCCGGCCGACCCATCCGCGCCGTCGTTCACATCGGCATCGGCGGCTCCGACTTGGGCCCCCGGCTGGTCTGGGAGGCGCTGAAGGACCTCCGGCCGGCGATCGAGCTGCGCTTCGCCGCCAACGTCGACGGCTCCGAGATCGCCGCCGCGCTCGCAGGACTCGACCCGCGCGAAACTCTCCTGGTGGCGGTCTCCAAGACCTTCACCACCCAGGAAACCATGGCCAACGCCGAGGCCGCGCGCGCCTGGCTGCGCGAGGCGCTGGGCGAGGAAGGCGCGAAGGAACACCTCGCCGCCGTCTCCGCCGCGCCCGAGGCCACCGCCGGTTTCGGCGTGCGGCCGGACCGGGTGTTCGGCTTCCGGGACTGGGTGGGCGGCCGCTTCTCCCTCTGGTCGGCCGTGGGGCTCTCTTGCGCCATCGGCCTCGGCTTCGAGCGTTTCGAGCGCATGCTGCAAGGCGCCGCCGGCATGGACGCCCACTTCACCGCGGCGCCGCTTGAGCGCAACGCTCCGGTGCTGCTGGCCCTCTCGCACGTCTATAACCGCAACGGCCTCGGCCGCGCGGCCCGGGCGGTGATCCCCTACGCCCAGCGCCTGCGGCTGCTGCCGGCCTTCCTCCAGCAGCTGGAGATGGAGTCCAACGGCAAGCGTGTGCGTCCGGACGGCTCGCCCGCCCCGCGCGCCACCTCGCCAGTGGTGTTCGGCGAGCCCGGCGCCAACGCCCAGCACGCCTTCTTCCAGATGCTGCACCAGGGGACCGACGTGGTCCCCATCGATTTCATCGCGGTGGCCGACAACCCCGAGGGGCCGCCCGGCGCCCACGCAAAGCTGCTGTCCAACTGCCTGGCCCAGGCGGAGGCCCTGATGGTCGGCCGCTCCGAGGCCGATGCGCGCGCAGAGCTTCAGGCCAATGGCCTGCCGGCAGACGAGATCGCCCGCCTCGCCCCCCAGCGGGCCTTCCCCGGCGATCGCCCCTCAAACCTGATCCTGCTCGACCGCCTGACGCCCGAGGCGCTGGGGGCGCTGATCGCCCTTTACGAGCACAAGACGTTCGTCGAGGGCGTGCTGTGGGGAATCAACAGCTTCGACCAGTGGGGCGTGGAGCTCGGCAAAGCCATGGCCGGGCGCATCCTGCCCGAGCTGGAGGGCGGGGAGCGGCGCGCGCACGATCCTTCCACCGCGGCGCTGATCGAGCGGCTGGCGCGCCGCTGAAGCCGTCTGGAAAACGCCGGAACCCCGCCGTTCACGCACGCGTTACCCTCGCGCTTGTTTCCATCCCCGGGAGAACTTCCATGAGACGCATTCTGATGAGCGCGGCCGCGATCGCCGCCGTGGCTTCGATGGCCGCCTGCAACAAGGCCGACAACACCGGCGCGGGCGGCAGCGTCGGCAGCGACTCTCCCGGTCAGGCCGAGCCGGTGAACGCCGCCCAGGACGCCATGTCCGCGCCCGTGGGCATGGCTTCGGCCGCCACGCTGGGCCGCACCACCGACGGCTTTGTCACCAACGCCGCGATCAGCGACATGTATGAGATCGAGGCCGGCAAGCTGGCCCAGCAGAAGGGCCAGAACGCCCAGGTGAAGGCCTTCGGCGCGATGATGGTCAAGGACCACACGACCATGTCGACGAAGATGAAGGCCGCCCTGTCCAAGGCAGGCGCCAACGTCACCGCCCCGACCAAGCTCGACGAGCGCCGCCAGGGCATGATCGACAACCTGAAGGCCGCCAACGGCGCCGACTTCGACACCGCCTACCTCGCCCAGCAGGAAGCCGCCCACAACGAGGCGCTGACCCTGGTGCGGACCTATGCCGAGAACGGCGACAACGCCGCGCTGAAGGCGCACGCCTCGGAAGGCGCGCCGAAGATCCAGCAGCACCTGGACAAGGTGAAGCAGCTGCAGGACACCAGCAAGAAGCAAGGCTGAGGGTGAACTCAGGCCAGGCAGAGGAGGCGGCGCCCGAAAGGCGCCGCCTTTTCGCTGCCCGCTTTAGGCGGCGCGGCTCTTCGCGTCGGTCGCAGGCTGTTCGGCGAAGGCGGCGTTCATCGCCTGCAGCAGCCGTTCCGGGTTGATCGGCTTTTCCACCACGCTGCACATGCCGCAGGCGATGTAGGCGCGCGCATCGTCGGGGTCGGCGTTGGCGGTGAGCGCGATGATCGGAATTCGCGCGGGCGCGCCCGGGAGCTGACGGATGGCGCGGGTGGCTTCCACCCCGTCCATGCGCGGCATCTTGATGTCCATCAGGATCAGGTCGAAGCGGCCGGTGCGGACCGCCTCCACCGCCTCGACCCCATCCTCGACAGCCTCGGAGGTGCAGTCGAACATCTCGCAGAGGCTCTGTGCCACCATGCGGTTGGTGGCGTTGTCGTCCACCACCAGCACATGCGCCAGCGTCCCGCCTGCCGGCTCAGCCTCCTCGGCTTTCTGGATCGGCGGCAGGTCGAGCTGGAACAGGATGCTGCCGCCGGCGCCGGCGTTCGCCTCGCCCCGGATGGAGCCGCCCATGGCTTCCGCCAGCTCCCGGCTGAGCGACAGCGAAAGCTCGGTTTCCGCGCCCGCCGCGGCCGGCTCGAAGAGGTTGGACAGGCCTTGCCGCGCCAACGCGGATCCGCCGTCGCGCACCCGGCCCTCCAGCCGCACCACCCCGACCTCGGCGCGGGCGCGCAGGCTGGCCTCGACCGCGCCGCGCGGGGTCACCCGCAGCGCCGAGCCCACTAGGCAATCGAACAGCTGGCGCAGGCGGCCGGCGTCGCCGAGGCAGGCCAGGTCGGGGTCGCCGTCATAGGACACCAGCAGGGTCACCCCCTCGCCCGCGCGTCCCTGCCAGCCCGCCTGGACCTCGTCCATCAGCGCGCGCAGCTGCACCGGCTCGGCGGCCAGTTCCCGCCGCCCGGCCCGGCCGGAGGCAAGCTCCGCCGCTTGGTCGAAACGCCGCAGCAGCGCCTGCGCGGTCTCGCGGATGGTCTTCACGCAGGCCTGCCCATCGGCCGACATCGGCTGGCGGGCCAGGCGGTCGGCGACGGCGACGATGCCTTCCAAGGGCGTGCGCGCCTCGCCGCAGACCAGCTGGAACAGGTCCCCGCCGGTCGAGCCGTCGTCAGTGTCGCTGCGGGACGTCATCCGGACAGGCTCGGCTCGAACACCTCGTTTCAACCAATCTGAACGGTCCAGGTTTGGGAGTGGTTAAGCTGTGGCAACCTTTCGCCGGCTCAGCCCTCCGCGGCCACTTCCGCCGCCGTCGCCGCAGCGTCCTCGCCGGCGGCGGGGACACTGGCCTGCTCCGCGATCCAGCTGGCGAAGGGCTGGTGCGATGCGGCGGGGTCCACCGGCAGCGCCAGGATGCACGGCGTCTCATAGGGGTGACGCGCAGCGAGGAATTCCCTCAACCTGGCCGCCGCCTCGGCGGTGGTCTTCAGCAGCATGGGGATTTCGCCGGTCCGCTCCACGGCGCCTTGCCAGCGGTAGATCGACTGCATCGGCTGGAGGATGTTGGCGCAGGCGGCCAGCCGCTCGGCCACGGCCTCCGCGCCCGCCGCTTCGGCGCTCTCCGCGTCCGGCCAGGTGGTGTAGAGCAGCATGATATGGGGCATGGCTCGCCTTGACGTTTGGCGCGCGCGGGCGCCGGGCCTAGATTCACCGCCATGTTGATCGAGGCAACGCCTGTCCGCCCCCGCACGACCTATTTGGTCAAGGAGGTGTTCCCCACCTTGCAGGGGGAGGGCGGCCAGGCCGGCCGCGCGGCGGTGTTCTGCCGCTTTTCCGGCTGCAACCTGTGGAGCGGGCGCGACCAGGACCGTGCGGCGGCCGCCTGCGATTTCTGCGACACCGATTTCGTCGGCATCGATGGCCCCGGCGGCGGCAAGTTCCGAGGGGCGGACACGCTCGCCGACGCCGTGCAGCGCGCCTGGCGCGGCGGCGAGGACGACCGGCTGGTGGTGTGCACAGGCGGCGAGCCGCTGCTGCAGCTCGACTCAGCCCTGATTGGCGCCTTCCACGCGCGCGGCTTCGAGGTGGCGGTGGAAACCAACGGCACCCTGCCCGCGCCGCCGGGACTCGATTGGATCTGCGTGAGCCCCAAGGGCGCCCAGCCACTGGTCCAGACCAGCGGCCAGGAACTTAAGCTGGTGTTCCCCCAGAGCGAGGCGCCGCCGGAGCGCTTTGAACATCTCGCCTTCGAGCGCTTCTACCTCCAACCGATGGACGGCCCGGACCGTCAGGCCAACACCGATGCGGCCGCCACCTATTGTCTGGCCCACCCTCGCTGGCGTTTAAGCGTGCAGACCCACAAATACATCGGCCTGCCCTGAACAACGGGCGCCGCGAACCCCCATGACCCAGCCGATTTTCGAGATCACCAAGGCGGCCAGCTTCGACGCCGCCCATTATCTGCCGGTCGGGCCGGAGGGCGGCCGCTACCGCCGCCTGCACGGCCACTCCTTCCGGGTGGAGGCGACGGTGCGCGGGCCGGCGGCCGGCGAGGCGGGCTGGGTCACCGACCTCGGCGCGCTCGATGCCGCGTTGGGCGCGGTGGCGCGCGACCTCGACCACGGCCTCCTGAACGAGAAGCCGGGGCTGGAGAGCCCCACCCTGGAGCGGCTGTGCCTCTATTTCGCGCAAGCGCTGAAGCCGAGGTTCCCAGGCCTTTGCCGCGTGACCCTGTCACGCCCCACCGTGGGCGAAAGCTGCAGCCTCGAAGTGCCGGCCGAGGCCTAGCGCCCCTCGTCGTTCTTCCGGTCCGGAATCGCCGCGCCGACCACCTTGCCTGTGGTCTTGACCGTCGCCGCGCCGACCGCGCCCACGCCCTTCACCGTGCCCACCGCGACGGCGGTGGTGGTCCCGATCGCGGCGCCGGCCACGGTCGCCACGCAGCCGGACAGACCGGCCGCGCCAGCCAAAAGGAGCACGACGAAACGAATGGGCATGGACAGGCTCGCCGGCGTCAGCCGCCGTCTAGCCTTCGTCGCAGTTCTTCGGGGCTTTTTCGGGGTCGACAGGCTGCCCGGCGGCCACCGCCTCGCAGGCCTTCTTGTGGTCGTGCTTCTTCTTCGCCGCGACCACGGCGGCGCCCGCGATGACGAGACAGCCGGAACTCGGAACCGAGCAGCCCAGCACCAGGGCGGCAATCAGCAGTTTGCGAACCATCTTGGCCTCCGGATTCAGCCCAGGCAGCCTGCGCCGCCGAAGGTTAAGAGCGGGATACCGAAGCCGGCACGGCCTCCTGGTCCCCCGCCCGGCGCCATGGGCCCTCGTAGTTCGGATCGTCCTTTCGCCGCCGGTCCGGCCCGACGTAGTCGGTGCTGCGCACGAAGTCGCGCGGCTGGTGGATCACCCGCGCGATGCGGTCGAGCACGCCACGGGCGGTGATCGGCTTGACCAGGAACTCGTTGGCCCCGGCGTCGCGCGCCTCATAGACCTTGCTGGCCGTCGAGTGGCCCGAGACGATGATCACCGGCACCATCTGGTCGGGGCTGTCGGGCGAGGTGCGCAGCAGCCGCACGAAATCGATCCCGTCCACCGGCTGCATCGCCAGGTCGCAGATCACCAGGTCGATGCGGCGTTGGCGCAGGACGTTCAGCGCCTCGGAGCCGTCGGACGCCTCGCGCACCTCGCCCACCCCGATGGCGCGCAGCACCTCGATCAGCAGCACCCGCATGTGCTGGTTGTCGTCCACCACCAAGACTGTGGGGCCGTCTTGCTTCGCGGTTTTCTGCGAGGTCATCGGCCGCAAGTGATCGGCGACCGGGGTTCAGCGGTCAACCGGCAAAACCGTCACACCGAGTCGACCATCACAACTTCGGCGTCGCGAAGCGCCCGCACGGCCACGCTGGGTTCGCCCGTTATGGCGGCCCCGTCACGTGGAGACAGCTTCACCCCGTTCACTTCCACCTCGCCCTGCGTCAGGACAAGGTAGGCGTGGCGCGAAGGATCGAGCGTGTAAACCGCCTCCTCCCCCGCCTTCAGCGTGGCGCCCAGCACCCGCGCGTCGGTGCGGATCGGCAGGGCGTCCGTGTCTCCCTCGAACCCGGAAGCCAGGGTGACGAACCGTCCCGAACGGTCCCCCTTGGGGAACGGCTTGGTCCCCCACGAGGGCCTGCCGCCCCGCTCGCGCGGCATGATCCAGATCTGGAAAAGCGTGGTGGTTTCCGGCTCCACGTTAAACTCGGCATGGCGCACCCCGGAGCCCGCTGACATCACCTGCACATCGCCCGCGCCCGTGCGGCCGTGGTTGCCCATCGAGTCCTGATGGGTGATCGCGCCCGAGCGGACGTAGGTGATGATCTCCATGTCCGCGTGCGGGTGCGGTGGAAAGCCCGAGTTCGCCGCGATCTCGTCGTCGTTCCACACGCGCAAGGCGCCCCACCCCATCCGCCTCGGCTCATGATAGTTGGCGAAGGAGAAGTGGTGGCGGGCGTTCAGCCAGCCATGGTCGGCATGGCCGAGGCTCTCGAACGGACGGCGGTCGATCATCTGATGTCCTCCCGAAGTGACTGGCGCTCTAGATAATGCGGCGGCGGCTATCTGCAACTATGTTGGTTGCGGATGCCGCGCCTTGCACGGGCGAGATCGAGCGGCGATATAGCGCGCGGAGGCTGGCGGCGGGCGGAGCCCTCGCCAACCCGGTCAGGTCCGGAAGGAAGCAGCCGTAACGAGTTTCGCTCCGGGTCGCCGTCCAGTCTCCACCCTTCCATTTTTTCTTTCCGCTCTTCCCGGCGAAAGCCCGGACCCAGGCTTTTTCTGAAGCCCCCGCCGCTCTACGATAAAGCACCAGGGTCCCCGCTTTCGCGGGGATGAGCGGTGGTGGGGCTCATCCGAGGCATGGCCGAAGACCTCGTTTTGGAAGCGGAGGCCCCGGAGCGGGACGAGAACACCTCCGACATGTTCGGCGGCGCTCCTGAACCCGCTCCCGGTGAAGCCGTAGGCCAAGCCCCCGCCGACGGCGGCGCCTACGAAGTGCTGGCGCGCAAATACCGCCCCCGCACCTTCGAGGACCTGATCGGCCAGGAGGCGATGGTCCGCACCCTGACCAATGCCTTTTCCACCGGCCGCATCGCCCACGCCTTCATGCTCACCGGCGTCCGGGGGGTCGGCAAGACCACCACCGCCCGCCTGCTCGCCCGCGCGCTCAACTTCGAGAGCGACACGGTCAACGCCCCCTCGGTGAACCTCGCTGCCGAAGGCCGCCAGTGCCGCGCCACCATCGACGGCCGCCACATCGATGTGCTGGAGCTCGACGCCGCCAGCCGCACCGGCGTGGACGACATGCGCGAGATCCTCGACGGCGTCCGCTACGCCCCGGTCCAGGCGCGCTACAAGGTCTACGTCATCGACGAGGTGCACATGCTATCCAAGGGCGCGTTCAACGCGCTGCTGAAGACGCTGGAGGAGCCCCCGCCGCACGCCAAGTTCATCTTCGCCACCACCGAAATCCGGAAGGTTCCGGTCACCATCCTGTCCCGCTGCCAGCGCTTCGACCTGCGCCGCGTCGAGCCCGAGGTTCTGATCGCTCACCTGGAGAAGATCGCCCAGGCCGAGGGCGCCAAGATCGAAACCGACGGCCTGGCCCTCATCGCCCGCGCCGCCGAGGGCTCGGTGCGCGACGGCCTCTCGCTGCTCGACCAGGCGATCGTCCAGACCGACCGGGGCCAGGTGGTCACCGCCGAGGTAGTGCGCGACATGCTGGGCCTCGCCGACCGAACCCAGACCATCGCCCTGTTCGAACAGGTGGTGCAGGGCAACACCGCCGAGGCCCTGACCACCTTCCGCGACCTCCACGGCTATGGCGCCGACCCGGTGCAGGTGGCGGGCGATCTGCTCGAACACGCCCATTCCGCCTCGGTCGCCAAGGCGCTGGGGCCCCAGGCTCTGACCCTGCCCAAGGATCAGGCCGCGCGCCTGACCGCGCTCGGTGCCGAACTCTCCGCGGGCGTCCTGTCGCGCCTGTGGCAGATGCTTCTCAAGGCCCACGAGGAGGCCCGCCGCGCGTCGGACCCGACCGCCACGGTGGAGATGACCCTGATCCGCCTCTGCTACGCCGCCGACCTGCCCGGTCCGGAGGAGGCGCTGCGCGCGCTCCGCGACGGCCAAGCGCCTACCGGCGGAGGCAGTGCCGGCGGCGGCGGCACGACCGGTGCGGCCGGAGGCGGTGGCGCCGTAGCACGTGCGGTGCAGCCTGCCGCCAAGCCTCAGCCCGCGCCGCAGCTTGCGAAGTTCGAGGATGTGGTCTCGCTGATCGGCGCCCGGCGCGACATCACGCTGAAGCTCGACGTGGAGCGCTACGTCCGCCCGATCTCCTTCCGCCCTGGCGCCATTGAATTCGAGCCCGCTCCCGGCTGCCCCTCCAACCTCGCCCAGCGCCTGTCCGCCCGGCTGAAGGACTGGACCGGTCAACCCTGGCTCGTCGCCGCCCAGGGCGGCGGCGGCGCGGAATCGGCCTGGGAGCGCCAGCAGCGCGAAACCCGCGCCGCCCGCCAAGCCATCGAAACTGATCCTTTTGTTCAGGCGGTGATGCGCACCTTCCCCGGCGCCGAGATCGTTGGCGTGCGCGATCTCAAGGCCGAAGCGCCCGCCGCCAACGAGCCTGCGCCGGAGGACTAAGCCCATGGACGGAGGCGGTCAGCTCCGTTGCCGCCCCACCACCAGCGTCGCCTCCACCCGCCGCCGGATCGGCTCCACCACCCCCGAAGCGCCAGTGGCTCCCCGCTCGCCGGCCGCCACGATGTTGAAGCGGGGGATGTTCACCCCCTGCGCTACGAAAGCATCCAGCACCGCCTGCGCGCGCCGGTTGGAGAGTTCGACATTGGCGGCGGGCGCGCCGGCGGGATCAGCCAGGCCAACCAGCTGCAATTCGCCCACCTGGCAATTCCCGACCATCTTCGCCGTCTCGGCCACGACCTGTTTGGCGGGGTCGCTGAGCTGGTCCGAGCCGCTCTCGAAATAGAAGGTGGTGGAGACGTTCTCGCACGGCTGGCGCGCCACCATTCCGGCCACACGCGAGCGGGCCCCCTGCATCTGGGCGCAGCCCTCCAGCGCCACCACCGCCGCCAATCCCAAGGCGCAGACCGCCCACTTCGTTCGCACGGCCATAAGGGCCTCCTCACCAGACCAACATAACTACCCAAGGCCAAGCTTGGGTTCCACCCCATGCTTGCGGGCGCGGCGCGCCGCCGATAGCACGGCGACCATGAAGGACCTCGGCGAGATCATGAAACAGGCCCAGGCCATGCAGCAGCGGCTGCAGGAGGCCCAAGCGCGGCTGACCGCCGCGAGCGTGGAGGGCACGTCCGGCGGCGGCATGGTGACGGTCACCCTGTCGGGGGCCGGCGAGCTTAAGGCTGTCAGATTGGACGAAAGCCTGGTGCAGCCGGGCGAGGGCGAGGTGATCGCGGACCTGATCGTCGCCGCCCACGCCGACGCCAAGCGCAAGCTCGACACCCAGCAGGCGGAGATGATGAAGGAGGTCGCCGGGCCGCTGGCCGGCATGGGCGGCGGGTTGCCGGGGATGCCGTTCTAACCTGCTCGCGCATGCGCATAGGCCCAGGCGAGCCACGGCCCGAGCGCTTCGACATCTTCCGCATCGACCGTGGGGCCGCACCAGATGCGCAGGCCCGGCGGCGCGCTGCGATGGGCTTCAACGTCGAAGGCCGCGCCTTCGGCTTCCAGGCGCCTGGCCATGCCGCTGACGAACTGCCGTTGCCGGTCCTCGGGCAAGGCGGTGAAATTCGGCTCGATGATCTTCAGGCACGCCGAGGTGTTCGACCGCGTCGCCGGCTCCTCCGCCAGGAAGTCCACCCACGCCGTCCGCTCCACCCACCGCGCCAGAGCCACGAAGTTGCGGTCGGCGCGGGCGCGCAGGGCGGCCGGGCCGCCGCAGCCCTCGGCCCAGTCCAGGCAGGCGAGCCAGTCCTCCACGCACAGCATCGACGGCGTGTTGATCGTGGCGCCCTCGAAGATCGTGCGGTCCAGCCGTCCCTCGCTCTTCAGCCGGAACAGCTTGGGCAGCGGCCAGGGTGGATCGTAGCCCTCGATCCGCTCCACCGCGCGCGGGCTCAGCGCCAGCATCCCGTGCCCCGCCTCGCCGCCCAGCGCCTTCTGCCAGGAGAAGGTCACCGCATCGAGCTTGGACCAGTCCAGCCGCTGGGCGAACACCGCCGAGGTGGCGTCGCAGATCGTCACCCCCTCCCGCTCAGCGCTGATGAACCCGGCGTCCGGGACCCGCACGCCCGAGGTGGTGCCGTTCCACGGGAACACTAGGTCGTGATCCGGGCGCACCCGCGACAGGTCCGGCAGCCGCCCGAACGGCGCCTCCAGCGCCTCGACCTCCAGCTTCAGTTCGCGGCCGTCGCGCACCCAGGTGCGGCCGAACACCTCGAAGCTGAGCAGCTGCACCGGCCTCGGCCCCAGCAGCGACCACATGGCCAGCTCGACCGCGCCCGTGTCCGAAGCGGGCGTGATGGCGAGCAGGTAGTCGTCCGGCAGCTCAAGCAGCGCCCGGGTGCGGTCGATGGCCGTTCTCAGCCGCTCCTTCCCGCCCGGCGCGCGATGGTTTCGCCCCAGCCAGCCGCGTGACAGCCGCTGCGGCGACCATGCTGGGGGCTTCACGCAGGGCCCGGAGGAAAAGAACGGCCGCGCCGGCCGCGCCTGGGGTTTGGGGTGGGTCATTCCCGCCCTGCATAATGGCGCGCAACCTCGGGCGCGAGCCCGCGCTCCAGCCTACGGCCAAGCTGTTGCCGCAATGGCCGCCGATGGCCTAGATGCCACGTCCGCTGGATGGCGGCGTTGTAATGTAGATGAACGAGCCTCGCGCGAGGCATTCAGACCGGGCTCAGCGCCACGGGTGTTTAGTCCCCCTCGACGTCGGAACGGCGTCGTCCAACGCAGAGGAGCAGAAAAATGAAGCGTCTACTCATGTCGGCCATCGCGGCCTCCGCGCTGACGGCCGCCGCGGTTCCGGCCTTCGCGCAAGCCTGGATGCCCATCAACCAGCGCCAGGCCATGCTCGAACAGCGGATCAACCAAGGCATCCGCGCCGGCACCCTGACTCCGACCGAGGCGGTCATCCTGCGCGGCGAGTTCCGCGGCATCGCCAATCTCGAAGCCCGCTACCGCGCCACCAACGGCCTCTCGGCCGGCGAGCGCGCGGACCTCGACCGGCGGCTGAACGGACTGCAGATGCGGATCGCGATCAACAAGACCGACATCGACTACGTCCGCAACTGGCGCACCATCAACCAGCGCCAGGCGACCTTCGTCACCCGCATCCAGACCGGCGTGCGCAACGGCGCCCTGACCCAGGCCGAGGCCAACCAGCTGCGCGCCGAGTTCAACGGCCTGGCGGCGATGGAGGCGACCTACCGGCGCTCCGGCGGCGGCCTCACCCTGGCCGAGCGCCGCGACCTCGACCGCCGCATGGATGCGCTCAGCCGGCGCATCTTCATCAACAAGCACGACCGGCAGGTGCGCCACTAAGCGCCTGCGCCGCCAAGGGCGCTCCACGGGTCATTCTGGGCCGGTGGAGCGCCCAGCTTTCTATGGGCGAGCGCCGGCCGCTTCGGCGACTATGTCCGCCTCCCTGGCATCCGCTTCGGCTTCGGCTTCGCTGTCGGATCGCGCGATTGAAGCCGCGTCGGCCACAACGGGCGCTTGGACCGTGATCGGGCCTGGCTCGCCGGCACTGGGGACGATGTAGCGGTCCGCCTCCGGCGTGTCCTGTATCTCGGCCGCGCGCTGGGCGTAATAGAGGCGGCGCAGGTAGGCGTATTCGTCCTCGGTTTCGCCGGCCTCCTGCGCCACGCGGGCGCGGGTGCGGATCGACACCGTCTTCGGCTGCACCGCGCTTTCCGTGTAGTCCATGACGCGGGACGGCAGCTCGTCCATTTCCACCCAGCCCAGTGGATGAGCGAAGCCGTCGACCTTGCCGGCGAGCTTGTCGCGCACCGTGCTGGGCCCCATCAGCGGCAGGTAGATGTAGGGCCCGGCCGGCGCCCCCCACCGCGCCAGCGTCTGGCCGAAATCCTCCCGGTGCCGCTTCAGCCCCCACCGGCTGGCCACGTCGTCGGTCCCCAGCAGACCCACCGTGGTGTTGGTGGCGAAGCGGGCGGTGGCGACCCCCGCCCGTTTCCACTTCATCTGCAGCACGTCGTTGGCCGCGGTGACCGGCTCTCCGAGGTTGTTGAAGAAGTTGTAGACCCCGTTCCTAACCTTCGGCGAGACGAACTTGGGCGCTCCCAATGACGGCGTCTTGCCGGCGATCAGCTTGTTGATCCGCCGGTCCACCGAGAACATTGCCCGGTTGAACCGCTCCAGCGGATCGGAGGGCGTCAGAGCCCTAGGATTTACGCTCGCCGGCGCCGGCGCCGACTGCGCCAAAGCCGCTCCCGGAATCCACGCCGCCACGGCGCCCACGGCCCAACCCGCGCTCAGCAGGCTCGCAACCCCTTGCCCGCGCATGACAACTCCCCACTCACGCGCCTCATTAACACCCAAATGGCCGGCGAACGCCAGAGTTCCGCCGGTGGACGCCGCCAGGCCTGCGTTGCACAACGGGCGCCGTGAGCGCCGCCGCCCCTCTCTCCAGCCTCTCCGGCCCCGTCGCCCGCGCGGGACAGGCGACAGGCGATGTTGGGCGGGTGTCGTTCGAGTTCTTCCCCCCCAAAACGGTCGAGGCCCAGGCCACCCTCTGGGGCGCCATCGCCCGCCTCGCGCCGCTGAACCCGGCCTTCGTCTCGGTCACCTACGGCGCCGGCGGCTCCACCCGCGAGCGCACCCACCGCACGATCCGCCGCATCCTGGAGGAAACCGGCCTCCAGCCCGCCGCCCACGTCACCTGCGTCGAAGCCTCTCGCGCCGAGGTCGACGAGGTGCTGCGCGACTACTGGGCCATGGGCGTGCGCCACCTCGTCGCCCTGCGCGGCGACCCGCCGGGCGAGCCCTGCGGGCCCTACGCCCCACCGCCGGACGGCTATGCCAACGCCACTGAACTGGCCGCCGCCGCCGCCCGCGTTGCCCCCTTCGAGATCTCCGTCGCCTGCTATCCCGAGATCCACCCCGAGAGCCCCTCGATGGCGCACGACATCGACGTTCTGAAGGCCAAGATCGACGCCGGCGCGACCCGCGCCATCAGCCAGTTCTTCTTCGACCTCGACGCCTTCCTCCGCTTCGTCGAGCGGGTGCGAGCCGCAGGCGTCACCATCCCCATAGTCCCCGGCATCATGCCCGTGACCAACTTCAAGGCGCTGCGCCGCATGGCCGGCATCTGCCGCACCGCCGTGCCGGATTGGCTGGCCAAGCTGTTCGAGGGACTGGACGACGACCCCGACACCCGCCGCTTGATCGCGGCCTCGGTGGCCGCCGAGATGTGCGCGCGGCTGAAGGAGGAGGGCTTCCCCGACTTCCACTTCTACACGCTGAACCGCGCCGATCTGGTCTACGCCATCTGCCGCGTCCTGGGCCTGCGCGAGACCGCCGAGGCCGCCGCCCGATGACCCGCGCCGAGCGGATCGCCGCCCTCCACGCCGCCGCCCGCGAGCGCATCCTGGTGCTCGACGGCGCCTGGGGCGTGATGATCCAGCGCATGGGCCTGTCGGAAGACGACTTCCGCGGCCCCCGCTTCGCCGATCACCCCCAGCCGCTGCAGGGCGACAACGACCTCCTCTGCCTCACCCAGCCCCAGCGCGTGACCGCCCTGCACGACGCCTATTTCGAAGCCGGCGCCGACATCGCCTCCACCAACAGCTTCACCGCCACCTCCATCAGCCAGGCCGACTACGGCCTCCAAACCGTGGCGCCCGAGATCAGCCGCGCCTCCGCCGAACTCGCCCGCGAGAGCGCCGACCGCTGGAGCACGCCCGAGCGCCCCCGCTGGGTCGCCGGCTGCATCGGCCCCCTGAACAAGACCTTGTCGATCTCGCCCGACGTCAACGACCCAGCCAAACGCGCCGTCACCTTCGACGAGGTCCACGCCGCTTACCGCGAGCAGGCGCTGGCCCTGCACGCCGGCGGTGCCGACATCTTCCTGATCGAGACCATCTTCGACACCCTGAACGCCAAGGCCGCGATCAAGGCCATCCTCGACCTCGAGGACGACGGCCTGGAGCCCCTGCCGGTCTGGATCAGCGGCACCGTCACCGACCGCTCCGGCCGCACCCTCTCGGGCCAGACGGTGGAGGCCTTCTGGAACTCCGTCCGCCACGCCCGCCCCTTCGCCGTCGGCCTCAACTGCGCGCTCGGCGCCGAGTTGATGCGCCCGCACCTGGCCGAACTCTCCCGTGTCGCCGACACCCTGGTCGCCGCCTACCCCAACGCCGGCCTGCCCAACCCCATGGGCGACTACGACGAAACCCCCGACCAGACCGCCGCCTTGCTGCGCGAATGGGCCCAGAGCGGCCTGGTCAACATCCTCGGCGGCTGCTGCGGCACCACGCCCGACCACATCCGCCTGATCGCCGACGCCGCGAAGGGCGCGCGCCCACGCGAGATGGCTGAGCGGCAACCAGCGATGCGGCTCTCTGGTTTAGAAGCTATGGAGATCGCCTGATGTGGTGGCGACGACCGCCAGCGGAGTGGTTCGGACCGTTCGCTGACGCCTTGCAGGCATATGCGGAGGCATTGCCGTCACAGACGAAGTCTAAGCTGCGCCGGAGCAGAAATTACATTCTGCTAGAAGTTAAAGCTCCCACAGAACGGCATCGAAGTCTGGGGATTGAAGCTAGCCCGGGCGAATTGGATTATGAGCTTGGGAAGCTGTGGGGCGAGTTCCACAGCCCCGATGCCACTACGTCTCAAACCATTTTGGCCTTGTGTGATGAGATCCGAGACAAAGGCTTCCGAGAGGTTCGTGATCGGGACACAGGCCTGCTCTACCACGTCCATAGACTCACCACGCGTGGCCTCCTTCAGTTCGACCGAGATAGTCAGTTCTCTCTCCGTCACTACCTCAAACGGCCAATCAGGCGCGTGCAGATCACTCGGATACCGCCTCTTACCGAGATTGCTGGAGTCGAGGCGGCGTAGGCATAGCCGACCGGTCGCAAACCGCCGCCGCCTTCCTATATCGCGCGACTCCCGACACCCTCCTCCTGTTCATCCGGGCGCGCCCGCGCCCGAGGGACCGCCGCCGTGACGCTTACCCACGCCAGCGACGACCAAGTCGCCGCCTTCCAGATCGAGAACGAGCCGGTGCGCGGCCGCGTGGTGCGCCTCGGCCCCGCCATCGACGACATCCTCACCCGCCACGAATACCCCGAGCCGATCGCCGACCTCTTGGGTGAGGCCTGCGCGCTCGCCGCCCTGGTCGGCGCCAGCCTGAAGTTCGACGGCCGCCTGATCGTCCAGGCCCAGGGCGACGGCCCCGTGGGCCTGGTCGTCGCCGACTACGACACCACCGGCGCCTTGCGCGGCTACTGCCGCTATGACGCAGAACGCCTGGCCGCCGCCTCCCAGGGCTTCGCCCGCCCCGGCGCCAAGAGCCTGCTCGGCGACGGCATCTTCGTGATGACCATCGACCAGGGCCCCGACATGGACCGCTACCAGGGCATCACCGCCATCGAGGGCGAGACCCTGGCGCTGTGCGCCGAAACCTACTTCGCCCAGTCCGAACAGACCCCCACCCGCGTGCGCCTCGCCGTGGGCCAGCTCGACACCGGCGAAGGCCCGACTTGGCGCGCCGGCGGCATGGTGCTGCAGAACATCGCCGGCGACGACGCCCGCGGCCCCACGCACGAGGCCTGGGAACGCTCCCAGGCCCTCTTCGAGACCGTCGGCGAGGACGAGTTGATCGACCCCACCATCTCCGGCGACCGCCTGCTGTTCCGCCTGTTCCACGAGGACGGCGTGCGCGTGTTCACTCCCAAGCCCCTGCGCGCCTTCTGCCGCTGCTCGCCCGAGCGCGTGGTCTCGGTGCTCCAGTCGTTCCCGATGGAGGAGCGCGGCGACATGGTCGAGCCGGACGGCCGCATCCACGTCACCTGCGAATACTGCTCGCGCCAATACGCGTTCGAGCCGCAAGCGGTGACCTGAGCCGCCGCGTGCGGCTTCCTTGCGGCGCGACCTCCGCCCTTGCGCAGCGGCGCCTCAGGACTATTTTCCTTTAATGGCGACGGCCGCGACCATTCCTGCAGCTGACGGAGACCAAGCCGGACACTCGCCCACCGGACTCACCGGACTCACCGGACTCTGTTTTGTCCGCTCATCTCTCCGCTTTCCCGAAAGTGCACGAAGTGCACTCCGCGCGTCCGCCTTCCCGGCGAATGCCAGGACCCAGATCCACTCACCGGCAGACGGCACATGGATCCAGCATTCGCCTGGAAACGGAGAAAAGTGCACTCAGCACACGCGGCTGGCCGAACGCCCCAGCCTTTACCGGACTCACCGGACTGGTTTTTCCAGTCCGGATCCAAAGTGCACGAAGTGCACTCCGCCTTTCGCGACTCAAGCTGCCGCGCGCTAGGCTGCCCCTGATGACCGCAGGCATCCTTCCCTCCCAGTCCATCGAAGCCCTGGCTCGCTCCGGCGCGATCACGGCCGAGGCCCCCTTCGCCCCCGACCAGGTCCAGCCCGCCAGCCTTGACCTGCGGCTGGGCGCCCGCGCCTGGCGGGTGCGCGCCTCCTTCCTCCCCGGAGCCGCGCGCGGGGTGGCCGAGCGCCTCGACACGGTCGCCATGCATGAACTCGACCTCACCCAGGGCGAGGTGCTGGAGAAGGGCTGCGTCTACATCGCCGAAATCCAGGAGCGGCTGGCGCTCCCCGCCGGCATCTCGGCCCGCGCCAACCCCAAGAGCTCCACCGGCCGCCTCGACGTCTTCGTCCGCCTGCTCGCCGACCGCTCCGGCGCCTTCGACCAAGTTGCCGAGGGCTACGCCGGCCCCCTCTACCTGGAGATCGCCCCCCAGACCTTCTCCGTCCTCGCCCGCCAGGGCACCCGTCTGAACCAGCTCCGCCTGCGCCAGGGTGCCTCCGAACCGCTCCAGACCAAGGACATCGGCGTCGATCTCACCGGCGATCTGGCCGGCTACCGCGCCCGCCGTCACGCCCCTGTGGTCGACCTCGACCGCGTCGACGGCCACGACCCCCGCGACTACTGGGAGCCGCTCCACCCCCGCCGCGGCGAACTCGTGCTCGACCCCGGCGAATTCTACATCCTGGCCTCCAAGCAGTCCGTTGAGATCCCCATCGCCCAGGCCGCCGAAATGACGCCAATCGACCCCGCCGTCGGCGAATTCCGCGTCCACTACGCCGGCTTCTTCGACCCCGGCTTCGGCACGCCCGAAATGGGCGGCGAAGGCAGCCGCGCCGTTTTGGAGGTCCGCAGCCGCGAAACCCCGTTCCTGCTGGAGGACGGCCAAACCGTCGCCCGCCTCGTCTACGAACCAATGACCGAGAGGCCCGACCGCGCCTACGGCCAGGGCGGCTCGCACTACCAGCGCCAGGGCCTGCGCCTGTCCAAGCACTTCCGGGTCTGGGCATGAGCCGCCTGCCTGCCATGGCCGCGGCCGCCGCCCTGGCCGCCGCTTGCGCCGCCCACGCGGAGCCCGCGATGTGGACGGTCGAGGACGCCGACACCACCATCTATCTGTTCGGCACCGTCCACGTCCTGCGCCCGGAGCTGAACTGGCGCACCCCCCGCCTCGACCGCGCGCTGGACTCCTGCGCCGACCTGACCTTGGAGGTCGTCGACGACGGCGCCTCGCCCGCCGCCGCCGAAACCATCCGCCGCCACGCCTTCAGCCCCGACCGCCCGCTCTCCAGCCACCTCACCTCCGCCGAACAGGCGGAACTGGCGCAGGCCGCCCAAAACCTGGGCCTTGATCCCGCCATGCTGGAGCGCGCGCGGCCCTGGTTCGCCGGCCTGCAACTTACCGTCGCCGCCGTGGTCCGCGCCGGCTACGCACCCTCGGCCGGGGTCGAGAAGGTGATCCGAGCCGAAACCGAGACGCAAGGGGAGCCCGTCCGCGCCTTCGAAACCGTGGAGGAACAGATCGGCCTCTTGGCCTCCCTGCCGCCGGAAGAGGAGCTGGCCTTCCTGCGCCTTTCCCTGAAGGAATACGCTTCCGCGGCGCAGGAGCTGGACGCCATGGTGAAGGCTTGGGCCGCCGGCGACCTCCCCGCGCTCGACCGGCTGATCAACGCCGACCTCCAGCGCGAAAGCCCGCGCCTCTACCGGCTGATGCTGGTCGATCGCAACCGCCGCTTCGCCGCCAAGATCAGGGCCCTGCTCGACCAGCCCGGGATCCACTGCGTCGCCGTTGGCGCCGGCCACCTCGTCGGCGCCGACAGCGTGCAGGTCGGCCTACGGGCCCTGGGCGTCCGCGCCGAACGCTTCTGAGCGCCTTGCGGCGCCCGCGCGCGAGCGGCTAGAGTCCGCCCCGCGCGGCCGTAGTTCAGAGGTAGAACGTCAGCTTCCCAAGCTGAATGTCGCGGGTTCGATTCCCGCCGGCCGCTCCATCTTTTCAAAGGCTTAGAATGGCCAACAGGGCGAAGGTGGCGAGCCAGTGCTCCCCCATGTAGTCGCCGGCCAGGTGCGGCATGGCCGCCTCCAGGTGCCGCTCGGCCGCCTCGAGCGCCAGCGCGCGCACCGGGTCGTCCGGCTCATGCGCCGCCGCGATCCCCCGCCAGCACCAGGCGCGGCTGAGGTTCAGGCCGTCCAGGTGCGCGATCTTGCCGTCGCTGCGGTCGCTGACGAAGGCAGGCTCGAACAGGGTGCGCGGCTCGCGCTCGCCCAGCCGCGGCAGGAATGCGGCGAGCCAGGCGCGGAACTCGTCGGGCGGCAGCATCCGGCGCAGGCACTCGGCCTCGATCAGCGCCGGCGAGAGGAACTCGTCACCCCCCGGCTCCCAGGCCTGACAGTCACGGTCGTCGAGGAAATAGCCGCGCGCTCGTTCGCATGTCAGTTGAGCCAAGGCCGCGTCACCGCAAGCGAACGCGTATTCCTGCGCCAAGGCCAAAGCGAAGGCCGTGTTGGAGTGGGCGCCAGATCGTATCGGGTAGGTGAGCAGCGGCAGGTGATTACGGAACCGGCGCGATAACGCGGTAGTCAGCGGCTGCAACGCCTGGGCCCATGGATGGTGCTTGTGACGGTAAAGCTCCGCCTGCAGCATCAGCAGCCAAGCCCAGCCATAGGGGCGTTCAAAGCCCCGGCTCGCCGGCCGATCCAGATAGGCAAGCTCGCCCTCGACCCGCGCGGGCGTCAGCTTGCGCTGGAAAAGCGCCCGCGTCTGACCCGCCGCCTGGTGCTCAGGGAACAGCCGCAAACAGGTCGCCATCAGCCAATACCCGTGCACGCACGAGTGCCAGTCGAAGCTGCCGTGGAAGATCGGGTGCAGCTCTGAAGGTGTGCGCGCGTCCTCCGGCCCGTCCAGCACATGGTCGAGCTTGTGCGGGAATTCGCGCTCCACATGGCTCAGCGCGATGCGGCTGAACCGCTCCGCCAGCTCCGCCGTCAGCCCCGTCACCGGTACACCAGCAACGCCATCAGCGCGATGTTGGCGGCCAGTAGCGGCAGGGCGGTCGGGATCTGCGCCCGGATCACCCCGTTCAGCGGCTTGTCGCGGTCGGGCAGGTCGAGCAGGGTCGCGGGCACCACGTTGAAGTTGGCCGCCATCGGCGTCATCAGCGTTCCGCAGAAGCCCGACAGCATCCCAATCGCCCCCATCACCGCCGGGTCTCCCTCGAACCGGCCCACGATCAACGGCAGGCCGATCGCCGCGGTCATCACCGGGAACGCCGCGAACGCGTTGCCCATGATCATGGTGAACAGCGCCATGCCTAGCCCATAGGCCGCCACCGCCAGGAACGGCGTGTCCAGCGGCAGGAACGCCGTGGCCGCGCCGCCCACCGCCTCCCCCACCTCGGCCAGCAGGAACACCGCCCCCAGCGACGCCAGCATCTGCGGCAGCACCGCCGCCCAGCCCACCGCGTCGATCAACCGGCGCCCCTCCTGCAGCGGCGCCAGCGGCGGCGGCCGTAGCCATAGCATCGCGACGCCGAGCGCGATCACGACGCCCGCGCCCAGCGAAATCAGCGTCACCTGCTTCGGATCGACGATGTGCGCGCCGCCCCAGGTGGCGCCCTTGAGCAGCAGGGTGCCGAGCAGCGCCGTCGCAGGGATGATCAGGGCCGGCAGGAACAGCAGGTCGCCACGCCGCTCGGCGCGCTCGCGCCGTTGCTCCGCGGAGGTGGTCGCGGGCGCGCCCCGCCCGAGCCGCCCCGTGCCGGCCAGCGCCACCAGCCCCAGCACCAGCACGCCGTTGCCGAGGTCGCCCAGCCAGCGGCCGAACAGGAAGCTGACCGCGAGCAGGCCCCAGAAGGCGGCGTTGCCCCATCGCTTGCGGTTGCCGCCGTCGCGGCCGCTCAGCGCCGCGAAAGCGGCGAACATGGCGCCGACAAGCAGGTAGACGGCGTCGACGGTGATCATGGCGGTCCGCCGTCGGCATGTTCCGCCGCTTCCCGCCGGAGCCGCCGGTCGAGCAGCAGCAGCCGCGTCCCGTGGATCAGCAGCGCACAGACGGCGGTCGGGATCGCCCAGACCGACAGGTGCAGCGGCTCGATGACCAGCCCGTTCTGCTCAAGGAACGCCTTGATCAGCAAAATCGAGGCAAACGCGATGAAGATGTCCTCGCCGAAGAACACCCCAACGTTGTCGGTGGCGGCGGCAAAGGCGCGGATGCGGTGGCGCACCGGGTCGGGCAGATCGCCCAGCCGGTTCTCCGCCGCCCCCTCGGCCATGGGCGCGATCAGCGGCCGCACCATCTGGGCATGCCCACCGAGCGAGGTCAGCCCTATAGCCGCGGTCGCCTGGCGCACCACCAGGTAGAGCAGCAGCAGCCGCCCCGTGGTCGCGGCCTTGAACCGGGCGATCAGCTGCCGCGCCCGCTCCTGCAGCCCCTCGCGCTCCAGCAAGCCGATCACCGGCAGCACCAGCCATATGATCGAGACGTAGCGGTTCTCGTTGAACGCCTTGCCGAAGGCGGCGACCACTTCGAGCGGCCCCAGCCCGCCGATCAGTCCGGTGACCAGCGCCGCCGCCGTCACCACCAGCAGCGGGTTCAGCCGCGCGACGAACCCCGCCACCACCACGGCGATGCCGAGCAAGGTCCAGTAATTCGGCTCCATCGCGCCGCTCCGTTCGGGCGCATCAAAGCCGTTCAGGAGCCCGGCGGAAAGCCCCGCCCCTAAGAGATCAGCGCTTCACGGGAGGACAGGCCTGACCTTCGCCGCCACATCACGCGCTCGCGCCCTTGCCGTCTCCACGTCCGTCCCACGCGCCAAAGCCACGCCCATCCGCCGGCGCTCGAACGACTCCGGCTTGCCGAACAGGCGCAGGTCCGAGCCTGGGACGGCCAAAGCCTCGCCCACGCCTTCGAAGACGATCCCTCGCGCCTCCACGCCGCCGTAGATCACCGCGCTCGCGCCGGTATTGCGGAGGTCCGTGTCCACCGGCAGGCCCAGGATCGCCCTGGCGTGGAGGGCGAACTCGCTCTGGTGTTGGGTGGCCAAGGTGACCAGCCCCGTGTCGTGCGGCCGAGGGCTGACTTCGGAGAACCACACCTCGTCCCCTTTCACAAATAGCTCCACGCCGAAAACCCCGCGCCCGCCGAGCGCGCCGGTGACGGCAGCGGCGATCTCGCGCGAGCGGGCCAACGCGGGCCCGCTCATAGGCTGGGGCTGCCAGCTTTCGACATAGTCGCCCTTGACCTGTTTGTGGCCGATGGGCTCGCAGAAGAAGGTCTCGATCCCGCCCGCGCCGCCTCGGGCGCGGACGGTGAGCAGGGTGATCTCGAAGTCGAAGTCGATGCCGCCCTCGACGATCACCCGGGGCTGCTCCACCCGCCCGCCGGACAGGGCGTAGCGCCAAGCCTCGGCCAGCCCTTCCGCGGTCTCAACGTAGCTCTGGCCCTTGCCGGAGGATGACATCACCGGCTTGACGAAGCAGGGAAAGCCGGCCGTCTCGCGCGCCGCCCGCTCCAGCTCCTCCAGGCTGGAGGCGAAGGCGTAGGGGCTGGTCGGCAGGCCCAGTTCCGCGGCAGCGAGGCGACGGATGCCTTCGCGGTTCATGGTCAGGTGCGCCGCGCGCGCGGTGGGGATCACTTCCGCCAGCCCGTCGGCCTCGATCTCGAGCAAGGCGCCTGTGGCGATGGCCTCGATTTCCGGCACGACCAGGTGCGGCCGCTCCCGCTCCACCAGCGCTCGCAACGCAGCGCCGTCGGTCATGGCGATCACGTGCGACCGGTGCGCCACCTGCTGGGCGGGCGCGTCGGGGTAGCGGTCGACCGCGAT
Organism: Caulobacteraceae bacterium; assembly: GCA_036388855.1. Taxonomy (GTDB): domain Bacteria; phylum Pseudomonadota; class Alphaproteobacteria; order Caulobacterales; family Caulobacteraceae; genus DASVRA01. The sequence goes on along the minus strand of DASVRA010000022.1, from coordinate 93,779 downwards.
TACCTCCACCCCCAGCCGCTGCAGCTCGATGGCCACCTCCTTGCCGAGTTCGCCCGAGCCCAGCAGCATCACCCGCGTAGCCGACGGCGACAGCGGCGTGCCGATGGCGACCATCAGCGGAGCTTCGCCAGCGCCGTCTCCGCCACCCGCTCGGGCGTAATGCCGAAATGGCGGTAGAGGTCTTCGGCAGGGGCGGAGGCGCCGAAGGAGTCCATGCCGACGAAGCCGCCGTGCAGGCCGATGAAGCGCTCCCAGCCCATGGCGATGCCGGCTTCGACGGCGACGCGGACCTCGCCCGGGCCGCCCAGCACCTCGCGCTGGTAAGCTTCGCCCTGAGCGGCGAACAGCTCCCAGCACGGGGTGGAGACGACGCGCGCGCCCACGCCCTGCGACTGGAGCAGCTCGCGCGCCTTCACCGCCACCGCCACTTCCGTGCCCGAAGCGAACAGGGCGGCCTTAGCCTCACCGCTGGCGGGCAACAGCTCGTAGGCGCCGCGGGCGCAGCGGTTTTTGGCTAAGGGCTGGAGCCGGACCGCCGGGGTCTTCTGCCGCGACAGCGACAAAACGGAGGGGGTGCGCTCCGCCAGCAGCGCCAGTTCCCAGCATTCGGCGGTCTCCACCGCGTCGGCGGGGCGGAAGACGTTGAGGTTGGGGATGGCGCGCAAGCTGGCGAGGTGCTCGACCGGCTGGTGCGTTGGGCCGTCTTCGCCAAGGCCGATGGAATCGTGGGTCATCACATGGATCACCCGCACGCCCATCAGGGCGGCCAGCCGGATCGCCGGCCGCGAGTAGTCGGAGAAGACCAGGAAAGTGCCGCCGTACGGGATGACGCCGCCGTGCAGCGCCATGCCGTTCATCGCCGCCGCCATCGCGTGCTCGCGCACGCCGTAATAGATGTAGCGGCCCGCGTAGCCGGGGGCGTCGAGCACGCCCATGCCCTTCACAAGGGTGTTGACCGAGCCGGTCAGGTCGGCCGAGCCGCCGACCAGTTCCTCGATGTGCGGGACCAGCTCCGCGAGCACCGCGCCTGAGTGAACGCGGGTGGCGTTCGCCGGCGGCTGCGAAGCCCAGGCCCGAGCCAGCTTCCGCGCCGGCTCCAGCGCGCCCTCGCCCAGTTTGCCGGAGAGCGCCTGCTCAAGAGCCTGCCGTTCGCCAGACGCGGCGATCCGCGCCTCCCACGCCTCCCGCTCCGGCGCCGCCCTCCGCCCCACCTCTCGCCAGGCAGCCACGACCTCGTCGGCCATGACGAAGGGTTCGTGGGGCCAGCCGAGCCTGTCGCGGGTGGCGGCCACCTCGGCCTTGCCGAACGCCTTGCCGTGGGTGTCCTGGTGGCCCTCGAGCGTGGCGGAGCCCTTGCCGATCAGGGTCTTGCAGGCGATCAGCACCGGCGCCGCCTGCGTCTTGGCCCAATCCAGGGCGGCGTCGATCTGCGCCTTGTCGTGGCCGTCGATCGCGCGAACGGCCCAGCCGGCGGCGGCGAAGCGGGCGCACTGATCGCCGCTCTCCGACAGGCCAAGCGCGCCGTCGATGGTGATCGAGTTGTCGTCCCAGAGCACGCACAGCCGGTCGAGCTTCAGCCGCCCGGCAAGGGAGACCGCTTCGTGGCTGATCCCCTCCATCAGGTCGCCGTCGCCGCAGAACACCCAGGTGCGATGGTCGACCAGATCGCCGAAGCGGGCGTTCAGATGGCGCTCGGCAACCGCCATGCCGACGGCTGTAGCGAGGCCCTGGCCCAGCGGACCGGTGGTGGTCTCGACCCCCGGCGTGTGATCCCACTCGGGATGGCCGGGGGTGAGGGAGCCCAGCTGCCGGAACCGGCGGATCTCGTCCATGGTCACGGCCTCGAAGCCGGACAGGTGCAGCAGGGCGTAGATCAGCATCGAACCGTGGCCGTTGGACAGCACGAAACGGTCGCGGTCGGGCCAGTCCGGGCGGGCTGCGTCGAACTTCAGGTGCCGGGTCCAGAGCACCGTGGCGACATCGGCCATGCCCATGGGCATCCCCGGATGACCCGAGTTGGCCTGCTCCACCGCGTCCATGGCCAGCACGCGGATGGCGTCGGCCATGGTCTTGAAGGGCACATCGGGCATGGGCGCGGCGGGACTCGGCTGGCGGGGGAGACGAGGTGAGGTTTGGCGGCAGGGGCGCGGCCGGTCAAGGAACGGCGGAGCCCGCTTCCCCCTTGGCGCGAGCGGGCGCTATATGGAGTCGGGACGGAGGCTTGAGGGATGGCGCGTCAGCCGCGCGGGGAGACGGCGGAGCCGCAGGGCCCGGTTGAGGCCGCAGCCAAGCGGCTGGATCGGGCCGTGGCGGTGCTGGAGACGCGGCTGAGCCAAGCTGCGGATGAGGCGCGCGATTCCGCCGGCAGCTTGTTCGACTCCGATCGCGCCCGGCTGACCGAAGACCTTGACCGAGCCGCGGCGCGCGAACGGGAACTACGCGCCGCAGGCGAGGAAGCGTCTCAGGCGCTGGGCCGGGCCATCGCGGAAATTCGCGGTGCGATGGGCCAGGCGGAGGCGCCCTGATGGCGCAGGTGACGATCGAGGTGAACGGCCGGCCCTATCCGGTGGGCTGCGAGGACGGGCAGGAGGAGCATGTCCGCTCGCTCGCCGCCCTGTTCGACGAGCAGGTGCGGCAGGTGGCGGGGGAGGTCGGCCAACTGGCCGAATCGCGCCTGTTTTTGATGGGCGCCCTGCTGCTGGCGGACGAGTTGGCCGACCTGCGCGACCGGCTGGCGGTGGCCCAGGGCGAAGCGGCGCGGGTGCAGGCCGAGCGCACGCGAAGCGAAGCGCGCGCGGTTGAGGCGCTGGACGAGGCGGCGCGCCAGGTGGAGGCGCTGGCGGCGAAGGCGGGCGGTTAGGCCCGGCCTTCCACCTTGTGGCACAGCGCCAGGCTGGTCAGGCCGTAGGCGCCGGTCTGCACGTCGCGGACCCAGGCCATCTCGTCGTAGAGCGCGATCACCGCGTAATGCGGGAAGCGGTTCTGGCCGGTGCGCACCACGTCGCCGACGTGGATGTCGCTGGTGGCGGCCTGCTCCAGGCCGTGGAGTTCAATGCGGTTGGACTGCAACATGGTCCCCTCTCGGTTTCCTTCCTTCTGCCCGGCGTGGGACGCCGGGTGGGATGCTTGCGAGAATAGGACCACAGGTTTGAACACGTGGTGAATAGACCCTGTCAGCGACCGTTCATCGCACCCGCCCCCGCGCGGGCGTGGTCGGCGAGGATGTGGGCCACCGCCGCCGACACCTTCTTGCCGGTGGGAATGTGCAGGAATTCGTTGGGGCCGTGGGCGTTGGAGTGGGGGCCGAGCACGCCGGTGATCACGAACTGGGCGTTTGGAAACTTCTTCCCGAGCATCCCCATGAACGGGATCGAGCCGCCCTCGCCCATCATCGCCACCGGTGCGCCGAAGGCCGACTGTGACGCCTCGGACACAGCCTGCTTCAGCCAGGGCGCCAGCGCGGGCGCGCTCCAGCCGGACTCCTTGCCGTCGATCATGAACTCCACCTTGGCGCCGTAGGGCGGGTCGACCTCCAGGACTTCCTTGACCTTCTGCACCGCCGTGGGCGCGTGCGCGGTCGGCGGCAGGCGCAGCGACAGCTTGGCCGAGGTGACCGGGCGCAGCACGTTGCCGGCGCTGCCCCAGTTTGGGAAGCCGTCCATGCCGATGGTGGCCAGCTGCGGCCGCCAGGTGCGGTTCAGGATCAGCTCGGCGGGATCATGGTCGACCGGCTGCATCCCCTCCACGAAGGGGAACTTGCTGTAGACCTCCTCGCCCAAGATTTCGGCGCCTTGGCGCGCCTGCTCCAGCCGTTCGGCCGGCACCTCGACGTAGAGGTCGTCGAGCTTAATCCTGCCGGTGTCCTGGTCTTCGATCCTCTCGATCAGCTGGCGCAGGATGCGGAAGGATGAGGGGACCACGCCTGAGGCGTCGCCGGAGTGGACGCCCTCGGTCAGCACCTGGACGCTGAGCACGCCCGAGGCCAGGCCGCGCAGCGAGGTGGTCAGCCACATCTGGTCGTAATTGCCGCAGCCGGAGTCGAGGCAGATCACCAGCGACACGTCACCGATGCGCGGCGCCAGGTGGTCGACGTAGGCGGGCAGATCGTAGGAGCCGGACTCCTCGCAGGCTTCGATCAGGATGACGCAGCGGGCGTGAGGCGTGCCCTGCTGTTGCAGCGCCAGGACCGCGCCGATGGAGCCGAACATCGCGTAACCGTCGTCGGCGCCGCCCCGGCCGTAGAGCTTGTCGCCCTTCAGCACCGGCGCCCAAGGGCCTAGGTCGTCGGCCCAGCCGCTCATCTCCGGCTGCTTGTCTAGGTGGCCGTAGAGCAGCACGGTGTCGGCACCCTGCCCCGGCACGTCGATCAGGATCACCGGGGTGCGGCCTTCCAGCTGCACCACCTCGAGGGTGGCGCCGGGCAGGGCCGCCAGATGCCGCCGGGCCCAGCCCTCGAACAGGCGCACCGCCTCGTCCATGTAGCCGTGCTCCTTCCACTGCGGGTCGAAGGCCGGCGACTTGTTGGGGATGCGAATGTAGTCGACCAGGGTCGGCACCACCTCGTCGTCCCAGAGACGGCCGATGAAGGCTTGGGCGGCTTGCCGGTCGTAAGCGGAAGATGCGGCGGGGCGGTCGAGAATGTCGGTCATGGCGAGGCTCACGGATGGGACCTTGCCTTTAGACCCTCCGGCCGACTGGGCCAACCGAGCCCGCCCTGCCAAGCTATTCTCCTAGAGGACAAAGCCATCGAAGGCGCGGTGGTCGCCTGAAAGCACAATCCTCAGATCGGCCTGGCCATCACCGTCGACGTCGCCTTCCACGAAGGTGCGGCCGGCGGATTCGAGGTAGCGCAGGCGCAGTTGGCCCGCCTCGCCGGTGAAGGCCGCCGCCAGCGTAAAGCCCTGGTTGCCCGCCTCACCGGCGTCCGCATCAATACGGCTGAGGTCGATTAGGTCGATGCGGCTGAAGCCCACGATGCGGTCGGCCGCGCCGGCGGCGGAGTCGCCGAGCCGGTTGTAGGCGAACACGTCGCGCGCATCGCCGCCATACAAGCGGTCGGCGCCCGCGCCGCCGGTCAGCTGGTCCGCGCCGAGGCCGCCGTGGAGGCGGTCGCGGCCGGCGCCGCCCAGCAGGGTGTCCTCGCCAGCGCCGCCGTAGGCGCGGTCGTCGCCCGCCCCTCCGGAGAGGCGGTCCGAGCCGTCGCCGGCGGCCTCCGAGGGCGACAGGCGGAAGACGCCGCCGTTCAGGCTGATGGCGTAGAGCCGGCCCTGCCCGTCCTCGGCGAAGGACGAGATGAAGCCGAAACCGTCGAGGTCGCCGCGCAGCTGGCCGTTGCGGTTGATGAAATCGACCGCCTCGCCGCCGGCCTGCTTGAGGGTCCAGAGGTTGCCGCTGATGAAGTCGGCGAAGAAATAGAGGCCGTCCTCGTTGCCGGGGCCGCGGTAGACGTAGCCGCCGGTCACCGCCTCGCCGGCGAAGGCGCCCTCGCCGTGAGCGTATTCGGCGATGGGCGGGGTGAAGCCGGGCTCGGGCGGCGGGTGCATGCCCTCGAAGACGTCCCAGCCGAAGTTCTGGCCGCCGTCGCTGCCGGAGCCGATGAAGTCGATCTCCTCCCAGGCGCTCTGGCCGACATCGCCGATGTAGAAGTCGCCCGTGGCGGAGTCGAAGCTGGCGCGCCAGGGGTTGCGCAGACCGTAGGCCCAGATCTCGTTCGCGCCCGGCCGGCCGAGGAAGGGGTTGTCCTCGGGAATGGCGTAGTTGCGGTCCGGGTCGCCGGCGAAGTCGTCGCCGTCAACGTCGATGCGCAGGACCTTGCCCAGCAGGGACTGGAGGTCCTGGGCGTTCTGGGATTGGCCCGCGCCCCCGTCGCCGACGGTGACGTAGAGGTTCCCGTCCGGGCCGAAGCCCAGCCAGCCGCCGTTGTGGTTGGCCGCCTCGCCGTGTGGGATGGTGAGGATCAACCGCCCGGAGCCGGGGTCCGCGCGCGGAGGGTCGCCGGCGCCTCGGGTGTACTCGCGGATTTCGATGTCGCCCTGCGCGTTGGTGAGGTCGACGTAGAAACGGCCGTTCTCGGCGTAATCGGGGTGGAAGGCCAGGCCCAGCAGGCCCTGCTCGTTGCCCTCGGCGATGTCGCCCTCGGGCAACTGCAGGAACGGCGGGTCGGCGACCTGACCCGTGTCGGGGTCGAGGATGCGGATCGCGCCGGTGTGGGACTCGACCACGTAGAGGCGAGGGTCGCCGGGGGCCGACGTGGCGAACACCGGACGGTCGAAGGCGGAGCCGACCTGGTCGACCCGGATCACCCCCGACAGCGGGTCTCGGTCGGCGGCGGAGTGGCCGTAAAGGACGTCGTCGCCACCGCCGCCGGAAAGCTGGTCGCCGCCGCCGCCGCCGGAGACGGTGTCGGCTCCGCCGCCCGCGCCCGCGCTGTCCGACCCGGTGCGCGCGTCGATCAAGTCGGCGCCTGCCCCGCCGTCCAGTTGGTCGTTCCCCGCCGTTCCCGTCAGCTCAGCCATCTCCGCCTCCTGGGTTCAGGCGGATAGGACAGCCGCGGGCGGCCGCGCGCAAGACGCGCGGCCGTCACGATCGGGCGAGGCGTCAGATGTAGCGGCGCAGCGACCGGGCCAGCTCGTTGGCGGCGGCCTTCCCCTTCTTCTGCTGCGGCTGGTAGGCGAGGCGGGCGTGCTCCACGCAGTAGGAGCCGTCGCCGATGCGCCGGCCGCAGAAGGTGAAGCCGTCGCTGGACGGGTCGCCGATCGGCCACTTGCACATGTGGGCGCCAAGCGTCAGCACGGTCGCGGAGCCCGGCTCCTCAGGGTAGCGCAGGGCGACCGGCTGGGGGTCGGCGCGAGGCTCGACCCGGCGCGGGGCGTGGTGGTGCACGGCGCGGGGCGGGCGTGGGGCGGCGATCCGCGGGCGTGAGGGCTGCGAAGGCGTGGCGCGGCCCGAGAGGCCAAGCCGGTGGACCTTGCCGATCACCGCGTTGCGTGTGACCCCGCCCAGCTGCTTGGCCACCTGACTGGCCGACAGGCCCTCCAGCCACAGCTTCTTCAGGGTCTCGACCCGTTCGTCCGTCCAGCCCATGTCGTCCTCCCGCCCGCCGGACGCCGCCGGCGCTATATCTGGTGGCCGTGGCCGCCATCCCGGCCATTAACCTACTAGATATCGTAAACGCACGATTAACGAACACAATAGGTGGGATTCGACTCATCCACAGGAACTAGATGTGGTGCGGGATCTGCGGCCCAACCGCCCACGCGCCGTGCCTTCCCCGCCGTTGCGGCGAGGCGGGAGGGCGGCGGGGCGCCGGGCGCTGCCCGGAGCAATGGAATAACCGTTTCGGCAGGCCCGATACGCCCCGCGCGGTTCGTTTTCGGCCAGCGTCCGGCAGGCGCACGTCTTGGGTGCTACCCGGAGCCTGGGGGTTGGCCGCCTGCGTCGGCGGCTACGGCCCCAGGCGGCGGCGCTCCGGTCGCCCGGGGCACGCCGCCACGGCGTCCACGGGCGGGTGGAGCCGCACTGCTCCATCCCCGGACCGCCGGCGTAACCCCCGCCGGCCTGCCGTCCGGCTGGCTAAGCCGGGCTCCCCGTTCGACCGCACTTCCGGCGGCAAAGGTGCGGGCCCTGCCCCCTCCCACGCCGGAAGTCGTGAGAGGGAGTATGGGGCAGGTGCGAAGGGAGGGGGATAAGTCCGGGGTTTTCCCCCTGTTTCACCGCGACCGCGCGGTCGGGTTCGGGTGAGGGTTCAACGGGTTGGCGGTTGGAGGGGCGCCGCGGCGGGGTGAGTTGTCAGCCGGATTGGGGGTGTGCGGTCTCCCTCCCCTTCTTGGGGACTTTTGCGATACGTTGGCTTTGCTCGGACCAAGCGGGGGAGCGGGTTCTAGCGCCGGGGCGGACGTGCGTTGGGCCTTTGAGAGTGCTCCCGGGGCTTTGACCGATCATTGGGAGGAGTTCTGGCGTGATCAGGCGGCCGTCCAACGGCGCGGTCGCTATCTTCCCCGCGCCTCCTTTGAGATGTCGATCAGGTAACGGCCATATTCGGTCTTGCCGAGCGCCCGCCCTAATTTCTCCGCCTGATCGGGCGTGATCCAGCCGGACTCCAGCGCGATCTCCTCCGGGCAGGCGATCTTGACGCCCTGGCGGTGCTGGATGGCCTTGATGAACTCCGAGGCTTCCATCAGCGAGTCGTGGGTGCCGGTGTCGAGCCAGGCGTAGCCGCGGCCGAGCTTCTCCACCTGCAGCCTGCCGGCTTCGAGGTAGGCGAGGTTGACGTCGGTGATCTCGATCTCGCCACGCGCGGAAGGCCTCACGTTCTTGGCGATGTCGACCACGGCCTGGTCGTAGAAATACAGGCCGGTCACCGCCCAGTCGGAGCGCGGCGCCTTCGGTTTTTCCTCGAGCGACATGGCCTGGCCCAGGTCGTCGAACTCGACCACGCCGTAACGCTCGGGATCGGACACCCGGTAGGCGAAGACGGTGGCGCCGCTCTCGCGCTCCGCCGCGCGCCGCAGGATCTGGCCAAGGCCCCCGCCGAAGAAGATGTTGTCGCCGAGGATCAGGGCGCAGCGGTCGCCGGCGACGAACTCCTCACCCACGATGAAGGCGTCGGCCAGGCCGCGCGGCTCGTCCTGCACGGCGTAGCTGAACCGCACGCCCCATTCCGACCCGTCGCCCAGCACCTCCTCGAAGATCGGCGTGTCCTTGGGGGTGGAGATGATCAGCATGTCGCGCACGCCCGCCAGCATCAGCACGCTGATCGGGTAGTAGATCATCGGCTTGTCGTAGACCGGCAGCAGCTGCTTGCAGACTGCCCGCGTCATCGGCCACAGCCGCGTGCCCGAACCGCCAGCCAGGATGATCCCCTTCATGCCGCTTGGGTCTCCAGTTCGTCGAAACAGGCGGCCAGGGCCTCGCGCCAGGGCCTGGGCCGCCAGCCGAAGTGGCGCACCAGCTTGCCGCAGTCCAGCCGTGAGTTGGCGGGCCGTCGCGCAGGTGTCGGATACTCCAAGGTGCTGATCGGGCGCACCCGCGGCTGCTTGCCGCCGCGCCGGGCGCTCTCCTCGAATACGGCTTCGGCGAAATCGGCCCAGGTCGCCTCGCCTTCGCCCGCGAGGTGGAACACGCCCTCGGCCTTCGCATCGCCCGCCACCAGCCGTTCGGCCGCGAGCAGGGCGCCCCGCGCGCAGTCCTCCGCCCAGGTGGGGTTGCCGCGCTGGTCGTCCACCACCGCCACCTCCTCGCGCATCTGCGCCAGCCGCAGCATGGTCTTTACGAAGTTCGCTCCAGACGCCGAATACACCCAGGCGGTCCGCAGGATCGCGTGGCGCCCGCCCGCCGCCTCGACCGCCTCCTCCCCCGCCGCCTTGCTGGCCCCGTAGACCCCCTGCGGCGCGCGCGGATCGTCCTCCAGATAAGGCTCCGCCTTGCGCCCGTCGAAGACGTAGTCGGTCGAGAAGTGCACGAAGCCGATACCCCGCCCGGCGCAGGCGGCGGCGAGCGCGGCGGGGGCGTCGCGGTTCAGGCGATAGGCGAGGTCGGGCTCCGACTCCGCCCGATCGACGGCGGTGTAGGCGGCGGCGTTGATCACCACGGCGGGGCGAACCTCATCCAGGAGCGGGGAGGGGTCGGCGCCGCTCAGCAGGTCCAGGCGCTCGCGCCCAGCGAAGGCGAGGCCGAAGCCCGGCGGCGGGCCAAGCTTGGCGAGCTCGCGCGCCACCTGGCCGCTGCGGCCGAGCACCAGGATGGCGTCCGCCAAGCTCAGGCCTCCGCCGTCTCGCGCGCGGCCGACAGCGCCGGCTCCAGCCGCAGGAGTTCGGAAAACGCGACCAGCAGGTGGTAGAAGGTGGAGGCCGGCATGTCCTGCGCCAGCGGCGTCCAGCCGGGGCCGAAGCGGTCCACCCAGCCGCCGGCAACCGGCGCTGCCAGGTAGCGGTCGAGCAACCGCCCGACCAGCGCCGCCACCTCCGCGCGCGTGTCGAGGCCCTGATGCTCGAACATGCCCAGCGCCGCCTTCAGATGCTCGGTCTGCGGCCAGGTGCGGAAGGTGCGAACCGGCTCCAGCCCCGCGCCTTCCAAACCGTCGTAAGTGAGGCCCGTCTCCGGGTCGGTGCCGAGCCGCTCAGCGGCGCGATACAGGGCGGCGGCCTCGGCCCGGTGGTCCACCCCCAGCACCTCGCCGGCCCGGTGCAGCAGCCAGCTCCACTGGAACAGGTGCCCCGGCTCCACCGGGCTGGCGCCGCGCGGCAGCGCCCCCCAGTCCTCGGCGCTGTCCTCGTAGATCAGCCCCCGCTCCGGCTCGAACAGCCGCGTCTCGAACAGCCGCAGGATGGCCCGCGCCATTTCAGCGAAGCGCTGGTCGCCGCTGACCAGCGTCAGCTCCAGCGCCGCTTCCAGCAGGTGCATGTGCGGGTTCTGCAGCCGCGCCTGAGGCCGGTCCTCCGCCGCCGCCCAGCCACGGCCGGGGCCAAGGCTGAGCAGCCGGTCGAGCACATCCAGGGTGGCGTGCGCCTCGCCGACCGCGCCGGGCTCGCCCGCCCTTGCCCGCCATGCCAGGGCCAGCAGGATGAAGGCGTGGTCGTAGGCGTCGGCGGCGCCGTCCGCGATGCTGCCGTCGCGCGCCAGAAGCCGCGCCCAGGCGCCGTCCGCCCGACGCGCCTTGGCGCTGAGGAAGTCCCAGCAATGCCGCGCGGCGTCCGCCGACCCCGCTCCCAGCAGGTCGAGGTGGGTGAACACATAGACCTGCCGCGCCTGGGCCCGCACCCGCTTGACCGGCAGGGCGGCGTCGGCGCCGGAGAAGTCCAGCGCCTCCACCGATCCCCCGAACCGGCGGTCCAGCCCCGGTCCGCTCCACAGCGGCAGCGCCTTGTCGAGCAGCCACGCGCGCACCTCGGCGAAACGGATGGGCGGAGGGGTCAAGGGCGCTCGGGCATCGCGGCTTCGGAAGGGCGCGGACCCTCGCCCCCCATCGGCGCCCGGTCAAGCCGCCCGGGTGACGGCGCCGCCCCGCGCCGCTAAGCACGCGCCATGACCGAGATCGTCCCGCTCGCGCCCGAAGGCCTGCTGCTGATCACGCCCAGACGTCACGGCGACGAGCGCGGCTTCTTTTCCGAGACCTACAGCCGCCCCGCGCTGGCGGAGGCCGGCTTCGACCGGCCGTTCGTCCAGGACAACCATTCGCGCACGGAGAAGCGCGGCGTCCTGCGCGGCCTGCATTTCCAGCGTCCCCCGCGCGCGCAGGACAAGCTGGTGCGGGTGTCCCGTGGCGCGGTGTTCGACGTGGCGGTGGACATCCGCGCCGGCTCCCCGACCTTCGGCCAGTGGGCGGGCGAGGAACTGTCGGAGTCGAACTGGCGCCAGCTGCTGGTCCCCGCCGGCTTCGCCCACGGCTTCCTGACCCTGACGGAGAACTGCGAGGTGCTCTACAAGGTCAGCGACCTCTACGCGCCCGAGCTGGAGGACGGCCTGGCCTTCGACGATCCCGAAATCGGCATCGGCTGGCCGATCCCGCCCGCAGAGATCATCACCAACGCCCGCGACCGCGCCTGGCCTCGGCTGCACGAGCTCAAGCCGCTTTAGGCCTTGGCGCCGCCGTCGGGCGTGATAGCGCTGTTCGTCTCGGTGGAGGCGGCGATGGCGAACTTTCTGGGCGACGGCGACAATTCCTGGACCGGCACGGGCGGAGCGGACGTGACTTTCGGGGAAGGCGGCGCCGACCACCTCGAAGGCCTCGCCGGCGACGATACCCTCGACGGCGGCTCGGGCGACGACACGCTCGAGGGCAACGGCGGCAACGACGTGCTGGCCGGCGGCGACGGCGTCGACATCCTGTTCGGTCACGCCGGCGACGATTTCCTGCGGCCCGGCGCCGTGCTCGCGAGCGAGGTGCTGTTCGGTTACGGCGGGACCGACATCGTCGACTGGGGCTCAATCACCGGCGCCAGCTGGGTGATCAACCTCGGCAAGAACCAGGCGGTGGCCAACGGCTCGGTGTTCCAGTCGATCGCCTCGATCGAAGGGGTGATCACCGGCGACGGCAATGACTCGATCATCGGCTCCAAGGCCGCCAACGACATCACCTCCGGCCACGGCAATGACACGGTGAAGGCGGGCCTGGGCGACGACGTGGTCACCGACTACGGCGGCTCCAACTGGCTGGTGCTGGGCGACGGCAACGACCGCGCCAGCCTCGGCGGCGGCGTCAGCTTCGTCGAGGGCGGCGAGGGCGACGACAGCGTCTGGGCCAGCAGCGGGGACGACACCGTCAAGGGCGGCGCCGGCGCCGACACCCTGCGCGGCTACACCGGCTTCGACATCCTCCAAGGCGGCAAGGGCGCCGACCGGATCAGCGGCGAAGGCGGCGCGGACTTCCTGTTCGGCGGCGGAGGCGCCGATACGTTCGTCATCACCGACTGGAACGACTCCACCCCCTTCGCCACCGACATGATCGACGACTGGGACGGCGCCGACGTGCTCGACCTCTCGGGCATCGACGCGCGCATGGACCGCGCGGGCAATGAGGCCTTCCGCGTCGTCGACGCCTTCACCGGCAGCTCGGGCCAGCTGGTGATCCGCTACGACGCCGCCGAGGACATCACCATCGTCGAGGGCGACGTCGGCGGCGACGGCGTGGCCGACCTGCGCGTAGAGATCTTCTTCGACGTGCGCGACATCCTCGACATCGTCCTCTAGGCCGGCGGCGATCGGCCGCGCATGCAAGGGCCGCGCGTTCAGCGACGGTTCAGGCGCGGGGGCGTTCCCCTCTTAACCAAACCGTTTTGGTGGAGTGGATCATGGCTAGGTTCTTTGGCGGCCCCGGCGACAACTTCCGCAGCGGCGGCGGCGCGGACGACTATTTCGACGGCGGCGCCGGCGACGACACCCTGGTCGGCAACGGCGGCGACGACAGCCTGCTGGGCGGTTTCGACAACGACGTACTCGACGGCGGCACGGGCGACGACCTGCTCAAGGGCGACAACGGCGACGACATCATCTTCGACGACGGCGGCTTCAACGACGTATTCGGCGGCAACGGCGACGACTTCATCGACGTGCTGGGGACCAGCACCGTCTTCGGCGAGGCCGGCGACGACACGGTGCTGGGCGGCAAGGGCGACGACCAGATCGATGGCGGCTCGGGCAAGGACCAGCTGTTCGGCTACGGCGGGCGCGACACCATCCAGGGCGGCGAGAACGCCGACGACATCACCGGCGGCCGGGGCGCCGACGTGCTCTCCGGCAGCGACGGGATCGACTACTTCTACTTCGACCGGGTGGCCGACTCGCGCACCGGCGACGCCGACCGGATCACCGACCTAGACGACTCGGACGACGTGATCTTCCTGCGCCGGATCGACGCCGACACCACCCACAGCGGCAACCAGGCCTTCGTCCTGGTGGACGAGCTGAGCGGCGACGCCGGCGAACTGGCGCTGCGTTACGACGCCGGCTCCAACCGCACCTTCCTCGAAGGCGACGTGGACGGCGACGGCGAGGCGGACCTGACCATCGTCCTCGACGGCGACCACCGCGACTTCGACAGCTTCGTGCTGTAGGGGCTCAGGCGGCCTCGAAGTCGAGGGAATAGCCGGCCGACCGGACGGTTCGGATCGGGTCGCCCGCGCCCAGCGCCTTGCGCAGCCGCCCGATGTGCACGTCCACCGTGCGCGCCTCGACATAGACGTCCGAGCCCCACACCGCGTCCAGCAGCTGCTCGCGGCTGAACACCCGGCCGGGGTGCTGCATCAGGTATTCGAGCAGCCGGAACTCGGTGGGGCCGAGGTGGATGTTCTTGCCCTCACGGCTCACGCGGTGGGCCGCGCGGTCGATCACCAGGTCGCCGCGGCGCAGGCGGTCCTCTGCCAAGCCCGGACGGATGCGGCGCAGCACCGCGCGGATGCGCGCCGACAGTTCGCTCACCGAAAAGGGCTTGACTAGGTAGTCGTCGGCGCCCGTGTCCAACCCGCGGATGCGGTCGCTCTCCTCCGCCCGCGCGGTCAGCATGATCACCGGCAGGTTGCGCGTCTCGGCCCTGGCGCGCAGGCGCCGGCAGACCTCGATTCCGGACACCTTGGGCAGCATCCAGTCCAGGATCACCAAGTCCGGCGTCTCCTCCGCGACCAGCAGCAGCGCCTCCTCGCCGTCGCCGGCCAGGCGCACCCGGTAACCCTCCTTGTCCAGGTTGTATTCGAGCAGGGTGGCCAGGGCGTCCTCGTCCTCGACCACCAGGATCAGCGGGGTCATGGCGCGGGATCGGCCCGCGAGAGGCTGTCGTGCTTGGGCCGTTCGCTGGTCACCAGGTCCTCGCCGGTCAGCTGGTAGTGCACGATCTCGGCGATATTGGTCGCGTGGTCGCCGATCCGCTCCAGGTTCTTGGCGATGAACAGCAGGTGCGCCCCCGAGGTGATCGTGCGCGGGTCGCCCATCATGTAGGTCAAGAGCTCGCGGAACAGGCTGTCGTAGTGCTCGTCGATCTCGTCGTCGCGGGACCAGACCTCGACCGCCGGCCCCACGTCCTGGGCAGTGTAGGCGTCCAGCACCATCTGCAGCCGCCCCTGGACCAGCCGCCCCATCCGCTCGATCGAGCGGGCGAGCGGCGTGGTCGGCCCAGAGTCCGCCAGCACCAGCCCGCGCTTGGCGATGTTCTTGGCCAGGTCGCCGCAGCGCTCCAGGTTCGAGGCGATCTTCATCGCCGCCACCGTCTGGCGCAGGTCCTGGGCCATCGGCTGGCGAAGCGCGATGGTGCGGATCGCCCGGCGCTCCACCTCCGCCTGAAGATCGTCCAGCTTGCGGTCGCGCTCGATCACCCGCCCGGCCAGCGGCAGCTCGCGACGCACCACCGTCTCCAGCGCGTCGGCGATCTGCGACTCCACCAGCCCGCCCATACGCGCCACTTCCGCGGTCAGCTGGTCGAGGTCCTCGTCGAAAGCTTTCACCGTGTGCTCGGTCTGGGCCACCCGGCTCCCCTCTGCGCGAAGGCGATTCCGCCGCGGCGGCGCGCCACCGCTAGTGCCCGACAAATGCTGACGGCGCGTGACGGTTCTACGACGGTTCTATGACGGGCCGGAACCCTCGCCGTCCGGCCGCGCCAGCGGCACGGAAGCGTGGAAGGCCGTGCCGACGCCGGGCGCGCTCTCCACGACCAGCCCTCCCCGATGGCGGCCCAGGATGTGCTTGACGATCGCCAGCCCCAGCCCCGTGCCCAGCCGCTCCCCCGACTTCTGTCCCTCCACCCGGTAGAACCGCTCGCTCAGCCGCGGCAGGTGCTCGCGCGCGATCCCCGGCCCGTCGTCGGCCACGATCAGGACCGCACGGTCACCGCCCGCGCCTCGCGGCGGCTCCAGCAGCGGCAGGCGCGCGGCTCCCGGCGACAGCAGGCTCTCGGGCGCCGCTCCCGTCGAAGCGCGCACCACGATCCGCACCCGCCCCTGGGGCCGCGCGTATTTGACCGCGTTGTCGATCAGGTTCTGGGTTACCTGGATCAGCTGGTCGCGGTCGCCCCGCACCAGCGCCGCGCCCGGCGGCGGCAGGTCGACCTCCACCTTCGGCAACGCGGCGCCCGGCGGGGGCGAGGCGGCGTCCAGCACGTCCCGCACCACGCCGGCCAGGTCGACGCTCCCCTCCGGCGCGATGTGCTCGTTCAGCTCGATGCGGCTGAGCGACAGCAGATCGCTGATCAGCCGCGCCATCCGCCCGGCCTGGGCGCTCATGATCTCCAGGAACCGCTCGCGCGCCGCCGCGTCCTCCCGCGCCGGCCCCCGCAGCGTTTCGATGAACCCCGCCAGTGAGGCTAGCGGCGTGCGCAGCTCGTGGCTGGCGTTGGCGAGGAAGTCCACCCGCATCCGTTCGACCCGGCGCAGGTCGGTTTCGTCGCGCAGCAGCACCAGCGCATGGTCCAGCCCCGGCCGCTCCAGCCGCAACGGATTGGCGATCACCCGCCACAGCCGCTCCGCCGCACCGGGAACCGGAAGCGCGGCTTCGGCGGACGCCCCGCCTAGCGCCGTCTCCACCGCTTCCAGCGCGCCCGGGTGGCGCAGGGCGGCGCTCAGCAGCCCCCCCGCTTCCCCGATGCGGAAGACCTGGCGAGCGGCGAGGTTGGCGATCAGCAGCCGCGCCGCCTGCGGGTCGCCGCTCGGGCTGGCCACCAGCATGATCGGGATGGGCGCGGCGTCCAGCACCCGGTGGTCAAGCGTCTCGCCCGGCCCCGCGGCGGCCGCCTGAGCGGCGCTTGCCGCCTCCGCAGGCCGCCGCCGCCGGAACCAACGGCGGAGCATCCCCGTTCGGGGGGGACGGCCGAACGGCCAAGCTGGCGGAGAGGGATCCATGAGCGACAATTACGAGGACCGCGAGGTCCGCACCACCACGACCGGCCCCGTCGGCGATCCGACCGTGACCGGACCCGCGACCCACACCACCACCACCTCGACCGCCAGCACCCGGCGCGGCGGCTCGGGCATGTGGATGATCCTGGGCCTGATCGCGCTCTTGGCGATCGTCGGCCTGGTCTACATGGCCAGCCAGCGCGGCGGGGCCAAGGACGCGACCGACGTCAACGTCAACCTGCCGAGCGCCCCGGCCGCCGGCCAAGCGGTGGAGAACGCCACCGAGTCCGTCGGCAACGCCGCCGAAGGCGCCGCCGACGCGGTCGGCAACGCCGCCGAAGGCGCGGGCAACGCGGCTGAGAACGCGGCCGACAACGCCACCAACCAGTAACCGGCCGGGCGGCGGTCGCGCCGCCCAGAGGAGACGGCGCCCGTGAGCCTGCTGATCGATATTGTCGGCGGGGCCGCGGGCGCCTGCTCCATGGCCAGCTTCGTGCCCCAGATCGTCAAGATCCTGCGCGAGCGTCGCGCCGAGGCGATCTCGCGGCGCATGTACGTGGTCACGGTCACCGGCTTCAGCCTGTGGACCGCCTACGGCGTAATGCTGAAGAGCTGGCCGATCATGGTCACCAACTCGGTGTGCCTGGGCCTGACCGCCACCATCCTGGCCCTGCGGCTGAAGTTCGGCGACGGCTCAGACGAGGCGTGAGGCGACCTCCTCGCCCAGGGCCAGCGACGAGGTGAGCCCCGGACTTTCGATCCCGAACAGCGCCACCAGGCCCTCGAGGCCGTGCGCCTCCTCCCCGTCCACCCGGAAGTCCGGCTGCGGCTCGTCCGGCCCATGCAGCTTGGGCCGGATGCCGGCGTAGTCCGGCGTGAGCGCGTCGTCGGCCAGCCCAGGCCAGTAGCGCCGGATCGCCTCGCGGAAGCGCCCGAGCCGCACCCCCTCCACCTCGTAGTCCTCCTCCTCCACCCAGCGGATGTCCGGCCCGAACACAGCCTGGCCGCCCAGGTCGCGCCGGTAGTGCAGCCCGAGCGACCCGTGCACCGGCACCGGATAGATCAGCCGCGAAAACGGCGCCGGGCCGCTCAGCCGGAAATACACGCCCTTGGCCAGATGCCGGGGCGGAACGGCTTCCGCCGGAAAACCCTCGATGCGTGAGGCCGCATCCTGCGCGCCGAGCCCGGCCGCGATCACCAGCCGCGCGGTGGTGAACGACGCCGGCTCCGCCCCGCCCGTGCTCACCCGGAAACCCCCGCCGCCCAGCGGCTCGGCCCCGTCGAAGCTGGTGAGCAGCGCCACCGCCCCGCCGGCCTCCTCGATCTCCCCCTGCAGCGCCAGCATGTAGCCGTGGCTGTCGAACAGCCCGCTCTCGCGCGACAGCAGCGCCTCCTCGCACCTGAGCTCCGGCTCCAGCTCGCGCGCCTGCGCGCCCGTGACCCGCCGCACCCCCTCCACCCCATTGCGCTCGGCCCGCTCCGCCAGGGCCGCCAGCGCCTCGGGCTCCCCCGCCTCGGTCGCCACGATCAGCTTGCCGCACCTCACGAAGTCCACCCGGTGCTTCTCCAGGAAGGCGTAGAGCAGCCGCCGCCCCTCCACACACACCCGCGCCTTCAGGCAGCCCGGCGGATAGTAGAGCCCCGCGTGGATCACCTCGGAATTGCGCGAGGACACGCCCTGGCCGATCGCGCCTTCCTTCTCCAGCACGACCACCGCCAGCCCCCGCCGGGCCAACGCATAGCCGCACGCCAGCCCCACGGCTCCCGCCCCCACCACCGCCGCCTCGAAGTCCATGGCCGCCCCGCTGCTTCCCCGAGGCAAAGCCTCAGCGCCATGCGGGTTCCGCCGAGGCGCTGAGGACGCCTACGTAGCTGCCTCACCGCCTGCGTCTCCCATGAAGGGGAGGGAGGCGACGCCAATCCGGCTGATGGGCGCTGCCCGGTCAGGCCCGTTCCCCGCCGTTTAGCGCCTGCGGGCCTGGAAAAAGGCCCGCAGGAGTTCCGCGCTATCGCCGGCCAAGAGTCCTGCCTCCACCTGCGGGCGCCAATGGCAGGTGGGGTGGTCGAAGACGCGGGGGCCGTGCAGCACGCCGCCGCCCTTGGGGTCCTCGGCGCCGAAGACGAGGCGGCCGATGCGCGCGTGGCTGATCGCGCCCGCGCACATGGCGCACGGTTCGAGCGTCGCCACCAGGGTGAGCCCGGTCAGGCGGTAGTTGCCGAGCCGCTCGGCCGCCTCGCGCAGCGCCAGGATCTCGGCATGCGCGGTGGGGTCGTGGCGGCCGATGGGGGCGTTGGCGCCGCGCCCCAGCACCTCGCCCGTGGCGGGATCGGCGATCACAGCGCCGACCGGCGTCTCGCCGGCCCCGGCGGCGGCTTGCGCAAGCTCCAGCGCCAAGCGCATTAGCTCCCGGTCATGGCCCATCGTCCCGACCTGAGCCCCGGCGCCCCAGCCGGTCAAGCCGCGGCCGGCAAGGGCGAGCGGGCGGCGCTAGCCCTGGCGCGCGCGGGGGTGGCCTCGCGCCGCGACGCCGAAAGGATGATCGAGGCGGGGCGGGTGGCGGTGAACGGGCGGGTGCTGGAGGGCCCGGCGGTGACGGTGGAGTCCGGCGACATCCTCACCGTCGACGGCCGGCCGGTGTCCGAGCCCCAGGCGGCGCGGCTGTGGCGTTACCACAAACCCGCGGGCCTGCTCACCGCGCACAAAGACCCGAAGGGCCGCCCCACCGTATTCGCCGCACTGCCGGCCGAGCTCGGGCGGGTGATCTCCGTCGGTCGTCTCGACCTCAGTTCCGAGGGCCTGCTGCTGCTCACCAACGCCGGCGACGCGGCGCGCGCGCTGGAGCTGCCGGCGACGGGACTGCTGCGCCGCTACCGCGCCCGCGCCTTCGGGCGGGTGAGCCAGGAGCGGCTGGACCGGCTGAGGGAGGGGGTGACCGTGGACGGGATCGCCTACGGCCCGATCCGCGCGCAGCTGGAGAAGAGCGGCGGCGGCTCCAACGTATGGCTGACGGTGGAGCTGGCGGAGGGAAAGAACCGCGAGGTTCGCACGGTGCTGGAGCATGTCGGGCTGAAGGTGAACCGGCTGATCCGCACCTCCTACGGCCCCTTCGACCTCGGCGACCTCCCTTCGGGCGCAGTGGAGGAAGTCGCGCCCCAGGCCATTCGGCAGACGCTCGGGGCCCTGCTGCCGCATGAGCGCCTGCCGAAGGGCGAAAAGGGACGGCTGTTCCGCTGGACGCCGCCCGCGCCTCAGCGAGGCCATGGCGACGCCCTGGCCTCCCCTGCTCGCGGGGGAGGGGGGCGGGTGCGCCAGGGCCGGACCGCAGGGGGCAAGTCCGCCGCCCCCGCTCCACCGGGCACGCCGGCTCCCCCGCAAGCGGTGGAGCCCTCCAAGGCCAAGAAGGCCTACAAGCCGGGATGGGCGCGGCCGAAGCCGAAGGCCGGGCCCAAGCGTCCGCCGCGCCGGCCCAAGGGCGGCTAGGTGCGCATCGTCGGCGGCGCCCTGAAGGGGCGGCCGATCCGCACCCCCCCGGGACTGGACACCCGGCCCACGTCCGACCGGGCGCGCCAGGCGGTGTTCAACATCCTCGAGCACGCGCCCTGGTCCGGCGGGGTGGCCGGCGAGCGGGTGATCGACCTGTTCGCCGGGTCGGGCGCCATGGGGCTGGAGGCGCTGTCGCGCGGCGCGGCCTCCTGCCTGTTCATCGAGCGGGCCCGGCCCGCCGCCGCGGTCATCCGCCAGAACATCGAAGCCCTACGCCTGGGCGAACGCGCGCGGCTGCTCGAACGCGATGCCAGCCGCCTCGGGCCGGCGCCCGCTGGTGTCGGTCTCGCCTTCCTAGACCCGCCGTACCACTCGGGGCTGGGCCTCCTCGCGCTGGGCTCGCTTCGCTCGGGCGGCTGGCTGGAGCCTGGCGCCGTGGCGGTGCTGGAGACCGCCGCCGACGAGGAGCCTGCCGTGCCTGAGGGGTTCGAGGCGCTCGACCGGCGGCGATACGGCGCCGCGGCCGTCACCTTACTGCGCCTCGGCTGAGGTCGGTTCCGCCGCACTCCGCTCCAGCGCTTCCGTCCGCAGCCGTTCGGCCAGCTTCAGGTAATGGCGGCCGGGCCGGCGCATGCTCGCCCGCTCGACGAAGAAGTCGATCGAGGCCGCGCGGCGGCCGTAGAAGATCTGGTGCGCCACCTGGCGGCTGTCGACGATCCAGACATCGCCCGGCTGGAAATAGACGACGTGACGGGGCTCGCTGTCCCACCACTCCTGCGAGCCGGCGCCGAAGGCGCGGCGGTTCACGTGGGTGCGGAACAGGTCGGCGTCGCCGCCGGCGGCCACCTCCTCGCCGACCCGGCCGGCGAAGCGGCGGTACATCTCGGCGATCGGCCAGCTGGTGTGCCAGATGCGGGGCTGGTCATCGAGGTTGATGAACATCCGGGCGAAATGCTCCTGGAACGCCTGCGGATAGGTGTCCACGTGCATGTTCTCGTTCATGATGGTGTTCAACCGCCACACCGCATGGCGCCGGGTGAAGCGGTAGCCGTCAAACAGCCGCTCGTAGAGCGGCAGAGCCTGGGCGTAGACGCTTCCGATCTCCTCCCGGAGCCGCCGCGCCAGTTCGGGAGGGGCGCCGCCCTTGGCCAGCCGGTTGTCCAGCGGCTCGTCCGGCTCTCCGGGCCGCTCCGGCGGGCGCGAGGGCAGCTTCTTCAGGTCAGGGTAGGCGTCGGTCGGAAGCGAGGCCCAGAAGCCGTGGTCGATGACTAGGCGCAGGTTCGGGAACACGATCACCCGCCCGCTCTCGAACGGCTGAACCACCGAAGGAATGGCGTCCGCCGGCGCGTCCGCCGTCACCTCGGGGAACGGCAGGAAATAGTCCGGCAGATGAGGGTTCTTGAAAACGACCGGGGCCACGACGCTACTCCAGCTCGGCCCCTTCTACTGCGGCCCGCACCCTCCGCCATCACCAAACCGCCGCCCGCTCAAGGCCACTTCACCGTCGGGGGCATGGAGCTAAGGATCGACTCGACGTTGCCGCCGGTCTTCAGCCCAAAGGTGGTGCCGCGGTCATAGAGCAGGTTGAACTCGACATAGCGGCCGCGGCGCACCAGCTGCTCCTCGCGCTCGGCGGCGGTCCATGACTCGTGCATGCGGCCGCGCACTATGCGGGAGTAGACCTCCAGGAACGCTTCGCCGACATCGCGGGTGAAGGCGAAATCCCGCTCCCAGTCGCCGCTGTCGTGGCGGTCGTAGAAGATGCCCCCGATTCCGCGCGGCTCGCTGCGGTGCGGCAGGAAGAAATACTCGTCGCACCAAGCCTTATAGCGGGCATGCCAGCCGGGATCGTGCGCGTCGCAGGCGCCCCGCATGGCCGCGTGGAAGGCCGTCGCGTCGGGGTTCTCTTGCGTGCGCTGCTCGCCCAGCACCGGCGTCAGGTCCGCGCCTCCGCCGAACCAGGCCTTCGAGGTGACGATGTAGCGCGTGTTCATGTGCACCGCCGGCACGCGCGGGCTGAGCGGGTGGGCGATCAGGCTGATGCCGGTGGCGAAGAAGCGGCCGTCTTCCTCGGCCCCGGGGATCTGACCGCGGAATTCAGGCGAGAACTCGCCAAACACCGTGGAGACGTGCACGCCGGCCTTTTCGAAGAGCCGCCCACGCAGCAGGCCCATCTCGCCGCCGCCGCCGGCCTCACGGGTCCAGGCCGTGCGCTCGACACGCCCCGGAGCGGGGCCGAACAGGGGGGCAGGGGCCTCGTCCTCAAGCGCTTGCAGGACGGCGCAGACGCGTTCGCGCAGCTGCGCGAACCAGGCGCGCGCGCGGCCCTTGCGATCTTCGGCCTCGTCCATGCGCGCGCCTTAACGGCGCCGGCCGCTCCCGTCACGCCACGAAGGCGAAGTCCGAGGCGTCCAGGTCGTTCACGTCGAAGTCCACCAGCCGCACGGTCACCGCGGCGCGGTCGGCGTTGGCGTCAATGTGGATCACCGTGTCGCCGCCGTCGTCGGTGGCGGCGGCGATGATCTCCTCGGCGGTGTTGAAGTCCTCGCCGAAGCCCAGGAACGACAGGGTATCGACCCCGTCGATGAAGTCGGTGACCACGGTGATCTCGTCGACGCCGCCGTTGAAGAAGAAGTCGGAGTCGAAGTTGAACAGGTCGGCGCCCGCGCCGCCGGAGACCAGGTTGGTCCCGGAGCCGCCGTTGAGCTGGTCGTCGCCTTCGCCGGCGACCAGGCGGTCGTTGTCCTCCCCACCGAACAGGGTGTCGTTGCCCGCGCCGCCGTACAATCGGTCGATGCCGGCGCCGCCGTCCACGACATCGCCCGCCGCGCCCCCGAACACCCGGTCGTCCCCGCCCCCGCCCCTGAGGAAGTCGAACCCAGATCCGCCTTGCACTGTGTCGGCTCCCTTGCCTCCCGACGCCGCGCCATCGGTGCGCAGGATCAACAGATCGGCGCCATCGCCGCCGAAGATGTTGCTGAAGCCGCTGCCGCCGACGATCACATCGTCGCCGGCGCGGCCCTCAGCAAAACCGCCTTCGCCTAGCGCGAGTTCATCGGCGCCGGCGCCGCCTTCGAGGGTGTTGTCGCCGCCGCCGCCCAGTAGCGTGTCACTCCCCTCGCCGCCGACCAGCCGGTCGCCGCCGCCGAGGCCGCTCAGGCTGTCGTCGCCGCCGAAGCCGTAGATGCTCTCAGGCCGCCCCGTGCCGATAAGCTGGTCGGCGTCCTCGGTTCCCGCCAAAGCGAAGTGGGTGTCGTCTCCGAAATCGGCTTCGCTGATCGCCGCGACTCCGGCCAGACGCAGGGCGAAGTCGCGTGCGCCGAGCACGCCGTCGTCGTTCTGATCGGCTAGCACCCAAAGGACATTGCCCTGGCGGGTGGTGACCATGTCGACAAGGCCGTTGCCGGCGCCGCCGATTTGAGCGCCCTCAACCGGCGCGATGTCGCGCTCGCCCCGGAACACGATGTCGGACTGGCCCAGCTCGATCTCGTCGCCGCCTGCCGCGCCGGCCCCTTCGAAGTCGGTGATCAGGTCGGTCTCGGCGAGGGTCGTGTCGTGGAAGAACAAGGTGAACTGGAAGGTGTCCTCGCCCGCGCCTCCGGTCTGGGTGTCGGAGCCGTCGTCGGCCTCGAGATAGTCGTCGTCCGCCCCGCCAAGCAGCCGGTCGTCGCCTTCCATGCCGAAGAGTTCATCACGGCCTTCTCCGCCGATCAGGCGATCGGCGCCGGTTTCACCGAACAGCACATCGGCCCCCGCCCCGCCGCTCAGCGTGTCCGCGCCCTTGTCGCCGTCGAGCGTGTCGCCGCCGGCGCCGCCGATCACGCGGTCGTTGCCAGCGGCGCCGACCAGACGATCGTCGCCCTTGCCGCCGCTGATCACGTCGTCGCCGGCCTGGCCGATGGCGAAGTCGCGTCCCGAGCCGCCGTTCAGGGTATCCGCGCCACGTCCGCCGTCGAGCTGGTCGTCTCCCGGACCTCCGGAGAGCTTGTCGTCACCCTTCAAGCCGAACACCTGTTGGTCGCCCTCACCGGCATTGATGATGTCGGCGTCGTTGGTTCCGCGGATGGCGAACTCGGTGTTGGCGAAAGCGGCGCGGGTCAGGACCGGGAGGCCTTCGAAGCGCACGGCGAAGTCGCCCGCGCCGATGACCCCATCGTCGTCGAGATCGGCGAACAGATAGGCGTAGGCGTTGTCGTAGCTGACGAACACCTCGGTGAAGCCGTTGTTGGCGAATCCCACCTCCGCTCCCGTTTCCGGGAAGAGTCCGATCTCACCCTCGAAAACTAGAGGGTCGCCGAAGCTCGACAGCTGGATACGGTCGTTGTCGGAAAAGTCGGCCACGGTGTCGGTGGCGTTGGGGTCCGACGCGCTGTCGCCGAAGTTCAGGCTCCAGAAGAAGATGTCGCGGGCGCGGCCGCCGGTCAGGCTATCGGCGTCGCCCCCGCCGTCGATGAAGTCACGGCCTTCGCCGCCCATAAGCGTGTCCGCGCCGAAGCCGCCGTTCAGGTTGTCCGCCCCCATGCCTCCGCGCAGGACGTCCGCTCCCCCCGCGGCGAACATGGTGTCGTCCCCGCCCAAGCCTCTAAGGGTGTCGTCCTCGTCCGTGCCGAACAGGAAATCGCCTGTGTCCGTGCCGTCGATCCGCGCCATCTCCGCCTCCAGGTGCTGGTTAGGGGCTTAACCTTTGGGACAACGGTCGGTTGCCTGACCTATTCCATTCGAGCCGAGCCTTGAGCGGCAAAGCGGCTGGAGGATTTCAGGCGGGTCCGGTTGAAAAAGGGGCGGGCGCATTCTAAGCCGTCGCCGCGACCGCCGCCCCTCCTCCCCGAGCGGGCGAATCGGCGCGCTTTCGGGCGCGCAAGGCGGGCGAACGGCCAGGAGGCCGGTCCATGTCGGCGCCGTCCCTCAGTCGGCGTCCCTAGCGAAGGGTGAGCTTGCGTTGGCCCACACGGTCATCAACACGGTTTCGGGCCCCGGCACGCCCAACCCCGACAAGAGCCGCCGCGACTTCATCCACATCGCCGCCGCCGCCGCGACCGTCGGCGGGGCCGCCGCTGTGGCCTGGCCGCTGGTCGACCAGATGAACCCGGCCGGCGACACCCTGGCGCTGGCCTCGATCGAGTTCGATCTCAGCAAGGTGGCGCTGGGCCAGGAAGTGGCGGTCAAGTGGCGCGGCAAGCCGGTGTTCGTGCGCCACCGCACGCCCGCCGAGATCGCCGCCGCCCGCCAGGACGATCATGCGAGCATGAAGGATCCGCAGCCGGACGCCGCGCGGGTGAAGAAGCCGGAGTGGCTGATCCTGGTCGGCAGCTGCACCCATCTCGGCTGCGTGCCGCTGTTCGGCCAGGGCGACTACAAGGGCTGGTTCTGCCCCTGCCACGGCTCGGTCTACGACACCTCCGGCCGCATCAGGAAAGGCCCTGCGCCGAAGAACCTGGAAGTGCCGGAATACGCCTACCTTTCCGACACCCGCATCAAGATCGGCTGAGATGAGCGGACATTCGACCTACGAGCCGAAGACCGGCTTCGAGCGCTGGCTGGACACCCGCCTGCCGATCATGCGCATGGCGCACGACACCGCGCTGTCCTACCCCACCCCGAAGAACCTGAACTACTGGTGGACCTTCGGCGGCATGCTGGCGATGATGCTGATGGTGCAGATCATCACCGGCATCGTGCTGGCGATGCACTACATCCCCTCAACCGGCCAGGCGTTCGCCAGCGTCGAGCACATCATGCGCGACGTGAACTACGGCTGGATGATCCGCTACATCCACGCCAACGGCGCCTCGATGTTCTTCCTGGCGGTGTACATCCACATGTTCCGCAACCTCTACTACGGCTCCTACAAGGCGCCGCGCGAGGTGCTGTGGATCATCGGGGTCACGATCTATCTGGTGATGATGGCCACCGCCTTCCTCGGCTACACCCTGCCTTGGGGGCAGATGAGCTTCTGGGGCGCGACGGTGATCACCAACCTCTTGGGCGCGCTGCCGATCGTCGGTAAGCCGATCCTGACCTGGCTGCAGGGCGGGTTCGCCATCGACCAGCCGACGCTGAACCGCTTCTTCTCACTGCACTACCTCTTGCCGTTCGTGATCGCGGGGCTGGTGGCGATGCACATCTGGGCGCTGCACGTGCCCGGCAACAACAATCCGGTGGGGATCAACCTGACCAACAAGGAGGACTTCGTCCCCTTCCACCCCTACTACACGGTCAAGGACGGCTTCGCGATCCTGGTGTTCCTGCTGCTGTTCGCCAGCTTCGTGTTCTACAACCCTGAGATCCTCGGCCACGCCGACAACAACATCCCGGCCAACCCGCTGGTGACGCCGACGCACATCGTGCCGGAGTGGTACCTGCTGCCCTTCTACGCGATCCTGCGCGCGGTGCCCGACAAGGTGCTGGGCGTGCTGGCGATGTTCGCCGCCATCGGGGTGCTGTTCGTGCTGCCCTGGATCGACCGCTCGCGCGTGCGCTCGATGCGCTACCGGCCGACGATGCGCTGGTTCTTCCTGATCTTCGTGGTGAACTCGATCATCCTCGGCTACTGCGGCTCGAAGCTGCCCGACGACGTGGTGTTCAGCGTCGGCCTCAACGCCGAGGGCCAGCCGATGGGCCTGACCTACGTCTGGCTCTCACGCATCTGCACCCTGTACTACTTCGCCTACCTGATCCCGATCACCTTCATCATGGGCCTGGTGGAGAAGCCTCTGCCGGTCCCGACCTCCATCAACGTGCCCGTCCTCACTCCCGACGGCGACCGTGAAGCCGCGAGGGCCTGAGAGCCGATGCTGCGCAAAGCCGTCACGCTGATCGCTTCGCTGGGGCTGCTGGCCGCCGCCCTGCCGGCCGCCGCCGCGGTGCACCCGCTCGAGCCCAAACAGGTGCGCTGGAGCTTCGAAGGGCCGTTCGGCCAGTTCGACCAGGGCCAGCTGCAGCGCGGCTTCAAGGTCTACCGCGAGGTCTGCTCGTCCTGCCACTCGATGGACCTGATGGCCTATCGCCACCTCGGCCAGCCGGGCGGCCCCTTCTACGACGAGAAATATCCGAACCCGAACGACAACCCCTGGGCCAAGGCCATCGCCAAGGAGACCCAGGTCCCCGACATCGACTCCGAAACCGGCGACGCGATCACCCGCGAAGCCACCGCGGCCGACAAGTTCAAGGCGCCCTTCCCCAACGAGGCGGCCGCGCGCGCGTCCAACGGCGGTGTGATGCCGCCCGACCTGTCGGTGATCGTCAAGGCGCGGGGCGGCGGGCCGCAGTATGTCTATTCGGTGCTGACCGGCTACCGGAACCCGCCGCCGGGCCTGACGGTCGGCCCTGGCCAGCACTACAATCCCTGGTTCCCGGGCGACCTGTCGAGCTACTGGTCGGGGGACAAGCGCCATGTGCCGCACGGCGGCTTCATCGCCATGCCGCCTCCCTTAGCACCTGGCCGTGTCACCTTCGACGACGGCACGCCGTCCACGATCGAGCAGCAGGCCAAGGACGTGGTCGCCTTCCTCACCTGGGCCTCGGAGCCCAAGATGGAGGAGCGCAAGCGCACCGGCCTGGCGGTGATGATCTACCTGCTGCTGCTGACCGGCATCGTCTACCTCAGCTACCGCCGCATCTGGCGCAACGTGGCGCACTGACCCTTAGGCTTTCCCGAGCCAGGGAGAGCGGGCAGTCGTCAGACCCTCACGCGCTGCAGCCGATCGTTAGCCGGCCTTCCAGCCGCCGGCGATGGCGCGCGACTCGGCGCCGGCGTCCAGCGTCTCGTCAACGCCCAGGCTGTCGACGATCTGGGCGACTGGCCCCTCGGCCGGCCCGGCGGCGGCTTGGAAGCCGGCGTCTTGCGAAGCCGCGGGGGCCCAGCCCTCGATCTTCCATTCCTCGCCGCTCCGGCAGGCAACGCCCGCCCCCGCGCCGCGATCGAAGCCGAGCTGGAACTGGCGGCACAGCCGCCCGTCACCCGCCTTGAAGCTCAGCGCCACCGTCAGCTTGCCGCCGGCGACCTCGGCCGCCTGGCCGCTGCGCGCCGTCGACAGCGCCGAGGCCAGCGTTGCCTGCGCCGCCAGGCCATCGGCCGAGGGGGCGATCAGGGGCGTCGGCTGGCGCGCGAAGTTCGCCCCGCCGAGGGCGCCGATGGCCAGCGCCGCCGCGCTCGCCGCCGCCAGGCCGGTCCAGCCGGTCCAGGCGGCCTGCCGAGGCCGCGCGCGGAACGGCAACACCTCGGCGGAGCGCGGGGCCTCCAGCGCCTCGGTTAGTTTCGTCGGGACCGGTCCCAGCGTCTCGTCGAAGACCTCCCGCAGCAAGCCGTCCCGCGCGGTCATGGCTTCCAGCCGCGCGGCCAGAGCGGGATCGGCATTGACAGTCGTCTCGATTTCGGTCGCTTCCGTCCCGGTGCATTCGCCGTCGAGGAAGCGGGTCAGCATCTCGTCGCTGTAGAGGGTCATGGCGCCGCCTCCCCCGGCCGAAGGGCTTCTTCCAGGCTGCGGCGCGAGCGGGACACCCGGCTCATGATCGTGCCGATCGGCACGTCGAGCGCCTCGGCGGCGTCGCGATAGGACATGCCGTTCAGGATCACCAGCGAGGCGGCCGCGCGCATCTCCGGCTGCAGCCGGTCGAAAGCGGCCTTGGCCGCCTGGAGCATCAGCCGGCGCTCGGTGATGTCGCGGCCATCCTCGCCGGCGAGCGCGTGCGCCTCCTCGATGGGTTCGGCGGCGCGGCGGCGGCCTTGTCGGGTCTGGTCGATCCAGAGGTTCTGCACGATCCGGTACATCCAACTGTCCAGCCGGGTGTCCGGCTTCCATTGTTCCTGTCGGGCGAGCGCCCGTTCGATGGCCGACTGCACGAGGTCGTCCGCGTCGTGCGGCGTGCGCGCCAGGGCCAGCGCGAAGCGCCGGAGCTGGGGCAACAGCGCAGCCACTTTCTGGCGGAAGTCCTCGGGGTCGGCGGCCATCA
Source organism: Caulobacteraceae bacterium (assembly GCA_036388855.1). Taxonomy (GTDB): domain Bacteria; phylum Pseudomonadota; class Alphaproteobacteria; order Caulobacterales; family Caulobacteraceae; genus DASVRA01. The sequence continues at coordinate 65,027 of DASVRA010000022.1, read as the reverse complement.
GCCTGTTCGATCGGACAACGTTGAACCGGTGAGATTATTCCCGGCGCCCCTGCGACCGGAAGTCTCTCTCCCCCTGGAACGGAGAGTGTGGCAATATCGGAGGCCGATGACTAGCCGCGCCACTCTTCTTGCCGCCCTGCGCGCCTCGTGCGCCGTAATAGCCCTCGCGGCCGCGGGCGCGCCTGTCCACAGCCTTGCGGGAGCGGACTTCGATCATGAGCGGCTGTCCGGCGGCCGCGGGGATGACGATGGAGACCGGGGCGGCGGCGATCGCGATGGCGGCGGCGGAGACCGGGACGGCGGCGATCGCGACGGCGGTGGCGGTGATCGCGACAGTGGCGGCGACCGCGATGGCGGCGGCGGCGATCGCGACGACGGCGGAGACCGTGACGGAGGTGGCGGCGACAGCGGCGACCGGGACGGCGGCGACCGTGACAGTTCCGGCTCGGGAAGCGGCGAGGACCGCGACAGCGGCGATCGAGACAGCTCCGGGTCTGGAAGCGGCGAGGATCGCGATGGGGAAGACCGCGACAGCTCCGGTTCCGGAAGCGGAGACGACGACCGCTCCGGGTCGGATGACGACCGCTCCGGCTCCGACAGCGGCTCGGACGACGACCGGTCAGGCTCCGGCGACGACGACGACCGCTCCGGCTCAGACGATGACGATGATCGTTCCCGCTCCGACGACGACGGCCGCTCGGGCTCGGATGACGACGGCGCCGACGACCACGGCGGGTCGGACGACGCCGTCGACGATCACGGCGGCGACTCCCGTTCCGATTACGACGAGGACGAGGACCAGGCCGAGGACCGGGGAGGTTCCGCCGACGCGGCGGAGGCGGGGCGCGGGGCGAGCGTCGCCGCCCTGGACCTGAGCTTCGACGACGGCGGGCGGGAATACCGCGAGCACGAGATCGTGCTGGTGGCCAACGAGGACGAGCTGGCGGCGGTGCGTCGGCTCGGCCTGCCGATCCTGCAGGACCGGGCGCTGGCGGCGCTCGGCGGCGGCGTGGTCCGTATCCAGGTGCCCGAGGGACAGAGCACCGAAGCCGTGCTGGCCCAGGTCAAGGCCGCCGCACCGCAGGGGGCCGCGGACCTGAACACCGTCTACCGCCTGGCCGGCAAGGCGCGCGCCCTTCCGCGCTCCGCGGCGCCGGCGACGCGGTTCTATGGCTCGGTCGGCATGATCGACACGGCGGTGGAGCGCAGGCACCCGGCGGTGCGGGCGGCGGTGGTGGAAAGCCGCTCCTTCGCCGCGGGCCGGGCCGAGCCAGCCGCGCACGGCACGGCCGTCGCCTACCTGACCGCCGGCGCGGGGGCCAAGGTGCTGGCCGCCGACGTGTTCACGCTTGACGCCAAGGGCGGCCCGGCCGCCAGCGCCGACGCCATGGCGCGCGCGGTCAACTGGCTGGCGTCCAGGGGCGTGGCGGTGATCAACCTCTCGATCGCAGGGCCTCCCAACGCGGCGCTGGCCGAGGTGATCCGGCGCGCCCAGGCCAAGGGCATCGTGGTGGTGGCCGCGGCGGGCAACGCCGGTCCGGCCGCCCCGCCGGCCTATCCCGCGGCCTATTCGTCGGTCGTCGCGGTGACCGCGGTGGACGGCCGCCACAAGGTCTATCGCTACGCCAACCAGGGCAAGTACATCGTCTTCGCCGCGCGCGGCGTGGACGTGACCGCGCCCGAGGGGTCGAAGCCGACCTCGGGCACCTCCTTCGCCGCGCCCCTGGTGTCGGCCACCATCGCGGCCGACCTATCGCGTCAGGATCCGAAGACCGCTGCGGCGGTGCTGGAACGGCTCAAGAAAAGGGCGAAGGATTTGGGCGCGCCCGGCCTGGATCCGATCTACGGCTACGGCATGATCCAGCCGCGTAGCGGGCGGCGCTAAGCTCAAGCTGACCTAAGGCCGCCGTTCGGTCGCGGGTCAGCCTCGGGCCGAGCCGTCCTTCAGCTTGGCCACGATCATGCGGGTGGCGTCGATGCGCCGTCCCCGCTCGGCCAGCTCCAGATGCACATGGTCGGTGATGCCGGCGTAGTGGCCCTGCAGGCTCGACATCTTGCCGATCGGCGTGCCGAGCCGCACCGGCTGGCCCACCCGCACATCAGGGTCGACGTAGAACACCCGCGCCTCGAACTTCAGCGCCGGGTTGCTGATCTCGACGAAGCGGAGGTCGTAGGACCCCGAATAGGCGTAGCCGATCTTGGTGACGTAGCCGGAGATGGGGGCGACGACCTTCTGGCCGGCACGGGCGATGTAGTCGACGCCCTCGTGCCGGCGCCCGCCGCCGTCGCGCGAGGCGCCGAACTCGCCGTCGCCGAAGCCGTCGTGGCCACGCACCGTCTTGCCGGTGGGGTTGACGAAATCCGCCGCCCCGTCGCCGTCCACGTCCTTGCCTTCCCAGACCTGCTCCGGCGCCTGGAAGGCGGGCGTGAGGTCCGCGCGTTCCACCACGGCGGTGAAGGCCGCCTTCAGCGGCGCCGAGAACGAGGGGGCGAGCTGTTGCTGCGGCCGCTCGGCCTGCTGGGCCTGGGTGGCGGCGTGGGAAATCGCGCCGCCGAAGCCGGCGAGGATCAGGGAAAGAGGCAGGATGCGGCGCAGCGTGTCGTGCACGATGATCGGAGCTCCGTGTTACGGCTTAGGAGGGCTGGCGGGTCGGGACGCTTCGGCGTCCGCACGGCTTATCCACAACAGCCGATATAGGCAGGACGGCGCCGATCGCCCTGCGGCAAGTTGACCCAAGGGAAATCAACGGCTTAGCTTAGGCGTAACGCGCGCGCGCTGGGAGACGCCTTGCGCCCGCCGCGCCGCGCCCGCATCTGGACCCGATGCGTGACGTCGCCGCCGTCGAGGAGATCAGGCCGCCGGAACCCAGGGCGTACGGCGACTTCAATTGGGAGGGCTTCAAGACCCTCTACCTGAAGGAGGTCCGGCGGTTCTGGAAGGTGGCGATGCAGACTGTGGCCGCCCCCGTGATGTCGTCGCTGCTGTTCATGCTGATCTTCAGCGTGGCCGCGAGCGGCGCACGCCAGCCGCTGCACGGGGTGGCGTTCACCACCTTCATCGCGCCCGGTCTGGTGATGATGGCGGTGCTGAACAACGCCTTCGCCAACTCCTCCTCCTCGATCCTGCAGTCCAAGATGATGGGGCTGACCTCCGACTTCCTCACGCCGCCGCTGTCGCCGCTGGAGCAGACCCTGGCCTTTGTGCTGGGCGCGGCGACGCGGGGCGTGCTGGTGGGGCTGGTCACCTGGGCGGCGGTGTCTCCGTTCGCGCGCATGGGCGTGGACCACCTCTGGGCGGTGATTTTCTACGGCGCCGGCGCCTCGGTGCTGATGGCGCAGCTGGGGGTGCTGGGAGGGCTGTGGTCGGAGAAGTGGGACCACCTGGCCACGGTGCAGAACTTCGTGGTGATGCCGCTGACCTTCTTGTCGGGCACATTCTACCTGGTTGACCGGCTGCCCGAGCCGTTCCGCAGCGTCTCCCACTTCAACCCGATGTTCTACCTGATCGACGGCTTCCGCTACGGCTTCATCGGCCAGGCTGACGGGCCGATCCCCGTGGGCGTGACGCTGACCGCGGCGCTGATCGGCGGGATGGGTTTCTGGTCTTGGCGGCTGTTCAAGACTGGCTATCGGCTGAAGACCTGACAGGCGCGGCCGCTCTACTGCTCTCGCTAAGAAGAACTGCGCTATGTCAAGTCGTGGGTAAGCCGCGCAACAAAGCCGCTTAGTTTTGCCGAGAGCTGAGCCATGGAAGCGCGACGCTCTACCGCGCCCCCGGCGAAACTAAGCTCTGAAAAAAAATTACGGGGGCGGGAACCAACATGGTTACCAACGGGTTGCCCGCCCGCTGAGCACTGAAGGACCGGCCGGGGCGCTCGCGCCTGCCGCAAACCAAGCACCCTGGGAGGGGACTAGATGTCGAGACACACCGGCGCCGACGCGCGCGCCTTGGACCTTGCTGCCGCCTCAGACGCGCGGGCGGTGCAGACCGTGACGCTGTCAGATGCGGCGCTCGCCCGCGTGGCGGGGCCTGACATGCAGGCCGCCGATGGAGCGATGGCCCTGCAGGACGCCAGCTCCGCCTTCGGGCTGGACCTGTCGGGCCTGAACGGCGACACGGTGCTGCGCTGCGGCTGCCCCGGCTGCCTTAAGGCCGCGGGCGTGACCGCCGAAAAGGCAGCGCCGGGAGATGGCCTGGGCATTCCGCCGATCGGCGGCGACGACGTGCCGGACGACGAGTCCTCCGACGTGACGCTGAACGTGCTGGAGGGCCAGACCATCGAGTCCGCGCTCGAGTACGCGACCGACAAGGACTTCTTCCAGTTCCAGGGCAGCGCGGGCGAGACCTACGAATTCATCGTCGATCCGGAGGACACCGCGGCCGCCGACATGCTGCTCCAGATCTACGACGCGGACGGCAACCCTGTGGGCGACCCGGTGGACGGCGGCGGCGGCGGCTCCGACGAGGAGTTGGACTTCACCCCGACCAAGGACGGCACCTATTACGTGGCCGTGGCCGGCTACAACGACGCGGCCATCGGCGGCTACTCGATCACCGGCAAGCTGGACGACGACGCGCCCGACCCCAACAAGGACACCCCGCTCGACGCCATCGACTGGGGCACCCGGGTAGACACCGACGGCGTAAAGAACGCCGACGGCGACGAGGTCATCCACGTCTACTTCGCCAAGGCCGGCGAGGTGACTCCGCACCCGCTGACCGAGGAGAACGTCAACCAGGGCTGGTCGGACTATGCCAAGGCCGCGGCGTTTGTCTCCTTCGAGCTGTACGAAAACGTGATCGACGTCGACTTTGTCGAGGTGGACTCCCAGGCGGAGGCCGACTTCATCTTCGGCGCCTCGCCGAGCGCGCCGGTGCTATTGGGCGCCATGTCGCCTCCCGGCGAGCCGACCGAAGGCGCGGCCTGGTTCAATACCACCGGCGTGGGCTGGGACGAGAAGGGGCTTGCCCAGGGCGGCTTCGGCTTCATCACCTTCACCCACGAGCTCGGCCACGGCATGGGCATGGCCCACCCGCACGACAACGGCGGCAACTCCACTGTGATGAACGGGGTCGATAGCGACACTGACTCGGGCGACTACCACCTGAACCAGGGCGTCCACACGGTGATGACCTATAACGACGGCTGGCCGGATGGTCCCGACGGCAAGTCGCCCTCGGACAACTACGGCTTCGAGGGCACGATGATGGCCTTCGACATCGCCGTGCTGCAGCAGAAGTACGCGGCCAACATGGAGTTCCACAAGGACGGCGACGTCTACGTGCTGCCCGACGCCAACCGCGAAGGCGACGCGGCGACCGGCGAAGCGGCGACGATGTACGCCTGCATCTGGGACACCGGCGGCACGGACACCATCTCGGCGGGAGACGCGAAAAACGTCACCATCGACCTGCGCGAAGCCACGCTGAAGTATGAAGTCGGCGGCGGCGGCTGGGTGTCGCACGGCTACCAGGAAGACGGGAGCGCCATCTACGGCGGCTTCACCATCGCCAACGGAGTGAAGATCGAGAACGCCATCGGCAGCGACACCGACGACATCCTGGTCGGCAACCAGTACGCCAATCGCCTGACCGGCGGCGAGGGCGATGACGTGATCTCCGGCGGCGCCCGCAAGGACGTGCTGCGCGGCGAGGCCGGCGCCGACGAACTGAGCGGCGACGCGGGCAAGGATCGCCTGATCGCCGGCGAAGGCCAGGATCTGCTGACCGGCGGCGGGGGCGCCGACCGCTTCATCTTCCGCGAAGCGCTGGAGATGGACCGGATTACCGATCTCCGCGACGGGGACATCGTGCGCCTGTCGCGCATCGACGCCAACATCAACAAGGCGGGCAACCAGGAGTTCACCCTGGTCGACCACTTCACCGACACGGCGGGCCAGGCGACCATTAAGTACAACGCCACCCAGGACGTCACCCGCCTGTCGATGGACACAGACGGCGACGGCCGCGCCGACATGGTGCTGCTGATGGACGGCGATCAGACCGCCTTCGACGGCTTCACCGGCTTCGTTTCGTAACAGCTTTCAGTAGACCTCGGGCGGACCTGACGGTCCGCCCGCTTCGCTTCCACAAAACAACAACCAATCCTTCGGAGCTAACGTCCAATGCGCCTTGAACAATCGGGCTACCGCGTCGCGGCCAAAACCTTCGACATCTCACAAAGCAGCGCCTCAGCCGCCGCCCCGGCCGAGGCCGAATACACCGGCGTCACCGACACCATCGCCGACGACACCTCGACCACCACCACCATCAAGGCGAACGGTGAGCACCTCTTCTCGAGCATCGACATGATCGAGGATCAGGACTTCGTGAAGGTCAAACTGGAGGCCGGGCAGGTCTATGACATCGGCATGTACGCCAGTACCGAGGGCACCACCCACGCGCCGCTGGCCGACTCTTTCATCGAGCTCTATGACAAGAACGGCAAGGCGCTGGGCAACGCCGACGGCGGCAAGCCGGAGGACGACAACGGCCTGGACGCGCTGTTGACCTTCGAGGCCGAGTACACCGGCACCTACTACATCAACGCGCGCGCCTTCGACCAGGACGGCACCAACGGCGCCAACGGCGACGGTATTGGCGACTACGACCTGTTCGTGCGGACCAGCACCGTGGAGGCTTACAAGCCCTTCTATGACATCGACCAGCCGATGCATTCGATCGACTGGGGCACCCAGGTCGACGGCACCTCGCGCAACCCCGACGGCGACCAGGGCCCTCGACCCAACGGCGTGAAGCCCGACAGGAATGCCGACTCCGTGGTCGATGGCAAGAACGTCATCACCTACTACATCGCCAAGCAGGGCGACTTCTTCATGGACGAGGATCCGACCACGCCGGGCACCACCGACACCATGATCCAGGCCCGCGACTGGCAGGATTGGGAACTGGCCGACCTGCGCACGGCGATGGGCGAGTACTCTGAGGTCGCCGACATCGTTTACGTCGAGGTGGACGACCGCAAGGCAGCCGACTTCAAGTTCATCAACTACCAAGGCACCCCCGGCCTGGGCGCCAGCCTGCTCGGCCGCATGAGTCCTCCGGGAACGGAGAACGAAGGCCAAGCGGAGTTCAACTCCGGTGACGAGCGCTGGACCCAGGAAGGCCTGCAACAAGGCGGCTTCTTCTTCACCACCCTGCTGCACGAGATGGGTCACGGCCACGGCATGGCCCACCCGCACGACAACGGCGGCCACTCCAGCATCATGCCGGGCGCCGACGGCGGCACCGGGGGCCTGGGCGGCGGCTACGGCGACTACGAGCTGAGCCAGCAGGTGTTCACCGTCATGTCCTACAACGACGGCTATCCGCTGGGCCCGAACGGCAATCCGGAGTCGGGCGGCGACGGCAATCAGGCCGCCCCCTACGGCTGGATGGGCACGTTGGGCGCGCTCGACATCGCGGTGATCCAGGACAAGTACGGCGTCAACGAGGACTATCACGCCGGCAACGACACCTACGTGATGGACGACGAAAACGTCGCCGGCGAGACCTTCTACCAGTGCATCTGGGACGCCGGCGGCACCGACCGCATCCACTACAGCGGCGAGCGCGACTCCTACATCGATCTGCGCGCCGCCACGCTGAAGTATGAGATCGGCGGCGCCGGCTGGGTGTCCTACGCGGACGGCGTCTATAGCGGCTACACCATCGCCAACGGCGTCACCATCGAGAACGCCATGTCGGGCGCGGGTGACGACCTGCTGATCGGCAACAAGGCGGACAACCGCCTGGAAGGTCGGGACGGCAGGGACGAGCTGCAGGGCGGCAACGGCGACGACCAACTGTTCGGCGGAGACGGCCGCGACTTCCTCAAGGGCGGCGGTGGCAATGATCGCCTGGTCTCCGGCGACGGCAAGGACGTGCTGTTCGGCGGCGGCGGTGCGGATGTCTTCTACTTCGAAGATATTCAGCGCGACCGCATCCGCGACCTCGACGACAACGACACCATCTCGCTGGTCCGCATCGACGCCGACACCAACACCGACGGCGTCCAGCACTTCCATCTGGCGGACCACTTCACCCACACCGCGGGCGAAGCGCTGCTGGTGTTCAACGAGGAGCGCGGCATCACCCGCCTGCAGCTGGATGTCGACGGCGACGCGCGCGCCGACATGGTGCTGGAGCTGAAGGGCGACCAGACCGGCTTCACCGGCTTCGAAGGCCTGTTCATCTGAGGCCGGCCGTAAACTGAAAGGAAAGGGCGGGGCCGCTGGCCCCGCCCTTTTTCCTTGTCAGTTCACCCGGATCAGTTCGATGCGGAACTTCAGCACCGCGCCGGGCGGCACGGGGCCCTTGCCTTCGGCGCCGTAGCCGAGTTCGGGCGGGGCCCAGAGCAGCCACTGGTCGCCTGGCTTCATCATCGGCAGGGCCTCCTCCCAGGCCTTGACCAGGCCGCGCAGGGGGAAGGTCGAGGGCTCGCCACGCTCGTAGGAGGAGTCGAGCACCTCGCCGGAGGGCAGGATCGCCTCGTAGTGAACCGTGACCTGATCGCTGAGAATTGGACTTTTGCCGCCAGCGGGGCCGGACTTCAGCACCTGGTACTGCAGGCCCGAGGGTAGCGACTTCACCCCTTCGGCCAGGGCGTTCTTGGCGAGGAAGGCGGCGGCCGGCTCGGAACCCTGGTTCGCGCCCGGCGCGGGCGCCATGGCGATGGGTTGGTTCTGCGCCTGGGCCGGTTCGCCCCCGCCGCAGGCGGAAAGCGCAAGGGCGGCCAGCGCCGCGAGGGGGAGGTGCTTCATCGGTCTTCCTTCAAAGGACTTCGGGCTGGTAGCCGTGCTCGGCCAGCGAGCGGACAATTTGGGCGCCGTGGGCGTCGCCGCGGGTTTCGATCATGATGTTGAAGGCGGTGGTCTTGGCCGGCAGGTCGAGCATCAGCCGGTTGTGGGCCACGTCGATGATGTTGCCGCCGCAGTCGCCGATCACGCGGGTAATGGTGGCCAGCATCCCGGGCCGGTCGTCGGAGGCGACCCGCAGCGAGATGATCCGGTGCTCGCGCACCAGCTCGCGGGTCAGCACCCCAGCCAGCAGGCGCGTGTCGATGTTGCCGCCGGACAGCACCAGTCCGACCTTGCGGCCGCGGAAGCGGTCGGGATCCTCCAACAGGGCGGCGAGGCTGGCGGCCCCGGCGCCCTCGGCCACGGTCTTCTCGTGGGAGACGTAGAGGGCGACGGCCTCCTCCAGCCGGCCCTCGTCCACCTCCATCAGGTGATCGATCAGGGACGCCGCGGCCTCGTAGGTGAGGTCTCCCACGCGCTTGACCGCGATGCCTTCCGCGATGGTCTGGCCCCCGACGGGAGGCTTGTTCTCGCCGCGCTCGCGGGCGGCGAAGGAGGGGTACATGGCCGCTTCCACGCCGACGATCTCCACGTCGGGCTTGAGCCCCTTGGCGGCCGCCGCGATGCCGGCGATCAGGCCGCCTCCGCCGATCGGCACGACGATGCAGTCGAGGTCCGGGCGGTCCTCGATCATCTCCAGGCCAACCGTGCCTTGGCCGGCCATGATGTCCCAGTCGTTGAAGGCCGAGACGAAGATCATCCCGCGCTCGTCGCGGATTGAGAAGGCGCGGACCTGGCACTCGTCCAAGGTCTCGCCTTCCAGCAGGATTTCGGCGCCGAAAGCCTTGGTCTGCTCCATCTTCACCGTGGGCGTGGCCTCGGGCATGACGATCAGCGCGCGCGCGCCGCAGCGGGCGGCTTGGCAGGCCAACGCCTGGGCATGGTTGCCGGCCGAGGCGGTGATCACGCCGCGGGCGCGGTCGGCCTCGCTCATCAGGGTCAGCTTGTTGCAGGCGCCGCGGTCCTTGAAGGAGCCGGTGAACTGCTGGTTCTCGTATTTGACGAACACCTCCGCGCCGGTGAGCTTGGACAGGCGCGGCGAGCGGCGCAGCGGGGTGCGCTCGACCTGTCCGGCGATGCGTTCGGCCGCGGCGGTGATGTCGTCGAAGCGGAGGGTCATGCGCGCGCCAGGTGCTTGCGGAACAGCTGGTACTCGGAAAAGGCCGCTTTTTCGACCGTGTAGTCGAGCGCCGTGGCCATGCCGTTGTCGCGCAGGCGGCCGCGCGTGACGGCGTCGGCGGCAATGAAGGCGTCGACGGCTTGGGTGATCGCCTCGTCGGAGCGGGTGTCGACGAGCAGCGCGTTGGTCCAGTGACGGGCGTACTCGTCGGCCCCGCCGAATACCGGCAGCAGGGGCGTGCAGCCGCTGGCCATGGCTTCCAGGCCGGTGCGGCCGAAGGCTTGATAGTCGGAAAGGTCGAGGAACAGGTCTGAGCCGCGCAGCAACTCGGCCACCTCGGAGCGGCGAAGCACGCCCCGGTCCTCGATAGGGCCGGAGGGGCGGGCGCCGATGCGCTCGTAGTCGTCCGGAGCGGCGCCGAAGGCGACCAGCTGGACGCGCTCGCCGTGCTGGGCGGCAAGGCGTTCCAGGATGCGCAGGGTGCGCCCGGGGCCGCGGCGCGGGGTCTTGGGCCGCACCATGGCGCAGATCGTCAGCCGGTCCGACGGCGCGCGTGGGGCGGGGTGGTAGATGGCATGGTCGATGGAGGGCTTCACCTTCTCCACCGGGCGGCCGTGGTTGTCGTAGACGATCCGGCGCAGCCAGTCGGTCTTGGCGAATAGCAGCGCCTCGCCCAGCACCTCGAAGGAGGCGCGGGCCTCCTCCCACCGCTCCGTGCCGGGGGTGCGGAACAAGGGCTCGTAATCCTGGATGTAGTAGGCGGGGCGGGCGAGGCCCTTGCGCGACTTGCCGAGCGCGGCGGCCAGGGTGTGGGCCGAGGGCGCGGTGGTGGCGACGGCGAGGTCGTGCTCGGCCAATAGGGTGCGCAGGACGTCGGGGCTGTCGAAGGGGTGCACGGGCAGAACGCCGCCTTCGAGTTCAGGATAGTGCCAGCGGAAGGTTTCAACCGTGTCCGCGGTGGTGGCGACGCCCGTCTCGACGCCCAATCGGCGCAGACCCTGGCTCTCTTGCATGACGGAGTGAGCGCCCCCGCCCCCGCCTTCGCCTGGCAGGATGAACAACACCCGCATCACGCTTCCGCCTCGTAAAGCTTGCGGACGGCGGCGCGTAGTTCCACCAGCGGCTGGGCCTCGCGGATGCGGTCCCCGAGCTCGGTGAAGTCGATGTCAGGGTGCAGGCGCTTGAGCGCCTCGGACGCCTGCTTCTGCAAATCGGCCCGGCGGCCGGCGCCGAAGCTCGCCGACTTGGCGTGGTGGACATAGACGTGGTCGGCGACGGCAAGCCTGTAGCCGGCCTCGGCGGCGCGCACGCAGAGGTCGTTCTCCTCACCGTAACCCTGCGGGAACGCGGCCTCGTTGAAGCCGCCCAGCGCCAGGAAGGCTTCGCGGCGGATCAGCGTGCAGAAGCCGTTGAGCAGGGGCGTGGGGGGAAAGCCCTGGCCCGCGTTTTCCCGGATGAATCGGGCCATCCGCTCTGGCGTCCAGCCAGGCGGCAGGGCGTTGGTTTTCCAGCGGCCGCGACGGTCCTTCAACTCCGGCACGGACTGGTAGCTGGCGGCGTTGGACACAGGCCCGACGAAGGCGGCGCCCGTGACGGCCGCGCATTCGAGCAGGCCCTCGATCCAGCGAGACGTGGCGACCGTGTCGCTGTTCAGCAGGACCACCCAATCGGCGGCGGCGGAGCGGACGCCGAGATTGGCGGAGGCCGTGTAGCCGAGGTTCTCCGCATTCGAGACCATCCGCATCCAGGGCTTGTCGGCGATGAAGGCGGCGATCCGCCGGCGCGTGTCCTCGCCCGACGCATCATCGACGATCAGCACCGCGTGGGGCACGGTGGTGGTCCCGACCAGGGACCCGAGGCAGGCCAGGGTCTCCTCGGCCGCGTCGTGAACGCAAACCACCACCTCGACCGAGTCCTGCGCTGGCGGCGACCACTCCCAGCGGATGCAGGGCGCGGACGTCTCCCGCGCCTGGGCGTCAAAGCGCAGGCCGGGCTGCACGATCTCGCCTGAGAGCCAGGCTGACAGTCCCTTCAGCGTCTTTGCCTGGGCCGCGATCGCCGGGTCTTCCAGCGCCGGCGGAAGCGTTGCGCCCTCTTCGTCGGAAGCGGGGGCGAGGCGCACCTGCTCCAGGCGCAATGCGAAGGGGCGGGCGAAGTCGAAGGCGAGAAACATCTCGCCGGCCGCGCCGGGCGAGGACTCCGGAAGGTCGAAGTCGAAGCGGTGCTCGGCCAAGCCGCGGGCGAGGGGAACGCGGCGGGCGATGTTGGCGACCACGGCGTCCTCGGCGGCCGAGCCGCGGCGCAGCACGAAGATCCGGTCGATGACGGTGAAGGGCGCGCCCGACTGGAAAGCGGCGGGGCCGTCGGCGGGGGCTCCGGCTTGGAAGCCGAGTCGCAACCGCCCGCCCGCGGCGGCGGCCGGATCGAGCCTCGTCTCCAGGCGGCAGTAGTCGGCGATTTCGGGCGCGGAGAGCAGCAGGGCCGCGCCCTGCTGCAAAGGCGCGGCGCGGGCGAGGACGGGGGCGGCGGAGCCGCGGTTGTGCACGAACCAGCCTTCCGCGATCTCGCGCCGGCCGCCGGAGGCGCAGATGGAGAGGCCGTAGGGCCAATAGTCGAAGTCGCCCTGCTCGATGAGGTTCTCGGGCGCGCGGGCCGGCGGCGGCTGGGCGAACCGCCCTTCGCCCGCAAGGCCGAGCACGGCCACCTCGACGGAAAGACCGGGCAGCGGCGGCGCAAGGAGGCGGAGCTCCAGGTCCACCGGCCCCTGCTCCGACAGGCTCTCGAGGGAGAGGGACCGCTCCTCCCGCCGCCATGTCCCGGGTTCGTCGCAGGCGAGCGCCACTGACTGGAGGGCTTCTCCGTCGGGTCCAGTCAACCGGACATCCAGCGTTGCCGGCGCGCTGGCGCGGGCGAGACAGACGAGGCTCGCCCGCGCCTGCCGCTCGAAGCCCCCCGGCAAGTTTTCCAGCCTCTGGCGCAGCAGCGGGCGGGCTTCGTCACTGGGCTGCAGTTGCAGCCGAACAAGGTCGCCCCGAAGGCCCAGCCGGCGCGCCTCGGCTTCGGGCAAGCCGGCGAAGCCGCGCGACACCTGCTCGGGCGTCAACCCGGTCTCCCACCCTTGCGGAGCCTGGCCCTCCCAGCGCCGGAAGACGGCGTTCGACACGAGTTGCGCGCCCGCCGCGTCCAGTCTGATGGAGATCGCCCGGGCCGGCTCACCGCCAAGGTCCGCCTGAAGCTCCAGCTGCTCCAGTGAAACCCCCGGCGGCAGCGGCAGGAGCGCGCTACGCCCCTCCAGGCGAGCCTTCCCCAAGACGTCGCCGTCCGCGCGTGTCACGGTCACCTGGAGAGGGTGCGGGCTGGAGGCGCGGTAGGGCCCTTCCAGGTTCAGCTTCAGGCCCTGGGGCGCGGGCCGGGCGATCACCCGCAGGCGGTCGAGTAGCTTGAGGCCCGCAAGCCCACCTTCGATCATGCCGGGCGCGGCCAGGGCCGCGTCCCGCGGAAGGCCGTTGAAGGTCGGGGCGTCCCAGGCGATGCGGAACTCCAGATCCGGCCCCTTGCGGGCCCAGCTCGGCTGGAAGTCGCGGGTGCGGCGGCCGCCGGCCCAAAGCTCAAGCGAGGGGGGCGCGGCGGCGGCGCCCCTGAGGCGGCCGCGAACGCCTTCCGGGCCGATGTCAATGAGCCGTAGCGTCGGTATGGGGTTGGCCGGGACGATCCGGAACTCAGCGGCCTTGCTCATCAGGCGGTAACCGGTGTCGGCCGCGGCCGCCTCGACCGTGTGCGGCTTGCCGTCTCGAAACGCGGTGGGAACGAGCAGGACGAAGCCGTAGCGGCCGTCGCCGCGGCCTTCCTTCGCCAGTGCGGGATCGAAGCGGTCTGCCAAGGCGCGGCCGACCGGCCGGCCGTCGATGCGCACCTCGACCTCGGCGCGGTGGGCGGGGTTGGCCTCGTCGGAGACCCAGCCGCGGATCAGGCCGTCGGGCTCCGCGCGGACCCAGCCGCCGTAGCGGCGGCCGCGGCCTCCCCTGCCTCGCAGCGATGTCAGGCGGCCCCCGAGGCTGGCCATGCGCCCTCCACGGCGCCCTGGCGCCCGGCGCTTGTGCTTAGAGCCAACCCCCCGCCTTCCGCAACGGCGTGGAGGCGCCGCGCCCCGCGTGCTAGAGGCGCCGGATGCCGCTGCGCATCGACATCGAGGGGGACGCCTACCTGTACGCCGGGCCCGGTGACGAGGGGCTGGCCGAGCCGGTGCGGCACGCGGCGGACCGGGCGCGCACGCCTGAGGGCTCCCTGCCGCAAGCGGTGGTGTGGGATGCGCGCCTCCAGGGCGCGGGCGGCCTGATCCGGCTCGGGCCGGGACCGCTTGATGACCTGCTGCTGGGGCAGATGGACGCCAGCGGCTGCTGCGCGGTGATGCTTTCGACGCTGGAGCGGATGAAGGCGCGCGGCGCGGTGCGGCGGCTGGAGGAAACCGGCGCTGCACTCGCGGTGCTGGCGCGCGATGCCCGTGGCCGCGTCGCCCACGCGGAAGGGCCCGTCGGCGAACTGCGGCCTGTTCAGGGAGAAGCCCGCAAGCTGCGGCCGGCGCTGCGGCCCGAACTGATCTCGGTGGTGCTGCTGGCCCCGGGCGAGGCGCACGGGCTCGACGGTTTTTTCGACGCGCTGGGCGCGCAGCGCCTGAGCAGCGGCCTCGAGGTGCTGGTGGTGGGAGCGGGATTTGAGCCGGCCCAGGCCAAGGCGCTGGCCGCGGCAATCGACCGTCGCACGGGCGCCGGAGGGTTGCGGGTGCGCCACTTCCTGCTGCCGGGAGCTTTCAGCGAGGCTTATCTGGCCAACACCGGTGTGGCGCTGGCGTCGGGGGAGGCGGTGGTGGTGGCGCGGCCGGCCTGCATCCCGGAGACGGCGGATGCGGTGCAGACCCTGGCGTCCTGGACGCTTGGGGCGGAGGTGCTGACCGCCAGCCCCAGGATCAACGACGGCTCCGCGCGTCTGCTGTGCGCGGGCCTGGACGCTCGGCCGACGGGCGGAGGCGCGGAGTTCCGGCTGTCGCGGGGCGAGACGCCAGGGCGGGCGATGCGTAGGACCGCGGCGCCGGCGCCGTGGTTCTTCGCGGCCAATCGTAGGGCCTGGCTGGAGATGGGCGGGGCGGGTCCGCGGCAGGAGGCGCTGTGGACGGCCAGCCTGGCGCGCGAGGCGCGGGGGGGCGTGCACCGCCACCTCCTGATCGAGAGCGCCGCGGCGGTGTGGACCGCCGCCCGCCCGGCGGGAGCGGGGGCGAGCATTTCCACCGCCACGCTGTCCATCGAGGCCAAGCGGGCCGCGCGCTGGGTGGAGGCCCCGGCGCCGGCTGAAACGGCGCCTCCGGCGCGTCCGATGGCGGCCACCGCTTCACCCCATGCCGCGTTCTCGGATGAGTTTCCGAGCGAAGCGCCGATGCGCTTGCTGGTGTTCGCGGACTCTTACGGCGCCTCCCAGTCGATCTGCTTCGTGGAGGGTCTGGCGGGCAGCCGCTCGGCCGGACGCGCAGCCGTCCGCCTCGTGGAGGAATCCGCCTTCGCCGCCGACGGCGGCGGGAGCCTGGCGGAGGCGCGGGCGCTGGTGGAGGCTGAGTTCGCTTCCGTGCGGCCGACGGCGGTGGTGGTTTCCCGCTTCGGCCATGCGGAAGGGTACCAGGCGGTCCGGGCCGCCGCGCACGCGCGGGGCCTGCCCTTGGTGCTGCACCTGGACGACGACCTGTTCGAGCTGCCGCTGTGCGTCGGGGTGGAGCGCTACCGCGCCGCCAGGCATCCGCGCCGCATCCACACGCTGCACCGGGCGATGGCCGAGGCGGACCTGACGCTGGCGGCGACGCCGCAACTGGCCGAGCGGCTGGCGAGGCTGGGACGCGGCGGCCATATCGCGGCGCTGGCCATCGGCTCGGCCGGGCGGCCGGGGGAGGCGCGGGCGGTGAAGGGGCCGGACCAGCCGCTGGTGGTCGGCTATATGGGCTCGGCCTCGCACAACGCCGACCTGGAGATGATCGCCCCGGCGCTGAACGAGGTGCTGGGGCGCTTCGACCACGTCAGCATCGAGCTGTTCGGCTCGATCTCCGACCAGCCGGCGGCTGATCTGCTGCGCGGGCGGGTGCGGCGGCGCAAGGCGATTCCAGGCGACTACGCCGAGTTTCGCCGCCGGTTCGGGGCGCTCGGCTGGGACATCGGCCTGGCCCCGCTCCGGGCTGTTCCATACAACCTGCTCAAGACGCCGACCAAGTGGGTGGAATACGCGGAGGCGGGCGCCGCGGCGGTGGTCTCGGATTTGGAGCCGTACCGGCCGATGATCGCGGCGGGCGCGGCGCTGCCGGCGCGTCCGGACGGTTGGACGCAGGCGATCAGCCGTCTGATCGTCTCTCCGCCCCTGCGCCGGCAACTTTCCGCCGCCTCTCGCCGTATGCTGGTGGAGCGGTATGACTGGGCCAGGCTGGAGGCGAGTGTGCTCGAAGCCTTCGCCCGGCTTGAGGCTCCGGCCCTTGCGGCCTAGGGCGCGCGGGCATTGAATAGGAGGCATGGCTTCGGGCGTGAGGCGGCACAACGGAGAGGCGGCGGGCCGGGGCCTGCCCGCGCGGCGGCTGGAGGGCCGTCGCGTGGTGGTGGTGCTGGGCGCCTCCCCAAGCGGGCTGTCGCTGCTGTCGCGCACCCTGCACGCGCTTGGCGTGGACATGCTGGAGGGGGACGCGGCCGACATGTGGTCGGGCGGAGGCGTGGAATGGCGCCGCCCGTGGATCGGCGAGTTCCACGACCGGCTGCTGCGGGCGATTGATCGCGCGCCCGACCATCCCGCCCACGCCCTTCCGTTTCCTCCGGGATGGTGGCGGCGGCCGGTGGTTCAGGCGATCCGGCGCGAGATGACGAAGGCGGTGGAGGCCGCGCTGGAGGACCACGCGGAGCCCTGGGGATTCGCCGATGTGGCGACCGCGCGGCTGCTGCCGGTTTGGAGCGAGGTGTTCGAGCGGCTGGGACTGCAGCCCGACTACATCTGGGCGCTGACCCATCCGTCCAAGAGCGAGAAAGGCGTCCGGCGGCTTGGGCGCAACGGCCAGGCCGAGGAGCTCAACTGGTTCGCCTACAGCTCCGATGTCTACCGTTACGCCGGTGAGCGGATCGCCGCGGTGGTGGAGGAGAACGCCTGGCGCGACGATCCCCAGGCGCTGATGGACAAGCTGCTCGGCCGGCTTCGGCTGCATTGGCGCGGCACGAGGCTCGACCTGTTCGAAACGCTGAGCGCGCTGCTGGAGCCGGAAGAGGAGGACGCGCCGGTCCGCGCGCAGCCTTCTCTGCCCATCGCGCTCACTTTCTATGAGGCCGCCGCCCAGGTTGACGAGGACCCGGACGCCCGCGAACGGCTGGACTCGCTCGTGGAGGGGGCCGAGCTGCTGCGCCCGATGATCTCCCCGTTCCTGGGCAAGCTGGCCAACGGCGCCTCGGTCGCGTCGCCTGGAACCGGCGATGTCATCAGGCTGGAGCAGGAGGTGGCGGAGCTGCGAGCCACCTGCGGCGATCTGCGAAAGCAGCTGAACGGCGGCGCCTCGCATGCACCGGAGAAACCGGGCGACGAACGCACTCCGGCGCTGGAGCTGGAGCTGGAGCTGGAAGCGCGGTCGGCGGAAATCCGATGGCTGCACGACCAATATCGCGAGCGGCTGGCGGAGGTGGAGGCGGAGTCTGCCGCCTTAAGAACCCGCCTGGCGGCCGCCGAGGTGGCGCCTGTCGGCGGGCCGGCGGCGAGCGAGGAGGAACTGGCCGCGGCGCACGCGGAGATCCAGCGGCTGACGGCGGAGATGCGCAACCTCAATAACGCCAATGAAAGGTATCTGGCGCGCATCTATGAGCTGAAGAAGGCGCTCGAGGAGCGCGGCGGCCTGTGAGCGTGGCGGACCGGCAGCTGAGCCTTAGGCTGGAGGAGGGGCGCGACCCGGCGCTCGTGCGCCAGATGCGCGCCTTCGGGCGCAAGGCCAAGAAGGCGGCCGAGAAGGTCACCGGCAAGAAGCCGATCGAAGGCTTCGTCGACCGGGTGCTGGCCGGTGAGGTCCAGGGCTGGGCGTTCGACCCGAACAAGCCGGGGCGGCGGGTCCACATCGTCGCCCGCCATGAGGGCGAGATCGTCGCCGAGACTTTGGCCGACCTGCCTCGCAAGGACCTGACGCGTGGCGGCAAGGGCGACGGCAAGCACGGCTTCAACCTGCGCATCCCCGCCGCCTTCCTGGACGGTTCGCCGAGACGCCTGCGTATCGAGGCGGCGTTCGGGCGCACCCGGGTGCTGCTGCGCCGGGGCGAGATCACCGTCGCCTCGAGCCGGCCCAGCGCGGGGCAGCGCAAGCCGAAGCCGGCGCCCGCCGGGGGGCCCTCGGGCGCCCTGGAGGGCGTGGCCAACGGCGTGCTGCTCGGCTGGGCGGCGCAGCCCAAGAGCGGCGGCGCGCCGGCCGTGATCGATATCTACGACGACGAGCGCTACCTGGGTTCGGTGACGGCCGACCGGCCGCGGCCCCGGCGAGATGAGGAACCCCGGGGAGCCAAGTCGTTCCACTTCCGTCTACCCGACGGCGCCGACGAGGCGCTGCTGCGGCGGCTGCGGGCGCGCATTACCGGCACCCAACTCGATCTCAGGGGGCTCAGGCTCCCACAAGGCGCGGCCAAGCCCGAGGCGGTGGAGGCGGTTATGGCGGCCGAGCCGCCGGCGGCCCGCGTGGTCCAGCCGGAGCGGCGGGTGGCGCTGCTGGTGTTCGGCTCCGAGGCCGAGGAGCCGCTCAAGCGCACGATGCGCAGCTGGAGCGAGCAGAGCTGGCGCAGCCTGGACATCGGCCGGGTTTCCGGCCGGTCCGGCGGCGAAGGCGATACGGTGTTCGGCCCCGAAGACGGTGGAAGGCTGAGGACGTTCATGGGAGGCGCCGAGGCGGTAGCGGTGCTCCGGGCCGGAGAGACGCTGCACCCGGACCTGGCCCGAACCTTGAGCCTCGCCGATCCGCTGGCGGACGTGCTGACCTGGGAGGAGGAGGGCGGCCCGCGCAGGCGCAGCGAGGCCTGGCCGCTGGCGATCCAGTTGGGTCAGTCGCTGGGCGGCGGCTACGCCGTTCGCGCCGGGGCGCTGGGCGTCGACCTCGAACGGCTCGCGCGGGCGGCGCTCGAAGGGGAGCAGGCGCTGGAAACCGCGTTGGCGGCGGCGCCGCTGCACTGGCGGCACTTGCCCGCGGCTCTGAGCAGCCGGTCGGCGCGCGTTCCCGACACCCGCGAGCCCGCGGAACCGCCGACCCTGGCGAGGGTGACGGTTGCGGTATGGCCGGAGTGGAGCGAGACGGCGAAGCGGACGCTGCTGGACGTGCTCGGCGCCCTTTCCGGCATGGAAGTGGAAGTGCTGGTTCCCGCCTCGGCGGACATCGCACTTGAGGAGGTTCGGGCGTCGGCGGACTGCGTGCTTGCGCGCAAGGTCGACGTGCCGGCGGCGGGAGGCGCCGGAGTTTGGCTGAAGCGCCTGAGCGAAGCGGCGACGGGCGAGGCGGTGCTGCTTTGCCGGGCGGGGCTTTCCTTGAGCCCGGGCGCCCCTCTCGCTTCCATGGCGCGGTGGGCTTTGTCGCCTCTGGCCGGCGCTGTCACTGGAACCGTGCTGACCGAGGCCGGTCCGGCGGCCGGCCTGACCGTGGGGCGCGGACCCGTTGGCTGGCGCGCGGTTCCGATCGAGAAGCAGGGCAATGCGCCTGTGCTTGCGGCGCCCGGCGCGTTCATGGCGGTGGCCCGGGGCAAGCTGGCGGCGGTCGGAGGGTTCGACGCCGAACGGTTTCCCGGTGACGCGGCGGACATCGACCTGTGCCTGCGCCTCAGGCGCATGGGCTGGTCCAGTCTGGCGCTGTCCGACGTGCGGGCGAGCGCAGGCGAGCCGGTTCCGACGGACGAGGGTGCGGCGATGGCCCTGCTGGATCCGGCGGAGTTGGCGGCGGCGGCGGAGGCTTACCCCGCCTCGGACGGTCGCCGCGACGGTTCGCCGGCGTGAAGCTTTCGCGCCGGCGCGGCCGCGCGCGGGTGCTGGTGTTCATCGACTTGGTCCAGGACATCGACACTCTGCTTCCCGTGCTGGCGGCGATGCGCGACGACGCCGATCTGGAGCCCCGGGTGGTGGTCTCGAGATGGCTGGCCCGGGAGAGCCCGCGGACCGAGGCTCTGCTGACGCGCCATCGCCTCGGGTTCAGTTGGGTGAGGCGTGCCGAAGTGATCGCCGGTCGGGCGCCTGGCCTGCGGGGACAGGCGGCTGTGCTGAGCGCCGCGGAAAGCAGCCATCCCGCCCACGCCGCGGCCCATGCGCTCGCGGCGCGGGCGGAGGCGGGTGGGCTGGCCGCCTTCACGCTTCAGCACGGCCTCGAGAACGTGGGGCTGAATGGACCGGAGGCTAACCACCGTTTCGCGTCGTCCAGGGTATTCTGCTGGTTTCCCTCCGGCGCCATTCCTCCGGAAACCCCTGCCGACACCCGGCCAAAGCTCAGCCATGTCGGCCGCCCGATGATGGATGCCCCGGCCCCGGCCCCTCCCACTTATGAGGTCGGGGTGTTCGAGAACCTCCACGCGGACCGCTACACCGCCGGCGACAGGCAGACGTTCCGCGCGGGCGTGGAAGCGCTGGCCCGGGAGGGGGTGAGGACCCTCGTCCGCCCCCACCCCGCCGGGGGGTGGAGCAACGGCCTGGCCGGCTTTGCACGTCTGCATTCCAGCTTGACGGTGCAGAGCGCGGCGGCGCTTCGCGGCCAGGTTTCAGGCGTGAGTACGGCCGTCATGCAGTGCCGGCGGGTGATCACCACGCCGTCCACCGTCGCGCTCGACGCCCTACAGCTGAACCGGCCCGTGAGCCTCGCCGTTCGCGGCGGGCCTGCCTACGCGGGCCTGCCGGTGCTGGAGGGGCCCGAGGAGTGGCTGGCGTTCGCGGCCTCTTCCATGGATAGCGCGCCGGACATGCGGCCTTTCCTCGCCGCCCGCGTGATGGAGGGCGACGCCACGCCACGCATCCTGGCGCAGATCAAGGCGGACCTGCGGGCCAGAAAGGGCTAGCCGAAACCGGGCGGATGTGGTGAAGGATGTAGAAGGCCACGAACCGCGCCAGAGGGGACGCGGGCGAGCGGGGGCGCTCGCATCACAGAAGGCCAGTGCGCGCGTGCTCCTAGTCCCATGACAGACCTGACCGCCAAGCAGCCCGCCTGGAAGTTCCAGGTGCGGGTGATCAAGGCGCTGGTGCTGCGCGACCTGAGCGCGCGCTATGGCCAGTCGCGCCTGGGGCTGCTGTGGTTCCTGCTCTACCCGATCATCACGGTCCTGGGCCTGCTGCTGATCTTCACCGTCCGCAGCCGGATGGCGCCGCCCAACCTGCCGCTGATGGTGTTCCTGATCACCGGCTACCCGTTCTGGATCGCCTTCCAGGGCATGTGGAGCGACATGGCGCGCAGCTCCGGGGCGAGCGGCGGCCTGCTGATGTTCCCGCAGATCACCCTGCTGGACCTGATCATTGCGCGGGTGGTGCTGGAGTTCTGTGCGCAGACCGCCGCGATGTTCGTGATCGTGATCGGGTTCATGATCTTCGGCGGCTTGGAGTTGCCGGCCGATCCATGGGGCGTGCTTCTGGTCTACTGGGCCTGCCTGTGGCTGGGGATGGGAATCGGACTGGTGGCGGGCGCCATACGCCGCGTGCTGCCGGTGTTCGAAGACCTGACCTCGCCGATCCGGCGCCTCGGCGGCTTCGCTTCGGGAATCCTGCACGCCGCGGCGCTGACGCCGGTGTGGCTGCTGCCGTATTTCTCCTGGAACCCGATGTTTCGCGCCATCGACATGGCCCGCGAGCTTTGGCACCCGACCTATCAGTCGCCGGTGTTCAGCCCCGGCTACGTGATTGCCTGTGCCGTGGGGCTGACGGCGGCTGGCTTGGTGCTGGAGCGGGCGACGCGGCGGTACATCGCGCCATGATCGAGGTCGCCAACCTTTCCAAGACCTTCGTCACCCTCGGGCGCAAGCACACGGTCTTCAAGAACTTCAACTGGGTGGTGGAGCCCGGCGTGAACTGGGGCGTGATCGGCCCCAACGGCGCGGGCAAGACGACGCTGCTGCGGCTGATCGCCGGAAGCCTGCACCCCGACACCGGCTACATCCGGCGGAGCATGTCGGTCTCCTGGCCATTGGGCTATTCGGGGGGCTTGAGTCCCAACCTTACCGGGGTGGTCAACTGCCGCTTCATGGCCCGGCTGTACGGGCGCGACCCGGAACATGTCACACGTTACGCGGCCGAATGGTCCGAACTGGGCAAGTTCATGGACTGGCCGCTGAAGAGCTACTCGTCAGGCATGCGCGCGCGCCTTGCCTTCGCCCTGTCCATGGCGATTGATTTCGACTGCCTGCTGGTGGACGAGGGCATGTCGGCGGGGGACGCCCGGTTCAGGGCCAAGGCCCAGGAGGCGCTCGAGGAGCGGCGCAAGCGTTCGAGCCTGCTGCTGGTCACTCATAACTTGAAGGAAGTCACCCGGCTGTGCGACCGACTGGTGGTGCTGGGCGGCCCGCGGCCGGAAATCACCGATGACGTGCAGCGGCGAGTGAAGCAGTATGCGGAAGAGCTCAGCGGCCAGGCCAGAGGGATGGACCTTTAGATGACCGACGAACGTGCTTACGAGCAGGAGCCGCCGCCGCCCCGCCGCTCGGCCGCCAATCAGGTGGCCGCGGACGTAGGCGCGCGGCTGAAGTCCATCGGCGGCAGCCGGCCGTTCCTGCTGTACATGGCGGTGGTCGCCGTGCTCGCGGCGATCTACTTCTTCTTCATCGCTGCGCCGATCTACGTCTCCAACACCAGCTTCTCGATCCGCGGCCGCACGCAGAGCCCCACGCCCTCTCTGATCACCAGCATCACCGGCGGCGCGGGCACCAGCGACCTCTCGGAGGTGGCGGAGGTGGAGGACTACATCCGCTCGCCCGAGATGCTGGCCGCCCTGCAGAAGCGCCTGAACCTGAAGGCCCACTATTCGGCGCCCAGGCTCGACCCGTTCAACCATCTGTCCCCTAACGCTAGCACCGAGGACTTCCTGCGCTTCTACCGCGGCAAGGTGCTCGTGCGGCCGGACCGCGACTCCTTCATCACCCGGGTGGAGGTGCGCGCCTTCGACGCCAGGACGTCGAACCGGATTTCCGAAACAATCCTGCAGCTGACTTCCGAGTACGTGGACAACCTGTCGGCGCGGATCCGCTCCGATACCCTGCGGTCTGCCGAGCGGGAGCTGCTCAAGGCCGAAAACGACGTGCGCCAGGCGCGGCTCAACATGGTCCGCTACCGCAGCGCCACGGGCCTGGTGGACCCGAGCACCAACGCCAGCACCACCAGCGGCACCATCCACTCGCTGGAGCAGCAGCTGCTGACCGCCAATGCGGAGATGGCGCAGGTCGGCACCTACTCCACGCCCAACGCGCCGCAGATGCGCCAGCTCCAGGCGCGGGTGGCGGCGCTGCAGCGCCAGGTGGCGGTCGAGCGCCAGCGGCTGGCCGGCACGTCCCAGCCCAACACCATCGCCAGCCGGCTCTACGAGTACGAAGGCTTCGCGGTGCAGAGCGAATACGCCCAGAGGCGGCTGGTGGCCGCGCTGGAAAGCTACGACCAGGCCCGCACCGTCGCCAGCCAGCGTGAGCGGTTCCTGGTGCGCGTGACCAACCCCAGCTATCCCGATGAGGCCACGCTGCCGAACCGGCCGCTGAACTTCCTCGAAGCCATTCTCGCCGCCATGGCCGCCTATGCCATCATCGCGCTCGTGATCGCGGGCGTGCGCGACCACCAGGGATTCTGATCCATGCGCATCCTAGCCCTCGCGGCCGCTCTGGCCTTCTTCGTGGGAGGGGCGGCGTCCGCCCAGACCGCCACCCAGGCGCAGTTGCTGCAGCAACAGCAACAATCGGCCCAGACCCAGTCGGCGCCGATCCAGGCCGCGCCGGCCCAGGCGCCGACGACGCCCTTCACCACCGCGCCGCAGATTCCGACGCCCTCGCAACCGGTGGCGGGCAGCCCCACCGCGCCTGGGCAGGTGGCGACCGCCAACTCAACCGGCGGGTTCATCACCCTGGCCGACGGCGTGGTCGTGCCGGTGTTCGGCACCGAGCTGTTCACCGGCGCCTACGCCGGCACCCGGCCGGGCGACCGGCCGGACTATGTGATCCAGCCGGGCGACCAGATCTCGATCAACATCTACGGCGCGATCAACGTCTCGGGCGTGCAGCCGGTGGATGCGGCCGGCAACGTGTTCGTGCCCTCGGTCGGACCCGTGCACGTGGGCGGGCTGCAGGCCAGCCAGCTGCAGTCGGCCATCTCCGCGCGGGTGCAGACCTTCTACACCCCCGCCGTGGGCGTCTACGCCTCCATCGTCCAGGCCGGCTCCATCGGCGTGTTCGTCACCGGCGACGTGCTGCGGCCGGGCCGCTACCTCGGCGGCCCCCAGGACACGGTCCTGTTCTTCCTGTCCCAGGCCGGCGGCGTGGACCCCGCGCGGGGCAGCTTCCGCAACGTGACGGTCCAGCGCAACGGCGCGCCCATTGCCACCTACGACCTCTACGACTTCCTGCTGGCCGGACAGACCCAGCCGCTGCGCTTCCGTGACGGCGACGTGGTCGTGGTGGCTCCGCGCGGCGCCATGGTCGGGGTCACCGGCCTTGGCCGCAACGCATTTGCCTTCGAGGCGCCGAGGGGCGCGCCGACGATGACGGGCGCGGACCTGCTGCCGCTGGCCCGGCCGGAGGCGAACGTCACCAGCGTGGCCCTGCGCGGGTTCCGCGGCGGGGGACCACAGTCGGCCTACTACACGCTCCAGGACTTTCGCCGCGTCATCCTGCGCGACGGCGACCACGTCGACCTGCGCTCGGACGTCTTCAACGAGGTGGTGACCATCATCCTGCAGGGCGAAGTGCGCGGGCCCAACGTGGTGGTGCTGCCGCGCAACTCCACGCTCAGCCAACTGCTGGCCCAGGTCGACCTGGCCAACAGCGACGTTGAACCTCGCTTCGTGCACATCCGCCGGCCCGGCGTCGCCGCCGAGCAGCGCCGCGCCATCGACGAGTCCCTCTACAACCTGCAAAAGCAGCTCGCGACTCTGCCGGCCTATTCCCCTGAGCAGGCGGCGCTGGCCCAGGCTCAAGGCCAATTGCTGCGCGACTTCATCGCTGTCGCCCGCCAGGTGCAGCCGGAGGGCAATGTCGCGGTCTACACCAACGGCCAGTTCAACGACGTGCGGCTGCTCGACGGCGACACCGTGGTGCTGCCGCGCCGCTCGGACGTGGTGCTGGTTTCGGGCGAGGTGCTGAACCCCGGCGGCCTGGCCTTCGCCCGGGGCTCCAAGGTGACTGACTACGTCGGCCGCGCCGGCGGCTTCACCCCCAGCGCCAACACCAAGCGCATCGTCATCCGCCACCCGGATGGTTCCGCCGAAGTGGGCGGCCGCGGCACCCAGCCTGGCCCGGGCGACAATGTGGTGGTGGTGCCCAAGGTGGCTTCGCAGTGGCTGCAGTTCGCCAAGGACATCAGCCAAATCCTGTTCCAGACCGCGGTGACCGCCGGGACGGTGCTCCGCCTGACCGAGGACAGCGGCACCCGCACCTGCACCACCAGCGCAACGGGCGTGACGACGTGTAATTGACCTAGCTTGTGGCCCACGCCCTTGCCGCGCGGCTCCGTGCGGCAAGGGCGAAACTCTCATCCTCAAGGCTGAGGTTGGGGCTATGATAGGGGTCGTTCGTGAGCGCTTCGCCCCAGCGCTCGCGCATCTGCCGCGCTTCCTCGGCGAAGGCCGCGGCCCGCTCCGGCGACCGGTCCGACCCGCGCGTGGCCGACTCGGCGTGGATCAGCCGCGCGTGCGGCGTCCATAGGTTCCGGTAGCCGGCGCGGCGCAGCTTCAGGCACAGGTCGACATCGTTGAACGCCACCGCCAGGGCCTCGTCGAAGCCGCCGACCTGCTCGAACTTGCGCCGCTCCAGCACCATGCAGGCGGCGGTGACGGCGGTGACCTCCCGCTGCACCAGCAGCCGGCTCTGCGGCCCCGTCGTGTCGCCAGGCTGGCCGCGGAATTCGTGACCGGCCACCCCCTGCGGCCCCAGCCCCGTGACCACCCCGGCGTGCTGCAGGCGGCCATCGGGGTAGAACAGCTTGGCGCCGACCGCGCCGATCTCCGGCCGCGCCGCCTCCGAGACCATGAGCCTTAGCCAGCCGGGCTCCGCCGCCAGCACGTCGTCGTTGAGGAACAGCAGCAGGTCGGCTTTCGCGCCTCTGGCGGCGGCGTTGTTCAGAGCGGAGAAGTTGAACGGCTGGTCGACGCGCATGACCTCGACCCGGGGCTCGGCGCCTAGTTGCTCCAGCAACGCCAGTGTCTCGGGATCACGGCTGCCGTTGTCGACAATGCGCAGCTTCAGCGCCGGGTAATGGGTCTGCCGCAACAAGCCGGCGGCGCAGGCCGCCAGCAGGCCCGGGCGATCACGCGTCGGCACGATGGCGAGCACCGCCGGCACTGGCTCGGACAGCGGGCGGCGGACGACCGTATAGCCGCGCGCGCCGAGGCTGACTTCGCCGGACTGGCCCGTCCGCCCGAGGTGGTCCCGTACCGCCCGCGCCCGCGCCTGGGCCGTCTCTTCCGCTCGCCGTTGGGACAGGCTGGCGCCGCCGGGGTAGACGCGCCAGCCGTAGAGCACCTGGGGGATGTGGCGCACGCCGTCGGGCGCGGCCTCCGCCACCCGCAGCGCCAGGTCGTGATCCTGTGCGCCTTCGACGCCCTGGCGTAGGCCGCCCAGCCGGCGCAGCAGCCCCGTGCGGACGGCGAAGGCGTGGTTGACGTAGTTCTGCGCCAGCAGCCGTTCTGCGTCGAAGTCCGGCTTGAACAGCGGCGCCGATCGCCGGTCGGCAAGGTCGATGGTGTCTTCGTCGGTGTAGACGGCAACCGCCTCGGGATGACCCGCGAATTCCGCGGCGATCAGCGCCAGGGCGTGCGGCACCAGCACGTCGTCATGGTCGAGGAACAGGCAGGCTTCGCCCGTCGCCAGCTCCAACGCCGCATTGGTCGCGGCGGCGACGCCCCGGGAGGCGCCGAGCCGGACCAGGCGCACCCTTGGGTCGCCCGCGGTCTCCGCCAAGGCTTCCGACACCCCGGGCGCGCGGGAACCGTCGTCGGCGATGCACAATTCCCAGCCGCCGTAGAGCTGCGCCATGACCGAGGCGATGGCGGCGCGCAGGTGCCGCGGCTGCGGGTCGTGAACGGGCATCAGCACGGAAATCCGGGGGAGCCCGTCCAAGCTCTCGATCCAGCGGCGGATGCGGAGATGGTCCGCGCCGGATGGTTCGTTGCGCGCGATCCAGCCGCTATAAGCCCCCGCCGACGGCTCGGCGGGGCGCCGCTCGGCGGCTGGCCAGACCCGCGCCAGGGCGTCGGGCAAGGCCGCGCCCTGCGCGCGCAACCGGCGCAGCCAAGCCGCGCGCGTGATCGGCTCAGCGTCCAGGCTCTCGGGAGGTTCGCCGCCGTCGGTGGCGTAAACCCTGACCTCGACCGCCTCCGCCAGAGCCAGCACGGCCGGAGCATCCGCGGTGGCCTCGGCGGCGCTCAGCGCGCCCTCTGCGGTGAAGGCGCAGAGGATCAGCCCGCGCCCCTCTGATGTGATCTCGACCAGCGCCGGGAAAGCCGTTGGCGGGCTTCCATCGCGTCCGGAGAAGGCGAAGAGCCCGTCGGCGCGTCGGCGCAGGCGCACGGCCTGCTCGCGCCAGTGGCGCGCGGCGGCGGCCTCGGTACGGTCCAGGGCGCTGGCGGCGCTGGTGACGCCGGCCAGGGCGGCAGTGGCGACGGTGCGGGCGGGGAGCCACGGCAGGTCCGCAGCGAACGCGGCGGGGTCGCGCCGGAGCTTGCGCAGGCGCGACTTCATGCGGCCGTAGGACAGGTCCACCGCGCCTACGCTTCGGGAGCCGGGGGCAACCCCCCCGGCGCCCGTCGCAGCTCGCGCAGTCGCGCCGCCGCCGCCGCGGTCAGCGCCATCCTTCGTCGCGGGTCGTGCAAGAGCCCCGCGGCAGCCTGAGCCCAGGCTTGCGGGTCCATGGGCAGGAGCATCCCGTCCTCCCCATCTCGCACCCAGGCCCGGTACGGCGGCGCATCCGCGAATAGCCCGGCGGCGCCCAACCGCGCGGCGTCGAAGGCCTTCACCGGCGCGCGCGCGTCGTTCACCGGCGATGGGAACAGCGGCGCCAGCGACAGCGCCGCGGCTCGCTCCCGCTGGCGGCGCAGGTACTCGGGCCAGGGCGCTTGGTCCACGATTTCCACATTGCCGAGGCCGGCAGCGGCGCGCCGCAGATCGGCGCCGCCCGTGACCTCGACCACGGCGTCCGGCGCGAGCGCCTCAAGCAGGCGCGCCACCTCGAGGACGAAGCTCCGCTCGCGGCCGTGCACATCCGTGCCGTGGTAAACGACGCGCCGGTTCGGCTCCGGGGCCGGCGGCGCGGGGTCGGCCTCGGGAAGCGGCGGCAGCACGGCCGCCTTCGCCAGCGGGTAACGCTCCGCCAGGCGCGGCGTCGAAACCCAGATCTCACTGGCGAGCTCGCTCAACCGCTCCACGTGCCGCCCATAGTGGGCCGCCACCTTGCCGCGGGCGGCGGCGGGCAGCTCCGCGTCGCGCATCATCGCCGGCAGGTCGTCGTCAGCGAGGAAGGCGACGCGGACAAGGCGGGCGCGGCGGCTCTCCAGTGCCCGCAGCCACGGCTCGGCGGCATAGCGCGAGATCACCGCCAGCAACGGGCGTTCATCCCCGGGATCGAGGAGGCCGCAAGCCTCCGGATCGCTATCGATGTCGGCGAACGCCGCCGCCTGCCCCTCCAGCCGCGGGTGCAGATAATAGGCGGTGGTGGCGGTCTCGCCGCGCTGCAGCACCAGCACTGCCTCGTGCGGGCGGCGTGGGTAGCCGGCGCGCGGGATCACCATCGCCGGCGGGGTCAGCGCCAGGCTGAGCGAGCGGCGGCCCAGCTCCCGCGCCTTGCGCATAGCCGTCGAAAAGCCCAAACCTCGCCGCCTCGTAAATCTTGCGCGCCGCGCCGCGCACCGCCTTCCGATAGCATGGATGCCCGTCCCTCCGCACAGTTCCGAGGCGCTGTCCGGCCGGTCGTCCCGCGTCTTCGGCGTGCGCTCGATCGGCGTAGCCTTGAAGGCGCGGCGGCTGGAGCGCTTCCTGGGCGGAGAATACGCCTTCCGCTTCCTGCCGCCGGGCTCGCCCGCGCGCGGCGTCGACGGCTTGGCCGGCTGGGGGCGCAAGGGGACCGCCGGGCGTGAAGCGGCGCGCCACGGCCTGCCCTACCTGGCGCTTGAGGATGGCTTCCTGCGCACCGCGGGACTGGGCGGGCGGCGCGACCCGTCCCTCAGCCTCACCGCCGACCTGACCGGCGTCCACTACGACGCCTCGGGCCCCAGCGACCTCGAAGCCTTGATCGCTTCTTGGGAGAGCTTCGGCGAAGCCGAGCTGGAGGACGCGCGCAAGCTGATGGCGCTGATGCGGGCGGAGAGCCTCGGCAAGTTCAACGGCGCCCCCGACGCGGCCGCGGACGATCCGCTGCTGGCCGACGGACCGGTGATCGTGGTGGACCAGATCGCGCGCGACCAGTCGATCGCCGGCGGCGGCTGCACGGCGACCACCTTCGCGCGAATGCTGGACGCCGCGATCGCGGAGAACCCGGGCCGCCGCGTGATCGCCCGCGTGCACCCCTTCGACGGCGTCGGCGGCCGGCGCGGCCACCTGAAGCCGCTGGCCCAGGCTCGCGGCGTGCCGGTCTACGACGCCGACGTCAGCTGGATGTCCGTCGCCGGGCGCGCGAGCCGCGTTTACGTCGCCACCAGCCACGCGGGGCTGGAGGCGCTGATCGCCGGGGCCGCCGTCACCTGCTTCGGCCTGCCCGCCTACGCCGGCTGGGGACTGACGGACGATCGCCAGCCCTGCGCGCGCCGGATCGCGCGTCCGAGCCTGGAGGCGATGGTCGCGGCGATCTACGGCCGTTACTCGCGCTACCTCAGTCCGCTGGACGAGCGGCCCTGTCCGGCGCTGGACGTGGCGCGCCTGCTCGCCGCCCGCCGCCGCCGCGACCGCGAGACGCAGGGCGTCACCCATGTGCTGGGGGTGCACCCGTGGAAGCAGGTGCAGGTCGCGCCCTTCGTCGCGGGCAAGCGCGGCAAGGTCACCTGGACCATGCATCCCCAGAACGCGCTGATCCGCCAGCGGCAGGAGGGCGGACGCATCGTGGTCTGGGCCTCGCGCGAGCCGGAGGGGTTCGCCGCCCGCTGCACCGGGCAAGGCGCCCCTCTCGTGCGGATGGAGGACGGGTTCCTGCGTTCGGTTGGGCTTGGCGCCAACCTGGAGCTGCCGGGCTCGCTCGTGCTCGACCGCACCGGCGTCTACTACGATCCCTCCGCGCCCAGCGACCTGGAGACCATTCTCGCCGCCCACGTCTTCGACGAAGCGCTGCTGACGCGCGCCGCGGCCCTGCGGGAGGCGATCGTGCGGGCGCGGGTGAGCAAGTACAACGTCGGGGCGCAGGAGGTGGCCGATGTGTTCGCCGGCGCGGGGGAGCGGCCGCGGATCCTCGTGCCGGGCCAGGTCACCGACGACGCCTCGGTCAAGCGCGGCGGCGGGCGCATACGCAGCAATCTTGAGTTGCTGCAAGCGGCGCGCACGGCTCGCCCCGATGGCTTCATCGTCTACAAGCCGCATCCTGACGTGGAGTCCGGCATCCGCCCCGGCGCGGTTGCGCGCGAGGAGGCCCTGCGGCATGCCGACGCGCTGGCCGAGCGCGCCGGCATCGCCGCGCTGCTGGACCGGGTGGACGAGGTGCACACCCTGACCTCCCTGGCGGGCTTCGAGGCGCTGCTCCGCGGCCACAAAGTCGCCACTTATGGGCTGCCCTTCTACGCCGGTTGGGGAATAACGGACGATCTGGAGCGTTGTCCCAGGCGTATACGCAGGTTGAGCCTGGATGAACTGGTGGCGGGAGCGCTGCTCGTCTATCCGCGCTATGTGCACCGGCCTTCGGGCTGGCCGTGCGAGGCGGAGGATGTGGTGGCGGAACTTGCCTTTTCGCTTCTGCGAAGGGATACCGCCGGTCTGATCGGGCGTCGCCGGACGAAAACCCTGCTGCGGCAGGCGCTCGACCGGCGGCATTGAACGAACCGCGCGCGCCTCGGTGCGTTGCGCAAGAGTGTGGGCTATGTAGTGCCGGCGCGACTCCAAAGGGGCGGCCGGAGGCGGAGGGGAGCAATGACGGCAATGCCATTCGGCGTCGCCGATGACCGGAAGATCGAGGTCAAGCCTCGGTCGCGCCGGCGCGAATCCGTTCGCCCGCGGCCCCAGCCGCCCGCCCTGCGGGAGCGCAACTTCCTGTTTCTGCGTGGCCCCTTCGGCTCCTTCTTCTCCCGCATCGCCGACGGCCTGGCCGCCGAGGGCGCCCGGGTCTCCAAGGTGGTGTTCGACGGCGGCGACCTCTCCGACTGGGGCCTGACCCGCGGCCACGTCACCTACCGCGAGAGCGAGGACGCCTGGCCGGCCTGGATCGACCGCTTCATCCAGGAGCAGGGCGTCACCGATCTGGTGGTGTTCAACGACTGCATCGAGGTGCACGGCGCCGCCATCGTCGCCGCCCGCCGCCGCGGCGCGCGCGTGCATGTGTTCGAGGAAGGCTACTTCCGCCCCCGCTGGATCACCCTCGAGGCGGAGGGCGTGAACGCCTATTCCCCCTGCCCGCGCGAGCCCGAATTCTACCGCCGCGAGGGCGAGGCTCTCGAGCGCGCCGCCGCCGGCGACGCCGAGGTCGGAAAGCCGACTTCCTGGCTGATCCTGAAGGCCACCGAGCACTATGTCTGGAAGGTGCTGCTGGCGCCCGCCTATCCGCGCCGGCGCAATCCCTTCGCCCTGCCGGTGTTCGCCCAGATCGTCGGCTCGTTCCTGCGCTACGTGAAGAACCAATGGGGCAAGGCCGAGACCCAGCGCCTGGTCGATCAGGTGATCTCCTCGCGCAAGCCGTTCTTCCTGGCCCTGATGCAGCGGGCCGGCGACAGCCAGTTGTGGGTCCACTCCAACTACACCAACGAGAGCTTCGCCGCCGAAGCCATCGAGAGCTTCGCCCGCCACGCGCCGGCCGAGGCCCTCTTGGTGTTCAAGCTCCACCCGCTCGACCCCGGCATGGTCGACTACGGCAGCATGGTGCGCCGCCTGGCCGAGGCGCATGGCGTGGCGGGGCGGGTGATCCTGCTCGACGGCGGCAACCTCAATGCCCTGTCGCACAAGGCGCGCGGCGCGGTGACCATCAACTCCACCGCGGGCCTGGCCACCATCGGCTTCGGCTGCCCGACCAAGGTGCTCGGCCGCGCCGTCTACGACATCGAGGGCATGACCGATCGCAAGCCGCTCAGCCGCTTCTGGCTGGATCCCCAGGCGCCCGACCGCGAGCTGTTCCTCAAGTTCCGCAACGTCATGATGGCCCGCACCCAGATCAACGGCGCCTTCTACACCCCCCGCGGCATGGACCTCGCCATCGCCACCGCGGTGCGGCGGATGCTGGGCTGACTTTCATCCGTCTCCCGGCCAATGCCGGGGTCCCGGTCCAGGCCGGGCGTTCGGAATGCATCGGGGCCACGGCATTCGCGTGGAAGACGGTTGTTGGGGCCTAAGGCGTCACCACCCCTCGCATCTTGACCACCTCGAAGTTCGCGCGCCCGACCTGGCTCAGCTCGCCCACCAGCCGGTCGTTGTCCCAGCGCGGGTCCGGCGCGCCGGAGATGTACCAGCCGCTCCCGTTGTCCGCCACGAACATGCCGTAGGTCTTCAGCGCCCGCAGGATCGCCTTGGTTTCGCGGCTGAAGCCGTCCGGAATCTTGTAGCCCGCCTTCAGCCGCACCCGCATCCCCATCGGCGGCAGGTTGCGGCTGTCGTTCTCCGACGCCCAGTGGGTGGCCGGCGCCACATAGGCCCGCCGGCTCTGCGGCACGGTGAACCGCAGCGCGTGCCCAATCCATCCG
The DNA here is from genome assembly GCA_036388855.1 of Caulobacteraceae bacterium. Taxonomy (GTDB): domain Bacteria; phylum Pseudomonadota; class Alphaproteobacteria; order Caulobacterales; family Caulobacteraceae; genus DASVRA01. The sequence continues at coordinate 32,007 of DASVRA010000022.1, read as the reverse complement.
GTCCGCGCCTCGTCGTAGCGCACCAGTCCTGGGAAGATCGGCAGCCCGGCCGCGTCCGCGCTGGTCCAGCCGGGCTCGGCGGTGGGGCGGACGTTGTTGGAGTCGAGGTGGAAGAGGGCGCCTGAGGCGGCCTTCCAGCTGCCGTCGTCCTGCGGGAAGGCGCGGTAGAGCTCGTAGAGGCGGTCGTTGTCGCGGTCGATGACCAGCACGTGCCGATCGCCCGAGAAGTTTGAGCCGTTCGGCTTGTAGCCTTCGATTGGCGCGTCCGGCGGCGCCGGATAGGGCCCCTTGTCGCTCTCGTCGCCATAGGCGGTGAAGCGGATGCGCACCTTCGGCTGGTCGCCAGAGACCACGACATAGGGGATGCCGATGATTGAATTGGCGTAGAGGCCGCTGCCGAAGTCGGGGTGCAACCCGTTGTCCATGGGAATGGAGGCGATCAGCTTGCCGGAGTTCGGATCGACCGGCTCGGCGGAGATGTCGGTGTTCCAGGCGTTGCTTCCGGGAAAGGGCACGGCGCCGTTCAGGCTTGCCCCTGCCCCGAGGTCGGCCCCCGCCACCGTTCCGTAGCTCCAGTCCGGCCGCTGCGGCCCTGCGGCGAGCGCGCCTGTGCCTAGGAAGAAGGCTGCGGCGGCGAGGCCAACGGCTGCACGCTTCATGTGACGCTCCTTGGCCCCCGGCCCGAAGCACTCGCGCACATCATCCTTGAGAACGGGTGCGCGTCCAGCCTTAATTCGCCCACCAGCCTTGAACAGCTGCCTCTGGTCCGCTTATATTCCTATTGTGGTCTTTGACATCGTTTTACTTGGTCGCCGTTCAGGCCGCGTCCGCCTTTCTCCCCGCCAATCGGCACCCGCCTCGAAAGTGCACGAAGTGCACGGTCGTCAGGTGGACGAAGTCGTCCCCGCCCGTGCCGTTCACATTGGCCATGACCGCCTCCCGCTGCCGGGCGGACCCTTCAGTGGCCGAGGCCCGGGAGTCAACGAACAATGTTTCGCGCCTCAAGCTTGGCAATCGCGCCTACTTGGCCGAGGGTGAGGCCGGCGCCGAGGCAAGCGGCTGGAGGGGGTGTTGAAACGGCGCCTGAAACGCTTCCGGCAAAGGCGCGAGCTGTCCCTTATGCAGGACAACATCGGCCTGGCCTTCGGCCTGCGCAACTCGCGCATCGAGGGCAAGCTCGCCGACGAGGCCTCCACCTACCTGAAGAAGCACACCGAGCTGTTCCAGGAGCAGATGGACGACCTGCGCCGCAACGAGGTCAGCGACGTGCTCGGCGTCGTCCTGCAGGTATTCAGCATCCTCGCCGCCCTGGCGGTCGCGGGCTTCCTGGCCGTCGCGGTCTGGCAGGCGGTGCATTCCAAGACCCTGGTGATCGAGCCGATCTCCGCGCCCGAGGACATTCAGAAGAACGGCCTCACCCCGCCCGTGCTCTCGATGCAGCTGCTCGACCAGTTGCGGGTGATGCAGGACCGCACCGACTCCTCCCGCGCGCCCGGCACCTATTCCAACAGCCTGGGCGAGGACATCCAGATCGAGATCCCCCAGACCGGCATGTCGGTCGGCGAGGCGCTACGCATCCTGCGCCGTTGGCTCGGCAAGGACATCCACATCTCCGGCGAAGTCTGGCGCGCCGGTAAGCAGACCGCGCTCAGCGCCCGGGTGCGCGATTTCCCCGCCGAGACCTTCAGGACCGACAAGCCCGAACTCGAGCCCTTGATGCAGCAGGCGGCGCTGTCGATCTACGCCAAGACCCAGCCCTACCGCTATTCGGTCTACCTCTGGCAAAACGACCGGCAGGCCGAGGCGATCAAGGTGCTGCAGCAGCAGTCGCGCGAGGCGCCGCGCGGCGAGCGGGCCTGGGCCTTCGTCGGCCTGAGCGGCATGTACAGCGCCCTCGGCAACCTGCGGCTTGCGGCCGTGACCGCGCGCAAGGGTCTGGCGCTGAACCCGAACCTGGCTTCCGGATGGAAGGTCGTCGGCGACAGCGAGTATGCGCTGGGCCACGACGAGGCGATGCTCGCCGCCTACCGCGCGGAGGTCCGGGCCCTGGACCGCCCCGACGGCGGCGGGGTGACCGCGGCGGCCGGGGCGCAGAACCGGCTGGACGCCCAGGCCGCGATCGCCGAGGCGCTGGGCGACTGGAGGAACGCCGCCGCGACCCTGGCCGGCGCCGACAATCTCGCCGATTACCAGGGCTCCGCCGCCACGGCGTCCGTCTACGAGACGCTCGATCGGATCAGGGCGCACGAACCGGTCAACCCCTGGACCGTGAGCCTGGACGCCGAAGACGACGAGTCGCCCGTGGCCCGCGCCAGGCTGGTGGCCGCCTCCGCCGAAGCCAAGGACGACTGGCGCGGCGTGGCCGAGGCCCTGGAGCGGATCCAGGCCGAGGCCAACCACGAGCCGGGCGTCGCCTACCGGGCGCAACTGTGGCCGACGCAGGTTTGGCCGTTGCAGGCCTATGCCTATGCCCGCGCCGGCCGGATCGACCAGGCGCGCCGGCTGATCGCCCGCACGCCGGGGGACTGCTACCTCTGCCTGCGCGCCCGCGCCCGGATCGAGGCGCTGGCCGGCGACCGCCGGGGCTCCGACGCCTGGTTCGCGCGTGCCGTGGCCGCAGCGCCCTCGCTGCCGTTCGCCTACGGCGAATGGGGTCAGGCGCTGGCCGCGCGCGGCGACCACCGCGCCGCCGCCGGCAAGTTCAAGCTCGCCGCTAGCCGGGGCAAGGCCTGGCCCGAGGTTCGGCTCTGGTGGGGACGCTCGCTCCTGGCGCAGGGCCGTCGCGAGGACGCGGCCAGGCAGTTGCGCCTGGCGGCCGATCTGGCGCCGCGCTGGGCCGCGCCCCGCCGGCTGCTGGCCCAGGCGGAGGACGGCGCGCGGCGCTAGAGGATGAAGTTATCGAAGTTCTGCCTGTCGCCGCTCAACACGATCACCCCGTCGGCGGTGTCGTCGGCGTTGACGTAGAGACTGACGGTGGTCTTGTTGGTCCCGCTGTCGTAGCTGACCACCAGCGAGCCAGGACGCCCGGCCGCGCCGAAATTGAAGGCCTGGTTTCCGTCCTGGGTGGCGTCGGCGTCGATCTGGTTCAGGTCGATCACGTCGTCCGGGCCGGCGTCGGAGATCACGTCTCGCGCGGCCGCGGTCGAGTCCCCGATCGAACGGTAGACGAACACGTCCTCGCCCCCGCCGCCCACCAGGGTGTCAGCCCCGAATGCGCCGATGAGGGTGTCCTTGCCCCCGCGCCCTTCCAGCCGGTTGTCGCCGTCCGTGCCGATCAGCTGGTCGGCGCCGCTGCCGCCGATGGCGTTCTCGACCGAGACGCAGACCGCGGGCGGGCCCTTCGTCCCGCGCACGATCTCTCCCGCCTTGCCCGACAGGTCTAGCACGACCCCCAGGCGCCCGCCGCTGTAGTCGGCGGTGTCGATCCCCTCGCCGCCATCCAGCGTGTCGGCGCCGGCGTCCGAGCCGCCGTACAGCACGTCGTTGGAATCGCCGCCCGACAGCTTGTCGTCGCCGCGACCGCCTGCAAGGGTGTCCTTGCCGATCTCGCCCTGCAGGTCGTCGTCGCCCTCGCCGCCGAACATGGTGTCGCCGGCCAGGCCGCCCTTCAGCAGGTCGTTGCCCAAATCTCCATAGAGGCAGTCGCTGCCGTCGCCGCCATCCACCGAGTCCGAGCCGGCGCCGGCCAGCACCACGTCCCAGCCTGCGCCGCCTTGCAGCAGCTCGGCCTTGCCGGACCCCGCCACGCCGTCGAGGAAATCCACGTTCTTCAGCCGGTCGGGCGAGACGCCCAGAAGCCGCATGGTGCGGTTCACGCTGGGGCTGGCGAAGGTGATCAGGGTATCGTTGCCGTCGGCGACGATCGACTCCACCCCGGCGCGTCCGCCCGCGGCCACGATCTTGTCCTCGCCCGGCGTGAAGTCGGTGACCACGTTGATCCCGTTGGCGTCGTCGAAGAAGTCGATGCCGTCGCCGCCGGTCAGGCTGTCGTTCCCCAGCCCGCCGCTCAGGAGGTCGATCCCCTCGCCCCCATCCATCCGGTCGTTGCCCTTGCGACCGAACAGCTGGTCGTCGCCCACGCCGCCAGACAGCTCGTCAGCCAGTTCGCCCCCCACCAGGGTGTCGTTGCCCAACTGGCCGTACATCGACAGCTGATAGCCGCCATAGGCCCCGCCGTTGATCGAGTCGTCGCCCGAGCCCGCCATTATGGTCAGGCTGTCACCCCCGGCCGCCAAACCGCGTCGGTACATGCGCTCACTCCCCCGGGCCCGCGCCCGCGCCCGCCCTTATAGCCTGAACCCGCCGCCGGGAGTAGCTCCCATCGCGCCGTTCGCCGAACCGGCGCCGCGCGCGCCTAGCAGGCCGAAGCCGCCGCCTCCGCCTGCGCCGCCTCGTCGGCCGCCAACTCGCCCAGCAGCCAGTCGCGGAACAGCCGGATCTTCGGCGAGGTTCGCCGCGCGTGCGGATACACCAGCCAGTAGGAATGCCCCTCGGTGCAGACGGTGGCGAACGGGCGCACCAGCCGTCCCGCCGCCACCTCGGGCGCGAAGAAGATCGGCGAGGCCAGCGCCACCCCCTGGCCCGCCACCGCGGCGGTCACGTCGAAGTGCTGGCTGTCGTAGCCGACCCGAGGTCCGATCTCCGCGGCCGGCAGCTCCGAGCCTGCCGCCGCGAACCAGTTCTCCCAGTCCTCGCGCATGCCGATCAGCGGCGCGCCGCGCAGGTCCTGCGGACGTTCGGGCCGCCCCAACCGCTCCCACAGCTCTGGAGTGCACAGCGGCGTGTAGACGCTGGGCAGCAGCTTGTGCGCCGCCAGCCCCGGCCACTCGCCCTTGCCGGCGCGGATGGCGATGTCGAAGTCCTCGTGCAGCAGGTCCACCAGCCGCGCGGAGGTGTCGAGCCGCACCGCGATCTGCGGGTTCTCCAGCTGGAACCGCCCCAGCCGCGGCACCAGCCAGGTGGCCGAAAAGGTGGTCAGGGCGGTCACCGCCAGCACGCCCTCCGCCTTGGTCTGCAGGTCGGCGAAGGCGTTGCGCAGCAGCGTCATCGCCTCGGTCGAGGCCCCGGCCAGCCGCTCGCCCGCCCGGGTCAGCGCGATCTCGCGACCCCTGCGCTCGAACACCGGCTGGCCCAGCCGGTCCTCCAGTCCCTTGATCTGGTAGCTGACCGCCGCCTGGGTCATGCCGAGCTCCTCCGCCGCCCGGGTGAAACTGAGCCGCCGCGCCACCGCCTCGAACACGCGCACGGCCGAAAGCGAGGGCAGGGGAGCGGCGGCAGTCATAAGGTTGGCTTATATGCGTCAACAGCATTCCAATTGGAATAGTTTATCGGAGTTCACCATCCTCCTCTGCGTCGAACCACCTCCTACTGGGGCTCCCGCCATGGAAAACATCCACCACACCCATAAGTCCGTCAGCCTCGACTGGCTCCGCGACCTCCACGCCTCGTTCCGCGCGACCCGCCGCCCCGAAAGCCGCACCGCCCCCGCCCGCAAGCCCGCGCCGCGCTGGGGTTCACGGCTGGTGTCGGGGCTGTAGCCCGCTTCAGGCCTCCCCCGCTTGCGGGGAGGGGTCTCACCGACGGCGAGACGGAGGGGGCGCGAAATCCGCCATCAGGCACCCCCTCCGTCGCCCGCCCTTGCGGCCGGACGACGACTCCCCCGCAAGCGGTGGCGCCCTGGTACGACGTGACAAACACTTAACCCGTCCCCGCCTTGTTCATGCCGAACGCGCGGCCTAGTCGTTCTCCGACAGATCATCAGCATCTCCGGAAACGCACATGCTCGACCGCCGCCAACTGCTCGCTTCAGGCGCCGCCGCCGCCCTCGCCCCGCTCGCCGGCGCACACGCCCAGACCCTGCCGCAGGCCGCCCCGCCGCCCGCTTATGCCTCCGGCGAGGCCGCGCGGCTCTACGCCCTGATGGACGAGTGGATGGTGCGCTCGCTGCGCCGCTCGCCCGAGTTCGCCACCAACCTCGGCCTCGACAGAGGTGAGAACGCCGCGCTCAAGACCCACCTCAGCGATTATTCGCTGGCCCAGGTTAAGCGCGACGAGGCCGAGACCCTGCGCCGCCTGCAAGAGCTCAAGGCGCTCGACCGCGCCAAGCTCTCCGGCCAGCCCGCCGTCCACTACGACACGCTGCTGTTCCAGCAGGAGATCAGCGCCCAGGGCGTGCGCCAGTTCGATCTCGCCGCCGGCGGCGTCGGCTACCCCTACGGCTTCACCCAACTCTCCGGCTCCTACCGGAACGTGCCTGATTTCCTCGACAACGCCCACACCATCGAGACCGCCGCCGACGCCGAGGCCTACCTCTCGCGCCTGCACGAGTGGGGCGGCCGCGCGCTGGACCAGGAGGTCGAGACGGTCAACTACGACTTCGGACGCGGCGTCGTCCCCCCGGACTTCGCCCTCGACAAGGCGTTGGGGCAGATCAAGGCGCTGCAGGCGCACACGCCAGAAACCTCTCCCCTGGTAGTCTCAATCGTCCGGCGCACCAAGGAGAAGAACATCCCCGGCGACTGGGGCGCCCGGGCCGGTAAGATCTGGGTCGCGGAGGTGCAGCCCGCGCTCGCCCGTCAGGCCGAGCTGATGACGCGGATGCGCGCCGGGGCCACCCACGAGGCCGGCATTTGGAAAATTAAGGACGGTGAAGCCTTCTACGCCCTCTCGCTGCGCGCGGCGAACACCACCCGCCTGAGCCCGGATGAGATCCATCGCCTCGGGCTCGACACCCTGGCCCAGCTGCAGAGCCAAGCCGACATGCTGATGAAGCGCAACGGCTACACCCAGGGCACGGTCGGCGAGCGCTACCGGGCCATGTACGCGGACCCGAAGTTCCACTACCCCAACACCGACGCCGGCAAGGAGAAGCTGCTGGCCGACCTGAACCGGCAGGTCCAGGTGATCACCGCCAAGCTGCCCGCCTACTTCGGCCAGCTTCCCAAGACCCCGCTGCTGATCAAGCGCGTGCCGCCGTTCATCGAGGCTGGAGCGCCGGGCGGCTACTACAACACCGGCTCCTTGGACGGCACGCGGCCGGGCATCTACTGGATCAACCTGCGCGACACCGCCGAAGTGCCGAGCTGGACCCTGCCCACGCTCACCTACCACGAAGGTATCCCGGGCCACCACTTGCAGCTGACCCTGCAGCAGGAGAGCCAGGTGCCGCTGCTGATGAAGACCGTCGGCAACAGCGCCCACGCCGAGGGCTGGGGCTTGTATGCGGAGCAGTTGGCGGTCGAGATGGGCATGTACGAGAATGACCCCCTGGGCCAGATCGGCATGCTCCACGACGCCGCCTTCCGCGCCGTGCGCCTCGTCGTGGACAGCGGCATGCACGCCAAGCGTTGGAGCCGCGAGCAAGCGATCAAGTTCTATGTCGACGCCATCGGGGACCAGGAGGCCGGCGCGATCACCGAGATCGAGCGCTATTCGGTGTGGCCCGGCCAAGCCACCAGCTACATGGTCGGCAAGCTCAAGATCCTGGAACTGCGCGACAAGGCCAAGGCGGCGCTCGGGCCTAAGTTCGATATCCGCCACTTCCACGGCCTGGTCCTGCTCAACGGCTCGGTGCCGCTGGAGGTGCTCGAACGCCTGATCGACGACGACGTGCGCCGGCTGAAGGCCTGATCGCCGAGTAGAAGAGCCGGAAAAATTTGGCCCAACCCCGCGTCGCTTACCCCCATAATCAGGGGATGAGATGCTGGCCTGAACGCACCCGTCCTCCCCCACTCTTCGGTGGAGCCGAGAAAAGCGCAGCCTCTCCCTCTCCCCCCCCCCGAAGGGAGAGAGGGGAGGGAGAAAGCGCACAATTTGCCCTCCTCAGTACAGGCCGGACTTACCGGACTTACCGGACTCCTTTTTCCGCTCGACCGTTCGGTCCGGCGAAGGTGCGCGAAGCGCACTCCGCCCCCGAGAGGGGCGAACCGGACTCTCCGGACTCTTTTTTTCGAAGAGGTCTGCCCTCCAGGGCGCCCCTACTTCGCCGCCTTGGCCTCCTGGCGCGCCGCGGCGGCGTCTTCACGGGCCTGGCGGCGTGCCTCGGCCTCCTCCTCCGCCTGCTTGCGGCCCCAGGCGATGCGATTCCAGACGCGTTCATGGATGTAGTAGAGCACGATCTTCGTGGCCGCCTCGCCGCCGGCGATCTTAAGGGCGCTCTCCATCACCTTCGCGACCGCCTGGCTCAGCACCAAGCTGCTGAGGATGAAGGTGTCCAGGCTGCCGGTGAACCGCCAGGTGAACGCCTTGATGATCGCGCGGCGCCGGCTGCGGTGGTCGAGCGGCAGCCAGTTCCAGACCCGCTCGTGCACGTAATAGAGGAAGATCTTGGTGATCACCTCCAGGCTGGCGATCGAGGCGGCATGGAGCGGCTTGTGGGTGATGAAGTAGCCCCACAGGAAGGTGTCGAGCGTGCCGATCGCCCGCCAGGTGACCGCCTTGACCAGCGAACGCGCGTGCTTGGCGCGGGGCTTGGGACCTGGACGTTCCATGGGGAGCCCTTGGCTGGAGGTCTGGGTGCTCGCAGGGGCCCGCGGCCCGGCCAGCCTCCCTACGCACATATCTCTCCCGCGCCAATAGGAGAGACGGAGTTCCGCAGCGACCGGTGTTAAGGCGCGGGTGCGTGCAGTTCGCCCAGGGCGGCCTCGGAAGCAGGCGCCTGGCGCTGCAGCCGCCGAGCCGTCGCCTCCGCCGCCCGCATCGCCCGCAGCAGGTTCTCGCCAGCCAGCTTGCGGATGTCGGCCTCGCTCCAGCCCCGCCGCATCAGCTCCGCCAGCAGCACTGGATAGGTGTCCACCCCGCTCAGCCCCTCCGGCGTGGAGGGGATGCCGTCGAAGTCCGAGCCCAGGCCCACGTGGTCGGCCCCCGCCACCTTGCGCACGTGCTCGATGTGGTCGGCCACCTGCGCCAGCGTCGCCCTGGGCTCGGCGTGGGCGCCGTCCCAAGCCTTCAGACCGGCCGTGACCGCGGCGGGATTGCCGGGGTTCAGCGACTTCAACCGCGCCTCCTCCGCCGCCCGCGTCGCGGTCCACTGGCGCAGGTCCTCGGAGACGAAGCCGGGGTAGTAGTTGACCATCACCACCCCGCCGTTCCTCGGCATCAGGCGCAGCACGCTGTCGGGCACGTTGCGCGCGTGGCCGTTCAGCGCCCGGGCCGAGGAATGGGAGAAGATCACCGGCGCCTGGGTCACCCTCAGCGCGTCGATCATGGTCTCCTCCGACACGTGCGAGAGGTCGACGAGCATCCCCAACCGGTTCATCTCCCGCACCACCTCCTCGCCAAAGCGGGTGAGGCCGCCGTGCCTGGGCGCGTCTGTGGCGGAATCGCCCCAGTCGTTGTTGGCGAAGTGCGTCAGGGTCATGTAGCGCGCGCCGGCCACATGCATCTCGCGCAGCACCGCTAGCGAGTTGTTGATCGAGTGGCCGCCCTCCATGCCCATCAGCGAGGCCACCTTGCCCGCCTTGTAAATGCGCACGATGTCGTCGGCGGTGAACGCCAGCTCCAGCGTCTCCGGATAACGCGCCGCCAGCCGCCGGACGATGTCCATCTGCTCCAGCGTCATCTGCACGGCATCGGCGCCCTTGACGTCGGCGGGGACGTAGACGGACCAGAACTGCCCCCCGACCTGCCCGGCCCTCAGCCGGGCGATGTCGGTGTGCATCGGCGGGGTCAGCCGCCGGGTGTCACTCCGTAGGTCGATGGCGGAGACCTTGGCCTTGCCCCGCTCGCGGATCTCCCAGGGCAGGTCGTTGTGCCCGTCGATCAGCGGCGTGGTCTTCAGGATCTGCCGCACCCGCGCCAGCTGCGGATCGGCGGGCTGGGCGACCGCCGCGGCCGACAGGCAAAACGCCGCCAGCGCGGCCAGGGTAGGCGTCGGTCTCATGCTTCATCCCCCCAAAGCGGCGGCTCGCCCAGCGTGCAGGCCCGCACCCACCAGCCTGGATACCGCCCCGCCAGCCGCTCCGCCAGCGCCCACGCCGCCTCTGGCGTGCGGCAGAGGGCAAAGCAGGCCGATCCCGACCCGCTCATCCGCGCCAGCAGGGTCTCGGGCTCGCCGCACAGGGCGTCCAGCACGTCGCCGATGAGCGGTTGCAAGCCAATGGCTGGCGCTTCCAGGTCGTTGCGGCAGGTTTTCAGAAACTCAGCCGCAGCCTCGGGAGATCGAAGCAGCCGCCACTCCGGCTGGTCGTCTGCGCCAGGCGCTCCGGCTTCGTCGTACGCCCGGTAAACCGCGGCGGTCGATAGCCCCTCACCCGGCCACGCCAGCACTGCGGGAAGCGGCGCGAATTCCGGCCAGTGCAGGAAGCCCTCGCCCCGGCCTGAAATCACCAAAGGGTGGGACAACGAGCAGGCCGGCACATCGGAGCCCAGCTCCAACGCCAACATCAGCGCGTGCGCCGGCGACTTGAACCTAAGTTCTCGTAACAGCCGAAAGCAGGCCCCCGCATCGGCCGAGCCTCCACCCAAGCCGGCCTGTGCGGGTATGTTTTTCTCCAGAAGGAAGCTGAGCCGGGGCGCTCCGGCTATTGCCCTTGCGGCCCTGAGGACAAGGTTGGTTTCGCCATCCGGCGCTTCCGCCGCAAACGGCCCCACGCAGTTCACCTCCAGCCAGCGGCACGGCTCTGCCTTGAGCCGGTCGCCTATATCGGCGAATGCAACGAGACTCGACAGGGGATGGTGGGTCCGCTGCCGCCCTGGGACCATGCTCCAGCCCTGGTCGCTCAGCGCCCCCACATGCAGGAACAAATTGACCTTGGCCGGCGCCAGCGCCCAGCGGGTCACCGCGTCTCGGTCACCGCGGCGGTCGCCACGGCGTCGGGCCCCTGCGGCGAAGCCAGCTTGGCCTCCGCCCGGCTCTTGATCTCGCTCGGCGGCTCCAGCGTCAGCACCGCGCGCCACTTGTAGCGCGCCTCATCGCGCCGCCCCACGCGCCAGTAGACGTCGCCCAGGTGGTCGTTGACCTCGGGGTCGCCCGGCATCAGCTGCACCGCCCGCTCCACGTGCCCAAGCGCGGTGCGGTAGTCGCCCAGCTGGTAGTAGGCCCATCCCAGGGAGTCGATGTAGGCGCCGTTGTCAGGCTCCGCCGCGATGGCTTTCTCGATCATCGCCAGCGCCTCCTTCACCCGCTGGCGCCGCTCGATCCAGGCGTAGCCGAGGTAGTTGAGCAGCTCTGGCTGGTCCGGCTTCAGCACCAGCGCCTGCTTCAGGTCCGCCTCCGCCTCCGGCCACCGCCCCGCCCGCTCCAGCACCGCGCCGCGCATGTAGTGGTATTTCCAATCCGGCGCGGCCGCCGTGCGGGCGACCACCCCGTCCATCACCTGCGCCGCTTCGGCGTAGCGCTTGTCCGCCCGCAGCAGCTCGGCCAGCAGCACCTGGGCGTCGTCGTCCTGCGGCCGCGCGGCCGCGGCGGCGCGGGCGATCTCCACCGCGCGCGCCGGCTCCTTCTCCTGATACGACCAGGCCAGCCGAGCCTGGGCGGCCAGGTAGCGCGGCGAGCTCGCCGGAATGCCGGCGTACGCCTTGCGCGCGGCGTCCACGTCCTCCTGCTGGGTCTTGATGTCGCCGAGCAGCAGCGCCGCCTCTTCCCGCGTCGGGTCGAGCCGCAGCGCCAGCCGCAGGTACACCGTCCCGCTCTCCAGCTGCCGGTCGCCCAGCATCGCCGCCGCGGCCGGCAGCAGCGCCTGCGCCGCGCCCTGTTGCAGGGTCAGCATCGGCGGCGGCGCGCGGCCTCCGGCGGCACGGGCGCGCGCGGCGCGGAGCTCGTCGTCAGCCTGTCCCGCCGCGATCAATTCGTCATAGAGCGCGACCGCCTCCGCCTGCCGCCCCCGCCGCTCCAGGAAGGCGCCGTAGGTGGCGGCGAACAGCGGTTTGGCCCCCCGCTGCGCCATCGCCGCCTTGAACGCGGTCTCGGCCTCGTCGTAGCGCTTGGCCCGCTCGAACAGCTGCGCCTGGTTCAGCGACGCGATCAGGTTGAACAGCCGATCGGGCGAATTCGCCCCCGTCAGCGCCGCTTCCCAATTCCCCGCCCCCGCTTCCGCCCATGGCCGCACCAGCGCCGCCGCCGCGCCGATCCCGGGCGAGCCAGACGCCGCCTTCAGGCGCGCCGCCGCCTGACGGCTCCTGCCCTCGGCTAGCAGCTCCACGCCCTCGGCCAGTCCCGACAGTGGCTCGGCCAGCGGCGAGGACGACCCCACCTCCCGCGCCAGCTTGCCGGCCCGGTCGAGGTCGCCGTTCAGCAGCGCGGCGGTGAAGGCGCGCTCGGTGATCGTGCCCTCGCGCGGCGCCGCCGCCTGGGCCCGGGCGAAGTAGGCGGCGGCCACGTCCGCCTCCCCGCCCTGCAGCGCTGCCTGCCCGGCTAGGAACAGCCCGTAGGGCGAGTTGTCCCGCGCCCCGCCGGAGACCCGCAGGTCCCCGAACGGACCTGCACTCGCGCACCCCGCGCAGGCGGCGGCGAAGGCGGCAATCAGGAGGAGAGAACGTCGCTCGGGCATGGGCGCGGGAGGTTCCATGTTTCGGCGCCCTCTTCAAGGCGAAGCTCGTGGCCGCGTCCCCGGAACTGGGTTATGCTGGATTGAGCGGGAGGGAGCGGCCATGCCCCAGTACATCGGCACCAGCGGCAACGACAGCCTGAGCGGCTCCGACGGCGCGGACTTCATCAAGGGCCTGGACGGCAACGACTCCCTCTGGGGCGCCGAAGGCTTCGACGTGGTGCGCGGCGGCCGCGGAGCCGACCTGATCGACGACAGCTTGGGCGGCGACTCCCTCTACGGAGGCAGTGGCGTCGATGTCCTGGGGATGTTCTACGGCACCTTCTTCGGCGGCGGCATCGGCGCGTTCGACTTCACCTTCGTCTCGGGCGCGGAGACCGTCACCCCCTACGGCTCCACGGCGCGGGGCTTCGAGCGGATCAACATCACCGGCAGCGACGGCGACGACACCATCACCGGCGGCGCCCGCGCCGACACCGTGCGCGGCTGGCAGGGTGACGATTGGCTCGATGGCGGCAAGGGAACCGACTTCCTGATCGGCGACAACGGCGCCGATACGCTGAACGGCGGTGGCGGGAACGATTTGCTGTCCGGCGGCGGCCATGACGACGTCCTCTATGGCGGCGCGGGCGCCGACACCTTGGTGGGCGGCTCGAACTCCGACCTCTATTCAGGCGACGACACGCTGAGCGGCGGCGCCGGCGCGGACCTGATCCGCATCGGCCCTGACCTCACCACCATCTTGTATGCTTCCAGCAGTGAAGGGGTGTACGTCGACGTGATCCAGAATGTCGGCTTCGGCGGCGAGGCCCAGGGCGACACCTTCGAGTGGGGCAGCAGCTTCGGCAGCGCCAACCTGATCGGCAGCGCCTTCGACGACTTCCTGATCGGGGCGCAGTGGATGGACGGCGGCGCCGGCGACGATCGGCTGGAGGCCCGCTACGCGACCCGGGGCATGACGGGAGGCGAGGGCCTGGACCGGTTCATCATCACCTTCGACACCGAGATCCTCTACGACCGCACCCTGATCAACGACTTCGATCAGCCGGCGGGCGAGAAGATCGACCTGTCGCCGATCGATGCTGCGCCCCGGGCCGGCTATCAGGCCTTCACCTTCATCGGCACGGACGCCTTTACCGGCGAGGCGGGCGAAGTCCGCTACCAGTTGACCGGTGACGGCCGCACGGCAATCGAGCTCAGCGTCGACAAGAACGCCGAGGCCGAGCACACCATTTACCTGGCCGGCGAATACGTGCTGACCGCCGCCGACTTCATGCTGTAGCGGACCTCACATGTTCGGATAGTTTGGACCGCCGCCGCCTTCCGGCGTGGTCCAGACGATGTTCTGCGACGGGTCCTTGATGTCGCAGGTCTTGCAGTGGACGCAGTTGGCGAAGTTGATCACGAACTTCGGGTTCTCGCCGGCCTCGTCGTAGACCACCTCGTACACCGCCGCCGGGCAGTAGAGCCGCGCCGGCTCGCCGTAGAGCGGCAGGTTCACGCCAATCGGGGCTGAAGGGTCCTTGAGCTTCAGGTGGCTCGGCTGGTCCTCGTCGTGGCTGGTGTTGGAGATGTAGACGCTCGACAGCCGGTCGAAGCTGATCACCCCGTCCGGCTTTGGATAGGCGATCGGCTGGTAGTCCTTCGCCAGCCCCGTCGCCTGCGCGTCGGTCTTGCCATGCTTGAGCGTGCCCAGGACCGAGAACCCGCGCAGCAGCGTCGTGCACCACATGTCCACCCCAGCCGCCAGCGTCCCCCAAGTGGTCCCGAGCTTCGACAGCAGCGGCTTGACGTTCCGGACCTGCTTCAGCTCCCGCGCCACCCAGGAGGTCTCGTAGGCCCGCTGGTACTCGACCAGTTCGTCCCCCGAACGTCCTGCGCGGATCGCCTCCACCGCCGCCTCCGCCGCCAGCATGCCGGTCTTCAGCGCGTTGTGGCTGCCCTTGATCCGCGGCACGTTCACGAACCCGGCCGAGCAGCCGATCAGCACGCCGCCGGGGAACGCCAGCTTGGGCACGCTCTGGTAGCCGCCCTCGCTGATCGCACGGGCGCCGTAGGAGACCCGCGTCCCTCCCTCCAGCACGGGGCGGATCGCCGGGTGCTGCTTGAACCGCTGGAACTCCTCGAACGGCGACAGGTAGGGGTTCTTGTAGTTCAGGTGCACCACATAGCCGACCGACACGAACCGGTCGCCGAAGTGGTAAATGAACGAGCCGCCGCCGGTCCGGTCGTCCAGCGGCCACCCCAGCGTGTGCTGTACCAGCCCCTTGTGGAACTGCCCTTCCGGCACCTGCCACAGCTCCTTGATCCCGATGCCGTACTTCTGCGGCTCGCGCCCCTCGCACAGCCCGAACCGCACCTGGATCACCTTGGCCAGCGACCCCCGCACGCCCTCGGCCACGAACAGGTATTTGGCGTGCAGCTCTATGCCCGGCTGGAAATCCGGCTTCGGCTGCCCGTCGCGCCCAACGCCGAACACCCCCGCGACCACCCCCTTCACCGCGCCTGCCCCGTCGAACACCAGGTCCGACGCCGCCATGCCGGGGTAGATCTCCACCCCCAGCGCCTCCGCCTGCCCCGCCAGCCACCGGCACAGGTTAGCCAGCGATCCCACGTAGCAGCCGTGGTTGGACATCCACGGCGGCTGCGGCAGCATGGAGATGTCCATCTCCCCCTGCTCCCCCAGCACCAGGAAGCGGTCGCGCGTGACCGACGTGTCGAGCGGCGCCCCCTTCTCCTTCCAATCGGGGATCAGCTCGTTCAGCGCCTTCGGGTCCATCACCGCGCCCGACAGGATGTGCGCCCCGATCTCCGACCCCTTCTCCAGCAGCGCCACCGACACGTTCGAATCCAGCTGCTTGGCCCGAATCGCCGCCCCCAGCCCCGCCGGCCCGCCGCCGACGATCACGATGTCGTACGCCATCGCCTCCCGCTGGACGGGTTCGGGCGCGGGCGCGGGCATGGTGTCGGTCATTGGGGTCTCGCAGCGACGTCACCCGCGTTTAGCATCCCTCCCCCTCCATGGGGGAGGGGCAGGGGAGAGGGTGTGGCCAAGATAGCCGACAGGTCGGGCGGGAGAGGCAACGCCTCTGCGTCATCTGGCGTGGAGAGTCTTTGGCCACACCCCCAACCCGACCCTTCCCCCATCGAGGGGGAAGGGAGAAGATGCGCGCCCATGGACCTCTCCGCCGACCACCGCGCCGCCGAAGCCCTGCTGGCCTTCTGGGCCGAGGCCGGCGTCGATGTGTGCCTCGAGGACCAGCCCGTCGACCACACCAAGCGGCCCGACAAGCCTCCGCCCTCCAAACCCGCCCTGGTCAAAGGCCCGGCTTTGCCTCCCGACGCCTCCGCCGCAGCGGCTCAGGCGCGCGAACTCGCCGCCGCCGCCAACGACCTCCAGGCGCTGGAGGCGGCGATCGCCGCCTTCGACGGCTGTGCGCTTAAAGCCCAAGGCGCGCGCCGCGCCGTGTTCGCCCGCGGCAACCTCCAGGGCGAGGTCGCGGTCATAGGCGAGGCTCCAGGGGCCGAGGAAGACGCCCAGGGCCTGCCCTTCGTCGGCCGCGCCGGCCAGTTGCTCGACCGCATGCTCCAGGCCGCAGGCCTCACCGACCGCGCCTTCATCACCAACACCGTGTTCTGGCGGCCCCCCGGCAACTCCAACCCGTCGCACCTCGACCAGCTGGTCTGCGCCCCCTTCCTTGAGCGCGCTCTCGAAATCGTGAAGCCGCGCCTGGTCCTGCTGCTGGGGGGCGCCGCGGCCAAGTCGGTGCTCAAGCGCGAGGAGGGTATCCTCTCGCTGCGCGGCCGCTGGTTCGAGTGGCGCTCCGAAGGGGGAAATCTCGCCCTTCCGGCCCTGCCTACGCTGCATCCCGCCTTCCTGCTGCGCCAGCCCGCGGCCAAGAAGAAGGCCTGGAGCGACCTCCTGACGCTGGCCGAAAGGCTTGATCGGCCCGAGCGGCCAACGTAACGTCAAGCTTTCGGGGATACTTTCCAATTAGGCCAAGACGAATCCGGCGCGAACGCGCGCGGTGCGGGGAGGCGGCGTTTGCGACGTTTGCGAGTTCTGGCGGCGGCTGCCGCCGTTTGCGTTTTTGGTGCGGCTCTGGCTCCGCAGGTGAAGGCCGCCACCTTCACTGCGCTGACCAGCGAAGACGCCCAGCTCTACGGCGCCGCCTTCCAAGCCGCCGAAAAGGGCGACCAGCTCACCATCCAGGACCTGCTCCAGCGGGTCTCCGACCCCTGTCTCGCCGGCTACGTCGAACTGAAGCGGCTGATGGCGCCGCAGGGCAAGGCCAGCTTTGAGGAACTGTCCGGCTGGCTCGACAAGTACGCCGAACTGCCCGACGCCGAGCGGGTGGCCAAGCTCGCCGAAAAGCGCGCGCCCAAGGGCTCCGGCTTCACCTTCCGCCTGCCGTTCTTCCCCCAGGCCGCCGTCTACACCAGCGCCCGCGAAGCCTTCTATTCCGGTGATCCCAAGACTGCCTATGCCCTGGCCATCGCCACCCGCGAGCGCTGGATCGCCGGCCTATCCGCCTTCCGGCTCAAGGACTACGCCGAGGCGCGCAAGCATTTCGAACAGGTCGCCCGCGACACGGATGAAGACGAGTGGCTGCGCGCCGCCGCCGCCTACTGGGCCGCGCGCACGGCGATCACGCTGGGCCATGCGGAAGAGGCGCCGGGATACCTGAAGCTGGCCGCGCGCTGGCCGCAGACCTTCTACGGCATGATCGCCGAGAGCCAGCTGGGCCTGGAGCCCGGCGCCGGCGCGCGCGTCCGCACCGTCGAAGTGGAGCGTCCCTATCAGGGCGGCATCGTCCGCGCCGCCTACACCGGCGCGCCCAACCCGCAGGCCCAGGCGCTAGTCGCGGGCGACGCCCGCGCCAAGCGCGCCGTCGCCCTGATGCAGGTCGGCCAAACCGAGGAAGCCGCCGCCGAACTGCGCCGCGCCCTGGTCGCCGCCCGCACCGATGCCGAGCGCGGCGCCTGGATCGCGCTCGCGGTCGAACTGAACACCGAAGCCCAATCGGCGGCGCGCAGCCGCGGCGGCGGCTACCGCGAGTTCTCCTACGAGGACTTCCCCACCCCCGATCTGCAGCCCCAGGGCGGCTACACCGTCGACAAGGCGCTGGTGTTCGCCCTAGTCAAGCAGGAGAGCCGCTTCAACCCCGCCGCCCGCTCCTACGCCGGCGCCGTCGGGCTGATGCAGATCAAGGCTTCCACAGCGGCCGAGGCCACCGGCGACGACAGCCTGCGCCGCGGCTCGGCGCTGAGCGACCCCGCCGTCAATCTGCGCGCCGGTCAGGCCTACCTCGACAAGCTGCTGCGCGACTGGACCGACGGCGACCTGGTGCGCACCGTCGCCGCCTACAACGGCGGCCCGGGCGCGGTGCTCAAGGCCCACCGCTACGCCGGCTCGCAGGACAGCCTGATGGTGGTCGAAACCCTCCCCGCCGCCCAGACCCGTGAATACGTCGAGAAGGTGATGGCCAACTATTGGACCTACCGCCGCCTGTTCGGCCAGAAGACCCGCTCCATCGACGCCATCGCCTCCGGCGTGAACAGCGTGGATGCGCGGCTGGACCGTTAAACCGGCCCGTACGCGGGCGGCTTAGCCCCCCGGCCTGTCCTCCAAGGGGACCATGTTGCCGAGGCCGCTCTTGTGCTGGACCGAACGGGCGGTTTGGCTGTCGATGCGCTCCTGCCGTTCCCAATCCCGCTTCATCATGCAAACGGGTTGGGGAGGGATGTGGCTACCGGTCTTGTTCATCGCGCGCTTGCAGATGACCTTGTCGCCGCCGCGGGAGGATTTCGGCTTCGGCTGAGGGGCGGCGGGAGCGGCCGGGTAACCGACCTCGGCCGCCAGGGCCTCGGAGGAAGCGGCGGCGCCACCCAGCAGGGCCAACAGGAAAAGGATCATACCGCCTCGCCGCCTCCGCCCAGGGATTCTGGGGAACTCCCGCGCCCCTTGTCAAATCCTGGCGGCCCGGAGAGGACTCGAACCTCTGACCTTCGGTTTAGGAAACCGCTGCTCTGTCCTGCTGAGCTACCGGGCCGTCTCCGCCATTTTTAGGCGCCGGGGGAGGCGCTCGCCAGTGGGCTAGTTGAGCTTTTCCTTCGGCCGCGGCTTGGGCGGCAGGGGGGCGATCTTCACCCCGTCCTGGACCAGCGCCTTGGCCTCAGTGGGCGTGGCCTCGCCGTAGATGCCGCGCTCTTCCGACTTGCCCTCGTGGATGTCGCGGGCCTCGCGCGCGAAGGAATCGCCGACGTAGTCGAAGTTCTCCTCCACGTGCCGGCGGATCTCGCCCGCCGCCGCCATCATCATCTGGCGCATGTCCGGCGTGGGCTCGGGCGCCGGCGAGCCGCGGCGCTTCGTGCCTGCCACCGCCGGGGCCATGATCTGCTTGGATATCTCCGGCGAGCCGCAGACGGGGCACTCGATCAGCCCCCGCGCGCGCTGGTCGTCGTAATCGCCCGAGGCGGAAAACCAGCCTTCGAACGGGTGCGCCGCCGCGCACTGCAGGGCGTATTTGATCATGGCCCGGCGAACGCCCGCTCGTTGAGCAGCGCCGGAATCGCGGCGCGGGCCTTCGCCGCCTCCGCCAGGTCGATGTCGGCGACCACTACGGCCGGCTCGTCATGGTCGAGCTTGGCGACTACCCGCCCCCAGGGATCGACAATGGTTGAGCGGCCCCAGGTGGCGCGGCCGTCCTCGTGCCGGCCGCCCTGAGCAGGCGCCAGGACGAAGGAGCCGGTCTCGATCGCGCGGGCGCGCAGCAGCACTTCCCAGTGCGCTTCGCCGGTGGGCACGGTGAAGGCGGCCGGCACCGCGATCATCTCCGCCCCGGCCTTGGCCAACGCGCGGTGGAGGTAGGGAAAGCGCACGTCGTAGCAGACGGTGAGGCCGATCCGACCCCAGGGCGTCCGAGCCACCGCCGCCTGCCCGCCCGGGCGGTAGAGGGCGGATTCCCGGTGGCGTTCGCCGGTGGGCAGGTCCACGTCGAACATGTGGATCTTGTCGTAGGCTGCGGCGAGCGCGCCTTCCGCGTCTATCAGGAGCGAGCGGTTGGCCAGCGCGCCGTCCTCGCGCCGCACCAGGGCCGAGCCGATCAGCAGCCAGACCTTCAGCTCGGCGGCGAGCGCGCGGAGCCCCTGCACGGCCGCGTCGGTCTCGGCGCCGGTCACCGCCTGCTCGAGCTTGCCCCGGTCGCGCTGCAGCAGGTTTGTGGCCTCGGGCGTGAGGATCAGCTGCGCCCCCGCCTCCGCCGCCTCGCGCACCAGCGGCGCCGCCTGTTCCAGCGCCGCGGCCTGGCTGGCCGGCGTGCGCAGCTGGACGAGCGCGACGCGCGGCATCAGGCGGCGAGCAACTGGTCCAGCTCGCCCCGCCGCTCCAGCGCGACCATGTCGTCGCAGCCGCCGATATGCTGGTCGCCGACGAAGATCTGCGGATAGGTCATGCGCCCGGACTTCTGGATCATCTCGCGGCGCTTCTCGGGGCTGGAGGCCGCTTCGATCTCGGTGAAGCTGGCGCCCTTCTCTTTCAGAAGCTTAACCGCGCGAATGCAGTAGGGGCAGTACGGCTTGGTGTAAATCAGAACCTGAGACACGGGGACTCCCTCAGCTAACCCGCTGACCGATATGGGAATCGCCGAACGCGCCGCCAGTTCCTCAGGGTGCGGCGCGCTCGCGCACCCTGGCGATCACCGCCGCGTCCACTTCGCTTGCCCCAGCCCTGAGCAGCGCCCGCGCGCACGCCTCCACCGTGGCGCCAGTCGTCAGCACGTCATCGATCAGCAGGATGCGCCGGCCCTCCACCAGCCGGCGCTTGGCGGGCGGCACGGTGAAAGCCGCCGCGACATTGCGCCGCCGCGCCGAGGCAGACTTGCCCGCCTGGCTCTCGCCGCCGCGCGCGCGAACGAGGGCGTCGGGCAGGTACGGCTTGCGCGCGCGCCGGGCGAGCGGCCGCGCCACCTCGGCGGCTTGATTGTACCTCCGCCGGAACAGCCGCCACGGGTGCAGCGGCACTGGCGCCACCGCGTCCGCCTGCTCCACCAGTTCCGCCGCGGCCCGCCCGATCCAGGCGGCGAACAGCCCCGCCAGCTCGGTGCGGTCGGCGTGCTTGAGCCTGAGGATCAGCTCGCGCGAGTGCTCGTCATAGAGGCAGGCGGCCCGCACCCGCGAAACCAGCCGCCGCGCCGACAGGCACTCGGGGCATCGCGAGGCGATCTCCGTGTGCTCGAACGGAGCGCCGCAGCCGTCGCACACCGGCGCCTCCAAAAACCGGATTAGGCCCCAAGCCTCGCCCGACAGCCCCCGCGACTGCGCCGCGCCCGATCCGTCCAACGGCCTTGGCGGCAGCACCAGGTCGAGCAGGGCCCGGCCCGCACGCCGCCGCCGGTTTCCAGCCGGCGCCGATAGGCCCATCTTGCGCGCTCATGGACGCCCCGCCCCTCCTGTTCGACCGCGCCCTGCACCGCCGCCGCCTCGACCGCGCCGCGCGCGCCCCCGCAGATGCGAGCTTCCTGCGCGCGCGCGCGGCGGAGGACGCGGTGCAGCGCCTGGAAGCGATCATGCGCGACTTCCCCGTCGCGGTCGAGCTAGGGGCGCGGGAAGGGAGCTTCGCCCAAGCCCTGGCAGAGAGTTCGGCGGGCGACCGGATCGGCCTCCTAGTCGAAACGGACCTGTCGCTCCCTATGCTCGCGGGGCGCGGCGGCCCGCGCGTGGCCGCCGACGAGGAGCGGCTGCCGTTCGCGCCGGAAAGCCTGGACCTCGTGGTCTCCAACTTGGCGCTGCACTGGACCAACGACCTGCCAGGCGCGCTCGTCCAGATCCGCCGCGCGCTGAAGCCCGACGGCCTGTTCATCGGCTCGATCTTCGGCGGCCGCACGCTCATCGAACTGCGCCAGACGCTGCTGGAGGCCGAGACTGAGATCGCGGGCGGCGCCGGCCCGCGCGTCTCCCCCTTCGCCGAGGTCACCGACGCGGCGCGCCTGCTCCAGCGCACCGGCTTCGCCCTCCCCGTGGCGGACGCCGATGCCGTTCCTGTATTCTATGGCGACCCGCTGGCGCTGCTGCGCGACCTACGGGCGATGGGTGAGACGGGCGTGCTCCTGGATCGTCCCGCACGTCCTCTGACGCGGGCGGTGCTGGCGCGGATGTTCGAGCTCTATGCTGCGCGCTTCGCCCGCGCCGACGGCAAGGTCGCCGCCACGTTCGAGATCGTCACCATGACCGGGTGGGCGCCACACGCGAGCCAGCAGCAGCCGCTGCGGCCCGGCTCGGCGAAGATGCGGCTCGCCGACGCGCTAGGCGCCCACGAGGGGAAACCGGCGGATCGGGCGGGCTAGCTGATCGTCGGAAACTTCGCGACGATGCCGCTGAACATGGTGTCCATGCCTGGCGTCAGCGCCGCTACGCAGGCAATCACCACCACGGCCAGCATCGCGGCCATCAGTCCGTATTCGATGGCGGTGGCGCCGCCCTCGTCACGGACCAGCCGGCTCAAAGGAAATCGCGCAGATAGGCGGCGAGCGGCAGGTCCGCGGGCGGCATCGGATAGGCCGCGAGTTGATCGGGTTTCACCCATGCCAAGGCCTCGTGTTCAAGGGCTCGGACGAATCCGTCCCAGCGTCGACAGAGGTAGAGTGGCATGAGGAGGTGAAAGGAATCGTAAGCGTGCGAGGTGAACACGAAGGGGGCTAGGCAGGCCGCCGTCACCTCGACCCCCAACTCCTCGCGCAGCTCCCGGATCAGGCAAGCCTCTGGAGTCTCACCATTTTCCAGCTTGCCCCCGGGAAACTCCCACAGCCCGGCCAGCTGTTTACCTTGCGGGCGTTTGCAGATCAGCACACGGCCATCCGCGTCCACCAGGGCGCAGGCGATCACCAAGACCAGGGGCTTGGCGGCTTCGCTCACTGCGCCTCCGCCAGCCGGCGCAAGATGGTTTCCTCCGGCCGCCGGAGCGCCAGGAGCACGGCGACAGCGAAAAGCGCGGGGACCGCCGAGGCCCACCAGGCGAAGCCGGAGATGAACAGCCCGGCCGACGCGGCCCACAGGATTCCGGTCACCAACTCGGCGATTGAAGCGGCGACGGAGGCGCTCCTGCGCCGGCGCAGGTCCTGGCGCTTGGCCGGCCGCTGCATCCAGATGTTGATCAGCCCGGCGGACAAACCCGCGCCCGCGGCGGCCATGCCGGCGGCAAGGGCGGCCGGCGGCGAGACATAGGCGAGCGCGCCGAGAGGGAAGAGCAGCAGGCCGGCCAACGGCAGCATGGCCGCCGCCAGCTTGGCCCGCCACAGCCGCCCGGCCGGGGTGGGCGACAGGGTGAGCAGCGCCGGCGCGTCCTCGGCCGAGACGGTGATCCAGGACAGGCTGGCGCCCAGCTGCCCGGCCATGAACACGATCCCGGCAGCGGCGCCTGTGAGCACCGCCTCCCGTTGCGCCCCAAAGTTGCGCAGGACCAGGAACCCCAACGGCAGCAGATAGAGTACGCGCAACAGCACCTGCGAGAGCAGCGCCGGGTCGCGTAGCATCAGCCGCAGCTCCTTGCGCAGCACCGCCTGGAACGCGCCGCCCGCGAAGCTGCCGAGCCTAGGCCCGGCGCGGCGGGGACCGGCGTCGGCTCCCTTGGCGACCGCGGCGTCGGCGGCGAAGCGCCGCCCGGCCACCGCCACCGCCAGGGCGAAGGCCGCCAGGCTCGCCCCTAGCAGCGCCAGCAGCGGCAGCGGTTCGCCCAAAACGGCTCGCGCCGGCCAGGTGGCGAATTCGGGCAAGCGCAGGTCGCCGCCGGCGGCGAGCCGGGCGATATGGGTCCAGGCGCCCTCGGCGCGTTCCCGGCCGGTGATGTTCTGGAACTGGAACACCAGGAAGAAGCCCGCGCCGATCAGGGCGGCCGCCACCTGGGCGAAGGTCTTGGTGCGGCGGGGGCCGAGCCACGACAGCATCCCCAGCGCCAGCAGCAGGCCCGCCGACGTGGCGAACAGCGCCAGTGAGACGAGCACGCCGTAAGCGGACAGCCACTTCGGCCCTGCCAGCACCGCCACCGGGACGATCACCGGCGTGAGGAAGATCACGAACACCAGGCTTGCGCTCACCGCCATGCCCAGCGCGCGCACCGCGATCACCCGCGTCACGGAAGTGGGCGAGGACAGCAGCAGGTCGAGGTCGCCGCGGTCGTAGAGCGCCTGCACCGCCGCCACCAGGGTCTGGGAGATCATCAGGGTCAGGACCGCGGCATAGGCGCCCGCGCCGAAGGCCAGGATCACCGGGTTCGGCGCCACCTGGGCCTGCCGCAGCCCCAGGCCCGCCGGCACGCCCGCCACGGCGGCGATGAACACGAGGAAGGCCAGGGCGATCACCAATTGAAGCTGGCTCCTGCGGCGGCCGTCCGCGCGGCGGCCGAACCAGCCGCGCAGCGCTACGCGCAGTTCGTGCCCAAGCAGGCCCAACGCGGTGTTGGAGCGCGGCAGCCTCACCCCGCCGTCACCAGCTGCAGGAACACGTCTTCCAGCGTCGACTGCCCAGCGCCGGCGCTGGCGCGCAGTTCCTCCAGTGTACCTTCGGCCCGCAGGCGGCCGTCCTGGATGATGCCGATGCGATCGGAGACCCGCTCGGCCACCTCCAGGATGTGGGTGGTCAGGATCACCGTGCCCCCGGCGCGGGCGCGTTCCTGCAGCAGGTCCTTCACCTGCCTTGCGGCGGCCGCGTCCAGGCCGGTCAACGGCTCGTCGAGGATCAGCAGGCGCGGGTCGTGGATCAGCGCCCCGGCCAGCGCCGTCTTCTGCTTCATCCCGCGCGAGAAGCTCTCGCAACGCTGGCCGCGCTGCTCCCACAGCCCCAGCCAGCGCAGCAGTTCCTCTGCCCTGGCCCGCGCCTGAACCGCCGGCACGTCCCAAAGGCCCGCGACGAACTCCAGGTATTCCAGCGGGTTGAGTTTGTCGTAGAGCATCGGCTCGTCCGGCAGCCACGCCATCAGCCGCTTGGCTCCGCGCGGGTCCTTGCGGGCGTCCATGCCGAACACGGAAATCTCGCCCCGGTCCGGCTGCAGCAACCCCACCACCATGCGCAGCGTCGTGGTTTTGCCCGCGCCGTTTGGGCCAAGCAGCGCATAGAGCTCGCCCGCGCGCACGCCGAGGTCCAGCCCGTCGACCGCCCGCTGCTTGCCGAAGCTCTTGCCGAGCCCCCGGACCTCCAGCGCGTTCACCCGCGCATCCCTTGGTTCAGCTCGACGTAGCGGGGGGTGAGGTCGCAGGTCCAGACCACCGCGCGGCTGGGGCCGACGCCGGCGTCCAGCCCCACCTCGATCTCGCGCCCGCCAAGATAGTCGCGCAGGGCTTCGTCCACATAGCCGCCGGTGATCGCGCCCTCCGCCAGCACTGTCACGCCGCCGAAGCGCAGCGACAGGTGTTCGCGCCGGAGCGGCTCGTCGGCCTGTCCAGCGGCGGCCACGACCCGGCTCCAGTTCGGCTCGCCGCCCGACAGTGCAGCGCGAACGCCGACGCTGGTGGCGATGGCGCGGGCGATCTTTCGCGCCGAGGCTGGATTCGCGGCGCCGGTGACGCCGACCTTGATTAGCTTGGAGGCGCCCTCCCCGTCGCGCACCACTTGGAGAGCTAGCTCGAACATCACCTGTTCGAGCTTCTCGCGAAAATCCACTAGCCGCTTGTCCCCTGCGCGAGTGATCTTGGGCGCGCCCGAGGCCCCGGTGGCGAACAGCAGGCAGCAGTCGTTGGTGGAGGCGTCGCCATCCACCGTCACGCTGTTAAAAGTCGAACGGACATATAGCCCCGCCAGCGTCTGCAAGGCGGACGCGTTGATCGCCGCGTCGGTGGCGATGAAGGCCAGCACCGTCGCCATGTCCGGCGCCACCATGCCCGAGCCTTTGGCGATGCCGGCGATCCGCACCGTCCGCCCCTCCACCTCGGCCGTCGCGCAGGCGCCCTTGGGGAAGGTGTCGGTGCTCATGATCGCCCGCGCCGCGTCCTCCCAGCTGGCGGGCGCCAGCCGCTGCTCCAGTTGCGGCAGCTTGCCTGTCAGCTTAGCGTCGTCCAGCGCCCCGCCCATGGGCCCAGTGGACGCCAGCATCACCTCGCGCTGGCGCACGCCCAGCCGCTTGGCCGCCGCCGCCGCCACCCGCCGCGCCGCGTCCGTCCCCGCCTTGCCGGCCATGGAGTTGGCGCAGCCCGCGTTGACGACCAGCGCCCGCACCTCGCCACCACTGGCCTCCAAGTGCCGGCGGCACCACTCGACAGGCGCGGCCGCCACGGCGTGGCGGGTGAACACCCCGGCGCAAGCGGTGCCGGGCGCGAACCGCATCAGCACCACATCGTCCTTCTGCCGCCGCCGCAGCCCTGCGTAGGCAGAGGCCAGCTCGACGCCCGGCGTCGGCGGCATCTCCGGAAAGGGCACGGCCAAGGGCGAGACGCGGCTGCGCGGCGCCGGAGGGGCCACCGGCTCCGGCGCGGGCTCCTCGAACTGCCGGCTGTCGCGTTCGGCGCGCCGAAGCGCGGCCCGCTTCAGCACCGCCGTCAGAGGGTCTAGGGTCCGCTCGATCGTCTGGCCGACCACCTCCACGGGATGCGCCGCCGCCGCCAGCCGCTCACGGATGCGGCCGCGCCGCGCCGGCGGCTTCACCGCGCGGCCTCGGCGGAGGAAGCCGCGGGCGCGGCGGAGGCAGTCGGCCGCGTGCCGCCCGGCGGGATGAACATGGGGGCCGCTTGCGGCTGCGCCGCCTGTGGGGCGGCGGGCGTCGCGGAAGGCGCGGATGCCGCCGACGGAGGCACGGCTTGCGCGGACCGGGCTCTGGGGATCAGCACCTGGACCTTGGACTTGTCCCGCAGCCGCGCCAGCAGGTCGCGGATTTCGTCATAGGTGAGGAACCGCACGATCTGCGGGCGCGCCTCGGCGAAGCTGGGAGGCCCGCCCGTGCGACGATCCTCCACCCGCACCACCGCGAACCCGCCGCTCACCGGAAACGGCCCCACCAGCGCCCCCGCCTGTGCCTCCCTCAGCGCTGCCGCGTAACCCGGCGGCAGGTCCTCCACCGCCACATAGCCGAGATCGCCGCCGCTGAACCGCGTCTCCGCGTCGGTCGAGCGCTCCAGCGCCAGCGCCGCGATCGAAGCGCCGCCAGCGATCAACCGGCGCACGGTTTGAGCCTCCGCCCCGGTGGCGGTCACCACCTGGCGCAGCCGCATCTCCTCGCGGCGGCGTCCCAGCCGCACCTGCTCGCGATACAGCCGCTGGACCGCCTGCTCGTCCACCGCCTTGGCCACCACGCTTTCGAGCAGCAGGTCGCTCAGCACCCGCTCCCGCGCCGCCGCCAGCCGCCGCTGCGCCACGGCACCGCGGTCCAGCCGCCGCTTGGCCGCCTCGTCCGCCATCAGCTTCTGATCGACCACCTGGTCCAGCGTCTTGCCGAACTGCGGCGAGGACACCGGCAGCGCCTCCCCCTCGCCGATCAGCCCCTGCGCCTGCGCCTCGCGCCGCACGTCCGAGGCCCACACCGTCTCTCCATCGACCTTAGCCACGGCGCGGTCGTCCTTCTCCGGCGCCCGGCCGAACCCTTGCGGCCCGTTGCAGGCCGCCAGCGCGGCACAGGCGAGCGCCACGGCCGCCACTCGTTCAAAGCCGCGTCTCGCGCCCATCCGAGGCTCCAGATTCGCCGTCGGCCTTAGCACCGCGCGCGACCGCCCCGCTAGGCTCGTCGCGTTGACACCATTGGAGGCGGCGCCTAAGTCTCGCCCGCGCGCAAGTCGGGCGGAAACCGCCAGCCCCGGCCCCCTTTCCGCACCATTTCCGTGCGAAAGACGCCCGATCCGGCGCGCGCCACGTTTCGCGCGCCAAAGACGCTCACCCGGACACCTTAGATGCTGGCTCTCGCCAAGAAGATTTTCGGTTCGACCAACGACCGGAAAGTCAGGTCCAACCTTTCCCGCGCCCAAGGGATCAACGCGCTGGAGCCGAAGTTCGCCGCGCTGTCCAACGACCAGCTGCGCGCCAAGACCGCCGAGTTCCGGGAGCGGCTGGCCAGGGGCGAGAAGCTCGACGACCTCTTGGAAGAAGCCTTCGCCACGGTGCGTGAGGCCTCCAAGCGCACGCTTGGCCAGCGCCACTACGATGTCCAGCTGGTCGGCGGCATGGTGCTGCACAAGGGCGGCATCGCCGAGATGCGCACCGGCGAGGGCAAGACCCTGGTCGCCACCCTGCCGGTCTACCTCAACGCGCTCGAGGGCAAGGGCGTCCACCTGGTCACCGTCAACGACTACCTGGCCAAGCGAGACGCCGAATGGATGGGCCAGATCTACCGCTTCCTCGGCATGGAGGTGGGTGTGATCGTCCACGGCCTGTCCCAGGGCCAGCGCCAGGCCTCCTACCGCGCCGACATCACCTACGGGACCAACAACGAGTTCGGCTTCGACTACCTGCGCGACAACCTGGTCTACGATGTCGCCGAGATGGTCCAGCGCGGCCACCACTTCGCCATCGTGGACGAGGTCGACTCCATCCTGATCGATGAGGCCCGCACCCCCCTGATCATCTCCGGCCCGACCGAGGACCGCTCCGAATTCTACCGCACCATGGACAAGCTGGTGCGCGAGCTGATCGTCGACAAGGAAACCTTCGAGCACGACGAGAAGCAGAAGCAGGCGCTGCTGACCGAATACGGCTCGGAAAAGGTCGAGGAGATGCTGGAGGCAGGCGGCCACCTCGCTGAAGACACCGCCGGTCTCTATGACCCCGCAAACATCTCGGTTGTCCACCACCTGAACCAGGCATTGCGGGCCAACGTGCTTTACGTGCGCGACCGCGACTACATCATCCGCGACGGCGAGATCATGCTGATCGACGAGTTCACCGGCCGCATGATGCAGGGCCGCCGGCTCTCGGAAGGACTTCACCAGGCCATCGAAGCCAAGGAAGGGGTGGAGATCCAGCCCGAGAACCAGACCCTGGCCTCGGTCACCATCCAGAACTACTTCCGCCTCTACGGCAAACTCTCCGGCATGACCGGCACGGCCGCCACCGAGGCCTCCGAATTCCACGACATCTACAAGATGGACGTGACCGAGATCCCGACCAACAAGCCGGTGCGCCGCATCGACGACGACGACGAGGTCTATCGGACGGCCGCCGAGAAGAACCAGTCGATCATCGCCCAGATCGAGGACTGCTACCGTCGCGGCCAGCCGATCCTGGTCGGCACCGTGTCCATCGAGAAGTCGGAGACGCTGTCGGAACTGCTCAACCAGCACAGGTTCGAGCTCGACGGGAAGAAGCAGACGGGCATCCCGCACAACGTGCTGAACGCCCGCTACCACGAGCAGGAAGCCTACATCGTCGCCGACGCCGGCGCGCCGGGCGCGGTCACCATCGCCACCAACATGGCCGGCCGCGGCACCGACATCCAGCTCGGCGGCAACATCGACATGCGCGTGGAGCGCTGGCGCGCCGAGCAGCTGGGTCTGGGCGTCGAGGTCTCCCCCGAGATGGCGCTGTCGCAGCGCGCTCAGTTCGAGGCCGAGATCGAGGAGAAGAAGCAGCAGGCTCTGGCCGCCGGCGGCCTGTTCGTGCTCGGCACCGAGCGCCACGAGAGCCGCCGCATCGACAACCAGCTGCGCGGCCGCACCGGGCGCCAGGGCGACCCCGGGCATTCCAAGTTCTTCCTCTCCTGCGAGGACGATCTGCTGCGCATCTTCGCCGGCGACCGGCTCGACCGCATCATGCAGACCTTCGGGGTCGCCGAGGGCGAGGCGATCACCCACAAGTGGCTGAACTCGGCCATCGCCACGGCCCAGAAGAAGGTCGAGGCGCGCAACTACGACATCCGCAAGAACCTGCTCAAATACGACGACGTCGTGAACGACCAGCGCAAGGCCGTGTTCGAGCAGCGCCAGGAGTTCATGGAGGCCTCCGACCTCTCCGAAATCGTGGCGGAGATGCGCCAGGACACCATCAATGACTTGGTCGCCCGCTACATGCCGCCCAAGGCCTACGCCGACCAGTGGGATGTCGAGGGCCTGCGCGAGAAGACCCAGGAAATCCTGGGGCTAGACCTGCCGATCGCCGACTGGGCGGCCGAGGAAGGCATCGCCGACGAGGAGATCCGCGAGCGCGTCACCGCCGCCGCCAATGCGCGGGCCGAGGAGCGCGAGGCGGTCATCGGCGCCGAAACCATGCGCGGGCTGGAGAAGAACTTCCTGCTGCAGATGATCGACCTGCAGTGGCGCGAGCACCTGATGCACCTCGACCACCTGCGCAACGTCATCGGCCTGCGCGGCTACGGCCAGCGCGACCCGCTGAACGAATACAAGACCGAGGCCTTCTCCCTGTTCGAGAAGCTGCTGGCCGACCTGCGCCAGAACACCACCCGCTGGGTGATGACCGTGGAGTTCCAGTTCGAGGAGCCGCGCGAACTCGACTTCGGCGCCCCGATGCCGGCAGAATTCACCGAGGTCCACATGAACCCGCTGACCGGCGAGAACGAGGTCGCCTACGGCGGCCCAGGCAACTACGGCATCCCCGACGGCTTGCCTGCCGACCAGCGCCAGGCCCTGCCCGCCTCCGCCCTCCCCGAGGGTTGGGATCGCACTGCCCGCAACGCCCCCTGCCCCTGCGGCTCAGGCAAGAAGTTCAAGCACTGCCACGGGGCGCTGGTCTGAGGCCCTAGCGCGGCTCCGGCTCCGGCGGCCAGATCGGCTCCGGCGGCGGCAGGTTCGGCGGCGGGTTGACCGAGCCGTCGGGCGCGCAGGGCTGGTAGGGATGGCCATTGTCGCTGGCCCACAGCCGGTGCGCCTGGGCGTCGATGTGGAAGCGCACGCCGCCGTAGAAGCCCAGCCCCAGGTTCAGCGCCTCGCCTTCGAGCGAATAGACCGGGCACAGCCGCGCCATCAGCTCGGGCCTCGTGGTCGGCTGGAGCGGCACCAGGTCCAGCGCCCAGAACTCCCGGTGCGCGCTCCGCTGCGCCCCCCCGGCGCAGACGTTCATCCACGGCTCGCGGTAGCCCGACTTCGCCTCCACCGGACCGAGTCGCGGCCGCACCCGGTCGCGGATCAGCCTGAGCGCCCCCGCCACATTGGGCCAATAAGCTTGCGGCGGCACGGCGAAGGGCGCCCCGCACCCTCGCCAGTCGGAGGCCGTGCGCAGCACCTGCCATGTGGGCAGCACATCGCTCACGCCATTGCTGCTCAGGAACCCCTCGAAGCCGGACACCTCGCCCGCCCGCTGCGGCGCCTCGCCGACCCAGCGGCGGAACCCCGCCTCGTCCTGGCCCAGCGGCTCATAGGCGGCCGTGCCGAGTCCGACCTCGACCAGCGCGTCCGAGACCTCGTAGCCATCGCCGAGCGCCGCCCGCGCCAGCTCCCGCATCACCGGCTTCAATCCCGGCCCCGCCCGCCCGTCTTCGTAGAACAGCTGCAGATCCGCTTGCGAGCCCACGCCCGCAGCGCTGGCGATCCTTTCGGCGGCGACCGGCGCATACCGCGCCGCCGCCAACCGCGGCGACAGGTCGCTGGCCGAGCGAGCGCCAGCCCGGCGCCAGTCTTTCAGCTCCACCACGATCGCGCGGGCTGCCCATCGGGCGTCGGCGAACGCCGCACGTCCGCCTTCGCTCGCGCCGTTGCGCCGGTCGGCGTAGGGCGTCCCCTTCCACGGCCGCGCCGGATCCTGCGGCAACCCCCAGTAATTGACCGCGCGAGCCGTTGGCGGCAGGTCGGCGCACGAGGAGGCCTGCCCCGCCCGGCGTAGGTAAAGCCCCGCCTGCCCGCACCAATCCCGCCCCGCCTGCGCCTGCGTGTTGGGCCGCAGGCTTAGGTAAGGCACGGGCTGCGCCGCCGCCGCGCTTGTCAGGAGGAGCGTGGCCAGGAGGCCCAGGCGCCTCAAGTCGCCACCTGCCGCGCCAGTCCCCGCTGATCCGGGTCGCGCGCGAATGCGCCGTCGTGGCCGACCTTCTCCACCACATCGAAATGCACACAAAGCCAGAGCGCGGCGGCCCAGAACGCCGCCCACGCCAGCCACATCCACAGCGTGCCGCCTCCGAAGCGTTGGGCGAAGGTTCGGCGGGTCATCAAGCGTCACCCCGGAAACAGAACGGCCCCCGGATCGCTCCGGGGGCCGCATTGAAGCGCAGAGTTGGCGCCTAAGCCACTACTCGATGATCTTGCTCACCACGCCGGCGCCGACCGTGCGGCCGCCTTCGCGGATGGCGAAGCGGAGCTTTTCCTCCATGGCGATGGGGGTGATCAGCTCCACGTCCAGCTCGGCGTTGTCGCCGGGCATGATCATCTCCACCCCTTCCTTCAGCCGCACGATCCCGGTCACGTCGGTGGTGCGGAAGTAGAACTGCGGGCGGTAGTTGGTGAAGAACGGCGTGTGCCGGCCGCCCTCTTCCTTGGTCAGGATGTAGGCCTCGGCGGTGAACTTGGTGTGGGGCGTGATCGAGCCCGGCTTGCACAGCACCTGGCCGCGCTCCACGTCCTCGCGCTTGGTGCCGCGCAGCAGCACCCCGACGTTGTCGCCGGCCTGGCCC
>DASVRA010000021.1:0-51586 GCA_036388855.1 Caulobacteraceae bacterium | reverse complement strand
CGGGTAGCACCCAAGACGTGCGCCTGCCGGACGCTGGCCGAAAACGAACCGCGCGGGGCGTATCGGACCTGCCGAAACGGTTATTCCATTGCTCCGGGCAGCGCCCGGCGCCCCGCCGCCCTCCCGCCTCGCCTCACCGCGAGGAAGGCACGGCGCGTGGGCGACGTGCCGGAATGGACTCCTCCCGCGCGTGTCCCTATGTTCCGCGCGCCCCAGAACCCGGTGAAAAACAACATGTTCCGCTCCAGCCTGCTTGCCGCTTCCGCCCTGATCGCCCTGGCCTCGGCCGCAATGGCCGCCGAGCCGCTGAACGGCCAGCGCATCGTCAAGGACGTACAGGTGCTGGCTTCGGACGCCTACGAAGGCCGTGGCCCCGCCACTGCCGGCGAGGCCAAGACGGTGGACTACATCGTTGGGCAGCTGAAGGCGGCGGGCGTGCAGCCGGGAGCGCCGGGCGGCAGCTACACCCAGGACGTGCCGCTCGGCCGCTACGAGATCACCGGCGCGCCCCGCTTCAGCTTCGCCTCCGGCGGCCAGACCGTCCCCCTCGCCCAAGGCGAGCAGATCGCCGTGCGCGCCGCCCAGCTCAACATCGGTCATGTCGCCGTCCAGGACGCGCCGATCGTCTTCGCCGGCTACGGGGTGAAGGCTCCCGAGCGCAACTGGGACGACTTCAAGGGCATGGATGTGAAGGGCAAGGTGATCGTGGTCCTGATCAACGATCCGGACTTCGAGACCGGCCAGGGCGACTTCGGCGGCAAGGCGATGACCTACTACGGCCGCTGGACCTACAAGTACGAGGAGGGCGCGCGCCTTGGCGCGGCGGGCGTGCTGATCGTGCACGAGACGGCGCCTGCCTCCTACGGCTGGGCGACGGTGAAGAACTCCAACACCAACGTCCAATTCGACATCGTGCGCGAGAATCCGCGCTCGGCCCACCCGCCGGTGGAGGCCTGGATCCAGCGGGACGCGGCGGTGGAGCTGCTCCGACGCGCCGGGCTCGACTACGAGACGCTGAAGAAGCAGGCCCAGAGCCGCGACTTCCGCCCGGTGGAGCTGAAGGGCCAGACGTTCACCGCCCACTTCGACGTCGACCACAAGGTGATCACCTCGAAGAACGTGGTCGGCCGGCTGCCCGGCAAGGGGCATCCGGACGAGACGGTGATCTACTCCGCCCACTGGGACCACCTCGGCGTGGGCCTGCCCGACGCGAAGGGGGACCGCATCTACAACGGCGCGGTCGACAACGCCGACGGGGTGGCCACGGTGCTGGAGATCGCCCGCACCTTCGCCAAGGCGCCGCGCACCGACCGCTCGGTCGCGTTCCTGTTCGTCACGGCCGAGGAGAAGGGCCTGCTGGGCTCCACCTACTACGCCGCCCACCCGGTGTTCCCGCCGGAGAAGACCGCGGGCGTGATCAACATCGACGCGCTCGCCGCCGACGGGCCGTCGCGCGACATGACCACCTCGGGCAGCGCCCAGCTGCAGCTGCAGGACCTGTTCGTGGCCCAACTGAAGGCCGAGGGCCGCTACTTCACCCCCGATCCGGTGCCCGAGGCCGGCCACTTCTACCGCTCCGACCACTTCCCTCTGGCCAAGGTCGGCGTGCCCGCCATCTCGGTCGGCTCGGGCGAGGACCTGGTCAGCGGCGGCAAGGCGGCCGGCAAGGCCGCGGGCGAGGCCTACGTGAAGGACCGCTACCATCAGCCCGCCGACGAATACGACGCCAGCTTCAACGTGACCGGCATTGCCCAGGACGCGGGCCTGCTCTACCGTCTGGGCGCCGGGCTCGCCAATTCCCGCGCCTGGCCCGAGTGGGGCGCCGGCTCGGAGTTCAAGGCGGCGCGCGACAAGACCGCGGCGGCGCGGCGCGCGGCCCGCTGAGGCGCGTTGCGCGGGGGCTCAGGCATTGAAGCGGAAGTGCATGACGTCGCCGTCTCTAACGACGTAGTCCTTGCCTTCCAGCCTCATCCTGCCGGATTCCTTGGCGCCGACCTCCCCGCCGAACTCGATGTAGTCGGGGTAGGCGATGGTTTCGGCGCGAATGAAGCCCTTCTCGAAGTCGCCGTGGATCACGCCGGCCGCCTGCGGCGCGGTGGCCCCGACCGGCACCGTCCAGGCCCGCGCTTCCTTGGGCCCGGCGGTGAAGTAGGTCTGCAGGCCGAGCAGCGCGAACGCCTCGCGGATCAGCCGGTTAAGCCCCGGCTCCTCCAGCCCCAGCGCCTCGAGGAACTCCGCCCGCTCCTCCTCCGCCAGCATCGCCACCTCGCTTTCGATCTTGGCCGAGATCACCACCGCCTTCGCCTCGTCCTCCGCCGCACGCGCCGCCACCGCATCCGACAGCGCGTTGCCGCTCCCCGCCGAGGCCTCGTCGACGTTGGCGACATACAGCGCCGGCTTCGAGGTCAGCAGCTGCAGCATGCGCCAGGCCTTTTCGTGCTCCCTGGGCACGGCGGCCTTGCGCGCGGGGCGGCCGGCGTTCAGCTGCTCCAGCGCCAGGTTCACCAGGCCGAGCGTCTTGGCCGACTCCTTGTCCCCGCCCCGGGCGCGCTTCTCCAGACCGTCCCGCCGCCGCTCCAGGCTCTCCAGGTCGGCCAGCATCAGCTCGGTCTCGATGATCTCCAAGTCGGAGAGAGGATCGACGCGGCCCTCCACATGCGTCACGTCGGTGTCCTCGAAACAGCGCGCCACGAAGGCCACCGCGTCGCAGTCGCGAATGTTGGCCAGGAACTGGTTGCCCAGCCCCTCGCCCTTGGACGCGCCTCGCACCAGCCCGGCCACGTCAACGAAGTTGATCCGGGCTGGGATGATCTCCTTGGACTTGGCGATCACGGCCAGCTTCTCCAGCCGCGGCTCCGGCACCGCCACGTCGCCTACGTTGGGCTCAATGGTGCAGAACGGATAGTTCGCCGCCTGCGCCTGCGCCGTCTGGGTCAGCGCGTTGAACAGGGTGGACTTGCCGACGTTCGGCAGGCCGACGATCGCGACTTTCAAGGCCATGGTTCCTCAGTTCTCCCCGCGCGCCAGTTTGCGCGGGTCCGCCTTTTCGGCCGGCGCCAGCCGCATCACCTCGGCCTGATACCGCTCGTCCTGCCCCTCCGCCAGGAACGGCAGGGCGTCGGCGCAAGCGGCGGTCAGCGGCTCGGCCCATTCCAAGTCGGCCTTGGAGAAGTCGTGCAGGACGTAGCCCAGCACCTTCTCCTTGTCGCCCGGATGTCCGATGCCGATGCGGGCGCGGCGGAAGTCCGGACCGATCCAGTCGATGATCGAACGGATGCCGTTGTGCCCGGCCGCCCCGCCGCCGGTCTTCATCCGGAAGCGGCCCGGCGCCAGGTCGAGTTCGTCGTAGAAGACCACCACGTCCGCCGGCTTCAGCTTGAAGAAGCGCATGGCCTCGGCGACGGCGCGGCCGCTCTCGTTCATCCAGGTCTGGGGCTTGAGCAACAGGGCCCGGACCTCGCCTCCAGGCGTCTCGATCAGCCCTTTGGAGACGAGGCTGAGGAAGTTGGCCTTCTCCGCGTCAAAGCGCCAGCGGCGCGAGACCGCGTCGGCGGCCATGAAGCCGACGTTGTGGCGGTTGCGCTCGTATTTCGGTCCCGGATTGCCGAGACCCGCGAGGATCAGCA
This sequence comes from Caulobacteraceae bacterium, assembly GCA_036388855.1. Taxonomy (GTDB): domain Bacteria; phylum Pseudomonadota; class Alphaproteobacteria; order Caulobacterales; family Caulobacteraceae; genus DASVRA01. The sequence goes on along the minus strand of DASVRA010000021.1, from coordinate 47,960 downwards.
TGGCGTGGTCCGATACGAAAACGGCCTCACCCCTGGGGATGAGGCCGTAACGAAAGGGGTGGAGCCGGAAGTCAGCTCTCGGCGGAGCCGGCCTCGGCGCCTTCAGCACCTTCGGCCGCCTCGTCGCCGGCCGGGACCTCGTCGGGGGCGGCGGCTTCGTCGGCCGCGGCGGCCTGGTCTTCGGAGATGGCGGCCGAGGATATCTTGAGGCTGGCGATGACGAAGTCGCGGTCGCTGAGCGTCGGCTGCACGCCCTGCGGCAACTGGATGTCGGAAATGCGGATGGTGTCGCCGAGCTGGCGCCCGGTCAGGTCGACGACCAGCTCCTCGGGGATGTTATTGGCCTTGGCCAGAACCTCGACCTCGTGGCGCACGATCTCCAGCGAACCGCCCTTGCGGAAGGCCGGGCAGGCCTCCTCGTTGCGGAAGTGCACGGGCACGGCGATCTTGATCTCCTGGTCGGCGTCGACGCGGAACAGGTCGAAGTGCACCGGCTGGTCGCTGACCGGGTGGAACTGCACGTCCTTGGCGATCACCGGCTGGCTCTCGTCGCCGTATTTCAGCGTCACCAGGTGGCCCGTCAGCTTGCCGGTGTAGAGCGCCTTGCGGAACTCGTTCATGCGCACCGCAATTGGCACCGGCGCGGCTTGGCCGCCGTAGAGGATGCCCGGCACCATGTTCTCCCGGCGCGCGGCGCGGGCGCCGCCGGTGCCGGTGCGGTCGCGGACTTCGACGTTGAGCACGATGTCGGCCATGTCGGCTGCCTTCAGAAACGAAACCGCCGCGCAAGGCGGCGCGGCGTGGGTCCTGCCCAAGGGGAAAAGAGGGGCGCTCTTACACGAGCCCCCCTCCGCGCGCAAGTTGGCGCCCGCTCAGCTCACTGCGAGGAGGAGAGCGTCAGCACCTGGCTCTGGGCCGCCGCCATCGGCGCCGCGGAGGTCACCACGGCGGATGCCAGCGGCGCGGCGGGAATGGGCGAGGCGGCGGACTTCTGCACGCATTGGCTGGTGTCGAGCAGCACGTGCTGACCCATGCAGAAGATGTCCTCGTAGTGCGGCTTGGCCACCGAGAGGCACTGGTAGAGGTTCAGCTTGCTCATGTTCAGGCACGAGGCATCGCGCGGGTTCTCGAGCAGGTAGGAAATCTGGCTGATGTTCTCCTCGCCGGCCCGGCCCAGCACCGCGAGGGCCGCGATGGTCAGCCCTCGCGCCACCGAGGGCGAATAGGGACCGGGCGAGCCGGCGTTGGCGACCGGCGTGAGCGCGGCGTCGACCGGCAGAGCGATCACCCGGTTCTTGTCGTCGGCGCTGACCGGCATGGGCATGGTCGAGAGCATCTTGGCCTCGGCCAGTCGCATCTCGCGGTTCTCGACCGGCAGCTTGGACCAGGCTTGGTGCTGGACGTCGTAGGCGGACTGCTTCACCGCCGCGCCAGTGGCGTTCAGCCGCGCCGCCTGGCCGTTCAGTGACTGCTGCACCAGGCCCGCGGCGCTCTGCACGCCCGGGATGGCGGCGACGTAGTTGGGGTCCGCGTAAAGGCGCGCGGCGATGGCGTCGGCCTGCCTGGGGTCGGTGGCGTAGATGCGCAACTGGTTGACGAAGGCCGGGTCCTTCAGCGCCACCATGGCGGCGTAGGCGATGATGCCCTGCTGCAGCTGGCGCGGCTCGAAGGCCTCGACGACCCGCAAGGAGCCCGCCACCTCCGGCCCGCCCGAGAAGCGCGCGTTGATGCCGCTGGCGCGCTCCATGTAGGCGGCGTAGGCGCCGGCGGTGTCGACCAGGCGGGTGGCGACCGTCACCTGGGTCGGCGGCGGCACGGTCGGCGCGACCGCGGGGGGCGGCGGAGGCGGGGGCGGCGGAGCCTTCTTGCGGCCCCAGGGGGCTGCGGTGGCGGAGGCGCCCACGAGCGCCAGCAGGGCGGCGCCGGCGGCCGCGCGGGTCAGGGTCTTGGGCATGGTCGGCATAAGCGGCCCCCCTGGGGCTGAAATTGGGCGTCTGCAACAGGCGGCTTAACGGAGGGAGGTAAGCGGAAGGTTAGCTTCCCGTTCACCATGTCTCAAGCCGTCAGTCGAACAGCTTGGACACGGATTCCTCGTTGGCGATGCGGCGAATCGCCTCTCCGATCAGGGGCGCGATGTGGACCTGGCGGATTTTCCTGCTGCCGCGCACCACGTCGGACGCTTCGATCGAGTCGGTGACCACCAGTTCGCGCAGGATCGACTTGTTCACCCGCTCCGACGCCGCGCCCGAGAGCACCCCATGGCTGACGTAGGCGGAAACCTCGGTTGCGCCCTCCGCGACCAGCGCGTCGGCGGCGCTGCAGAGCGTCCCGGCGGAATCGACGATGTCGTCGAACAGGATGCAGCGGCGGCCCGACACGTCGCCGATGATGTTCATCACCTCCGCTTCGCCCGGCGCCGGGCGGCGCTTGTCGACGATGGCCAGGTCGGCGCCGAGCCGCTTGGCCAGCGAGCGCGCCCGCACCACCCCGCCGACGTCCGGCGAGACGATCATCAGCTCCGACGGGTTCGGGTATCGGCGCAGGACGTCGTTGGCCAACACCGGCGTGGCCAGCATGTTGTCGGTGGGGATGTCGAAGAAGCCTTGGATCTGGCCCGCGTGCAGATCCATGGTCAGCACCCGGTGGGCGCCGGCGCGGGTGATCATGTTGGCGACCAGCTTGGCCGAGATCGGCGTGCGCCCCCCGGTCTTCCGGTCCTGCCGGGCGTAACCGAAGTAGGGCATCACCGCGGTGATCCGCCTGGCCGAGGCCCGCACCAGGGCGTCGCAGCAGATCAGCAGCTCCATCAGGTGGTCGTTGGCCGGGTAGGAGGTCGACTGGATCACGAAGACATCCTCGCCCCGGACGTTCTCCTCGATGGTGACGAACACCTCGTTGTCGGCGAACCGGCGCACCTGGGCGCGGGTCAGCGGCGTGTCGAGGTGGTCTCCGATCGCCTCGGCCAGACGCCGATTGGAGTTGCCGGCCAGGAGCTTCATCGGGGGGGCGTGGTCCTGTCTTTTTGGCCGACCGGTGCGGCGGCTTCTAACAGCGGGAGCGGCATGAACAAGGGGCGATCGGTCAGCCACGCGCCGTGCCTTTCCGGCGCCCTTGGCGCCTGATGAGGTGGAGAGGTCCGCGGAGCGCCGGGCCTGGCCCGGTGACCGTAGAGGTATGTGTTTCGGCGCAAGCCTGCCCCGCCCGCTTCCGGCGGGGAGCTGACGCTCCGCGGCGGCTGCTCTTCGGGGCGCTCTCAAACGGGCATTGTCCGCCCAGGTGAGTCTCATCCGCCGCCCGGGCTCTTGACCCCCGGGCAGCCCCGCCTGCGCTTGCAGGACGGGCCCGGCGGGCGAGGCGCCAGAAACGCCTCCGGAGCAGGAGCCCTAAAGCTCCTCCACGCCGGACCGCCGGGGCCGCAAACCCTCCCAACGTCCGGCCCCGCGGTTCTTCTGCACCGCGGGCCATCCCGCACAACCGGCCCCCGCCGCCGCTTCGGGCTCTGGTACCAGGAGCGCCCTCTCCCGCGGCGGGAGCAGGGAGGAGTATGGGGGAGGCCCGGAGGGGGTGGAAAACTCGGGGGCTTTCCCCCTATTCCGCCCCGACCACGCGGTCGGGTTGGGCCGCCGTTTCAACGGCTTGAGGGTTCGCGGGGCGGCGCGGCGACCTGACTTTTCCGCCGGATTGAGCGCGGGTCGCGCCCCCTGGAGGAAGCTTACCTTCAGGCCTCGAGCATGACGGCGCCCATCAAGCGGCCGTAGTCGGGCTCGCCCCGCAGGTGGGCGCGGCGGTTGGAGAAGAACGCGTCCGCTTCCGTCAGGGTGTCGCGGCCGATCCATTCGGCCTGGTCCACGCCGCGAGCGCGCAGGCGGTCGAGCACGAAGCCGGGAAGGTCGAACAGGCGCTTGCCGGGCGTGGGGGCGGGGCGGAAGAAGCGGGCGGCGCCGGGTGCCTCGGCGGCGAAGCGGTCGTGGAGGTCTTCGCCGACTTCGTAGCTGCCCGGGCCAATGCAGGGGCCTACGGCCGCCACGATGCGGGCGGGGTCGGCGCCCTGCGCGTGCATGGCGTCGATCCCGGCTTCGACCACGCCGCCGAGCGCGCCCTTCCAGCCGGCGTGGATAGCGGCGACGACGCGCGCCTCGGGATCGGCCAGCAGGATGGGGGCGCAGTCGGCGGTGAGGGCGCCACAGACCAGTCGGGGCATGCGGGTGACCATGCCGTCGGCTTCGGGCCGTTCGCGCCAGGGCTCGGCGGCGGTGACCACGGTGGAGGAATGGACCTGATAGGCGGTGAGCAGGCGGGGGAGTTCGACGCCGAAGACGGCGGCGGCGCGGGCGCGGTTCTCGGCCACCGCTTCGGGATCGTCGCGGGATCCGACGCCGAGGTTGAGGCTGGCGTAGAGGCCTTTTGAAGCGCCGCCCTTGCGGGTGAAGAAGGCGTGGCGGACGCCCTCGGCCTGGGCGAGCAGTTCGGAGCGCAGGAAATCGGCCACGTCAGGACTCCTCGAACGCGGGCAGGGTCAGCCCCTCGGGGGCATACACCGCCGCGACCTTGAACAACTCGCCCATCTGTTCGAGTCCGGTCAGCCGGTCCAGCTGACGGGCGATGATCGAGGCTTGGTCGGGGCGAGCGCGGGAGAGGGCGGCGGCGCGCTCGTGGATGCCGAGGCGGCGGAGGAACTCGGCCTGGGTGAGGACGGGGGTGGTGTGCGCCCCGGCCTCGCGGGCGGCGGCGAGAGCGGCGGGAAAGTCCGCGTGGACGGTGAGGTCGGCTTCGCCCGGGCAGGCGAGGGGATCGACCTGGCGGTGGCGGCGGACTGCCTGGAGGGTGTCGCCGAAGCCGGGCTCGGCGCGGCCGTAGTCGATCAGCAGCGCAGAGCCGCTGGTCTGGACGAGGCGGTGGGCGATTTCGGCGGCGAAGGCGGCTTGGGCGGGGGATTGTTCGAGGATGTTCTCCTCCCCCACGGGGGACACTGTGGTGGATGTGGGAGGGGACAGGCGCAGGCCCCAAGCGAGTTCGCCGCTCTGATCCAGCCCGACCATGCGCTCGGCCCAGCCGTCGGAGGCGGGGACGAACTGTCGGGCGGGCAGGCAATCGAGCACTTCGTTGGCGATCAGGATCAGGGGCAGGTGGGGGGGGAGTTCCGCGAGGGTATTCGCCCAACTGACGCGGTCGCCGAGGCGTTCGCGCTGTAGGGCGGCGAGCGGCCGCGAAGCCTCGACCAGCCAGACCTCGGCGGCGGCGAGGAAGCCTGGGGCGGCGCGCGCGGCGCGCAGGGCGTCGTGGATCAGGGAGCCGTCGCCGGGGCCGATCTCCGCCAGGACGACGCGTGCGGGGCGGTCCAGCGCGGCCCAGGTTTCGGCGGCCCAGAGGCCGACCAGCTCGCCGAACATCTGGCTGACCATCGGGGCGGTGATGAAGTCTTCGCCCAGGTGGGGATGGGCGGCGTAGTAGCCGTCCTCGGGGTCCCAGAGGCAGGCGGTCATGTATTGGGCCACGGTGAGGGGACCGGCAGCGGCGATCTGCGCCTCCAGCCGCGCCTTGAGGCTCACGTGGCCCGCCCTCGCCCTTCGACAAGCTCAGGGTGAGGGCTACTCGGACCCGGACGGGCGCGTTCCGCCGCTTCAGTAGAAATCCTCACCCTGAGCCTGTCGAAGGGCGAGGATTCCGGGCCCTCAGGCGGTTTCATCGACCGCCTCGGCGTGCACGGCCCGGTCGCGGCGGGAGCGCCAGATCAGGAAGGCGCCGGCCAGCAGCATCGGGACCGAGAGCATCATGCCCATGGTCAGACCGTAGGGGGTGGGGGCGCCGAGGTCGGGCTGGCGCACGTTCTCCAGGCTGATGCGGAACAGGGCGTAGCAGAGCAGGAACAGGCCGGTGATGCCGCCTCGGCGCTGGAGCCAGCCGGCGCGGTGGGTGGCCCAGCGCAGGATCAGGAACAAGACCAGCCCTTCGAGGGCGGCTTCGTAGAGCTGGCTGGGGTGGCGGGGCTCCATGCCGGCGGGGCAGTGGCCGGCGTGGGCCTCGAGGATGCGCTGGTTGCAGAAGCGGATGGCCCAGGGGACGTCGGTGACGCGGCCCCAGAGCTCGGCGTTGATGAAGTTGGCGATGCGGACCAGGAACAGGCCGAAGGGGACGCAGGGGGCGACGAGGTCGGCGATCTTGAGCACGTCGAGACGCTTGAGACGGCTGAACAGCAGCAGCGCCAGGGTGACGCCCAGGAGGCCGCCATGGAAGCTCATGCCGCCTTCCCAGATCTTCAGGACGTCGAGCGGGTAACGCCAGAGCGTGCTGGGGCTGTAGAACAGGATCGAGCCCAGGCGGCCGCCGGCGATGACGCCGACGGTGATCCACAGGATCAGGTCGTCGATCTGCTCGGGGGTGAGAGTGGGGGCTTGGGCGCCCCAGAGGCGGGGGGTCTTCACCAGGGTTACGGCGTAGCGCCAGCCGAGCAGGATGCCGGCGACGTAGCCCAGCGCGTACCAGCGGATGGCGAATGGGCCGAGCTGGAGCAGCACCGGGTTCAGGTCGGGGAAGGTCAAGGCGGGCTCCGCTTCGGCGCGGGCGGTTTAGCAGGGGCGAGGAGGCGGCGGGAACCCTGGGCCACGGTCACGCTTCGCTTGGGCGCGGCTTTTCCCATATAGAGGGGCATGCAGACCCAGAACCCCTTTGTAGACGAGTTCTCCAAGCTGACCACCGCGGCCATCGGCATGGCCCAGGCGGCCAGCGAGGAGGCCAAGGCGGCGATGCGCGCCCAGGTCGATAAGATGGCCTCGGACTTCGACCTGATCCGGCGCGACGAGTTCGAGGCGCTGAAGGCGGAGATGGCTGTGCTGCGCGCGGAGATCGCCCGCCTGAAGGGCGAGGGGCCTCGCCCGACGCAAGAAGCCGGTTGAGACGGACCGTCCAAACCGGATTAGGCTCGATCCGGACGGCGATTCCCGCCGCCCGCGCCGGCGCTCGGCGCCGCTAGGGATTTCCCATGGACGCACCCCATTCGGAAGAAGACGACGACCTGGAGACGGGCTTCGACCCGCTCGACGTGGTCGAGCACGTCCTGACTTCCGAGAACCTGGAGTTCGAGCGCTCGGAAGAGGGCGACCTGGCGTTCTCGCTGTCCGGGGACTGGAAGGATTACGAGCTGTGGTTCGCCTGGCGGCCGGAAGCGGACTGCCTGCAGCTGTGCCTGTCGCTGGACCTGCGCGCGGGCAAGAGGCTGCGGCCGCGCGCCAACGAGCTGCTGTCGCTGATCAATCCGCGGGTGTGGCTCGGCCATTTCGAGGTCTGGGCGGACGAGGGCGAGGTGGTGTTCCGCAACGCCATCGCGCTTCCCGGCGGCGAGCGGCCGACGCTGGCCCAGGCGGCGTCGATGATCGACGCGGCGGTGGAGGCGGCGGACCGGTTCTATCCGGCGTTCGACTTCCTGCTGAACGGCGGCAAGACCCCGGCGGACGCGATCTCAGCCTGCATGTTCGAGACGGTGGGGCAGGCTTAAACGCGTGGTTCGAGACGCACGGCTGCGCCGTGCTCCTGACCATGACGAGGTTTGTGCCGCCCCTCCAAGTTCGTCATCCTGAGGAGCCCGCGCGAGCGGGCGTCTCGAAGGACGCGCACTGCTGATGCCAGACTTTTCACCTCTCCTCCTGGTCGGCGCGGGCCGCCTGGGCTCGGCGCTGATCGAGGGATGGCGGCGAACCGGGGCTTTTCAGCCGCGCGACCTGATCATCCTCGACCCGCAGCCGGGCGAGAGCGCGCGGAAAGCGGCGGAAGCGGGCGCCTCGCTCAATCCTCCCGTGGCTGAGCTGCTTGGCGCGCGCACCGTGGTGCTGGCGGTCAAGCCGCAAGCCTGGCGCGCGGCGGCGGCCGAGCTGGAGCCGCACCTGGCGCGAGAGGCGGTAGTCGTGTCGGTGGCGGCGGGGGTGCGCACGCTCGACCTCCAGCGCGCCTTCGGGGGGCGCGCGGTGGCGCGGACCCTGCCGACGACGGCCGTCGCGGTGGGGCAGGGGGCCTGCGCGCTCTATGCCGCCGATCCGCAAGCGGCGGCGGCGGCGCACGCGGTGTTCGATCCGGTCGCGCGGACGGTGGATCTGAACGACGAGGCGCAGATGGATTCCGTCATCGGCATCTGCGGCTCGGCGCCGGGGTTTTTCTACGCTTTTATCGAGGCGCTGGAGGCGGCGGGGATCGCGGAAGGATTGCCTCCAGAGGTCGCGCGCCCGCTGGCGCGCGCGGCGGTGGCCGGGGCCGGGGCGTTGATGCAGGAGATGGGCGCCGAGCCCGCCGGGCTGCGCCGGCAGGTGGCGTCTCCGGCAGGCACGACGGAGGCCGGTTTGAACGTGCTGATGCGGGCGGGCGCTCTGCCGGATTTGCTGAGGGAAGCGGTGACGGCGGCGGCTGAAAGATCACGCGAACTCGGCGGCTGACCTGTGCGCTCAGGTGATCCGCTTCACTGAGACTGGGTCGCTGGCGGGGAAGCTTTCCTCGACGCCTTCATCGAGCAGGGCTTCCTGGCGGTCCTCGGCGCATTCCACCTTGTGGGCCAGCTGGTCGGGTTTTTCCTCCACATCGAGGCAGCGGTCGGCCTCCCGCGCATGCAGAGTCTCGGCGAAGCGCTGGTCTTCGCCGGGGCGGCCTTCCACCGCCTGGTCGGCGGTGGCGCCGCTGGAGCCGTGGATGAGATTGGACGAGGGGTCGCCCTCGTGGGCGTGGGGGTGGGGCATCGGGGCCTCCTGTGCAGCTTGTTCAACGCGCGAGACGGGGGTTTTGTTCGCCGCTTGGCGCCTGCCCCCAAATCACCTTACGCCGGTCAACGGAGCGTTCAGATTAACGACTCTTAAGGAATCGGATCGCTAACCTGAATCGAATGCGGCGGGAGGGTTTCGGCCCGCCGTGAAGGCCAGGGCCGCCGCGGCGGGGGAGGGCTGACCGTTATGCGCGTTCTGATGATCGAGGACGACAGCGCCACGGCGCAGAGCATCGAGCTGATGCTCAAGTCCGAGGGCTTCAACGTCTACACCACCGACCTGGGGGAGGAGGGCGTCGACCTCGGCAAGATCTACGATTACGACCTGATCCTGCTGGACCTCAACCTGCCCGACATGAGCGGCCTGGACGTGCTGCGCACCCTGCGCAACTCCAAGGTCAACACCCCGATCATGATCCTGTCGGGCAGCGCCGAGATCGACACCAAGGTGAAGACCTTCTCCGGCGGCGCCGACGACTACATGACCAAGCCCTTCCACAAGGAAGAGCTGGTCGCGCGCATCCACGCGGTGGTGCGCCGCTCCAAGGGCCACGCGCAGTCGGTGATCAAGACCGGCGAAATCCTGGTAAACCTCGACGCCAAGACGGTCGAGGTGAACGGGATGCGGGTGCACCTGACTGGCAAGGAATACCAGATGCTGGAGCTGCTCTCGCTCCGAAAAGGCACGACCCTGACCAAGGAGATGTTCCTCAACCACCTCTACGGCGGCATGGACGAGCCCGAGCTGAAGATCATCGACGTGTTCATCTGCAAGCTGCGAAAGAAGCTCGCCGCCGCCGCCGACGGGGAGCACCACATCGAGACCGTGTGGGGCCGCGGCTATGTGTTGCGCGACCCGCAGGAAGGGGCGAAGGCGTCGGCGGCCTGACCCGCTAAATCCCGGGCGCGCATTGACTTTCCGCCTGCCGCACTCCACCTGAGCCCTTCGCGCCGCCTCCGGGCGCGCGACCATCGGTGTTCCAGCCGCGTGAGGGATGCAGGACGCATCCCAGCTGTCGAGTCCCGGTCCTTGTCATCGACGCCCCGGCACGCGCGGCGCTTCCCCATATTCCACCGCTTGCGGCGCGACCGATGCGTTCGGCAGCCGCGCGCGCCTATCCGAAAGAACGAATCCAAGTGACTCAATTCATCGACCTTGGCCTGGCCAAGCCCCTGCTCTCGGCCCTGACCCGAGAGGGCTATGTCACGCCGACTCCGATCCAGGCCCAGGCCATCCCTTCGGTGATGGCCGGCAAGGATCTGCTGGGCATCGCCCAGACCGGCACCGGCAAGACCGCCGCCTTCGCCCTGCCGATCCTGCACCGCCTGGCCGCCGACAAGCGCGCCGCGCCCCGGCGCGGCTGCCGCGTGCTGGTGCTGTCGCCGACGCGCGAGTTGGCCACCCAGATCGCCGAAAGCTTCAAGACCTATGGCAACGGCATGGGCATGACCGTCGCGGTCGTGTTCGGCGGGGCCAAGTACGGGCCGCAAATCCACGCGCTGGCTGGCGGGATCGACATCCTGGTGGCCACGCCCGGCCGGCTGATCGATCACCTTCAGGAGAAGATGGCGAACCTCAGCGAGACCGAGATCCTGGTGCTGGACGAGGCCGACCAGATGCTCGACCTCGGCTTCCTGCAGCCGATCCGCAAGATCGTCAGCCATCTGCCCAAGCAGCGGCAGAACCTGTTCTTCTCGGCCACCATGCCAGGCGAGATCGGCAAGCTCGCGGCCGAACTGCTGCGCGAGCCGGTGAAGGTGTCGGTGACTCCGCAGGCGACCACCGTCGACAAGGTGGAGCAGAGCCTGATCTTCGTGGAGGGCGCGCGCAAGCGGGCGATGCTGGCGGAGCTGTTCGCCGAGCCAAAGGTCAAGCGCGCGATCGTCTTCACCCGCACCAAGCGCGGCGCGGATCGAGTGGCCAAATACCTCGAAGGCGCCGGCGTCGCTGCCGCCGCCATCCACGGCGACAAGAGCCAGGGCCAGCGCGAGCGGGCGCTGGCGGCGTTCAAGCGCGGCGAGGCCCGGGCGCTGGTCGCCACCGACATCGCCGCGCGGGGGATCGACGTCGACGACGTAACCCACGTGGTCAACTTTGAGCTGCCGCAGGTGCCAGAAGCCTACGTCCACCGCATCGGCCGCACGGCGCGGGCGGGGGCGGGCGGCGCGGCGATCAGCCTGTGCGCGGACGACGAGCGCAACCTGCTGCGCGACATCCAGAAGCTGACGCGCCAGACCATCCCGTCCTTCGACCGGCGCAACTGCCGCGAACTGGGCGCGGTGGCGGCCATGGACGCCAAGCTGGCGCCCGCTTCCGAGACGCGTCCCGAACGCCCGGCTCAGCCTCAACGCGCGCCGGGCAAGCCCAAGGGCCAGCCGCACCGGCGGCGGCGGGGTCAGCGGCCGTCCAACGCCGCGGGCGCGCACAAACGAGGCGGCGCGCCGGCGGGGGAGAACCGCTGGAGCCCGCTGGGAGCCTGACATTGCGGGCTGTCACCGGCTTAAGGGCCGGGGGCAAGGCCCTGGGTAAGGAGTTGCGCCCGCGGGTCGGGATTGCGAGATAAGCCGAATGGTCCAGGCCGACGCCCTAGAGCGCCCCACGCGCACCAACCAAATCCGCCGCCACGCGCCGGAGGACTTCGCGGGCATGCGCGCCGCCGGCCGCCTCGCCGCCGAATGCCTCGACGCGATCACCCCCGAGGTGAAGCCTGGCGTGCTGACCGAAACCCTCGACGACCTGGCCCGCGAGTTCATCCTGGAGCGCGGCGGCCTGCCCGCCTGCCTGTTCTACAAGGGCTACGGCAAGACCACCTGCATCTCGGCCAACCACGTGGTCTGCCACGGCACGCCCGGCCCCCGGCCACTGCGCGAGGGCGACATCATCAACATCGACGTCACCGTAATCGTCGACGGCTGGCACGGCGACACCAGCCGCATGTACGGCGTGGGTGAGATCGGCCCGCGCGCCCGCCGCCTGATCGACGTCACCTATGAGGGCCTGGAGCGCGGCCTGGCCGCCATCCGCCCGGGGAACACCTTCGGCGACATCGGCCACGCCATCCAGAAATACGTCGAGAGCCAGCGCTGCTCGGTGGTGCGCGACTTCTGCGGCCATGGCCTCGGCCGCGTGTTCCACGACAGCCCCAACGTCCTGCACTACGGCGAGCCCGGCAAGGGCGCCCGCCTGGAGCCGGGCATGTTTTTCACCGTCGAGCCGATGGTGAACCTCGGCAAGTCCGGGGTGAAGGTGCTGGCCGACGGCTGGACCGCGGTGACCCGGGACAAGTCGCTGTCGGCCCAGTGCGAGCATTCGGTCGGCGTGACCGAGGACGGGGTGGAGGTGTTCACCCTCTCGCCGGCGGGGCTGTTCAAGCCGGTCGCGGGCGGAACCGCTATCTAAACACCCGGCGCCGCGGACTGGCCGGTACAGTTCTCAGACGAAGTCCGATGAGCTAATCGAACCCGAGCCGATGAACGCCAGAAACAGCGATCCTCCATCGGAGGATATCATCGTGCCTTCATCGACCCCGTCGCCGTCAAAATCCACATCGTAGATGTCCACTTGGTCATACGAGACGGTCAAACTGATCTTATCCACGCCCAGCTCGAAGTTGTAGACCCAGTCGGCCGCGTCCGCGCCCCCGATGAAGATGTCCGCTCCGGCGCCGCCATCGAGGGTGTCCACTCCGAAACCGCCGTTCAGCACGTTGGCGCCATCAGAGCCCATGATGGAGTCCCCCGCGTCGCTCCCCACGACGTTCTCGATCGAGAACAGCAGATCGCCCGCGGCCGATCCGTGCTGCACCAGAAAGCGCAGGTCCACGGTCACGCCCGTCTCATCGCCGGCGTAGCTGACCGTGTCGATCCCCGCGCCGCCGTCGATCTCGTCGGCGCCCAGCCCCCCGTTCAGCAGGTCCACGCCCGCGCCGCCCAGCAGCAAGTCGTTGCCCGCCCAACCAAGCACCGTGTCGTCGCCCTTGCCGGCGTCGAGGTGGTTGACCTGGCTGTCGCCCAGCAAGCTGTCGCCGTAGCGCGTGGCGATCAGGTTCTCGATCCCGAAGTACCGGTCGCCCGCCGCGTCGGAGCCGCCGCCGAAATGCTCGAGCAGCGACACGGACACCGGTCCGCGGGCGGTGGCGTAGGAGACAAGGTCCGTGCCGACGCCGCCGTCGAACAGGTCGTCGGCCTTGCCCGCGATGAATTCGTCGTCGCCCGCGCCGCCCGAGACGGTGTTGACCTCGCCTGCCGCGGCGCCGCGCAGGTCGAACAGGTCGTCGCCGCGCCCGCCGTCCGCCCGGTTGGAGCCCGAACCGGTGAAGATGGTGTCGTCGCCCTCGCCCGCGATCAGGATGTCGTTCCCCGCCCCGCCGTAGACGAGGTCGTCCCCCTGGAGCGCGCGGATCACGTCGGCGCCGCTACCGCCGTTGATGGAGTCGAACAGATAGCCGCCGGTGAGGGTGTCGTCGCCCTTCAGTCCGGAGATGAAGTTCACTTCGGCGCCCGGCGCCGCGTACAGGTCCGCGCCGTTGGTGCCGTTGTAAGTCGCCATCTCAGCCCCCGTCCCGCGTCCACGCAGCGACGGATCACCCGGCCCCTCGCGCAACGGCGTTACTCTGGCTGGCCTTTAATCAGCAGGTCAAGCTTGGCGGCGGCGCGGCTGGGGCTCGGTGGTGCGCGACTTCTGCGGCCATGGCTTGGGCCGCGTGTTCCACGACAGCCCCAACGTCCTGCATTACGGCGAGCCAGGCGCGTCCCCGATATAGCTGGCCAGGGATACCCCTGTTCTCTGGACTTCCCCTGTCCGATTAGCGCGGCTATCTAACCTCCGGCCTTCACCTCCTCGGCAGTGAGCGCCATTGAACAACACCATAGTCCCCAACCGGACCGACCAAGTCGGCTACGACCTAGCCTCGCGCGCGACCAAGGTGACCACCGGGGCGGCCTCGGACCCGCGCGAAATTCAGTATCAGTCTGGCACACTCTCCGTACTTGGCTGCTTGGAGACGCGCTCATATATAGACACCACGACGAAAATTCCATCGGAGATTTAAGCTAACACCACCGCACGCGCACTAGTTCGTGCATTTAATCAAAGTTCTGCGATACAAAATGCGAGCGCCAATGAAATTTCTCCTATTTGTTGGCGTGTGCCTATCGTTCGTTGCATCAAGCTGTAACGCAAAGACACGTACCGGCTGGATGTGGAGCAGTACGCCGCGTTAAAGGTCCCCGCTCGGCTTGACAAATGCGGCAGGCCCGCACATCCGCCAATCTCCAGCGCTCGTATCTCTGGGGACATAGAGCTATGGCCAACTCCGGGGCTAAGTGCCCAAATGAGCACAATCAGAGGCTAACGAACAATGGCGGACGCCAGCGGACGGGAGCGGAAAAGAAAAATGGTGGGCCCGGCAGGACTCGAACCTGCAACCAGACCGTTATGAGCGGCCGGCTCTGACCATTGAGCTACGGGCCCCAAGGGTAGCGCGGCGGGTTAACATGGGGCGCGGGAGGCTGAAAGCTGCGGTTCATCCACGCGCGTCTAGCTTAGCCGCATCTGCATCCCTCATGGAGGATCCGAGATGAAGAGCCCGCTCCTCGCCGCCGCCGGTTCCGCCTTGGCGCTGGCGCTGGCCGTCCCGCCCGTTGCGGCGCAGACCGCACCGGCGTCCGCAGCGGACGCCATGTTCACAGCGACCACGCTGAGCATCTCCGCCTTCGGCGAGGTGAAGGCGGATCCGGATCAGGCGACGATCACCCTCGGCGTCCAGACCGACGCGCCCACGGCGGCCGAGGCGATGCGGCTGAACGCCGAGCGCATGAGCCGGATCGTGGCGGCGCTGCGCCGCTCCGGCATCGCCGAAAAGGACATCCAGACCTCGAACCTGTCGCTGAGCGCCCAATACCAGTACGAGGAGCGCCAGCCGCCGCGGCTGACCGGCTACCAGGCCTCCAACCAGGTGACAGTCACGGTCAACGACCTCGACCGGCTCGGCCGCACCATCGATGCGACAGTGTCGGCGGGCGCAAACCAGATCCAGGGCATCGGCTTCGGGCTGAGGAACCCGGAAGCCGCGATGGACCAAGCCCGGATGCTGGCGGTGCGGTCGCTGCAGGCCAAGGCCCAGCTCTACGCCACCGCGAGCGGCCACCGCATCGGGCGGCTGGTGAACCTGTCCGAAAGCGGCGGCTACGCGCCCGTCCCCCCGCCCCGGCCGATGTACCGGATGGACATGGCGGTCGCGGCTTCGGTGCCGGAGACGGCGGTGGCGCCGGGCCAGCTCACCGTGCGCGCGGACGTGAGCGGGCTCTACGAACTCACTCGCTAGGCCACAGCCCCGCCTGGGCGAAGGCGGTCTTGACGCGGATCTGCAGCTCGCGGCCGGGAAGGACGCTGTCGTTCGCCCCTTCCATGGAGGCGGCGAAGACATAGTCCTGCTTCTGCGTTTGGAGCCGCCCCACCCACCAACCGACCTGGCGCGAGTTTTCCGCGTTGGAGGCGCAGCTGCCGGTCTTGCCGCTCATGGTCGCGCCGCCGCGGGTCTCGTCGACCATGATCTCGCGCACGGCCGCCGCGGTCTCGGGCTTCACCGGCAGCCTTCCGGCGTAGAAGCGGTGCAGGAACTCCGCCTGCTGTCGTGTCGAAATGGTGAGCCCGCCCCCGGCGCTCGGCCCCAGCCAGAAGCGGTCCACCGGCCCCTCCGGTTTCTCGTTGCCATAGCCGAACTCGTCCAGCCGCCGTGCGTAAACCCCCTTCCCGAGCCCGCGCGCCACCCGCTGGAACCACCAGACGATCGACTCCTTGAAGGCGGTCTTCAGGTCCGCGTCCCGCTCCCAGGCGGAGACCGGCTGGGGCGTCCCGTCCCATTTGAACACGGTCGCAGGCGTCACCGCGCCGGCGTCGAGCGCGATCAGGCCGTTGGCGATCTTGAACGTCGAGCAGGGCGGCAGCGGCGTGCGGCAGAGCGTGTGGCTGCCGTACTGGTAGATCTCGCGCCCGCTCTTCGTATCGGCCACGATCACGCAGGTGCCGACCCCGCCGAAGCGGCGGTCGATCGCCGACTCCAGCTTGGCCGCGTCGAACGGCGGCGGGGCGCGAGAGACGCCGGGAAGCGCCGGCGCGCCCACCCGCTCGCAGCCGGCAAGCGCAAGCGCGCAGGCGACGAAGGCGAAAGCTGGCGTCCGGCGGCTCACGCCGTGATCAAAGCAGGATCGGCCCAGCGGGCAAGCCCCGCCGGCTCAGTTGCGGCAGCGCAGCGCCTCGACAGTCTGCATCTTGGCCGGCAGTTCGGCCGCGAGCTGCTCGGCGATCTGGCGCACGCCGACGGGATAGGCGTCACCGCCGGCGGCGATCTCGGCGGCCATGGAGGCGACCTCTTCGAGGGCGGCCTCAAACTCCTGGATCTGCTGGCGGGCGACGGCGCGGGCTTCTTCCTGCAGTCGGCGGATGCGCTGGGCGGCCGTTTCGGTGCGCCCGGTGTCGTCGCTGACGACGGTCAGATGAGAAAGCGACATGATCTTATTCCACCTCTGTCCGCGGCCGTTGTTGGAACTCCCCTCGGCCGTTCGGTCTGCTTATCAATTCACGAGGCGGCCAAGTCGTTCCCGAAGAATTTCAACACGCGCGCGGTGAATTGATGAACGAAATCTGAACAGCAGGACGGTCTGCTTCTTGCCACGCGCCAAGCCTGAGCAGCTTCGGCGTTCCGTTATGAGCAACACCCTTGCCGCCGCCGACCGAGGCCCCTTGTTGGTGCGCGGCGGCGCGCTGGACGCGCTGCGCTTCGCCGCGGCCTTCTTCATCGTGCTCTACCATTACGCCGAGAACGCGCCGGTCTCCCTGTTCGAGTTGCATCCGGCGTTCTCGCGCGGCTACCTCGGCACCAACTTCTTCCTGATGCTCTCGGGCTTCGTGCTCGCCGGAGCCTACGGGCTCCGCATCGGCAGCGGCGCCTTGGGAGCGCTGCAGTTCCTCCGCCGCCGGATCGAGCGGGTCTGGCCCGCGCACCTGGCGATGCTCGCCGCCTTCATCGGCCTCTACTTCGCCGCCAGCGCCACCGGTGCGCCGATCCGCAACCCGCAATGGTTCGACTGGAGCGAGCTCCCGCAGCAGGTCTTCCTCGTCCAGTCCTGGGGCTTCTTCCCCGGCCGCTCGGGCTGGAACATCGTCACTTGGACGCTCTCGGCCCTGATCCTCTGCTACGCCATGTTCCCTTTCGCCTGGCGCGCTTTCGAGCGGCTGGGCGCCGCCTGGCGCGGCCTGCTCGCGGCGCTCCTGCTCTTCGCCGCCGCCGACGTTTTCTCGCACCTGGTGCTGGGCTTTCCCGTCTATCAGATGCCCCTGCGTTGGGGCGTGGTCCGCGCCTTGCCGCTGTTCCTGCTGGGCGTGGCGCTGGCGCGCGTCGCCGCTGAGTTGCGGATGCCGCGCCGCGCGGCGCTGGCCGCCACCCTCGTCTCGCTGGCCGGGCTGATCGGGCTCCAGCTCTGGGGCGAGCACAACTACCTCAGCCTGCTGCTGATCGGCGCGGTGATGACCTTCGCCACCGTCTGGCGCGGCCCCTACTCTCGGCTGGTCAAGGATGGCGCGGCGATCTCGCTGTCGCTGTTCATCACCAACTACTTCTTCGGCGTGGTCTGGTTCGGCGCCCAACGGGTGCTGGAGGCCAAGCTCGGCCTCTCCACGCCAGTGATGTGGGCCATCTGGGCGCTGGCCCTGCCCGCCGCCCTCGCCTTCGCCTGGCTGTTCCACCACGCGGTGGACCAACCCTCCCAGCGGCTGATCAAGCGCCTGCACGGCCGCACCGCCGGCCGCACCGCCGTGCCCGCCCCCGCCCCCGCTTCCGCGTGAGGAGACCCGCCCGATGAGCGCGCTCGCCCGCACCGCCGATCTGCCCTTCGAGCCGGACCTCGCCCCGCTCGACCTGCGCCAGCACGCCCGCCCCGAACGCCACGAGGCGGAGGTCAAGCCGATCGCCGAAGGGGCCGAACGGCGCGGCCCGATGCGCCCGGCGAGCCTCGCCCCCGCCCGCTCCCGGATGTCGGCGCCCGCGTTGGCCAAGGCGTTCCGGACCGCGGACATCGGCCTGATGGTGCTAGTGGCGGGCGCGGCGTTCGCCCTGCGCTGGTCCGACCTGCTGAGCGCCCCGCTCGGTCAGGTCCTACCCTACGTCCTCGGCGTCCTGGCGGCGGCGCTCGCCCTGCCCGCCGCCGGCGCCTACCGCCTCTCCACCCGCGAAGGCCTGACCCAGCACCTGACCCGCGCGCTAGGCGCGGTGCTAGCGGCCGGCCTGCTCACGCTCGGCCTCGCCGCCCTCCTCGGCGGCGACCGCTTCGACCCGGCCCTCCGCGCCTGGTTCGCCGCCACCTGCGTGACCACCCAGCTCGCTCACCTGACTTGGTGGCTGCTGGTCCGCCGCTGGCGCGCCGCCGGCCGGTTGACGCCCAACGTCGTGGTGGTCGGCGCCACGCCCAACGCCGAGCGCCTGATCCAGAACCTGCTCGACACCCGCGAAGCCGCCGTCCTCGGCGTCTTCGATGACCGTCTCGGTCGCTCGCCGTCCAAGCTACGCGGCGTGCCGGTGCTGGGCGACACCGCCGCCTTGATGAGCCACCGGATCATGCCTTGCGTCGACCGGATCGTGGTCGCCGTTCCCTCCGCCGCCCAACGGCGGGTGCGCGAGCTGATCGCCCAGCTGCGCGTGCTGCCCAACGACGTGATGCTGTTCCTCGAATTCGACAGCGAGGCCAAGGGCGGCGCCGCGCTCGCCCGCCTCGCCGACGCGCCGCTGGCGCAGGTGTGCGGCCGGCCGCGCGAGGACGGCTCCATCGGCGCCAAACGCATCCAGGACGTGCTCCTCGGCAGCCTCCTGTTCGTCCTGGCCCTGCCGGTGATGGCGCTCGTGGCGCTGGCCGTGCGCCTCGACACCCCCGGGCCGGTGCTGTTCCGCCAGCGCCGCCACGGATTCAACAACGAGGAGATCGTGGTCTGGAAGTTCCGCTCCATGCGCCACGAGGCCGCCGACGCCACCGCCGCCTGCCAGACCCATGTGGGCGACAACCGCGTCACCCGCGTTGGCCGCTTGATCCGCAAGACCAGCCTCGACGAGCTGCCCCAGCTGCTCAACGTGATCCGGGGCGAGATGTCGCTCGTCGGCCCCCGCCCCCATGCCATCGGCATGAAGACCGGGGGCGCGGAGTCGGCCAAGCTGGTCGCCGAATACGCCCACCGCCACCGGATCAAGCCCGGCATCACCGGATGGGCCGCGATCAAGGGCTCGCGCGGCCCGGTCAACACCCCCGAGGAGGTGCGTCGCCGCGTGGCGCTCGACGTCGAATACATCGAACGTCAATCCCTTTGGCTCGACCTTTACATCGTGCTGATGACCCTCCCCTGCCTGCTCGGCGACCGCGCCGCGGTGCGCTGAGCCGCATGTTCTGGAAGGGCGTCATCGGCTACCTGCCGGCCAATCTGGTGCAGGCGGTCACCGGCCTGCTGGCCATCGTCGTCTTCACCCGTTTGCTGACGCCGGAAGCCTACGGCGCCTACGCCGTCGCCTTCTCGGTCACCACCCTGGTTCACACTGGCCTGTTCACCTGGCTGGAAGCCGCCATGGCCCGTTACCAAGCGCGCGAGGCCGAACTCGGCGGCCTCCCCGCTCATATGGCCACCCTCTACCGCTCGGCCCTGGCGCTCGCCTTTGCCGTGCCAATCGTCGGCGGCGTGCTGCTGTTCGTGATCCCGCTAATGCCCGAGGTGCGCGCGGCGGTGCTGGCCGGACTCCTCTCAATCCCCCTGCGCAACCTCGTCAAGCTGGCGCAGGAGCGCCGCCGCGCCGCCGGGGAAGTCCGCGCCTCGGCCGCGCTGGACATCTCCCAATCGGCCGGCGCCTTCGGCTTCGGCGCGGCGCTGGCATGGATGGGCGCGGGCGGCGCGGCTCCCCTCGCTGGATTTGCACTAGCCGCGCTCGTGACCCTCGCCTGGGTGCTGCCCCGCGAACTCAAGCACGCCCCCGGCGGCCGCTTCGAGGCTGCCCGCGCCCGCGAGTACGCCCGCTTCGGCCTGCCCGTGGCGCTGTCAATGATCATGGCCCTGGTCGTCTCCAGCACCGACCGCCTGATGATCGCTGGCCTGCTCGGCGAGGCCAGCGCCGGCGTCTACCACGCCGGCTACAGCCTCTCGAACCGCACGCTGGACGTCCTGTTCATCTGGCTCGGCATGGCCGGAGGCCCTGCCGCCGTGGCAGCCTTCGAACGCGGCGGCCTAGCCGCTCTTCAGCGCGAAGCCCGCGAGCAAGCATCCTTGATCCTGCTGATCTGCGTCCCCGCCGCCGCCGGCCTGGCCCTGGTCGCCCGCCCGCTCGCCGACGTGATGATCGGCGAGCAGATGCGCTCCGGCGCCGCCCAGGTCACCCCATGGATCGCGCTCGGCGGCTTCTTCGCCGGCGTCACCACCCACTACCTCTACCAAGCCTTCACTCTCGCCCGCCGCACCGGCCTGGTGATCGTGGCGTTGGGCGTCCCAGCCGTGCTGAACGTAGCGCTGAACCTCCTACTCATCCCCCGCTTCGGCCTCAGCGGCGCGATGTGGGCCGCGGCGGCAAGCTATGCGGCAGGCGCCGCAGCCGCACTGCTGCTCGGCCGCCGAGTCATGCCCCTCCCGATCCCGCTCGCCACCCTCGGCAAGGTGCTCCTCACCGCCGCAGGCATGGCCGCCGCCGTGCTGGCCCTCCCCGCCTGGGGCGGCTTCCCCGAATTGGCGCTGAAGGCGGGCGTCGGCGCCGCCGTTTACGCCCTGCTGGCGATCGCGCTGGACATCGCCGGCGCGCGTAGCCGCCTCGGCGGTTTGGCGCGAACCGTGCAGGCGAACGCCGCATGAGCGCCATGCCCCACGAATGGATCGTCGACAACGACACGCGCGCCACGGCCGAGCCCCGGCTGTCGGTGCTGATCCCGTTCCTGCGCGATGACCCCAGCCGGTTGCTGGCGTCGCTGTGCCGGCAGGCGGACGAGATCGGCGGCGATGTGGAACTGGTGCTGCTCGACGATGGCGGCGGCGACCAGCTCCTCTCCGAATCCGTCTCCGAAGCGGTGCTCGCCTGCGCTCTGCCGACGCGCCTGGTGCGCCTCAGCCGCAACGAGGGCCGCTCGCGCGGCCGCAACCGCCTCGCCGCCCATGCCCGCGCCGACTACCTGCTGTTCCTCGACGCCGACATGCTCCCGGACTCCCCGCGCTTCCTGGCCCACTGGCTGAGCGTGGTGGAGGAGTCCCCGCCGGTCGTGTTCGGCGGTTTCTCGGTCAAGCAGGCCCCTCCCCTGCCCGAACACGCCCTCCACCGCCGCCTGTGCGAAGGCACCGACTGCGCGCCCGCCGCCGTCCGCCGCCGCGATCCCGAGAAATACGTCTTCACCTCCAACCTGCTGGTCCGCCGCGAGGTCTTCGACGCCGAGGCCTTCGACGAACGCTTTACCGGCTGGGGCTGGGAGGACGTTGAGTGGGGCATCCGGGTGGGCCGCCGCTGGCCCGTCGCCCACGTCGACAACCCCGCCACCCACCTCGGCCTCGACCGCGCCCCCGTGATCGCCGCCAAATACGAACAATCCGCCGGCAACTTCGCCCGCATCAGCCAAGCCCACCCCGACGTGGTCTCGGCCTACGCCAGCCACCGCGCCGCGCGCCTGCTGCGCCCCCTGCCGCTCAAGCCCCTGTGGCGCCCCCTGCTCAAGCGCTTTGCCCTCGCCGAAGCCGCCCCCCTAGCGATGCGCGCCATCGCCATGCGCCTCTACCGCGCCGCCCTCTACGCTGAGGCGATCTGATGGAGGTCTACGGCGGCAGCTTCCTTGGCAAGTTCCGCCGCCGCGCCGCGCGTCTCCAGGCCCGCCGCCCCGCGCCGCGCGGCCCCGGCCGGCCGATGATCTCCTTCACCTTCGACGACGCGCCCCTCACCGCCGCCCGCGCCGGCGCCGCAATCCTCGAACAGCGGGGGCTGAAAGGCACCTGGTTCATCGCCTCGGCCATGCTCGGCGGCGACAGCCCCAGCGGCCCGATCCTCATTCCCGCCGACGTGAGGGCCCTCGCCGACGCCGGCCACGAAATCGCCTGCCACACCTATTCCCACCTCGACTGCGGCGCCGCCTCGCCCCGGCGCATCATTGAGGACGTGGAGCGGAACCTCTCCGCCTTCGCCGAGGCGGGCTTGCCGATCCCCGAAACCTTCGCCTACCCCTATGGCGAGGTCTCGGGCGCGTCCAAGCGCGCGCTGGGCCCCCGCTTCGGCCTTTCGCGCTCGGTCCGGCGCGGGCTGGTCGGTCAAGGCGCGGACCTCAACCAGGCTCCTGGCGTCGGCATTGAGGGGCCCGAAGGCGAAGACCTCGCCCGCCATTGGCTGGCTGCGGCCAAGCAACAGAACGCCTGGGTCATCCTGTTCACCCACGATGTGGCCGAGCAGCCCTCCCAATGGGGCTGCACCCCCGGCGCCTTGGAACGCCTCGCCGACGAGGCGCTGGCTCAGGGCTTCGAAGTGGTGACGGTGGCCGAAGGCTGCCGCCGCATCGGCGCGCTCTAGCCCAGCATCCGCTTCAGGAACCTCGGCGTCTCGATCCGCGCCCGGTTGAACACCAGTCCGGCGCAACGCCCCCCCGCCTGCTCGATCGCCGATCTCAGCGCGGCAGGCCCCTTGGTGTCCGGATCGTCCGCGCTGACCACCAGCACCGTCGCGTCCACGAACGGCGCCGCCGTCACCGCCGCGTCAGAGCGGTCGGCCGCCGGCGCGTCCAGCACCACCCATTCGGCGAAGCGTCGCATGGTACGCCAATAGTCGCCAGACGGCAGCAGCCGCGCCTGCTGCTTGCCGCGCAGCGCCTCGCGTCGGAAGCGAGCCACCCACAGTCGCCCGTTCCCGACACGGCGACCTTCCAGGTACCTCCCGTCAGGGACCGCCTGCCCGTCCGCCGCCCTCAGCGCCGGCTGCACCGCGAAGAAGGCTGTGCCGTCCGGAGACGCCGACGCCGCCTGACCCAGGCCGCCGTAACGGCGCGCCTGCGCCTTCAGCGCCTCGGCTTGGCCGGGCGCCGCGAGGTCCAGGTCTATCAGCCAAACCGGCCGCCGCGCCTGGGCCGCCGCCGCGCGGGCGAACTCGCGCGCGAAGGTTGAGACCCCGGCGCCCGACCGGGCGGCGGCGAACTGGATCACCCTTCCCTGCCCCGCCGGCGCCGGCCTGAACGAGGCCAGCAGCGGGACCATTTCAGCGGACAGGTCGACCATGGGCGAATCACCGGACGGGGCTGAGTCCGCAGGGTAGCTCTTGCGCATGGTTCGGAAAGCCATGTCAGGCGGGCTTCAGTCGCGCGGTGGCCAGCACCGGCAGCTCGATGGTCCGCCCCGCCGACAGCGCCGTCGGGTAACCGCGGCGCAGGAACACCCGCGCCAGCCCCACGCACAGCGCCGTGAACCCGGCGAACATCAGCGCCAGCAGCAGCGCCACCTTGCGCAGGCTCTTGCCCTGCGCCGGCACGGAGGGCCGCTGCACCACGCGGATGTTGTCGTTGCTCTTGCGCGCGATCGCCTCCGCCGCCTGTCCCCGCTGTTCGCGCTCGACCAGCGCCTTGATGTTGGCCTGCAGCACCTCCCGGTCGCGGGTCAGCTCGGTCCAGCGCGGCTCCAGTTCGTTGAACAGCCGCCGCCGCTCGCCGACCTGCTCCAGCTGGGCCGCCAGCGCCCCCTGCCGCTCGCGCAGCGAGGCGGCCTCGGCGCTGAGCTGGATCTTCTCGGTCTGCACCGTCTGATAGATCGGGTTGACGCCGAACCGGCGCGCCCCCTCACCTTGTCCCCGCTGCGCCAGCGAACGCACCTCGGCGATCTGCGCGTCCTTGTCCCGCACCGGCTGGGCCGTGGGCTTATAACGCGACAACAGCTCCTGCCGCTCGACCATCAGCGCGTTCAGGCGTGCCTGCGTCGACGGATCGGTGTCGCGATACATCTCGATCTGCGGCGCCGCCGCCAGCGCCTGGCGAGCGATCTCGCCCAGCCGCCCTTCGACCTCGCTCAAACGCGCCGCCACCCGGAACCGCTCGTCCACCAGCGACGCCTGCAGCGTGTTCAGCGCCGTCCGGTCCGCCTGAAAATCGCCGATGGCGTTCTCGGTCAGGAACTGCTCGTAGGCCGCGTCGATCGCCTCCAGCCGCGCGGCAAAGGCGTCGCGCTGGTCGCGGATGTACTGACTCGATCCGTCCGCCAGCACCGATTGCCGGTAGACCAGGTAGTGGTCCAGCAGCTTGCTCAGCACCTGGGCCGCCAAGCGGGGATTCTCGTCGGTGTAGGCCAGTCGGATCACCGAACTCTGCGGAGCCGAACCCACCGTCAGGTCCTTGCTCATCGCCGTGATCGCCTTGGTCATGATCGCGCGCTTGCCGACTTCGTCGGCGGCCGCGTAGTTGCGCGCCAGCTTGGGGAACACCTTGTTAAAGCCGAGGTCGGCGATCACCCGCTCCTTCAGCCCCCGGCTCGACAGGATTTCCACTTCCGACTGGACGATGGTGTCGTTGGTCGACACCGCGCCCCGCGCCGCGTCGCCCAGGTTCGGCTCATAGACATACTCCTGACCGAGCCGCACCAGCAGAGACGCATTAGCGGTGTAGGTCTTGGTCATCAGCAGCGCCGGGATCGCTCCCAGCACCGCTAAGGCCAGGAACACCGCCGCCATCAGCCCGCGGTCGCGCCACAGCAGGGTCAGGATGTCGGACGCCGTGTAGCGGGGCCGCGCTGCCCAGCCGTTCGGAATGGGCGCGGCCGGCTCATCGGCGACACGGGACTGGATCATGGGACTCGGAGAGCCTCGCACTAGCCCGTTAACCTGTGAGGCCACGCGGTTAACCCGGGGTTACAGCTTTTCGCTGTGTGATGGGGGACGAGCTTAATTGGCGAGTCCGCTCCATGACCACGAGAGCCAAGATCGGCCTTGCAGCCCTGTCGGCCGCGGCGCTGGCGGCGTCCGGCTGCGCCAGCACCGGCGAGCCGTTCACGCCTAAGCCCCAGCCGACCGCAGCCTTCCCCAACGTCGCCTACGCCAACTGGACCGACGCCGAGCCGCCCTACCGCTTCTACCCGGGCGACGAGCTGGAGATCACCGTCCCCTCCGCCCCCGAACTGAACAAGACGGTGATCGTCCAGCCCGACGGCCGCATCAGCCTGCCGCTGATCACCCCCGTGATGGCGGCGGACCGCACGACGTTGGAGGTGCAGGCGGCGCTGAGCGCCTCCTACGCCGAGCAGCTGGTCCATCCCGACGTGTCAGTCAACGCCCGCACCACCGTGCCGCTCAAGGTGTTCGTCGGCGGCGCGGTGGAGAAGCCCGGCCTCTACGACATGCCCGGCGCCATCGACGCGCTGCAGGCGGTGATCCAGGCCGGCGGCTTCAGCGAAACCGCGAGGCGCAACCAGGTGGTGATCCTCCGGCGCGGCCCCGAGGGCCAGGCGATGATGCGGACCGCCGACCTGCGCCGCGGCCTCACCGATCCGGCCACTGCCGACGCCGTGCCGCTGCGTCGTTTCGACATCGTCTACGTGCCCCGCACCACCATCGCGGAAGCGGGCCTGTTCGTGCAGCAGCTTCGCAACGTGCTGCCGTTCTCCTTCGGCTTCAGCTACGCCTTGAACGGCTACAGCGGCTTCTAATTATCCCGTCGCCAGCCACTCGCGCGCCGCGCGCTGGGCCTCGGCCACTTCGTTCTGCGCCATCTCGCGGCTGAGCTCGCGCCGGTAGACCTTCGCCTCCAGCGACCCGCGCATGGCCGCCAGGTTGAACAGCATGTGCGCCGAAATGTAGTCGAGCGGCGCCCCGCCCTGGCCGGTGGAATACATCAGCCCCATGCGGAACAGCTCGTCGCCGGTGGAATCCACGCTGGGCAGCGGCACGGCGCCTTGGCCCTCGCTCTCCATGCAAGCCTGCATGATCATCCCCTTCATCCCCGATCCGGCGAACACCGCTGGATCAACCCAAGCAAAGGGAATACGCGCCGGGCTGAACATATAGTTAAGCTCAACAGTAGCTGCTCCCTACTGCGACGGCGCAAAGTAAACGGAAGATAAACTCCACACCTCCCGCGCGGCTTAGTAGCGCGGGCGCCTCCCTCTCCCGTGAGCGGGAGAAGCGGTTACCGCCGTGCGCGCTGGCCGAACAGGATGCGCCGCTGCGCCTCCGCGTCCGCGCCTGACCCGCCCAGATCGACCGCCTGCTTGCGGGCGGCATCTCCCATGGCAAGTGCCGTCTGGACCGCCGCTCGCCCCCCGACCCGCTCCACCCAGGCGGCGACGTTGGGGAACTCCCCAAGGTCGATTCCCCGTGAACCCGGGCTGCGCGCCCACGGCCAGCACGCCATGTCGGCGATCGAGTACTCGCCCGCGACGAACTCCCGCTCCGCCAGCCGCTCGTCCAGCACGCCGTAGAGCCGGTGCAGTTCGTTGGTGTAGCGGTTCACGCCGTAGGCGATCATCCGCTGGTCGCGCGCCATGGCCGGCGCATAGACGCGGAAGTGGTTGGCCTGCCCCGCCATCGGCCCCAAACCGGCCATCTGCCAGAACAGCCACTCGTCCACCTCGACCCGCGCCCGCTCATCGGCCGGATAGAACCGCCCGCTCTTGCGGCCGAGGTATTGCAGGATCGCTCCCGACTCGAACACCGAGATCGGCCGCTCGTTCGGCCCCTCAGGATCGATGATCGCCGGCATTCGCCGATTGGGGCTGATCCTGGCGAACTCAGCCGAGAACTGCTCGCCCCGGCCGATGTTCACTGCAACGATTTCATAGGGCAGCCCCATCTCCTCCAGCGCGATGGTGACCTTGTGCCCGTTGGGCGTGGGCCAGAAATGAACCTGGATCGGCTGGGTCATGCGGAGCTCCCGGATTGAGCCCCGCTAGCTGGGAAGCGCCGCCGGCGTCGGCAACCGCCGCCGTTGCGGATTAACTCACCAGGCCCAGGTCCAGTCCTTGGCGCTCGCCTTACAGCCGCCGCCGGGCCGGCCCGTCCACGCGCGGCCGCGCACGAACTTGCCGGTGGCGGCGCCGGTCGGCTCGCCGTTCTTCAGCGCCACACCGCCATTGACCAGCACCCAGTTCACCCCGGTGGCGAACTGCTGCGGCTTCTCGAAGGTGGCGTGGTCCTGCACCTTGGCCGGGTCGAACACCACCACGTCGGCGAAGTAGCCGGGCTTCAGCATCCCCCGCCCCTCAAGCGACAGGTTCTTCGCCGGCAGCGCCGACATGCGCCGCACCGCGTCCTGCAGCGTCGCCGCCTTCTCGTCACGCACATACTTGCCCAGCACTCGGGCGAAGTTGCCGTAGGCGCGCGGATGGGTGCTCGACAGCAGGAACACCCCCTCCGGCTTGGACGCCTCCGCGTCCGACCCGAAGCTCATCCACGGCAGCGCGGTCTGGCGCTTCACGTTCTCCTCGCTCATCAGGAAGTAGACCGTGTCGACACGCGACCCGTCCTCGATCACCAGGTCGATGGCGGCGTCCTGCGGACTAACTCCGCGCATCTTCGCCACCTCCGCCAGCGTCTTGCCGGTCAGCGGCTTCAGCTTCGGGTTCTTGAACCCGATCAGCAGGATGCCCTCAGGCCCGGCATGCAGGCCAAGGTTCTCCCACTCCGTGTTGGGACTGCGCATCTCGGCAATCACCTTGGCCCGGGTGGCCGGATCCTTCAGCCGCGCGATCCACTCTTCAAGCCCGCCGGCCTGCACCCAAGTCGGCATCGACGCGTCCAGGCCCGTCGCGCCCGCGGTGTAGGTGTACATGTCGGCGGTGATCCGCTGCCCCCGCGCCCGCGCCGCCTCGATCCGCGCGATCATCGGCGCCTGCTTGGCCCAGTTGGACCGCCCCCCCTGCTTCATGTGGTAAATTTCGGCCGGCGCCCCCGACAGCCGCGAGATCTCGATCAGCTCGTCGGTCGCCTCGATCAGCTTGTTCCCCTCGCTGCGCATGTGGCTGATGTACATCCCGCCGCACTTGCCGGCCTCCGTCACCAGCGCCGCCAGCTCCGGCGTCTCGGCATAGCTCGCCGGCGCGTAGATCAGCGAGGAGCCGACGCCCAGCGCCCCCTCCTCCATCCCCTGGCGCACCAGCGCCCGCATGCGCTGCAGCTGCTCGGGCGCGGGGTCCACATCGCCCTCGCCGAGCTCGTGCACCCGCACGGTCGTGGCGCCCACGAATGACGCCACGTTGGGCGCCACGCCCGAACGCTCGAGCCGCTCCAGGTATTGGCCGAGCGTGGTCCAGTCGATGTCGTACTTGAGGTCGCCCTGACGCTGCTTGTCGAGCCGGATCATCTCGGCGTTCACTGGGCCCATGGAGTTGCCCTCGCCGAACACCTCCAGCGTCACCCCCTGCTTCAGGTCGCTGGTTGCCGACTTGTCGACGAACAGCGAAGTGACCGCCCAGCTCAGCATGTTGACGAAGCCCGGCGACACCGCCTGCCCCCGCGCCTCGATCACCTGCCCCGCCGCGCCCGGGCAGCGCCCCACGCAGACGATCTTGTCCCCCTTCACCCCCACGTCGCCCGCGAACGGCGCCCCGCCCGACCCATCGTAGATCGTCCCGCCCCGCACCAGCACGTCGTAGGCCGGCGTGGGCGCCGCCCCCATCATTCCCAGCGAGAGCGCCGCGAGAGCGGCGGTGGCGAACAGTCGGTCCATGGTCAGCCCCTTCATCTACTCTATCTCGTCACGGTGAGGAGCGGCGCGCAAGCGCCGCGTCTCGAACCACGCACCGCACGTCCATTGAGACGGCCGCCGAGCGGCCTCAGGATGACGAGGTTGGTGACGCCAGCCGCTCAAGCGCCTCCCCGCTCAGCCGGAACACCGTCCACTCGTCCATCGGAACCGCGCCCAGCGAGCGGTAGAAGCCGATCGCGTCCTCGTTCCAGTCGAGCACCCACCACTCGAACCGCCCCAGCCCCTCGTCCACACACCGCCGCGCCAGCCGTTGCAGCAGCGTCTTGCCGATCCCCCGCCCGCGATGCTCGGGCCGCACGAACAGGTCTTCCAGATACAGCCCGTGCCGCCCCTTCCAGGTGGAGAAGTTGTAGAACCACAGGGCAAACCCCGCCGCCTCGCCACCCCACTCCGCGATCTCACAGAACACCCGAGGGTTTGGCCCGAACAACGCCGCCCGGAGGTCCGCCTCTCTCGCCTCCACCGCGTCAGGCTCCCGCTCATAGGCCGCGAGTTCGCCGATCAGCCACAGGATCGTCGGAACGTCGTCGGGCGCCGCCCCACGCAGGCTCAGCATCAGGCGGCGGCGCAGCCGGGGTGCGCCTTGACCACCCGCACCGTCGACGCCGGATGACGCACGAGCTCGGCCGGCGGCCGGATCGGCCGGGGCACGAAGTTGCCGCCGCAGTTGGGGCAGACGCCTCCGAGCGTCCCTTCCACGCAAGCGGCGCAGAAGGTGCACTCGAAGGTGCAGACACGCGCTTCGGGGCTCTCTGGCGGCAGGTCGCGGTTGCAGCACTCGCAGTTGGGACGCAGCTGGAGCATGGCGGATGTTTAGCCGCCCCCTTGCGGCTTGGGAACCGTTTGACCCCCCTTGCGCGAATCCCTACCTCAGCGCCCGTTCACGCGGATGGAGGAGGAGGCGCCCATGGCCGAGCTGATGCGGGGCGCCACCGGAGTCCTGGCGCTGGCGGACGGGACGGTGTTCCAGGGCATCGGCGTCGGCGCCCAGGCCTCGGCGGTGGGCGAGGTCTGCTTCAACACCGCCATGACCGGTTACCAGGAGATCCTGACCGACCCCTCCTACATGGCCCAGATCGTGGCCTTCACCTTCCCGCACGTCGGCAACATCGGCGCCAACTACGAAGACGTGGAGCAGTTCGGCAACGAGGCCCGCACCGCCGCCCGCGGCGCCGTGTTCCGCGACCTGCCCACCGCGCCGTCCAACTGGCGCGCCGGCTCGGACCTCGACACCTGGATGAAGCGGCGGGGGGTCGTGGGGCTTGCGGGGATAGACACCCGCGCGCTGACCCGCCGCATTCGCGAGCAGGGCATGCCCCACGCGGTGATCGCTTACTCGCCCGATGGCGCCTTCGACCTCGGCGCCCTGGTCGCCCAGGCGCGGGAATGGTCCGGGCTGGAAGGGCTGGACCTCGCCAGGGAGGCCACCTGCCTGCAGCCCTTCACCTTCGAAGAGGGCTTGTGGGCCTGGCCGCAGGGCTACGCCAAGGACGCGCCGCCGAAGTACGAGGTCGTGGTGCTGGACTACGGGATCAAGCGCAACATCCTGCGCGCGCTGACCAGCGTCGGCGCCCGCGCCACGGTGCTGCCCGCCTCCGCCACCGCCGAGGAGGTGCTGGCGCGCAACCCCGACGGGGTGGTGCTTTCCAACGGCCCGGGCGACCCCGCCGCCACCGGGGAGTACGCCGTTCCGGAGATCAAGAAGCTGGTCGACAGCGGCAAGCCGGTGTTCGGCATCTGCCTCGGTCACCAGATGCTGGCCCGCGCGCTGGGGGCCCAGACGGTGAAGATGGCCCAGGGCCACCACGGCGCCAACCATCCGGTGAAGGACCTCGACACCGGCAAGGTCGAGATCGTCTCGATGAACCACGGCTTCGCCGTCGACCGCTCCACCCTCCCCGCCCCCATGCGCGAGACCCACGTTTCGCTGTTCGACGGCTCCAACGCCGGCATCGCGCTCGAGGGCCGCCCGGTGTTCAGCGTCCAGCACCACCCCGAGGCGTCGCCTGGGCCGACGGACTCTCTCTACCTGTTCGACCGGTTCGCCCGGATGATGGACGCGGCGCGCTAGGCGCAAGCGCTCGCGGTTCACCCGCGGGCGCGGTCAGGGCGAGTAGACGGTGACGGCGTCCGTCACGTGGATGCCGTCCTCCGTGTAGCCCCCCGCGACGACCACCCTGCCGTCCGCCAGGCGCGCGGCGGCGGCGAAGTTCAAGGGCGCCGAGGCCGGCGCGTCCAGTAGCGAGCTTCGCCCGGCGGACGGATCATAGATTTCCGGCCGGGTCCCCCCGCCGCCGATGAACACGCGGCCGTCCCGCAGCGCCACGACCGCGCTGCCGATCTTGTACCGGGCTTCGGCCGCCGATCCGCCGGAGGTGAACCGCTCCGTGGCCGGGTCGAAGATCTCGATGGACCGGATCTTGCCCTGGTTGTCCCGGGCGTCGGAGCCGCCGATCACGGCGACGCGGCCGCCGCCGATAGCCACCGCGGCATGCTTGTAGCGGGCCGTCCGGAGATCGCCCACGCGCCGGCTCCCGGCTCCGACCTGGACGACATCGGCCCTGTTGCTGGGCGCCAGGTCCGATCCCGTCCCCTCGCCGCCGCCGACGACCAGGACGCGTCCCCCCTCCAGCTTCACCGCCATGGCGCCCGCGCGGGGCGAGGACAGGGGAGGCAGGCGCGTGATCGCGTCGGTCCGGGGATCGAACAGCTCGACCACGTCCAGCGCCCGCCCGCCGGAATACCCGCCGGCCAGCAGCACCCGCCCGTCGTCCAGCACCGCCGTGGCGATGTCCGCGCGCGCCACGGCCAGCGGCTTGAGCCGCCGCGACCTTCCCGTGGACGGATCGAACCGCTCCACCGCGTCCGTGACCGCCGGCCCGGACCAACCGCCGGCCACCAGCACGTCCCCGCCCGGCAGCACCGCCACCGCGCCGCTCGTGCGCGGTCCCGTCAGCCGACCCGCCGACCTGACCGTCCCCCCGCGTGGATCGTACACGTCGACTCCCGCGCCGGCGGGGCCGGTTTCGCAGCTGTCCTCGGTGCACCCGCCGATGAACAGCACGCGGCCGTCAGGCAGCGAGACGACCGAGTGCGCCGCCCTGGGGGCGGTAAGCCGGAGCGCGGAGACCTGCTTCGTGGCCGCCGCTGCGTCCTGCGCACCCCTGGCGGCGGAGGACGGCTCCCCACAGCCTGCGGCCGCGAGCGCCAGGACGGCCGCGCCTTGGCGCAAAGGGACACCGAGCTTCATGGAGCCTCCTGTCGGGCCAAGCTACCGCTCCCGAAGGGAAGCCGCCAGCTAGCCCGCCGCTCCGGCCTCGATCTTGGCGCCGGCCCATATAACATGGGATGGGCGTGCCGGCCGTGGAGGACGCGATGATCAGGGTGACCGCCTTCCGATGGGTCCCGCCCTTCGCCCAGGGGCTGGTGCGCGACCTGCGCGTCCGCTGGGCGCTGGAGGAGGCCGGCCTCGCCTACGAGGAGCGCCTTGTGGCCCCGGGCGAGCAGAACGCGCCCGAACACCGGGCGCTACAGCCCTTCGGCCAGGTGCCGGTCTACGAGGAAGACGGGCTCACCCTCTTCGAATCCGGCGCCATCGTGCTGCACATAGGAGAACGCTCCGAAACCCTGCTCCCGCGCGATCCCGCCGCCCGGGCCCGCGCCATCGGCTGGGTGTTCGCCGCCCTCAACTCCGTCGAGCCCGGCGTCCAGAACCTCACCTCCATCGACCTGTTCTTCAAGGACGAGCCCTGGGCCCAGGCCCGCCGGCCCGGCGCCGTCGATTCGTCGAGCGCCGCCTGGCCGCCGTCGAGGCCCGCCTGGACGGCCGGGAGTGGCTGGAGGACCGCTTCACCGCCGGCGACCTGATGATGGCCACGGTGCTGCGCATCCTGCGCCACACCGACCTGGTGGACCGCTCCCCCGCGCTCGGCGCCTATCTCGCCCGCTGCACGGCTCGCCCCGCCTTCGCCCGCGCGCTGGCCGCCCAGATGGCGCCGTTCGAGGCCAACGCCCCTGGCTGATCAGAGTTCGAAGTTGTCGAAATCCTCGCGGTTCCCGTCGATCACGATGTAGCCGTCGATGGTGTTGTCCGAGTTGGTGTAGAGCGCCAGCGACGTGCGCCCGCTGTCCGGGTTGTAGGTCAGCACCGCCTGGCCGATCCCGCTGTGCTGGTTCACCAGGGTGAACGCCTGATCCCCCCTGGCGAAGACGTTGGCGTCGATGCCCGACAGATCGATCAGGTCGCTGCCCGTCAGGTCGGTGATGCGGTCGGCGCCGAGCGAGGGGCTGTCGGACAGGGACAGGAACCTGAACACGTCGCCCGACCCCCCGCCGGTCAGCACGTCGCGCCCAGCCCGGCCGATCAGCACGTCCGCGCCCTTGCCCCCCACGAGCGAGTCGGCGCCCTCGGCGCCGTGCAGGGTGTCGCGGCCGGCGCCGCCGATCAGCGTGTCCGCGTCCGTCCCGCCGATGAAGGCGTCGTCGAACTTGGAGCCGATCAGCCCGTTGATGTCCACGAAGGTGTCGCTGCCCTCGTGCGTCAGCTGGGCGTAGGTGAAGCTCAGGGTGACGTAGATGGATGTCTCGGACGCCGCGAAGCTGGCGATCGCGCCATAAGCGGAGCCGTCATAGAGATCGTCGCCCAGCCCCCCCACCAGGGTCGAGCCGCCGGACGCGGCGCTGAGCGTGTCGTTGCCCGTCCCGCCGAGCAGAAGGTCGTCGCTGCCGCCGCCATAGAGCGAGTCGTTGCCAGTCCCGCCGTCCAGCACGTCCTCCCCGTAGGAACCCGCCAGCACATCGTCGCCGCTCGCGCCCCACAGGGTGTTGTCGCCGTTGTTGCCCTCCAGGCTGTCGTTGCCGCCGCCGCCGCGGACCGCCTCGATGCCGCTGACCGTGACGGTGCTGCCGGAGAAGGTGGTCTGCGGCCCGGTGCTCTGCAGATTGATGCGCGCGTCCAGCTCCGTTCCGCCGGGCAGGACGAAACGGGCGAAGCTGAGGACGTCGACGCCCTCGCCGCCGTCCACCAGGTCGTCGCCGCCGATGGCGTAGATGGTGTCGTCGCCGATGTCGCCGAACATCGAATCGTTGCCCTCGCCGTACTGGTCCGATCCCAGCACGTCGTCTCCGCCCCGTCCGGCCAGCCAGTCGTTGCCGGCGTAGCCTTGCAGCTGGTTGGCCACGTCGCTGCCGTAGATGAAGTCGTCCTGATGCCCGCCGAACACATTCTCGAACCCGGTGAGGGTGTCGACGCCCGCCGCGCCGGTGTCTTGGGCCGTGGTGACCAGCAGATCGATGTTCACGCCGCCGTCGACGACGATCTCCTGGAAATTCAGCCAGTCCTGCCCGCCGCCGCCGCCGTCGAGCACGTCCGCCCCGCCCGTCCTGGCCAGGATGTAGTCCACGCCCGCGCCGCCGCGGATGGTGTCGTTCCCCACGTCGTCCCAGAGCTGGTCGTTACCGTCGCCGCCCAGCATGGTGTCGGCGCCGCTGCCGCCGTGGATGGTGTCGGCCCCGCCGCCGCCCGAGAGACTGTCGTTCCCGCCCTCGCCCCGGATGCTGTCGTTGGCGACGCCGCCGTTGAAGGTGTCGTTGACGTCGGTTCCGATGAAGGTGGCCATGGCCGCTCTCCCGCTGAGTTCGGCCCTCCCTCGGCGGACGGCGTTATGCATAGAACCGCGCCAGCGCTCGTGTGGCAAGCTTGGGTGCGGCTGGCGGCCGCTCTTCAGGATCTCCGCCAGTTTTCCGGGAAGATGGCCGCTTCTCACACGTCGGCCATCCGGCCATTCGGCCATCCGGCCATTGGTCTTTTCTGGGGTCGGCGGGCTTCATGTCGCAATAATACGGTCGCGCGGACAGGCGGGGATAGCTTCGCTTTACGACAAGTTAAGCCCTTGAATCTGCTTCCGGATGCCAACCAAAATATGCGGATAAAGAGCTGGACGCGCACTGATGGCGCCGGGAGGCGCCCATACACGGCGGGTCATTGCAGGGGCCGTGATCCCTCACCCTCCCGTCCGCCAGCGAACGCAGGCCCCGGGCTCGTCCCTCTACCGCCGGGAGCGGGAAACCTTGCGAGGTAGAGGAACAGTGTTATTGGCACCCAGCGGCGCTGCAGAGGCGGCGGCGGCAGATGCGCACTGCGCGCCAGGGAGGCTGCCATGAACCCCCAGGTCCAGGCGTTCTTCGACCACGCCACCTCGACCGCCAGCTATCTGGTCAGCGACCCGGCGACTAGGGCGGCCGCGGTGATCGACCCGGTGCTGGACTTCGAGCCCAGGGCCGCGCGCCTCTCGACTGCCTCCGCCGACGCCATGCTGGACGCCGCCGCCGACCAGGGCCTGAACCTCCACTACGTGCTGGAGACGCACGCCCACGCCGACCACCTCTCGGCCGGCGACTACATCCGCCGCAAAACGGGCGCGAAGATCGCCATCGGCGCCGGCATCGTGCAGGTGCAGGAGACCTTCATCCCCCTGTTCGAGGCGGACGACATGGCGGCCGACGGCGGCGCCTTCGACCACCTGCTGGACGAAGGCGACCGGCTGCCGCTCGGCGAGCTCACCATCGGGGTGCTGGAAACCCCCGGCCACACGCCCGCCGACGTGGCCTATCTGATCGGCGACACCGCCTTCGTCGGCGACACCCTGTTCATGCCCGACTACGGCACCGCCCGCGCCGACTTCCCCGGCGGCGACGCGCGCACCCTCTACCGCTCGATCCGCAAGGTGCTGGCGCTGCCGCCCCAGACCCGCGTCTTCGTCGGCCACGACTACCTGCCCGCCGGCCGCCAGGAGTTCCGCTGGGAGACCACCGTCGCCGAGGAACGCCGCAGCAACGTCCACGTGCGCGAGGGGATCGATGAGGACGAGTTCGTCGCCATGCGCACCGCACGCGACGCCACCCTGTCCGCCCCGGCCCTGATGCTGCAGGCCCTGCAGGTGAACATCCGCGCGGGCGCGTTGCCGGAGCCGTCGCGTTCGGGGCGGGTGTTCCTGAAGCTGCCGGTGACGGTGGGGGCGTAGGCGGGCGCTCCTACCCTTCTCCCGCGAGGAGAAAAAGGTTGAGTGGAGGCCTTCACACCACCGCCTTCAACCTCTTGGCAGCGAGCGTGCCGGACGGGATCGACCAGTCAAGGGCGCGCCTGCGACCCGTAGCGGAGCGATGGCGAGACGCGCCACCCTTGAGTGGCCGCTGCCACCCGGCGAAGATCATCCAAGATGCGAAGGCCCACTCTCTTCGTGATGCAAGGCGGAGCGGTGGCGCGACGTCTAGGATGCCGCTCCTGTTTCCGCTCGCATCTGTTACCCACTATCTACTTCGCCCATGCGGAAACACATTGTCCATATATATTACTATCCCTAGGGTCAAAATACTTGTGCTCGGTAGCAAACCTTACGGCAACGCAATTAAGAGATCGAATATATTTATTCAGGTTACGCCGCGTTTTCCACATGGAGGGGCTGCCTATCTGTGAAGCAGGCAGTAGGTTGGGCCGGATGGTGTAACCTGTAGTGCTGATGTAATGAGTCCATTCTCCTTGCAGTTTATCCAATTCGACTCCGAAGACCGCACGAGCCTGAGGCGTGAAGCTGTCGCTTGTCACACCGACAAACTCAGGGGAAATGCTATCGGCTTGCATAACAGCGTGGCCGGAGGACAACAATTCGGTACCAAAGCCGACCATCTCCTCCTTGTCAGATGAGTCCTCGTCGCTTAAGCTTAGTGGTGATGGTAGGCCTAATCCCTTCCAATATAATGACGACTCGGCCACAGCTCCCGAATGCAAGACGATTTGGAGGGCATCGTACTCGCCAGCATACAGCTCGTAACGGCTGAGTCCTTCTTCATTCCCTTCTTCAGTGGGACTTAGTCCGGAGATATTTTGACCTAGCGAGTTGCAGATCTTCTTTACAACAGGCTGGTCGGCATCTAGGACACGCACTTCAACCGTTTGATCGCCATTTGGGAAAATGCCGATCCCACCCACAGCGTAATCTTTGCCAATGGTGCAAGGTCGTAGATGCGGAAACCTAACCTTCAGCCATTCCTTGGTTGAGGCTGTCAACGATAGCATTACAGCTCTCTGTCCGTCGACCATCAACGCATCGTCTTCTAGCATCCAGCTAAACACGGGCCGGTTGGACGAAAGTTGAACAGCGGCTTGCAAACCTTCTGTGTAGGCTTTCATTACATAGCCAAGCTTTTGCCGAGGTGTGCTCCCCGGCAAACCACGAAAAATGTAAACGGCTTCAGCGCGATTAATAGCAACCCCTCGATCATAAGCGGCCACCGCTGGCGCAGGCTGAGGGATTTGACCAAACACGCTACCTGTTTCGGCAACGCCTATTACTAGAAGAAAAGTGAAAAAGATACTATTCTTCAACATTGTAGTAGTTGCCGACACTACCAATGGCGATGCCGTCATCCGTGGCAATAATTGGCCCGCTATTAGACACGAATTGATCCTTCTGTTGAATATGCGTGCTCGACGACGAATCCTTCGTACGGTCCCGCCGCCTAACGCTCTGTATTTTCTCGTCCGCCGCGTTAGCCGTACTCTTTGCCACCTGACCCAGTCGGTCTGTCGCGTCACGCTTGACACTAGAAGCAGACAGATTACCGGGATCCGGCACAATACCTGCCTGGTGCTTAGTGTCTATCGGTCTGGCAGCCATAGACCGAGGCCACACACGCTCAAGAATTGCGTCTTTACGTGCGTCAGGAAGCACACCAAAGGCGTTGATTGCTATCGCACCAAGACCACCAAGAAAAATGACTATCAGCCCCAGTACGGTGTTGCGAATCTTCCACACCACCTCATCCGCAAGGGGCTTACTCTCCATCGCGCTCACTGAAGGAGCCCTCCGATACCTACGTTCTTATACGCTGTCGCAGTTGGAGGAGCAAGTCACCGATCCCTCTCCCCCTCCGCCAACGCCGCCTGCGCCGCCGCCAGGCGCGCGATCGGCACCCGGTAGGGCGAGCAGCTGACGTAATCCAGGCCCGCCTCGTGGCAGAAGCGGATGCTGGCCGGGTCGCCGCCGTGCTCGCCGCAGATGCCGAGCTTGATGTCGGCCCGCGCCTTCCGCCCCCGCTCCACAGCGATGCGGATCAGGTCTCCCACGCCGTCGGCGTCCAGGGTGACGAACGGGTCCTTCTCGAATATGCCCTTCTGCAGGTACGGCCCCAGGAACCGCGCGGAATCATCCCGCGAAATCCCGAACGTCGTCTGGGTCAGGTCGTTGGTGCCGAAGGAGAAGAACTCCGCCGTCTCCGCCAGGTCGCCCGCCCGCAGCGCCGCGCGCGGCAGCTCCACCATGGTCCCGACCTGGTAGGCGATCTCCACCCCGCGCTCGGCGATCACCTCGCGCGCGGTCCGGTCGGTCAGCTCGCGCAGGTAGGCCATCTCGGCGCCGGTGGCGACCAGCGGGTGCATGATCTCCGGGCGCGGGGCCTCGGCCTCGGCCGCCACGTCGCAGGCGGCCTCGAAGATGGCGCGCACCTGCATTTCGTAGATCTCGGGGAAGGCCACGCCCAGGCGGCAGCCGCGCCAGCCCAGCATCGGGTTGGTCTCGCGCAGCTCGGCCGCGCGCGCCATCAGCTTGCCCGCGTCCAGCCCCGTGGCGGCGGCCACCGCGCGCAGGTCCTCCTCGCCGTGCGGCAGGAACTCATGCAGCGGCGGGTCGAGCAGGCGGATGGTCACCGGCAGCGGCGCCATGATGCGGAAGATCTCGGCGAAGTCGCCCCGCTGCATGGGCAGGATTTTGGCCAGGGCCGCGCGGCGCCCCGCCTCGTCGTCGGCCAGGATCATCTCGCGCACCGCCGCGATGCGGTCCTCGTCGAAGAACATGTGCTCGGTGCGGCACAGCCCGATGCCCTCGGCGCCGAAGCCGCGCGCGGTGCGGGCGTCCAGAGGCGTCTCGGCGTTGGCGCGCACCTTCAGGGTGCGGATCTCGTCGGCCCAGCCCATTAGGGCGGAGAACTCGCCGGTCATCTCCGGCTCGATCATGGGGGCGGAGCCGGCCAGCACCTCGCCCTTGGAGCCGTCGATGGTGATGGTCTCGCCCGCCCGCACGGTGCGGCCGCGGGCGCGGAACTCGCCTTTCGTCGTATCGATGTGGATTTCTCCGGCGCCCGAGACGCAGGGGCGGCCCATGCCGCGCGCCACCACGGCGGCGTGGCTGGTCATGCCGCCGCGCGCGGTGACGATGCCCCTGGCCGCGTGCATGCCGTGGATGTCCTCGGGGCTGGTCTCCTCGCGCACCAGGATCACCGCCTCGCCCTGGGAGCCCAGCCGCTCGGCCTCGTCGGCGTCGAACACCACCTTGCCCACCGCCGCGCCCGGAGAGGCCGGCAGGCCCGCGGCGATCACGTGACGCTCGGCCTTGGGATCGATGGTCGGGTGCAGCAGCTGGTCCAGCGCCTCCGGCTCGATGCGACGCACCGCTTCCTTGCGGTCGATCAGCTCCTCGCCCGCCAGGTCCACCGCCACCTTCAGCGCCGCCTTGGCCGTCCGCTTGCCGTTGCGCGTCTGCAGCATCCACAGCCGGCCGCGTTCCACCGTGAACTCCACGTCCTGCATGTCGCGGTAGTGCCCCTCCAGCCGCTCCACCACCGCGCCCAGCTGGCCGAACACCTCCGGCATCGCCTCCTCCATGGAGGGCTGCAGGTCGTCCATCTCCTCCCGCGCCCGCACGGTCAGCGCCTGCGGGGTGCGGATGCCCGCCACCACGTCCTCCCCCTGCGCGTTGATCAGGAACTCGCCGTAGAGCGCCTTCTCCCCCGTCGAAGGATTGCGCGTGAACGCCACCCCGGTGGCCGAGGTCTCCCCCATGTTCCCGAACACCATCGCCTGCACGTTCACCGCCGTGCCCCAGCTCTCCGGGATGTCGTGCATGCGCCGGTAGAACTTCGCCCGCTCGTTCATCCAGCTCTCGAACACCGCCCCCACCGCCCCCCACAACTGCGCGTGCGGGTCCTGCGGAAACGCCTCCCCGCGCTGCTTCTCGACCAAGGCCCGGTAATCCCGCACCACCCGCTCCCAGTCGGACGCCTCCAGCTCCGTATCAACGCCGACCCCCAGCCGCTCCTTGTGGTCGTCGAGAATCTCCTCGAACCCATGGTGATCCAGCCCCAGCACCACGTTCGAATACATCTGGATAAACCGCCGATAGCTATCAAACGCGAACCGCCGATCGCCCGACAGCTTCGCCAGCCCCTCAACAGTCTGATCGTTCAGTCCGAGGTTCAGGACCGTATCCATCATCCCTGGCATGGAGGCTCGCGCACCTGATCTGACGGAAACCAGCAAAGGATTGTTGGGGTCGCCAAACGTCTTGCCGGTCTGGTCTTCGACCTTCTTCAGCGCGGCCCGCACTTGATCTTCTAGATCGGCCGGATAGGTGCGCCCCTGCTTGTAGAAGTGCGTGCAGGCCTCGGTGGTGATGGTGAACCCCGGCGGCACCGGCAGGCCCAGCGAAGACATCTCCGCCAGGTTGGCCCCCTTGCCCCCCAGCAGGTCCTTCATCTTCGCGTCGCCGTCCGCCCCTCCCCCGCCGAACGCATAGACCCAACGCGCAGGCGGCGCCTGAACCTCAACCAGCATCCTCAAGCCCCTAATGACGGTCACACTCTAAAGCCCTTCCCCCTCGATGGGGGAAGGGTTTGGGATGAGGGCGTGGCCAAGACTCCCGACGCATGAACACCGAAGAGGCGATCGCCTCTCCCGCCTGACCCGTCGCCAGTCTTCGCCCACCCTCTCTCCCGGCCTCTCCCCCATCGAGGGGGAGAGGAGAAGAACCTACCCCGCCACCAGCCCGAAATCCGCCACCTGGCCCATCACGTCGCGCACGCCTCCCAGCAGCCGCAGCCGGTTGGCGCGCAGGGCCTCGTCGGGGGCGTTGACCAGCACCCGGTCGAAGAAGGTGTCGACGGGGCCGCGCAGCGCCGCCAGCTCGGCCATGGCGGCGGAGAAATGCTCGGCCTGCAGATGGGTTGCCACGGCCGGGCGCACCCGCTCCAACGCCGCGTGCAGCGCCTGCTCCTCCGGCTCGGTCAGCCGCGCCGGATCGGGCGCCCCCTCGGGCAGCTCGCCCTTCTTGGCTTCGGCCCGCAGGATGTTCACCGCCCGCTTGTAGCCGGCCAGCAGGTTCGCCCCGTCCTCGGTCCCGAGGAACCCGTCCAGCGCTTCCACTCGCTCGACGATGCGCACGAGGTCGTCGTCGCCAAGCGCGAACACGGCGTCCACCAGGTCGTGCCGCTTGCCCTGGTCGCGGAGAAGGACCTTCAGTCGGTCGCCGAAGAAGGCGAGGAGGTCGCTTGCAACAATCCCTTCCTCCCGGAACACCGGTGCGAACATCTCATCGCCAAGGGCATCACCAGCCGCTTTGCGACGAAGTTCAGGGCTCGATGCCCGCACCGCCTCTTCGACAGCCCAATATCGCTCGGCGCTTCGCGTAAATGCGGCCCTAGTGCTCAGTGCCTGATGCACCAGAACGAAGATCGTCTTCAGTCCTGCCCGCATGTTGGTTCCGAGCACGGCTCTAATCACCCCTAACGCCGCCCGCCGCAGCGCGTAGGGGTCCTTCGACCCCGTCGGCTTCTCGTCGATCGCGAAGAAGCCGACCAGCGTGTCGAGCTTGTCGGCCAGCGCCACCGCCACGGTCACCGGCGTCGTCGGGACGGTGTCGTTCGGGCCCTGGGGCTTGTAGTGGTCGCGCACGGCGTCGGCGACCTCGTCCACCTGCCCGCGCGAGAGCCCGGCGTACCAGGCGCCCGGCGGGTCGGCGCGGGCGAGGTCGACCATCTGGTCGATCTCGACCAGCGGGTCCTCGGAGCCGTCGGGGCGCACCTTACCGTCGGCGGGGATGTCGGCGAACACGCGCCGCGCCTCGGCATAGGGCGCCATGCGCGCGTAGTAGCCGCCCATGATCCCCTGCAGCTCGGGGAACTCGCCGACCATGCCCGAGGCGAGGTCGGCCTTGGCCAGCCGCGCGGCCTTGGCGGCGAGCTCGGGGTCGGCGCCG
The DNA here is from genome assembly GCA_036388855.1 of Caulobacteraceae bacterium. Classification (GTDB taxonomy): domain Bacteria; phylum Pseudomonadota; class Alphaproteobacteria; order Caulobacterales; family Caulobacteraceae; genus DASVRA01. The sequence continues at coordinate 6,473 of DASVRA010000021.1, read as the reverse complement.
ACCAGGGGGGCGATCTCGCGGGCCAGGGCGGTGATCCGCTCCACCCGCTCGGCCATGGTGCCGAGCCTGGCGTGGAAGGTGACGCCGTTCAGCTTCTCCAGCCAGCGGTCGAACGCGCCGGGCTTGCGGTCCTCGTCCCAGAAGAACCGAGCGTCGTTCAGCCGCGCCGACAGCACCCGAGCGTTGCCCTGGGCGATCGCCCCGCCGCCGTCGGAGGCCTCGATGTTGGCGACGGCGAGGAAGTGGGGGGCCAGCGCCGCCTCCCCCGCCCGGCGCACGGCGAAATACTTCTGGTGCGTGCGCATGGAGGTGCGGATCACCTCGGGCGGCAGATCAAGGAAGCCCGGGTCCATGTCGCCCAGGATCGGGACCGGCCATTCCGCCAGCCCCGCGACCTCCTCCAGCAGAGGCGCGTCCTCGATCAGCTCCAGCCCTCGCGCGAAGGTCAGGGTGCGCGCGCCCTCCAGGATGCGCTGCTTGCGCTCCTCCGGATCGAGCACCACGAACTCGCGCCGCAGCGCCTCGGCGTAGTCATCGAAGGTGCGGGCGGGGACCGGGGCGCCGCTGCCCATGAACCGGTGGCCCTCGGTGAGGTCGCCGCTCTTGATGCCCTCAATGTTGAACTGGACGACCTCCCCGTTGAACACACAAAGTATTCTTCTGATTGGTCGAACCCAGCGCAAATGGCTGTTGGCGGAGCGCATGGATTTGGGCCACGGGAAATCGATGACGATGTCCGCGACCATTCTTGCCACCAAGAGGTCGGTGCTCTCGCCCTTTTTGTGAAGTTGAGCGAACCACACGCCGTCCCGCTCAACCAGCTGCTCGCGCTGCAGCCCAGTCTTGCGCAGGAAACCCTCCAGCGCCTGCTCCGGCGCCCCGACCCGCGGCCCCTTGATCTCCTCTGTCCGGTCCACCTGCGCCGGCGGCAACCCATCCGCCGCCAGCGTCAGACGTCTAGGGCCGGCAAACGCCGCCAGCCCCCCCGGCAGAAACCCCGCCGCCGCCAACCGCTCCCGCACCATCCGCTCTAACTCACGCGCGGCCTGCCCCTGCATCCGCGCGGGGATCTCCTCCGACAGAATTTCGAGCAGGAGCGCGGGCAACTTAGACCGGCTCTTCCGAGGGTTCGAAGCGCGTCAGGGCCACGTCCAGTTCGTTGGCGAACAATTCGCCTTCGGTTTCGCCTGGCTCCAGCTCTAGGTTCAGGGTCAACTGGAAGGGCATCATCGACATGTAGCCCTGGATCAGCAGGTCGAGGCCGGCGGGCGCCACGCGCAGTTCGCCGCGCCACTCCTCCCCTTCCTTCACCAGGCGGCCGAAGGGACGCTCGATCTCTTCGTCGCGCTGCAACGCCACGAACACTCGCCCCGCCGGTTCGCCGTCCAACTCCAGCCCCGCCCCCAGGAACAGCCACGGCGCGCGGAACTCGGCGTCGAACTCCAGGTCGGCGTCGTCCAAGAATGCGGCGATGCGGGCTTTCATGGGCGGGTCTCCTCCTGGGCGGCCCAGGCGAGGGCGCACGCTTTGCACAAGTCACGGATGCGGCCGATGTAGCTCTGGCGCTCGGCCACGGCGATGGCGCCCCGGGCGTCCATCAGGTTGAACAGGTGGCTGGCCTTGAGCACCCGATCATAGGCCGGCAGCACCAGCGCCTGCCCCTGCGGCCCTTTGGCGTCGAGGATCGTCGGAACCTGCCGCTCCATGTCCTCGAACTCGCGCCTGAGCGCGTCCACGTCAGCGACCTCGAAGTTGAAGGCCGACTGCTGCCGCTCGTTCTCCAGGAACACGTCCGCATAGGTCGCGCCGGCGTCGTTGAAGCGGAGGTCAAACACGTTGTCGACGCCTTGCAGGTACATGGCCAGACGCTCCAACCCGTAGGTGAGCTCCCCCGAGACCACATCCACCTCAAGCCCGCCGACGCCCTGGAAGTAGGTGAACTGCGTCACCTCCATCCCGTCGCACCACACCTCCCAGCCAAGTCCCCAGGCGCCGACGGTGGGGTTCTCCCAGTCGTCCTCGACGAATCGAATGTCGTGAAGGTTCAGGTCCAGACCGATGGCGCGCAGCGAGCCGAGATAGAGCTCCTGCAGGTCGGGCGGGTTGGGCTTCAGGATGACCTGGAACTGGTAGTAGTGCTGCAGCCGGTTGGGGTTCTCCCCATAACGCCCGTCGGCAGGCCGGCGTGAGGGCTGCACGTAGGCCGCGCGCCACGGCCGTTTGCCCAGCGCGCGCAGCACGGTAGCGGGGTGCAGGGTGCCGGCGCCAACCTCGATGTCGTAGGGTTGGAGCAGCACGCAGCCCTGGGCGCTCCAATAGGTCTGGAGCTTCAGGATCAGGTCCTGGAAGGACAGGGACTGGATTGAGGGCAAGGGAGGATGGGGCGCGGAAGGCGGCGGACCCTAGGGGAAGCCCCCTCCCCGTTCAAGCGCGCCAGAACCGGGCGGCGGCGCGGGCGTTCAACTCCCATGAACCGCAACCTCGCCCTGCTGCTGCTCCTCGCGCTCGCCGCCGTGTTGGGCGTCGGCCTGTTCATGCTGACCTTCAAGCTGGCGCTGGTCCTGCTGCTGGTCGCGGCCGTCTGCCTGATCCCGGCGGCCATCCTCGCCCACCTGTCGTTCAAGCGGCTGCGCTCCACCCGCGCGACTCGGCCGCCGGTCGAGACTTGAACCGCGAGGGCTTCCGCCCTATCCTCTTTGGCCTTCCGACCGGCCCCTCAGCGGCCGGCGTTTTTTTGATTCTCCCCCAGGAAGACGAGCCGCATCCCACGATGGAAAAGGTGCCGATGACCGGCCAGGGCTTTGCCACCCTGGACGACGAGCTGAAGCGTTTGAAGACGGTCGAGCGCCCGTCGGTGATCGCCGCCATCTCCGAGGCGCGCTCGCACGGTGACCTGTCGGAGAACGCCGAATACCACGCCGCCAAGGACCGCCAGGGCTGGATCGAGAGCCGCATCGCCGAGATCGAGGACAAGATCGCCCGCGCCCAGGTGATCGACGTCTCCAAACTCTCCGGCGACAAGGTGAAGTTCGGCGCCACCGTGACGGTGGTGGACGAGGACACCGAGGAAGAGAGCCGCTACCAGATCGTCGGCGAGCACGAGGCCGACGTGAAGGCCGGCCGCCTTTCGCTGACCTCTCCGCTGGCCCGCGCCATGATCGGCAAGGAAGTCGGGGACGCGGTCGAGGTGAACACGCCAGGCGGGGTGAAGGCCTATGAGATCCTGAAGCTGGAGTGGGTCTGAGCGGCGGCTGGACGCCCTTCCCCGCCCCGCTTAGCCTCACGGCAGTCTCGACCCAGGGGCGGCCGTTTTGATTCTCGCCATCCTGCAAGCGCGCATGTCCTCGACCCGGCTGCCGGGCAAGGTGCTCAAGTCCCTGGCGGGCGCGCCGATGATCTGGCGCCAGATCGAGCGGGTCAGCGGGGCGCGGCGGGTGGATTATCTGGTGGTCGCCACCAGCACCGACCCGAGCGACGACATCCTTGCCGAGACGCTGGAGCCGATGGGGCTGGAGGTGGTGCGAGGGCCGTTGGACGATGTGCTGGCGCGGTTCGTTCAGGTGCTGGATGGTTTCCCGCAGGCGGAGCAGGTGGTGCGGCTGACCGCTGACTGCCCGCTTGCCGATCCCACCGTGATCGACGGCGTCATCGATGGGCACATGGAGATGGGGGCGGACTATTCCTCCAACGCGCCCCAAAGCCGTCGCACCTTTCCCAAAGGGCTGGACGTGGAGGTCATGCGGCCGTGGGTGCTGCGCCGGGCGGGGGTGGAGGCCACCGACTCCTACGAGCGCGAGCACGTCACCCCGTTCGTCTACCGGCAACCCGGCGAGTTCCACCTGTGCTGGCATCACCAGGAAGCGGAGGAGGGCGAGGTGCGCTGGACGGTCGACCGGCCCGACGACTACGCCTTCGTCGGCGAGATCTATGACGCGCTTCATACCGATGGCGATCGCCTCTTCACCTCCGACGAGGTGCGCGCCTTCGTGCGCGGGCGGCTCGATCTTCATAACTTCGGCGGCGACCGCCGGGTGTAGACATCTCGCCCTGTTTACTGGAGCAGCGCCAATACCGCCTCGGCCACGCGCGGCGCCCCAAGGCCGTCGCAGAGCGCCGCCGAGGCTTCGGTCATGCGCAGGCGGGCCTCGGGGCTGGCGAGCAGGCCGTACCATTCGCCCGACAGCATGGCTTCGAAGGCCAAGGCGAAGCGGTCGAGTGCCAGCGTCGCGCCCAGGCGATGCAACTCACTGGTCAACGGGCGCTGGTTTTCAGCCAGGACGACGGTGATGGAAGGAAGGCCGAGGCAAGCCCGCTCCCACACGCTGGAACCGCCGGCCCCGATGGCGATGTCGGCGGCGGCCATCAGTTCGGCCATATGCGGGGTGTCGAGATGGAGGTGGAAGCGCACGTCCCCGTCAACCAGCTCCTGGATGCAGTCGAGGCTTGGCGCGGCGCGGCCGGTGCAGACGTCCACCTGCACACGGCCGAAGTCGTTGCGCAGGCCTTCCAGCACCCGGCAGGTGGTCTCCTCCAGGTCGGTCAACCCGAGCCCGACGAGCACCCGGCGCACCGGCCCGCCCTGCCGGCGGCGTTGCAACGTGGCAGGGCGAAGTTCGGCGAACTCCGGCCGCACCAGGGCGTATGGCGGTCCGGTGAGCACCCGCGCGCCGGGAGCCATAGGCGCGTAGTGCTCGGGCGTGTGGGTGAGGCCGGAGTCAACCAGCAGGTCGCACTCGTGGGGGCGGTTAGGGAGGTCCTCAAGGACCACCAAGCGGGCCGGCCGCAGCTGCCGCTCGACCTCCGCGCCGAAGCGATAGTGGTCGATCACCATCACGTCTGCTGCGCCGGCCGCGGCAGCGGCGGCGTCGGGCAGCACCGCTACGCCCCCGCTGCCGGGCAGCAGGGTGAGGGCAATGCCGCCGCCGCCGAACGCATCGAGCAAAGCGCCCGCCTCGGCCTGGGCCAGGAACCGGCACTCGGCGCCCTGAGCCGCCAGGGCCCGGGCGAGGGTCAGGCAGCGCATGACGTGGCCGCCGCCGACGGAGGGGCCGCAGTCAGGCACGAGAAGGATGCGAGGGGCGTTCATTGCGCTTCCTTATCCTGTGGACCCCCGCCGGCGCCACGCTCGCGCCTCCGCTGAATCGCGCCTAAATGGGCGCCATGAGCCAGCCCCGCGCCGTCCGCTGCCTGATCATAGGGTCGGGCCCGGCGGGTTATTCCGCCGCCGTCTACGCCGCGCGCGCCCTGCTCAACCCCGTGCTGATTTCGGGGCTCGAGCCGGGGGGGCAGCTGACCATCACCACCGACGTGGAGAACTATCCGGGCTTCGCCGAGGTGATCCAGGGGCCGTGGCTGATGGACCAGATGCGGGCGCAGGCGGAACACGTAGGGACGGAGTTCGTCTCCGACGTGGTGGTGGAGACCGACCTGTCGCGGCGGCCGTTCAGAATCCTCTGCGACTCCGGGGCGGAGTGGCGGGCGGAGACGCTGATCATCGCCACCGGCGCCCAGGCGAAGTGGCTGGGGCTGCCCTCGGAGCAGCGGTTCCGCGGTTTTGGGGTCTCGGCCTGCGCCACCTGCGATGGCTTCTTCTATCGCGGCAAAGAGGTGGTGGTGGTCGGCGGTGGCAATACCGCGGTGGAGGAGGCGCTGTTCCTGACCAGCTTCGCCTCGAAGGTGACCGTCATCCACCGCCGCGACGAGTTCCGCGCCGAGCGGATCCTGCAGGAGCGGCTGTTCGCCAATCCCAAGATCACGGTGCGCTGGGACAGCGCGGTCGAGGAGGTGGAAGGGCTCGACAATCCGCTGGGCGTTACCGGGGTGCGGGTGAGGAACGTGAAGACCGGCGCCGTGGAACGCCTCCCCTGCGACGGGGTGTTCATCGCCATCGGCCACGCGCCTGCTTCGCAGCTGTTCGCGGGTCAGCTGGAGACCAACGAGAGCGGCTACCTGCGGGTGAAGCCCGGCACGGCCTCGACCGCGATCGAGGGCGTCTACGCCGCCGGCGACGTCACCGACGACGTCTACCGCCAGGCGGTGACCGCAGCGGGAATGGGCTGCATGGCGGCGCTTGAGGCGGTGCGGTTCCTGGCCGAGGAGGACCACAGGAAGGCGGGACATCCGATCACCCACGAGGAGGCGGAAGAGATCGGGACCTGGTGACGGCCCGGCTCGATCCAACTTTGTCAAAGACCCTGCACGTCGCCCACGCGCCGTGCCTCTCCGGCTAAGGCCGGAGGCGGGAGGGCGGCGGGGCGCCGGGCGCTGCCCGGAGCAATGGAATAACCGTTTCGGCAGGTCCGGTACGCCCCGCGCGTTCGTTTTCGGCCAGCGTCCGGCAGGCGCACGTCTTGGGTGCTACCCGGAGCCTGGGGGTTGGCCGCCTGCGCCGGCGGTTACGGCCCCAGGCGGCGGCGCTCCGGTCGCCCGGGACACGCCGCCACGCCGTCCACGGGCGGGTGGAGCCGCACTGC
>DASVRA010000020.1:0-1991 GCA_036388855.1 Caulobacteraceae bacterium | reverse complement strand
GGCGCCCGGCATGGTGTAGCGGAACAGCCAGAATCGGGCCTCCGGGCCGCGGACGAGCAGGTAGTCGCCCGTGAAGAAGCGTGGAAACCGCGGCGATACGCGGTTGTCCGGTGCGGCAGAAGTATCCGGAATCGCAGGTTTCGCCGGGTAGCCAGCCGAAACCTTGCAAACTCACCGAGCCAATTGAGGCGGATTGCGCGGCGTGATTCGATGGCCAGGATCACCGCACGGAGCCCGCCGATGCGCCCGAAGCAGCCCGAGGCCGCGGATCAGCACGAGCTCTTCCGGGCGCAGCTGGACAACATCGTCGACCGGCGGCACCCGCTGGTGCGCCTCGCTGGGCTGACCGACTGGGGCCGGTTCGAGGCGGCGTTCGGGCCGCTCTACCGCGACGGGCTCGGCCGCCCGGGCCTGCCGACGCGGCTCATGGTCGGGCTGCACCTGCTCAAGCACATGGACGGCCTCTCGGACGAGGCGGTTTGCGCCCGCTTCCTCGACAGCCCGTATGTCCAGCTGTTCTGCGGCGAGGCATACTTCCGGCACGCCCTGCCTCTGGACCGTTCCTCGATGACGCGCTGGCGCCAGCGCGTCGGCGCCGAGCGACTGGAGGTGCTGCTGGCCGAGAGCCTGGCGGCGGCGGAGCGCGGCGGGGCGGTGGAGGCCAAGCACTTCCGCCGCGTCACCGTGGACACCACCGTGCAGCCGAAGGCGGTGGCGCACCCGACCGACAGCAAGCTGCTCCACCGCGGCATCGAGATCTTGGCGCGCCTGGCCCGGCGGCACGGCGTCGCGCTCCGGCAGTCCTACCTTCGCGTGGCGAAGCGGGCCAAGCGCGAGGCCGCCAAGCTGATCCATTCCGGTCGGCGACGCGAGGCCGAGCGGCGGGTGCGGCAGCTGCGCACCTGGCTCGGGCGCCTCTGGCGCGACATCGGGCGCAAGATCGCAGGCGACGCCGCGGCGGAGGCCGCCTTCGCCGGGCCGCTCGTCCTGATCGCCCGCCTGCTCCGCCAGCGGCGCGAGGACCGCGGCAGCGACAAGCTCTACTCGCTCCACGCACCCGAGGTGGAGTGCATCGGCAAGGGCAAGGCGCAGGCTCGCTTCGAGTTCGGCGTGAAGGTCTCGGTCGCCGCCACCAACGCCGTCGCGCCGGGCGGGCAGTTCCTCGTCGGCATCCGCGCCCTGCCGGGCAACCCGTATGACGGCCACACCCTGGCGGCCCAGATGGCCCAGACCGAGCGCCTCACCGGCACCGAGATCGAACGCGCCTACGTCGACCGCGGCTACCGCGGCCACGATGCCGACAAGGGGCGCGTCTTCATCTCCCGGCAGAAGCGCGGCGTCACGCCCACCATCCGCCGCGAGCTGCGGCGCCGCAACGCCGTCGAGCCCATCATCGGCCACATGAAGTCGGACGGCCTCCTCGGCCGGATTTCCTGCTCGGCGCCGAAGGCGACGCGATCAATGCGCTGCTCGCGGCCGTGGGCCACAACCTCCGCCTGCTCCGGCGGTGGCTGGCGCGGCTCTTTGCGGTTCTGCTCTCCCTGCTTGTGGCCGCCGACCAAGGCACCAGAGCCGGGCCACGGAGACCCGCCAGCGCCTGAAAACCGCGTTGTTCACGGGCGACTAGCTCGGATTGGGGCGAGTCCTTCGTCCCGTGGCGGGACGCGCTCGTCGCCAACGGCTACCTCGAGGGCGACGTGCACATCTGCTCCTACAGGTGGCTGACCAACGAGGTGACGATCAAAGACATCGTGGAAGGGTTCGACCGCGCCCTCCGGAAGCGCGCCGGCCTGTCCGACGACGAGCCTTTCGACGCGATCGTCCATTCGACCGGGATGCTCGTCATCCGCTCGTGGCTCCCGACCTACCAGGGGCGCCGAGGGCGCTTGAAGCGCATCGTGGCGCTGGCCCCGGCCACCCACGGCTCGCCGCTCGCGCACAAGAGGCGCGGCTTCCTTGGGGCGGTCTTCAAGGGCAGCCGGACGTTCGGC
>DASVRA010000019.1:0-109413 GCA_036388855.1 Caulobacteraceae bacterium | reverse complement strand
GCCGAACTTCTCGATCACCTGCTCGCGGCAGATCTTCACCTGCTTGACCGGGTCGAGCAGGCAGACCTGCTCGTTCACCAGCTGCATCAGGTCCTTGTCCGAGGAGACGATGACCACCTCGCCGCCGGCGTTCGACACCTGGCGGGCGTAGGTGGCGATGATGTCGTCGGCCTCATAGCCCTGCAGCTCGATGGCCGGGACGCCGAACGCGCGCGTCGCCTCGCGCACCAGAGGGAACTGGGGGACCAGGTCCGAGGGCGGGGGCGGCCGCTGCGCCTTGTACTGGTCGTAGATCTCCGACCGGAAGGTCTTCTCCGATGCGTCGAACACCACAGCGAGGTGGGTCGGCTTGTCCGCCTTCATCTCGCAGAGCAGCTTCCACAGCATGTTGCAGAAGCCCGCCACCGCGCCGACGGGCAGGCCGTCGGACTTGCGGGTTAGCGGCGGCAAGGCGTGATAGGCGCGGAAGATGTAGCCCGAGCCGTCGACCAGGTAGAGACGGATGCGCGGGCCGTCTTGGGTCGGCTCGCGCGGGATGTCGGCAATGATTTCGGGGACCTCGGGCCGTTCCAGCGTCTCGCTCATGGCGGCAACATAGGGCGGCGCGGGCGGCGGGTCACGGCTCTTGCGGCAGGCTTGCGAAGCGGGCGTTGAAATCCGGCGGCGCGGCGCCGTCGAGGTCGAATACGCCGGCGTCACCGCGCCGGAGATAGTCCGCCGTCCAGTGCGCCAATGCGCCGTAGGCGCCGCGGAACGGCCGCGCGCCGGAGCTGACGCGGCGCACGCCGAGCGCCCGCAGCGTTGCCGCGCCCGGCACGCCCGCGCGCCCCATCACGTTGAGCGGCAGGGCGATGGCGGCCGCCAGCCGCCCGATCAGCTCCGCCTCCGCCGGCCAAGGCACGAACACGCCGTCCGCGCCGGCCCCGCGGTAGAGTTCGGCCCGCGCCACCGTCTCATTGAACGCCGCCTCGCCCTCCGCCAGCCGCTCGAGATAAACGTCGGTGCGCGCGTTGATGAACAGCGGCACGCCCGCTCGGTCGGCGGCCTTGCGGGCGGCCTCCAGCTTGCGCGCGTGCAACTCGGGCGGCCGGCGGCCGTCCTCCAGGTTGACGCCCACGGCCCCGGCGTCGATCACCGCCGCGATCAGATCGGCTAGGTCCTCCAAGTCATCGGTGAAGCCGCCTTCAATATCGGCGGTCAGTGGCGCGGTGATCACCCGACTGATCTCGCGCAGCGCCGCAAGCAGCACCGGCCGCGGCAGCACGTCGCCGTCCGGATAGCCGTGCGCCCAGGCGAGCGCGGCGCTGGAGGTGGCGACCGCCTTCGCGCCGGCGGCTTCCATGATCGCCGCGCCCGCGGTGTCCCAGCAGTTCGGCAGGATCAGGATTTCGGGGCCAGCGTGAAGGCCGCGGAAGTGTTCGGCGACGGTCGTGTCCATGATCGGAGGGCCTCCCCTTACTGAATCCGGCCCAAAAATTTCCGCGGCGGTGACCTCACCCCGCCGAAACCAGGTCCGCCTATGATTTCATAGAGGTTTCCGGCGCCTACGCCACGACTTATCCACCCCCCTCCCAGCCTCCCTCATAATTTCCCGGAGCGGAGATGACGCCGCTGACATAGGCTGCGGGGAGTTGGAGATGTTCGGGTCGCATATGCTGGAGGTCGGCGTCGGTCTCGTCCTGCTGTTTCTGTTCGTGAGCCTGCTGTGCACCGCCGCGCGAGAGGCGCTGGAAGGGCTGATGAAGACCCGTGCGCTCGATTTGGAGCGGGGCATCCGCGAGCTGCTCGACGATCCCACGGGAACGGACGTGGTCAAGGCCTTCTACGACCACCCGATGATCTACGGCCTGTTCGCCGGCGACTACGATCCGGCCAGGCTAAGACCGGGCAAGACCTTGGCGGGAGGTGAGGGCCTGCACATGCCCAGCGGCGCGCGCGCCAACCTGCCCTCCTACATCCCGACCGGCAATTTCGCGACAGCGGTGATGGACTTGGTGGCTCGCGGCGAGGCCATCGTCATCCCTTATGGCCGCGCGCTGCGGACGGTGCTGCCGGCGGGGGCGCCGCTGACCGTTGAGGGACTGCGAGCGGCGGCCGAGGACCTGCCCAACGCGCGGTTGCGGCGGGCCGTGATCGCCGCCATCGACCACTCCAGCGGCGACCTGGCGCGGGTGAAGATGAACCTGGAGGCTTGGTTCGACGGCGGCATGGACCGGGTCGCGGGCTGGTCCAAGCGCCGGACCCAGCTGTTCCTGTTCCTGTTGGGGCTGTCGGCGGCGGCGGCCTTCAACATCGACGCCCTCACGGTGGCGCAAAGGCTCGAGCGGGACGAACCGCTGCGGCGGGCCTGGGTGGCGCAGGCCGATAGGACCGCGGACGCCCAAGGCGGCGTCGCGAACCTGCGGGCGCGTCCGCTCAAGCAGCTCGAGGCGGAGCTCCTGGGCCTGAGGCCGCCGATAGGATGGTCGCCGGCGCCGCAGGAGGTTCGTTGCGCGAGCGGCCCCGCCTGCGTTTACGGGACCGACCCATGGGCGCTGGTCGGGATAGCGCTGGGATGGCTGGTCACGGCCCTAGCGGTGACGCTCGGCGCGCCCTTCTGGTTTGACCTGCTCAACAAGTTCATGGTGATCCGCACCACGGTGAAGCCGCGCGAGAAGAGTCCGGAGGAGGGCTCGGAGGACAGCCGTCCGCGAAAGGGGGCGAGCCGGGAGGCCGAAGCCGGCCCCATGGCGACGCCGGCTCCGGCGGCCGTGACGGCTCCACCCGCGGCCACGCTCTACGAGCCGCATGAATGGGCGGATGATGACGCCCGCCAGGAGGGCGTGCTGTGAGCGCGGGTACGGGAACGGGATCGCCGAAGGTGTCCGACGACCTGGAGCTCCTGGCCCCGGCCTTCCGCGAGACGGTGGAGCGGGCGCTGGCGCAGTGCCGGGCGCAGGGCATCGAGGCCAAGGTGTTCGAAGCCTACCGCAGCGCCGAGCTGCAGGCGCTCTATTACAAGCGCGGCCGCACTATCATCCCGCCGCACCACACCGTCACTAACGCCCCGACCAACCTGAAGAGCTGGCACGGCTACGGCCTCGCGCTCGACGTGGTCCACCGCACCCGCTTCTGGGAGCCGGAAGGCGGCGAGCGCTGGTTCGGCGCCATGGCCGCGGTGTTCAAGCGGCACGGCTGCAAGTGGGGCGGCGATTGGCGCAGGCCCGACACGCCGCACATCCAGTGGGGCCCGTGCAAGCCCAGCCCCTCGGACCTGGCGCGCGAGATCATCGCGCGCGAGGGCGTGGCCGGCGTCTGGAGAGCCGTGGGCGCGGGCTAGCGCAGGGCGCTCTCGCGCAAGTGGTCCATCGTCTCACACCGCTTCATGGCCTCCGGCCGCACCCGCGTTATGGTGACGCGATGATCCGCCTCCATGTCGCCGACGCCCTGCATCCCGGCGCCGCCGTGGTGCCCTCGGCCGAGCAGGCGCACTACCTGCTGAAGGTGATGCGGCTGGCCGCCGGGGACGAGCTGCTGCTGTTCAACGGCCGCGACGGCGAGTGGCGCGCGCAGGTGGCGGAGGCCGGCAAGCGGGCCTGCCGGCTCGAGGCGGTCGAACTGGCGCGGCCCCAGGCGTTCGGCCCCGATCTCGAGCTGGCCGTGGCGCTGGTGAAGCGGGCGCGGCTGGAGACCATCGTGGAAAAGGCGGCGGAGCTGGGCGCGCGGCGGGTGCGCCTGGTGCTCACCCGCCGCACCAACGCCGATCACGCCAATGTCGCGCGGCTGGCGGCGATCGCGGCCGAGGCTGCCGAGCAGACCGGGCGCCTGGACGCGCCCGAGGTCGCCCCGCCGGAAAAGCTGGAGCAGCTGCTGGACGCTTGGCCGGAGGACCGGCGGCTGATGTTCTGCGACGAGGGCGGAGAGGCCCCGCCGGCGCTGGAGCTGAAGGGCGGCGGCGCCTGGTCGATCCTGATCGGCCCCGAGGGCGGCTTCGTGCCCGAGGAGCGCGAGCGCCTGCGCGCCTTGCCGTTCGTCACGCCGGTGTCGCTGGGCCCGCGCATCCTGCGCGCCGACACCGCCGCCATCGCCGCCATGGCGCTGTGGCAGGCGCGGCTCGGCGACTGGCGCTGACGCCTCTTGAGCTTTGCCGCCGTCGCGCCCAATTGCTCCGCCGAGGGTGGGGCCGCTAGGCGGTCATTGGGCGAGAGGCGCGATGGGCCAGGACGGCGGTGACGACGCGCCCCTGACGCTGCAGGCGTTAGCCGGCCACCTCGCCTCCGGCTGCAAGCCGCTCGACGAGTGGCGCATCGGCTCCGAGCACGAGAAGTTCCCCTTCCGCGCCGCCTCGCACGAGCCGGTCCCTTACGAGCCCCAGGGCATTCGCGCGCTGCTGGAGGGGCTGCAGCGGTTCGAGTGGCGGCCGGAATTCGAGGGTGCGAACGTCATCGCGCTCACCCGTGGCGGGGCCAGCGTCAGTCTGGAGCCCGGCGGCCAGTTCGAATTGTCGGGCGCCCAGATGGAGAGCGTCCACGACGTCGCCGACGAAACCGCCCAGCACCTGGCCGAGGTGAAGGCGGTAGGCGAGGAGCTGGGCATCGGCTTCCTCGCGATGGGCATGACGCCCTTATGGAGGCGCGACGAGATCCCGGTGATGCCCAAGGGCCGCTACGGCATCATGCGCCGCTACATGCCCACCGTGGGCGGGCTCGGCCTCGACATGATGTTCCGCACCTGCACCGTGCAGGTGAACCTCGACTTCGCCTCCGAGGCGGACATGGTGCGCAAGTTCCGCGCCTCCCTCGCCTTGCAGCCGGTGGCGACCGCCCTGTTCGCCAACTCGCCGTTCACCGAAGGCAAGCCCAACGGTTGGCTGAGCTACCGCGCCCACATCTGGACCGACACCGATCCGGACCGCACCGGCCTGCTCGATTTCGTGTTCGAGGACGGCTTCGGCTTCGAGCGCTACGCCGAGTACGTGGCCGACGTGCCGATGTATTTCGTCAAGCGCGAGGGCCGCTACATCGATGTCGCCGGCCGCTCCTTCCGTGACTTCATCGACGGCCGCCTCCCGGAGCTTCCCGGCGAACACGCCACGCTCAAGGACTGGGCCGACCACACCACCACCATCTTCCCCGAGGTGCGCCTGAAGCGCTGGCTGGAGATGCGCGGCGCGGACTCAGGCCCGGAAGAGCGGCTGAACGCGCTCTCCGCCCTGTGGGTGGGCGTGCTCTACGATGACGCCGCGCTTGAAGCAGCACTCGACCTCTGCCGCGGCTGGACCGCCGAGGATCGCGCCAGGCTGCGCGAGGATTCCGCGCGCGTCGGGCTCAAGGCCGAAGTCGCGGGGCGCCCGCTCCAGGATGTCGCCCGGGACCTGCTGGCGATCGCGCGCGCTGGGCTGAAGGCCCGCGTTCGCCCCGGCAGCGGCGCCCCTGACGAGACCCCCTACCTGACCCCGCTGGACGAGATCGCCGAGAGCGGCCTCACCCCCGCCGACCGATTGCTTGAACTCCACGCCGGCCGCTGGCGCGGCGATGTGCGCAGCGCCTTTGAGGAACTGGCCTATTAGCTTCTAGGCCGGACGAGGCCGAGGAGTTCGAGACCGCTTCGCCGTAGCTTGGAATTCGCCTCCGGCGCGTAAGCCTAATCGGCGCTCACAGGGCAGGACGCCTCGCCTCTTCCGCGCCAAATTAACCATAACGGCGAAACTTTCCCTAGCGTTAAGCTTAAGGATGTGTTTACCTTGTTCTTGATCGGCTTGGTGGCCGCACAGGGAGGGTTCAGTGGACAAGGCTTTCGTAGTTCAGGGTGTGGCCAACAAGCTGTGGGCCACGGAAAACGCAATGGACGCGGCGATCGTCGAGGCGTCCAAGCTGATGGGCGGCCTGGTCGAGGCCCGTCAGGAGCTGAACGTCTCCCACATCGTCATCGACCCTTCGGTCAAGAAGGTCGCTGAAGCCATCTCGGCCATGTCGGAAGCCCGCGCGGCCCTGATCGACGCCCACCACGCCATGGCCGAAGCCAAGCTCCGCATCGGCGTGCGCACCAAGCTGGTCGGCACGGTGCCCAGCGAGAAGAAGGACCACGCCATCACCGACGAGATGGAAGCGCGCTGGGCCAGCTGAGCCGCTTTCCACTTCTTAAACGCCAACTGTGTTACCGCGCTTCCGAGGCCCTCGGAGGCGCGGTTTTCGTATGGATGTTCTGAGCATCTTCGCTCGGATCGGGTACATCGGCTTCGTAGGCCTAGCGCTGCTCGGCGCGACCGCGCTCTTTGCTTGGACCAAGGGTGGCGCGGCCGAACGGGGCGGCACTCTGGTTTATGCGGTGGCATGGCTCGGCGTGCTGATCTATGAGCTGGTAACCGGCGACAGTTTCCCCGTGGTCCCCATCCTGATGTTGGACGCGGGCGTGGCGTTGGCCTTCCTGGCGCTGGCGATTCGATACAACAGCCTCTGGCTTGGCGGGGCCATGATCCTCCAAGGTCTGGGTCTTGGCCTACATGCCGCTTACTTAACTGATCTAGACAATCCAGAGATCTTTCTCTTTTACACTTATGCCTTGGGCATCAATCTAGTCAGTTTTGGCATCCTCGTCCTCCTCATCGTGGGGACAGCCATCACAATGGTGGATCTCCGCAGGCACCGGCGAGTGGTCATGACGGATGCGCCCCTCCTGGTCGCCTAAGCCGCTTCCCCCCCGAACTGCAGCTCCGCCAGGCGCGCATATAGCCCGCCCTGCGCAATCAGCTGGCCGTGGCGACCTTCCTCCACCACCCGGCCCGCATCCATCACCACGATGCGGTCCGCGCGGAGCACGGTGGCCAGCCGGTGGGCGATGACGAGCGTGGTTCGGCCCTCCATCGCCTGGTCGAGCGCGCGCTGGACCAGGCGCTCGTTCTCGGCGTCGAGCGCGCTGGTGGCCTCATCGAGCAGCAGGATCGGAGCGTCGCGGATCAGGGCCCGGGCCAGCGCCAGGCGCTGACGCTGGCCGCCCGACAGCGTACGTGCCCGCTCGCCGATCTCACTGTCGGAGCCCTGGGGAAGCGCGGCGAGGAAGCCTGCGGCTTGGGCGGCGAGGGCGGCGGCGCGCACCTCCTCGGGTGAGGCGTCCTCGCGGCCGAAGCGGATGTTGTCGGCGGCCGAGCCGGAGAACAGGCCCGCGTCCTGAGCGACCAGCGCCATGCGCGCGCGCGCTTCGGCCGGGTCAGCCTCACGCAAATCGACGCCGTCGACGCGCACCGCGCCGGACTGCGGGTCGTAGAAGCGCAGCAACAGGCGCAGCACCGTGCTCTTGCCCGCGCCCGAGGGGCCGACCAGCGCCACCCGCTCGCCCGGGCGCACCTGGAGGGAGAAGTTCTCCAGCGCGGGCAGGTCGTCGCGGCCGGGATAGTGGAAGGTGACGTTCTCGAATGCGACCTCGCCGCGCGGCGGCGTGGGCAGGGGCGTGGGCCGGGCGGGGGCGGCGATCTCGGGCTTGGAGGCCAGGATTTCGGAGATGCGCTGCATGGCCCCGGCCGCCTTCTGCACCTCTCCCCAGACCTCGCCCAGCACCCCGAACGCGCCCGCCGCCAGCACCGCCAGGAACACGAACTGCACCAGGGCGCCGGGCGACATGGTTCGGTCCAGCACCGAATGGGCCCCTAGCCACAGCACCAGCGCCACCCCCCCGAAGATCAGGGCGATGGCCATGGCGGTCATCCCCGCGCGCACCCGGATGCGGGCGCGCGAGGCCTCGAAGGCTGCATCGGCAGCGCGGGCGAAGCGGTCGCCGGCGCTGCGCTCGCGACCAAAGGCCTGGACGGTGTCGAGCGCGTCCAGGGTCTCGCCCGCGTAGGCGACGGCGTCGGCGAAGCGGTCCTGGGCGGTCACGGAGAGGCGGCGCACCCGCCGTCCGAACACGAACAGCGGGGCCAGCACCAAGGGCAGCAGCAGCAGGACGTAGAGCGTCAGGCGGGGGCTGACGAACAGCATCAGCACCAGCGCGCCGGTCGCCGAAAGCAGATTGCGCAGGGCCAGGGAGGCGTTGGCGCCCACGAGGTTCTCGACCATCCCAATGTCGGTGGTCATGCGCGACAGGATTTCGCCGGTCCGCATCTTCAGGAAGAAGGCTTGGTCGAGGCCTAAAACGTGTCGGTAGAGCGCCTTGCGCAGCTCCAGCACCACCCGCTCGCCGAGCTTGGTGACGAAGTAGAAGCGAAGGGCGGTGGCCAGCGCGAGGACCAGGGCCACGGCGCCCAGGAGCAGGAAAGACCGGTTAAGCTGCTCGGCCGCGCCTTCGGAGGCGAAGCCGCGGTTCACCACCACCCGCGCCGCGCCGGTGAGGCTTAGGGTGGCGGCGGTGGAGAGGATCAGGAATGAGGCGGAGAGGAGCGCGTCCGACCAGTGCCGCCGCACCAGCGGCCAAAGGCTCGCGAGCGGGCGCAGGTCGCGCTGCTTCTCGCGCTTGGCGTCGTCCTGGTTGATCCGGCGGTGAAGTTCGGCGCCATGCGACGGGCGGCCGGTAGCGTCGCTCACCGGCGCGGCCTTGCCGGGAGGGGTGGTGGTAGGGTATAGGCCCGCCTCCGCACCCGCCGCGCCCCGGCGGGCTTTTCGTTCCAGCGCTCAGACCCAGCCGTCGCCATGAAGCAAGACACCCACCCGGACTACCACTTCATCACCGTGGTGATGACCGACGGCACGACCTACCAGACCCGTTCGACCTACGGCAAGGAAGGCGCGACCCTGCACCTGGACATCGATCCCAAGACCCATCCGGCCTGGACCGGCGGCGGCCACGCCTTGGTGGACCGCGGCGGCCGCGTCTCTCGCTTCGCCGCCAAGTACGGCGGCTTCATGAAGAAGTAGCGCGGCTTCGGCGAGCCGCACTGGCTCCTCTGCGGCGGCTCAATCCCCCAGCGGCACGCCGTAGAGCTCCAGCCGGTGCTCCACCAGCCGATAGCCCAGCCGCTCGGCCACCTTCTTCTGCAGCGCCTCGATCTCAGGGTCGCTGAACTCCAGCACCTGGCCGGATTTCATGTCGATCAGGTGGTCGTGGTGCACCTCCGACGCTTCCTCATAGCGGGCGCGGCCGTTGCCGAAGTCGTGCTTGGCGATGATCCCCGCCTCCTCGAACAGCCGCACGGTGCGGTAGACGGTGGCGATGGAAATGTGCGGGTCGACCGCGTGAGCGCGACGGTAAAGCTCCTCCACGTCGGGATGGTCCTCGGCCTGCGACAGCACCCGCGCCACCGTGCGGCGCTGGTCGGTCATGCGCATGCCCTTGTCGAGACAAAGCTTTTCGATGCGGTCCAAGCGGGCCCCTCGGCTGAGCGGTTGCACGATAGCCTCAGGCCCCGCCGCTGTTAAGCGTGCGGCGCAGGACCAGGGCGTCCGCGCGGCCGCCTGGCCGCCCGTAGTAGGCCCGCCGTCGTCCGGCGAGGACGAAGCCGCAGCCTTGGTAGAGAGCGCGCGCGGCGCCGTTATCCTCGGCCACCTCAAGGAACAGCGCCGCCGCGCCCGCCAGTCGCGCCTGCCGCGCTAGCCCTTCGACCAAGGCGCGGCCGAGGCCCTGCCGCCGGGCGGCAGGCGCCACGGCGATCGTGAGGATCTCCGCCTCGTCGGCAACGCTCCGGCCGAGGATAAAGCCCGACGCCTCACCGTCGTCTTCGGTGAGCAAGGCGAGGGCGCCGGCGGCTTGCAGCAGAGCGGCGATATCGTCCGCGCTCCAGCCGCCGTCGAAGGCGGCGGCATGGGCGCGCGCAAGGGCTTCGGCGTCCGCCCTAATCGCCCGCCGCATCCTCACGACGGCAGCCGCGCGTCCGGCGCGCGCAGGTATAGCGGCCGCGGAGGCCTGGGATCAGTCACGGCCGCGGCGAGGAGCGCCACGGTCGCGGGATTAGGCGCCTCCAGTTCGACCACCTCGCCCGCCACGCCCGCCTTCGCGAGCATCGGAGCGCCCGAGCCGACCAGCAGCCCAAGCGCTAAAGGTCCAAGCGCCGCGACCGCCTCCTCCACCGCCAGCGCCGCCGGCTCCGACAGCGCCTGCCCGCCGCCGAACGCCTGCACCCACACCTGCCCACGCTTGGCGTCGACAGCGGCCGCCATCTCCCTCGAAGTGTTCCCTGTGGGGGAGGGGCTTGCCGCCAGCGCCTCGAGCGTTCCCACGCCGACGCATGGAATGCCCAACGCCAGCGCCAGCCCTTTGGCGAACGCCAGCCCGACGCGCAGGCCCGTGAACGAGCCTGGCCCCACGGTGACGCCGATCCGCTCCAGCCGCTCGAAGCCGATCCCCGCCTCCGCCATCACCTCCGCAACGAGCGGAGCCAGCCGTTCCTGGTGCCCGCGGGCCATCAGTTCGGAGCGAGCCGCCAGCACGCGCTCACCGTCGATCAATGCCACCGAGCAGGCAGACAGGCAGGTGTCGACGCCGAGGACAATCACACCAAAGCGTTAGACGGTGAGGTCCGCCGCTTCAAACTCCGCGGCGGCGGTCGCTCGCCGTCGGCCGATCAGGATCGCCGCGAAAGAGGCCCAGGTAATCAACGAGCCCAGGCCAAACATCAGCCGACCCAGCCATTCCGCGCCATCTGCATGCTGGCCGCCGATGCTCATCGAAAAGCCGCGCTCGCCTGGTCCGAAGGCGATCCACGAGCCGATCGCGCCGAGGGCGGCGAGGATGAACAGCACGGCGACGGCCTGCCCCACGCGTGCCCAAGCCGACGGCTTCCCGGCTTCCCGGCCAGTGATCGGCATCAGCGCCCGGGCAAGGATGGAGCCGCCGGCGACGACGAAAACCAGCAAGCCCCCCAGCCAGACCGGCGTTCCGGTTGGAGATGCCGCCGGCAGCACGCCCACCGCCGCCAACAGTGGGACTAATCCCAATCCTACGCTGACCAAGCCCATAGCCACGCGCGCGGGCCTGCTTACCGGCTGATTGAGCACGACAACGCCTCGCACAGGAGAAAACCTGGCGCCACCATCCGCGCGCCACCTTTGCCGTGCACTTAACGGCTAAACCGTCTGTTCCACCCGCGTCACCTCGGGCACGTAGTGGCGCATCAGGTTCTCCACCCCGGACTTTAGAGTGGCGGTGGAGGAGGGGCAGCCGGCGCAGGCGCCCTTCATGTGCAGCCACAGCACCCCGCTGTCGGGCTCGAAGCGCTCGAATAGGATGTCGCCCCCGTCCTGCGCCACCGCCGGACGGATGCGGGTGTCGAGCACCTCCTTGATCTCGGCCACCACCTGGGCCGTTTCGCCCTGGTAGTCGCCTTCGCCGTGGCCCGCCGCGCCCGCCTCGCCGCGCAACATCGGAGCGCCCGAGGTGAAGTGGTCCATCACGGCGGCCAGGATCGGCGCCTTCAGATGCGGCCATTCAGCCGTGGGCTCCTTGGTCACGGTGAGGAAGTCGGGCCCCAGGAACACCCGCTCCACCCCCTCGATGGTGAAGATCGCCTCGGCCAAGGGCGACGCCTCGGCCTCGTCTACATTGGCGAACTCGCGCGAGCCCTGCCCCAGCACCTCGCGGCCGGGGACGAACTTCAGCACCTCGGGATTGGGCGTGGCTTCGGTCTGGATGAACATGAGCCGTAGATGGCCGCGCAAGTGCGGCGGCGCAATCTAGTGGTGGTGTTCCAGCGGCGCGGCGGGGATGCGGGAGGTGACCGCGAAGCGCGCCTTCACCGTCCCTGCCCGCTCGAACCGCAGCGTCATCTCCTGCGCCGCCCCCTCTTTCAGCGGCGCCTTCAACCCGGTCACCATCAGGTGCAGGCCGCCGGGCCTGAACGCCACGGCGCCGCGCGGCGGGATCGCCACCGGCCCCGCGGGCGCCATTCCCGCCATCCCGCCGGAGGCGCTGCTCCGGTGCGCCTCCACCCGCTCGGCGCAGGCGCAGCCGGCCACCAGCAGCCGGTCCGGGGCCGCTCCCCTGTTGGTGATCGTCAGGTAACCAGCCGTGTTGCGGCTGGCGCCCATCGAGGGCCGCAACTGCGCTCCGCTCACCGAGATGCCACCGGCCAAGGCCGGCGTCGCGCAGCCCAGGACGGCGGCTGCGCCCAACAGGGCGGACCTCAAATGGCGCATCGGGCGTCTCCTTTCGCCGCGCGCATCCGCCTCGGCGGGCGCACTGTCAAGCTGGCCCCTTGACCGGGTGCCCGCTGGCCGCGAAGCCGCGCCCATGACCGACCAGCTCTGCTACGACGACCTGCGGCCCGGCGCGGTGCTGACCAGCGCTGAAAGCGAGCCCCTGAGCGAAGACGAGATCGTCGCCTTCGCCCGCCGCTTCGACCCTCAGCCGTTCCATACCGATCCGCAAGCCGCGCGCGACACCTTCTTCGGCCGCCTCGTCGCCAGCGGCTGGCACACCGCGGCCATCACCATGCGGCTGATGGTCGACGCCATGCCCTTCCAAGGGGGTCTGATCGGCGCCGGATGCGACCGGCTGCTCTGGCCGCGCCCGGTGCTGCCCGGCGACCGATTGCATGTGCGCTGCGAGGTGCTGGAGATGCGCCCTTCGGGCTCCCGGCCGGACCAAGGCCTGGTCAAGGTCCGCGTCACCACCCTGAACCAGCGCGGCGAGGCGGTGCAGGTGGTCACGCCCAACATGCTGCTGCCCCGCCGGCAAGGTTGACGCCGCATCGTCTTGGCGGCGCCTCGATTCTTCCGCTATGGCTTGGACATGCCGCTGGCGCGGGACTGATTCTCCTCCGCTGCGGCGAAGGGAGGCGTGTCTTCAGTCCGACCGCTCTGACCAATCCGCGCCACGCATGGGGATTCGGACATGCAGGTGCTTAGCCGCGCCCCCTCCGGCTGCCCGGCGCTCGTCCTGAACGCCGACTTCCGGCCGCTCAGCTACTATCCCCTCTCGCTGTGGCCTTGGCAGGAGGTGGTCAAGGCGGTGTTCCTCGACCGCGTCGAGGTGGTTTCAACCTACGACCAGCTGGTCCACTCCCCTTCCTTCGAGATGCGCTTGCCGAGCGTGGTGGCGCTCAAGCAGTTCGTGGCCCAGGACCGGCCGCCCGCCTTCACCCGCTTCAACCTGTTCCTGCGCGACGCCTTCTCCTGCCAGTACTGCGGCCGCGCCGAGGACCTGACCTTCGACCACCTGATCCCCCGCAGCCGGGGCGGGCGCACCACCTGGGAAAACATCGTCACCGCGTGCGCCCCATGCAATCTCGGCAAGGGCGGCCGCACCCCGCGCGAGGCGTCCATGCATCCGCGCTCCGCGCCCCGCAGGCCCTCAATGTACGAGCTGCAGGATCGAGGCCGGAGATTCCCGCCCAACCACCTGCACGAGAGCTGGCTCGACTATCTTTACTGGGACATTGAACTGGAGGCGTAGGAAGAAAGCCGCTCTCCGCATAGGCAGCCTAAGCGGGTTCGGAGTTCGATCTTACCCACGTCTCCAGCTGCTCCAGCTTCAGCTCCCCTGCCGCCACGGCATACATGGTACGGGTCGCGTCGACCTGGCCAGCGGTCAACCGGCGGCCGTTGAGGCGCAGGAACAGGGCGAGACACAGGAAGGCCGCTCTCTTGTTGCCGTCAAGGAACGGGTGATTGCCGGCGACGGCGACCCCATAGGTGGCGGCGAGCGCGGACAGGTCCTCCACGCCTTCATAGTGATAGCGGTTGATCGGCCGCTGCAGCGCCGACTCCAGCAAGCCCTGGTCGCGCAGGTCTTCAACGCCCCCATGCGCCGCGATGCTCTTGCTGTGAAGGGGCAGCAGGGCGCCGAGTTCGACCCACTCCGGCTCCGCCATCTATTTCGCCAGGGCGCGGAAGGTGTCGCGGTATTCGTGCATGACCTCTTCGCCGAGCTTGATCTGGCGCGCGACCTTCTGGTTGTAGGCCGACAGCCGCATGTCGCCGCCCGGGGCATCGGTGAGATAAATCACATCTCCCCTGTCCACGCCGAGCTTAGCCAGCGCCTCCTTGGGGAGAATGACGCCAACCGAATTGCCGACCTGCGTAAGTTTGAGCGCGATCATTCGAAGACTCCTGGCTCCGAGTATATAACACGTGTAAGAACGCCAGCCAATGTCGCCTCCAGTCCTCATCTACACCGACGGCGCTTGCAGCGGGAATCCGGGCGTCGGCGGCTGGGGCGCGGTCCTGATCTCCGGCGCCAACGAGCGGGAGCTGTGGGGCGGGGAGGCGGCGACCACCAACAACCGCATGGAGCTGACCGCCGCGATCCGGGCGCTGGAGGCGCTGAAGCGGCCCTGCCGGGTCGAGCTGCACACCGACAGCCAATACGTGCGCAACGGCATCTGCGAATGGCTGCCGGGGTGGAAGCGTCGCGGCTGGATGACCGCCGACAAGAAGCCGGTGAAGAACGAGGACCTGTGGCGGGCGCTGGACGAGGCGCGGCTGCGCCACGAGGTCGATTGGCGCTGGGTGAAGGGCCATGCCGGCCATGAGCTGAACGAGCGCGCCGACGCCTTGGCGCGGCGTGGTCTGGAGGAAGTCCGCGCGGCCCCTAGGTCCGCGCCGCCTCCGGCCAGGGCGCCGGAGGCGCGGCGGGGCTGACGGCTCCCGTGTCCCGCCACTTGGGCGTGGGCAGGCCGAGCTTGCCCTTCAGCTCCATGAACTTCCAGGCGATCACCGCCTGGCGCGAACGCACCGGCGGCACCGAACCGAGGTCGAAGCCCGTCCACGGCAGGAACGGATTGCGGCGGCTGTAGGCCCAGATCTCCACCCGCGCTGAACTCCTCGTGCTCACGCCGCGGGCATGGAAACCGTGGGTGTCGGCCACCACCAGGGTGTTGGCGGCGACCGCGAACTTGCTGGGTTTGGGATAGCCCAGCTTCTTCAGCATGAACGGCTTGATCCGGAAGGCCCCGCCCTTTTGTCCCGAGGCCTCAACGCTGCGCGCCCGCTCCCAGACCTCGCGCCGACCGGTCATCCGGTGCGAGCCCACCACATAGGTGAACGGCCCTTCTTCCTCGGCCACCTCATGCAGGAACAGCCACGCCTTCATGGTCGGGTGGAAGGTGTCCATGTGGATCGAGGTCTGGGGGTCGGGCTTGGACCGCTCGTCCACATGGGTGAAGATGGTCTGGACGAACACCAGCGGCTCGGCGTCGAAGCTCGACACGTAGCGGAGCAAGCCCCGCCACGCCGGCATCTCCAGCAGCCGCTTGCAGGCTGGCAGGCGCCGCAGGTTCTCGGGCGTCAGAGGGATGCGCCGGGTGATCGCGTCGCCTTCCTTGAACTCCCGCGCCTGCGCCGACAGCGCCTCGATCTCGGCGATCAGCCGCGGGAACAGGTCTGGCGGGGTGAAATTGGGCTTCAGCACGAAGCCGTCCCGGTCGTAGGCCGCCCGATCCTCGGCGCTGACCAGATGCGCCAGCCGCCGCCGCCGCCATTCGGTCATCCGCGCCGCCACCCGGCCGCGCCAGACGTGCAGCCCCCGCCGGTTAAGCGCCCGGCTGCCGATGATGCCATTGCCCGCAAACGACTTCTCGGCCGTGAACACCTGGAACGCCCACCAGGGCAGCAGCAGCCAGCGAAACGGGTTCAAAGGTTTCGTCCGAAGTTCAGCGACAGAGCTAGAAGCGTCACCGCCTCCTAGGCAACTGAAAACTTACACCATCTCCGCGCGCACCTTGTCGCGGAGCACGTCGATCGGGGCCAGGCCCTTATCGGTCTTGAAGCGCCAGTAGGTCCAGCCGTTGCAGGCGGGCTGGCCCTCCACTAGCGCGCCCAGCTTGTGGATCGAGCCGGTCAGCTCGCCCGCCACCAGACTGCCGTCGGCGCGGACGCGGGCGGTGTGGCGGCCCTTAGGGCAGTAGAGGGTGTCGCCGGGCCGCAGCAGGCCGGCCTCGACGATCTGGCCGAAGGGTACGCGCGGCTCGGATTTCTTGGAGCCCATTACCTGCAGGTCTTCCGGCGACACCGGCACGACCTGCGCGATCCGTTTGCGCGCCAGCGCCACATAGTCCGCCTCGCGCTCGATGCCGATGAACCGGCGCCCCAGCCGTTTGGCCGCCGCGCCCGTGGTGCCGACGCCGAAGAAGGGGTCGAGCACCAGGTCTCCCGGGCGCGAGGCCGCCAGGATAACCCGGTAGAGCAGCGCTTCGGGCTTCTGCGTCGGATGCGCCTTGGCGCCCGAGCCGGTCTTGACCCGCTCCTCCCCGGTGCACAGCGGCAGGGTCCAGTCCGAGCGCATCTGCAGGTCGTCATTCGCCAGCTTCAGGGCGTCGTAGTTGAAGGTGTAGCGCTTCTGCCCGCGCGACTTGGCCGCCCAGATCAGCGTCTCGTGCGCGTTGGCGAAGCGGGTGCCCTTGAAGTTCGGCATCGGGTTGGACTTGCGCCACACCACGTCGTTGAGAATCCAGAACCCCTGGTCCTGCAGCGCCGACCCCACCCGGAAGATGTTGTGGTAGCTGCCGATCACCCAGAGCGACCCGTCGTCCTTCAGCACCCTTCGGCAGGCCTCCAGCCAAGCGCGGGTAAAGGTGTCGTAAGCTTCGAACGAGTCGAACCGGTCCCAGTGGTCGTCCACCGCGTCCACCCGAGAATGGTCCGGCCGCAGCAGCTCGCCGCCGAGCTGGAGGTTGTAAGGTGGGTCGGCGAACACGAGGTCCACTGAACGCTCCGGCAGGCGCGCCAGCGCCTCCAGACAGTCGCCTTCGACGATGGTCTCCGGCCCAAGTTGCATGGCCCCGCTCCCCGCAAGGGCTCAAGGTCGGCCGAACGTGCTTAAGGGGCGTTTGAAAAGTTCGGTTAATGGGGTCTTAATAGAGCGGAGCCGCTGGCGCCGTTGTTGATCCAGCCGAGCTTGAGTGACGTCCTGGGGAGGATTTTCGTCGTGACCGATTTCACTTTGGGACATGGCCGTTCGCGGCCTTCACGGTTTCGGCTGGCCGGGCTGAGGGCGGTGGAGATGGCGGTGTTTAGCGCCGGCGCCCTGCTCGTGGCCTTCATCGGCGCTGTCAGCGGGATGGGCCTGGGCTAGACCCTAGCCGGTCGGGCTCTTCCGCGGCTGGCCCGGGGCCACGTCCTCGGGGAAGTCGTTGCCGGTGTACTGTTGCTTGTTCCGGTCGTCGGCGGGCGGAGCCCCTCCCGCCACGCTGCTGGCCAGTTCCTCCGGAGTGGCCCGTCCCATCACCCGGTCCGCGCCCGCCGCTGTCGCCGGCTCGGTACGCGAGCGGGCATGATGGCTCCACGCCGCCACCGCCGCCACGATCACCGCGATCAGTACGAGCGCGATCGGCAGGGCCGTCAGCATCTTGCGCCGCCCCGGGTGGCTGTCGGCCGTCGGCTTGTCGAGCTGGGTGGGCATGCGCGTCTCCTCTGCCGTCGAGAACACCCGGCGGCGCAGGGGGTTTCCACCCGAACTCCCAAGCAAATTTTCACTAGGGGCTTGGAGCGTCTCCCCTTCCGGTTCCTGCCCGCCCGGTGCAGGAAGCCTCGCGATGAACCGCAACCGCCGCACCCGCATCGTCTGCACGCTCGGCCCCGCCAGCCGCACGCCCGCGCAGGTGCGCGCGCTCGCCGAGGCCGGCGGCGACGTCTTTCGCCTGAACTTCAGCCACGGCGCCCACGAGGAGCACGCCGCCGTCTTCGCCGCCGTCCGCGCCGCCGAAGCCGCCGTCGGCCGCCCGCTCGGCATCCTCGGCGACCTTCAGGGCCCCAAGTTCCGGCTCGGCCAGTTCGCCGATCCAGACGGCGTGGCCATCCAGGAGGGTCAACCCTTCACCTTGGACCTCGACACCACTCCAGGTGACGCCACGCGTGTGGGCCTGCCTCATCCCGAGGTGCTGCGCGCGCTGAAACCCGGCGCCGCGGTGCTCATCGACGACGGCAAGGTCCAACTGCGGGTCGAGGAGGCGTCCGGCGACTCCGTCCGCACCATCGTCGCAGCGGGCGACCGCCTGTCCAACCGCAAGGGCGTCAGCGCCCCGGGCGTGGTCATCCCCGTCCCCGCGCTGACCGAGAAGGACCGCAAGGATCTCGCCTTCGCGCTGCGCCTCGGCGTCGACTGGATCGCACTCTCTTTCGTGCAGCAGCCAGCCGACGTGGCCGAGCTGCGCCGCCTGGTCGGACGCCGCGCCGCGATCATGGTGAAGATCGAGAAGCCCTCGGCGGTTGAGCAGCTCGACCCCATCCTCGACCTCTGCGACGGGGTGATGATCGCCCGCGGCGACCTCGGCGTGGAGCTGCCGCCCGAGGAGGTGCCGGTGATCCAGCGCGACATCATCCGCCGCGCGCGGCGCCGCGGCGCCCCGGTGGTGGTCGCCACCCAGATGCTCGACTCCATGACCCACTCGCCGGCCCCGACGCGCGCGGAGGTCTCCGACGTCTCGGTCGGCGTCTACGAAGGCGCCGACGCCCTGATGCTCTCGGGCGAGACCGCCGCGGGCGACTATCCAATCGAAGCCTGCGAGATGATGGACCGCATCATCCGGCGGGTGGAGCGCGATCCCCGCTGGCCCGAGCTGATGGCCGCCGAGCGCGACCCGTTCGACGAAGTGGACGCCGACGCCCTGGTCGCCGCCGCCCGCCGCGCCGCCGACGCCTCTTCCACCGCCTGCCTGGTCGCCTTCACCACCACCGGCTCCACGGCTCACCGGCTGGCGCGCGAGCGGCCGCTCCAGCCGGTGCTGGCGCTGACCCCCGATCCCGTGGTCGCCCACCGCCTCGCCCTCTACTGGGGACTTGAGCCCCGCATCGCCCGCGACCCCGACAGCCTCGACGACATGACCCTGCAGGCCGTGCGCATTGCCGGCGAGACCGGCCTGACCAAGCCCGGCGCCCGCATCCTGATCCTGGCCGGCACCCCCTTTGGCGCGCCGGGCGCCGCCAACCTGCTGCGCTTCGCCCACACCCCGTTCCGCTGACGCATCCGCCCTCCGCCCGAGCCGTTAAGGAGCCCATGCCGCAACCGCTGTTCCTCGCCGCCGACTGGGGCACCACCAACCTGCGGGTCTGGGTGGTCGGCGACGACGGCGCGGTACTGCGCGAGGAACGCTTCCCCTGGGGCGTCGGCAAGCTGCCCAAGGGCGAGCCCGCCCGCCGCCTGGAAGACTCCGTCCGCCCCATGCTCAAGGCCCAGGAGCTGCCCGCAGTCGCCTGCGGCATGGTCGGCTCCACCCTGGGCATCGTCGAGGTTCCCTACCTCGACTGCCCGGCCGGGCTCAGCGACCTCTCCCGCGCCCTCCACCGCGCGCCGGGCGAGGGGCCGGGCCTCCACATCGCGCCGGGCCTGCGCTGCCGCCGCCCCACGGGCGAGCCCGACGTGATCCGGGGCGAGGAGACCAAGATCCTGGGCTGGGCCGCGCTCGACCCTGAGCGCGGTCGCGGTCGCCGCCTGGTCTGCTCTCCGGGCACCCACAGCAAATGGGTGCTGCTGGAGAACGGTCGCATCGAGCGCTTCGTCACCTGCATGTCGGGCGAACTGTTCGACATCATCAGCAAGAATGGCGTGCTCAAGACCGAGGAAGGCCCCGCTGACCCGGACGCCTTCGCCGATGGCGTCCGCGCGGGCTCGCAAGCCTCGGCGCTCGCCGCCACCCTGTTCACCGCCCGCTCGAAAGTGGTCGGCGGCGACATGTCCCAGTCGGCCGTGCGCGACTACGTCTCCGGCATCCTGTTGGGCGAAGAGACCGCCAACCTGCCCCGGCTGCTGGGCGCCGGAGACTCTACAACCATAGACATCATCGGCGACCCCGAACTGCGCGCCGTCTACGCCGCCGCCTGTCGCCTCCAGGGCCTGCCGGTCGAGGAGCACGACGCCGAGGAGGCGGTGCTGAAAGGCCTCACGGTCCTCTACGAGCAAGGAGTTGCGGCATGACCCCCGACGAAGCCCTGGCCGAAGCCCCTGTCGTCGCCATCATCCGCGGCGTCCAGCCCGAGGAGGCCGAGGCCGTCGCCGAAGCCGTCCATGCCGCCGGCATCCGGGCCATCGAGGTGCCGATGAACTCGCCGCGCCCCCTGGAGAGCATCCGCCGCCTGGCCGACGCCTGGGGCGGGCGCATGGCCGTCGGCGGCGGCACCCTGCTTCATCCGGACCAGGTCCGCGCCGTCGCCGACGCCGGAGGCAAGATCGCCGTCTCCCCCAACACCAACCCCGCCGTCATCCGCGCCGCCCTGGACCTCGGCCTGGAGCCCATGCCCGGCTTCACCACCCCTACCGAAGCCTTCGCCGCGCTGGCCGCGGGCGCCCGCCGCCTCAAGCTGTTTCCCGCCGGCAGCCTTGGCCCCGCCCACCTCAAGGCAGTCAAGGAGGTCCTGCCCCCCGAAGCGACCGTCTACGCCGTCGGCGGCGTCAAGCCCGACGCCTTTGGCGACTGGTGGGCCGCCGGCGCCGTCGGCTTCGGCATGGGCGGCGAACTCTACAAGGCCGGCCGCTCCGCCTCCGAAGTCGCCGAGCGCGCGCGCGCGGTGATGGCCGCCATGCGCCCGCTGCTCACCTCGGCGCCTGGGGTGCGATGACCCTCTACAGCCTCGACGGCCGCGCACCGGTGCTGCCCGAGGACGGCGAATGCTGGGTCGCGCCCAACGCCATAATCGCCGGCAACGTGGTGCTGAAGCGCGGCGCCAGCGTCTGGTTCGGCGCCACCGTGCGCGGCGACCACGAGCCTGCGATGATCATCGGCGAGGATACCAACATCCAGGACGGCTCGGTCCTGCACACCGATGAAGGCGTGCCGATGGAGATCGGCGCCGGCGTCACCGTCGGCCACATGGCCATGCTCCACGGCTGCACCGTTGGCGACAACAGTCTGATCGGCATCGGCGCGGTGCTGCTCAACGGCGTGCGGGTCGGCGCCAACTGCATCATCGGCGCCCGCGCCCTGCTGACAGAGGGCAAGGTGATTCCGGACAATTCATTGGTGGTCGGCGCGCCAGGTCGGGTGATCCGGCAAGTTACGGCCGAGGAGGTCGAGATGCTGCGCGCCTCGGCGCGGCACTACGTGGAAAACTGGAAGCGGTTCCGGGGCGGGCTCTGCGAGCTCTAGGCGCCCCGCGCCACGAACCAGCCGTTCTTGAAGCCGCGGTCCGCCTTTCCGTATAGGAACGGCTCTCCATCGGGCGTCTTGAGCGTTCCCCCCGCCGCCTCCAGCACCGCGTGGGCGGCGGCGATGTCCCACTCCATGGTGGTGCCGTGGCGGGGGTAGATGTCGGCCGTGCCCTCGGCGACCATGCAGAGCTTGGCCGAGGAATCCATCGCCAGCTCCTCCTCGAAGCCGTAGCGGGCGCGCAGCTCCGCCTTCTGTTCGGGCTTGGCGGTGTGACTGACCAGGGCGACGGCGCCGCGCTCGGGCCAGGGACGCACGGCGATGGTTTCGGCGTGGCGGGTGTCGATCTGGCGCCGCAGCGCCCCGCCGGCGGTGGTGTACCAGGTGCGGTTCCAGGCGGGGGAGGAGACGGCGCCGGCGACCGCGCGGCCGTTGTCTATGTAGCCGATGTTCACGGTCCAGTGCTCGTCGCCGCGTACGAAGGCCTTGGTGCCGTCCAGCGGATCGACCAGGAAGAAGCGCGGACCGATCTCGCCCGGCGTGCCGAACTCAGAGGCGTCCTCCTCGGAGATGATGGTCACGTCGGGGAACAGGGCCTTGAGCCGCTCCAGGATCAGGGCCTCGCCGCGCCTATCCGCCTCCGTGACCGGGCTCTCGTCGGACTTGAAGTCCACGCCCAGGCCGCCGGAGCGCCACAGCGGCAGGATCTCCCGGCCGGCGGCCTCGACGATGTCGGCGAGGACTTCGCCCAGGGCGGCGTCGAGCGGCGCGTCCATGTGGTGTCTCCAGAACGGGAAGCGGCGGCTTCTGACATGGCGGCAGAGTTTTGCCAAAGGGCCAAATCACGGCATCCTCTTGAGCTATGAACGAGCCTGTCCCCGCGCCCGCCGACGATCATGACCTGAGGGCGGTGAGCCCGATGGAGTTGGCCGGCCGCCTGGCAGCGAAGCTGTGCCACGACTTCATCAGCCCCACGAGCGCCCTGGTGTCGGGGCTGGACCTGCTGGACGACCCGTCCTCGGCCGACATGCGCGAGGAGGCGATGGCGCTGATCGCCTCGTCGGGGCGCAAGCTGGAGGCGCTGCTGACCTTCTACCGGGTGGCGTTCGGGGGATCGCAAGCGACCGAGCTGTTCGACGCGCGCGACCTGGAGAAGCTGGCGCGGGGCCGGTTCGAGCATGCACGCGCGGAGCTGGACTGGGCGGTGGAGCCCGACGCGCTGAACAAGGCGCCGGCGCGAGCGCTGACGAACCTGGTTGAGCTGGCCTGCACGGTGCTGCCGCTGGGCGGGGTCGCGCGGCTGGAGGCGCGGGAGGCGGACGGGCGTATCGGCCTGACGCTCAGGGCCGAGCATCCGCGCGCCAGGCTGCACGACGATACGCACAGAGGCCTGGCCGGGGAGCCGCTGGGTGAGGGGTTGGGCGGACGCTGGGTGCAGCCCTACTACCTGCAGGCGCTGGTCGCCGAGGCGGGGGGGCGGCTCGACTTCCGCGCCGAGGAGGGCCTGGTGGCGGTCCGCGTCGATCTGCCCTCCGGCTGAGGCGAAAACCGCCCCCGCGCCACACCTCCCCTTAACCAAGGCCGGCGCAATCCTTCTCTCCAGTTTCGAGGAGGCCGGGGCGTGAAGACCTGCCTGGTCGTGGACGACAGCCGGGTGATCCGGAAGGTCGCGCGGCGGATCATCGAGGACATGGGCTTCGAGGTGGCCGAGGCCGGCGACGGCATGGAGGCGCTGGCCTGGTGCCGCTCGGCCATGCCCGACGCGATCCTGCTCGACTGGAACATGCCGGTGATGACCGGGATCGACTTCCTCCGACAACTGCGGACCGAGCGGGGCGGAGACCAGCCGCGGGTGGTGTTCTGCACGGTCGAGAACGACGTGCGCTCGATCTCGGCGGCGATCGAGGCGGGGGCGGCGGAATACATCATGAAGCCGTTCGACACCGACATCGTGCAGTCGAAGTTCGCCGAGGCGGGGCTGCTGTGAAGGCCGACGAGGTCGAGTTCCTGGCCGAGCTGGTGCGGCTGCGCTGCGGCCAGCGGGTGGAGCGCGACCGCACCTATGTGATCGAGACGCGGCTGGCGCCGGTGGCGCGGCGCGAGGGCTTCGGCTCGATCCGCGAGATGCTGCTGGCGGTGCGCCAGCGGGCCGACGAACGGCTGGGCTGGGCGGTGGTGGAGGCGATGGCGGCGGGGGAGACCTACTTCTTCCGCGACCGCACACCGTTCCGGCGCCTGCGCGAGGACCTGCTGCCGAAGCTGACGCAGGCGCGCGGCGGGCGGCCCCTGCGGGTGTGGAGCGCGGGCTGCGCCACCGGTCAGGAAACCTATTCCCTGGCGATGCTGCTACATGAGGCGGGGGGCGCCAGGGCCGAGCTGATCGGCAGCGACATCTCGGCCCAGGGGCTGCAGCGGGCGCAGGCGGGGGTCTACACCCAGTTCGAGGTGCAGCGCGGGCTGCCGATCCGGATGCTGCTCGAACACTTCGAGCGGCGCGAGGAGATGTGGGCGGCCTCGGCGGCGCTGCGCGCGGCGGTGACGTGGAAACGGGTGAACCTGATCGCCGACTTCAGCGCGCTCGGGTCCATCGACGTCATCTTCTGCCGCAACGTGGTGGGCAGCATGGACGAAGCGGCGCGCCGCCGTGTTCTGGAGCAGATGTCGCGGATGCTGCCGCGCGACGGGGTGCTGGTGCTGGGGCGCGAAGAAGCGCCGGCCGGCGAAGCGTTCAGCCCGCTGGGCGATGGACTATTTGGGGTGAACCCGGCGGTGCGGGCGGCCGCTTGAAGCGACAAAAGCCCCGCCCGTGAGGGCGGGGCTTCGTCATCTCCGGTGCGGAACCGGTTCTTACTTGGCTTCTTCGGCGGTGTTGGTGACGGCTTCGCCGGCGGCCGACACGTCGCGGCCGGCGCCCGACATGGTGTTGCAGGCGGAGACAGCCAGACCGGCGGCCACGATCATCAGAACAACGAGCTTACGCATGGTTTTGAGGTCCTTCCGTGAATTCGGCGACTGCGGAACGCCTAGGCCGCAGCCTGGTTCCGGTTCCCCTTAAGCTCTACAGTACGGCGCGCCAAGGGGGTGTTGGACGCTCCCGGCGTGGGAAACGCCAGGGCGACGGTGAGGCCGCCCCAGCCGTTGGCCTCGAACTCCAGCCGGCCGCGCAGCTGGCGGGCGAACGCGTTCATCAGAGTGCGGCCGACACCCTCGCCGGCTGATGCCGCGTCGGCGGAGCCGCTGTCGTCGGCGATCTCCAGCCGCGCTTCGTCGGCGCCGACGCTGAAGCGGACGCGCAACGTGCCGCCGCGGCCGGCGAAGGCGTGCTTCTGGGCGTTGGTGATCGCCTCCACGGCGAACAGGGCGACCGGCGCGAGTTGGTCAGGGTCGATGATCAGCTCGTCGGCTTCGAGTTCGGTGCGGACCCCGGCCTCGGGATCGCTGCTGATCAGCTGGGCGATCAACTCCTCCAGGAAGCTGGCGAAGTCGACCTTCTTCAGGTCGGGGCCCTGGTAGAGGTGGCGGTAGATCAGGGCCAGCGCGTTGATCCGCTGGCGGGTGTCGATCATGGCCACCCGGGCGGAGGGGTCCGCCAGCGCACGCTGCTGCATGTTGAGCAGGCTGGTGATGACCTGGAGGTTGTTCTTCACCCGGTGGTGGATCTCGCGCATCAGCCCGTCCTTCTGGGCGATGGACTCGCGCAGGGATAGGTCTCGGCCGACGATGGTGTCGGCCATCTGGTCGAGCGTCGAGGCCAGCTCACGGATTTCCGGGGGCGCGCGCTCGGCCTGCACCGGCCTGATGGTGAAGCGGCCTCGCGCGTAGATGGCGGCGATGCGCTCCAGGTAGTGGAGCCAGCGGATGATCACGTTTTCCGTGACGATCCACACCGCCATCAGCGCGAGCGCAAAGGCCAGCAGCGGGAACACGACGCCGGAGAGCAGGTTCAGCCGGGCCCAGGAAAACGCGCTGGGGGCGGGGGCGGAAAGCAGGACGAAGACATCGTCTTCCAGCAAAGGGGCGACGGAGAAGATGCGGCGCTCGCCCGACTGGTCGCTGCCGCGGAACAGCCAACCGCCGTTCTGGGCCTTGGCGGCCCAGCCTGGCGGCGGCGTGTTGAAGGCGCCGGAGGCGGTCTGGGTGAGGATGCGGCCGCGGGCGTCGATCAGGGCGGCCTCGGCGGCGGGAGGCGCGGTGCGGTCGAGTACCGGGCACAGGGCGTCGACGTCGATCAGCGCCAGCGACGCGCCGTCGAAGCGCCCCTGGGCATCGGTCGCGCGCGCCGCCGCGAGCACGGCGGGCCGGCTCGCCAGGCCCATGGGCGCGGCGTCGAACACGGCGGGCCTGCCGGCGGCGAGCTGCTGGAACCAAGGCTGCGAGCGGCGCTCGCCGCCTCCCGTGACCGATCCCGCGGCGCAGCGCACCCGGCCCAGCGCGTCCAGCCGCACCAGATTGGCGAACCCCTCGGTGCGGGCCATCAGCTGCGCCAGACGGGGGGCGCACTCCACGCCAACGGTCGAGGGGCTGATGGCGTCGAGCAGCACGGCCGCGCCGTTCAGGCGCACCTGGGCGGCGGCGGCGCTCCTTTGGGCGGCGGCGATCAGGTTCTGGCGGCGCTCGGCGGCCTCGCGGTTGAAGGCGATGGCGGACTGCACGATGCCCAGGAGCAACACCGGCAGCAGCGCCAGCGCCAGGGCGACGCCGAGGCGGATGCGAATGCCGACCGAGCGGGAGCCCCGGTCCAAGCGCCCCTCCCTCACCTGACCGAGCTGAGCCGCTCCGCGTCCGCCAGGATCGCCGACATGGCGTCTCCGGCCGATTGCCCGTCGCGGCTGTAGGCGCCCGCGTCCAGGATGACCTGCAAGGCGCGCCGCGCGCGGCTCACCCGGCTCTTCACCGTGCCCACGGCGCAGCCGCAGATCTCGGCCGCCTCCTCGTAGGCGAAGCCGCCGGCGCCGACCAGGATCAGCGCCTCGCGCTGCTCGGGCGGAAGCATGGTCAGGCCCATCCGCAGTTCGTCCAGCGCCACCGGCGCGGCCGGATCGTCGATCGCCACCAAGGTGCGTTCGGCCGCCTCCTGGTCGAGCTGGCTCTGACGCCAGGAGCGGCGCTTCTCCGAATAGAACTGGTTGCGCAGGATCATGAAGGTCCAGGCCTTCATGTTGGTGCCCATCTGGTAGGAGCCGCGCGCGTCCCAGGCCTTCATCATCGCGTCCTGCGCCAGGTCGTCCGCCGCCGAGGCGTCGCCGGTCAGCGTCCGCGCAAAGGCGCGCAGGTGTGGGATCAACGTGATCAGCTCGCGCTTGAACGCGATCTCCGCCTCGGGGTCCGAGGCGGCGTTCTTCGGGGTTTCGTCCATCACCGCGAACCTGGGTTCGCGTCGGCCCGCCGCAAGATGTCCAGGAATTCGTCAGGCACCGGCTCGCTGACCACTTCGTCGAACATCTGGCGCAGCTTCACCCCGATGGCCTGCTGGCGCAGGCGGGCTTCATCCAGGTTGGAGTCGGGGCCGCGGCGCCGTTCCATTTGACGTTGCTCGATCATTTTTCCGGCGTCACGCTCTTCAGGCACGCGCCCCCCTCTGCTCGTCCGAGCGCACTAGACGCCTGAAACGGAGCGGGTTGCGGGGCGGTTCCGTTCATATCCCGGCCTAGAGTGATTTTTGCTAATGATTTCGGAACGCGGGCGTCCGGGTGTGCGTTGTGCGCCACACTCTGCGCCGCGGCTTTCCGCTTGGCGGAGGACGCGGGCATGGGTAAGGGGGGCGCCATGAGCCTGCTTGAACGCCTTGCGCCGCATCTCCCCTATGTCCGCCGCTACGCCCGCGCCCTCACCGGCGACCAGACTACCGGCGACCAATACGTCCGCGTGGCGCTGGAGGCGCTGGCCGCGGGCGAGAAGGTGCTGGAGTCGCACCTGAC
Organism: Caulobacteraceae bacterium; assembly: GCA_036388855.1. Classification (GTDB taxonomy): domain Bacteria; phylum Pseudomonadota; class Alphaproteobacteria; order Caulobacterales; family Caulobacteraceae; genus DASVRA01. The sequence goes on along the minus strand of DASVRA010000019.1, from coordinate 82,575 downwards.
GCCGCGGGTGGCGCTGTATCATGTGTTCCACGCCATCTGGTGCACCTCCGGCGCCCAGCTGGAGGGCCGCGACGACGGCGGCTCGCTCGCCGATGACACCTCCTCGCGCCTGCTGCGCATCGCGCCGCGGTCGCGCCAAGCGTTCCTGCTGACCGCTCTGGAAGGTTTCACCCCGAGCGAGGCGGCCCAGATCCTCGACACCGACTTCGAGGAGGTGGAGCGGCTGATCTCCGACGCTCAGGCCGAGATCGACGCCGAACTGGCCACCGAGGTGCTGATCATCGAGGACGAGCCGGTGATCGCCGCCGACATCGAGGCCCTGGTGCGCGAACTCGGCCACCAGGTGATCGACATCGCCGCCACCCGCACCGAAGCCACCGACGCGGTGGCCCGCCATCGGCCAGGTCTCGTGCTTGCCGACATCCAACTGGCCGACGGCTCCTCCGGCATCGACGCTGTCAAGGACATTCTCCAGCGCTTCGACGTGCCCGTGATCTTCATCACCGCCTTCCCCGAGCGGCTGCTGACCGGCGAACGACCCGAGCCCACCTTCCTGATCACCAAGCCGTTCCAGCCGGAGACGGTGAAGGCGGCCATCGGACAGGCTCTGTTCTTCCACCCGGCGCGGACGAAGCAGGCGGCCTGATCCCGCGGGCGCCGAGCGCGCCCTCGCCGGTTTGAGAAAACGGTCGTGGTTTACGGCCGCCAACCCTTTTTCTTGTACCGATCTTCAGCCGCCGCTGAGACTTTCCCCTCCGGCGCTCAAGGCGCGCGAGCCGCCGTCTGAGAATATCTGGCGAAAACACAAAGCCGGTCCGCAGACGCGGCCGTGGGGGAAGACATGAAAAGACTGGATGACGTGCGTGAATTGGACGCCGCGGCCTGGACCGCGGCCATTGGGCTGAGCGGCTCGGACGAGGATCTCTCCGGCGAGGAGGACGACCCGGCCGACGACGCCGAAGATGAAGCCGATGACGCTGAAGACGAAGGCGACGACTCCGATGAGGACGGCGACTCCGATGGAGACGACGATGACTCCGGCGACGACGACTCCGGCGACGATGCCGGGGAGGACGACTCCGACGATGAGGAAGACGACGACCTCGACGACGACGGCGATGACAACGACGAGGTCGGCGGCGACGACGACGACTGCGACGACGACGGGAACGACGACGATCACGTCTCCGGCGGCCATGGGCGCGACACCGTCCACGGCGGGCGCGGCAAGGATCACCTCAACGGCGACTCCGGGCGCGACAAGCTGGAAGGCGGCCTAGGCGCCGACGACCTCCAGGGCGGCCTGGGCAAGGACAAGCTCTGGGGCAACGAAGGCGCCGATACGCTCGCCGGCAACGAGGGCAAGGACAAGCTCGACGGCGGCGCGGGGTCTGACCTGCTCAGCGGCGGCGAAGGGCGCGACCGGTTCATCTTCCGCGAGGACTCCTACGACGCCTCCACCGACCAGATCAGCGACTTCGAGCTGGGCGTGGACCGCATCGACCTGAAGGGCCACGTCGAGCTGGTCGAGGCCTTCACCGGAGAGGCGGGCGACGCGGTGCTCGCCTACGACGCCGGGACCGACACCACCACGCTCAGCCTTGACGTGGACGGCGACATGGTCGGCGACTGGACGCTACAGGTGGCCGGTCAATTGACCGCCGGCGACTTCCACGTCTGACGAACGACCAACGCGACGGAATGGGCTTCTGGCTAGCGCCAGGAGCCTTTTCCATGCGCCTGAGCCCGCGTCCCTATTGCTGATTGGCGGGCGCGGTTTGGGTCTCGGATGGCTGCGGGGCTGCGGGCGAGGGGGACTGGTCGCCTGGCACCCCCGGCGCCTTGACGGCGTCGTTCTGCTTGGCGGCCGGCTCCGGCGCGTTGAACGCGTTGGCGGCCGCTGCCGGGGCCAGTTCCTGGCCGCCGTTCGCGCCGGAAAGGTCGTCGGAGTGGCTGGCGCCGATCACGATGAAGCCGATGATCACCAGCGCCAGTCCGCCCAGCAGCACCCAGATGATGCGGTTGGAGCGCCAGCCCTGGCGCGCCTCGGTGGCGTTCAGGTCGGGCGAGGGGTTGGGGCCGGTGTCGGTCATCGGGAGGTCCTTGGCTTGGTCGGGTGGAGAACGTGTGCCCCGCGCCGGCCGTTCCTCGCCAAGCCCGGGAAGGCCATTGGCAGCGTTAAGCACGCCGCGCATCTTTTTTTACAATCGGCAGGAACTTGCCCGCCCGCCACGGGTTTGGATGATGCGGAGGCGGCGACGCCCCCCCCGACTTGAGGCTGGCGATGCCAGCCAGCCGTCTCCGCACCTTATTCTCGATGATGCGACTTCCAGGGCGGCCCTCCGGGACCGCCCTTTTCCTTTGGCGTGGGCGGCAGGCCAAAAGAAAGCGGCGGACCTGGGCCCGCCGCCTCTTTGTATCAGGAATTTAGGCGTCTCAGCGCGGGGAGCCGTCTTCCCAGTAATAACGGCGGGTCTGCGGGTCGTAGAAGTAATACATCCCCGCCCGCTCGTCGTAGTACTGGCGCCGGTTCACGTTGCCACAGCCGCCAACTTCCGAGCAGCCTTTGGCGGCCCCGACCGCACCGCCCGCGATCGCGCCAATGGCCGCGCCCGTGGCGGCGTTGCCCGATCCGACGTTGTTGCCGATCACCGCACCCGCAAGCGCGCCTAGCGCCGCGCCGCCGATAGCGTTCCTCTGCACATGCTCTCCTTCCGGGGAGCTGGCGCAAGCGGTGGTCAGGGTGGCGACGCCCGCGAGCGCAATCCAGGTCTTCTTCATGGTGAGCCTCCATCTCCAACAGGGGTCGCCGAAGCAACGCCGCCTTGGCCGTGGGGGTTCCCCTGTCAGGCGAGGCTGAGGGCCAGCAGCTCCTGCAAACCGTGGGCGTCGAGCCGCTCGGGGTTTCGGTCGGAGGCGTAGGAGAACCCGTCCCGCGCCGGCTGGGCGCCGTCGCTCAGATACTCCTGGCGGCGGCGGGTGTCGGCGGCGGGGAGGATGACGTAGCGGTCGTTCAGCTCGACGGTGGAGCGGGCGTCATCCTCCGGAACCATCACCTCGTGCAGCTTCTCGCCGGGACGGATGCCGACCACGCGGTGGGGAAGCTGCGGGGCCACGGCGTGCGCGAGATCGGCGGTGCGGGTGGAGGGAATCTTGGGCACGAAGATTTCGCCGCCGCGCATCATCTCCAGCGAGGAGAGGACGAAGTTCACACCCTGGTCCAGCGTGATCCAGAAGCGGGTCATGCGGGCGTCGGTGATCGGCAGCTCCGAGGCGCCCTCGTCGGCCAGCTTGCGGAAGAAGGGCAGCACCGAGCCGCGCGAGCCCACGACATTGCCGTAGCGGACGACGGAGAAGGAGGTGCCGGAGTCGCCCGCCATGGCCTCGGCGGCGGTGAAGATCTTGTCGGCGGCCAGCTTGGAGGCGCCGTAGAGGTTGATCGGGTTGGCGGCCTTGTCGGTGGAGAGCGCGACCACCCGCTTCACCCCCTTGGCGATGGCGGCGTTGACCACGTTCTCGGCGCCGATGACATTGGTCTTGATGCACTCGAACGGGTTGTATTCGGCGGCCGGCACCTGCTTCAGGGCGGCGGCGTGGATCACGTAGTCGACGCCGCGCATGGCGACCTCGAGGCGCGCCTGGTCGCGCACGTCGCCGATGAAGTAGCGCATGAACGGGTGGCGCTCGGGCGGAAAGGCCTGGGCCATCTCCCACTGCTTCAGCTCGTCGCGCGAGAAGACGATCAGCTTGCGGGGTGAGAACTCCGCGCAGACCATCTTGGTGAAGGCGCGGCCGAAGGAGCCGGTGCCGCCGGTGATCATCACCACCTTGTCGTTCAGGTCCACGCGGGGGGAGCGGAAATCGCGGATCGGGCACACCGGCTCGGGCGCGGGCTCGAGGCGGCGGAGGGCGGCGCTGGCGGGCATGGAGGCTCCGGCGGTGTGCCGGAAAGTCGGCCGGTTATGGTTAACGGCGGGTCAACCCGCTGTCTTGGGCGCTTGGTCCCAGCCGCGGCCGGTGGCGTAGAGGAGCTGGGCGCAGTCACGCAGCCGCTGGGCCTGAGATGTCGCCAAAGCCTGTCGGGCGCGGGCGTAGGTGCGCTGGGCGTCGAGCACCGGCAGCAGCGGCGACTTGCCGGCGCGGTAGCGAAGACGTTGCAGGTTCAGGCTGTCCTGGGCAGCGGCGAGTTCGCGCTGGCGCAGCGCAATGGCTTCGTCATCGATCGCGATCGCTTCCAGCGCGTCGGCGACTTGGCCGAAGGCCTGGAGCACCACGCCTTCGTAGTTGGCAAGCGCCGCGCGGGCGGCGTCCTCGGCGCCGGCGCGGCGGGCGGCGAGCTGCTTGCGGTCGAAGATGGGTAGGGTGATCCCCGGCGCGATCGACCAGCCGGTGGAGTTGTAGGTGAACAGCTTGCCGGGCGAGAGGGCCGCTTGGGTCAGCGCGCCGGTCAGGGAGACCTTGGGGTAAAGGTCGGCGGCGCGCACCCCGATCTCGGCGGTGGCGGCGTGTAGCCGCGCCTCGGCGGCGAGGATGTCGGGGCGGGTGCGGACCAGCTCGGAGGGCAGGGCCACCGGAATGCGCTGCGGCTGGGCCAGGGTGGACAGGTCGAACTCCGGCGCGGTCCAGCCGGAGGGCGGCTGGCCGACCAGCAGCGCCAAGGCGTGCCGGGCGGCGCCGAGCTGGGTGCGAACCGGCGCGACCTGGGCCTCGTCATTGGCGAGTTCGCTCTCGACCGTGCTGACGTCCAGGCGCGTGCCGCCGCCAAGGCGGTAAGTGTCGCGGGCCAGGCGCAGGTTCTCGCGGTCGCTGGCGGCGACCTCTTCCAGGGCGGAGATCTGAGCGCGGGCGGCGGCGATGTTGACCGCTTGGCCGACCACCTGGGCGGTGAGGGTGAGGTAGGCGGCGTCCGCCTCGCGCGCGGCGGTTTCGGCTTCGGCGTAGAGGCGTTCCTTCTCCCGGCGGCGCTGGCCGAACAGGTCGAAGTCGTAGCGGCCGCTGGCGCCGAAGGAATAGAGAGTGACGGTGGGGTTCTTCAGCGGCTCGGTGGAGCCGGGGAAGCCGGAGAAGCCGAAGGCGGCGAAGTTGATCCGCTCCTCGGTGACCGAGGCGTTGGCGTCGATCCGCAGGCGCGGGTCTTGGGCGGCGATGGCGTCGCGCGCTTGGGCCAGTGTCGCGCGGGCCACCGCCAGATTGCGGTTGCCGGCGACCGCCTCACGCACCACCCGGTCGAGGTCGGGTGAGCGGTAGAGGCTCCACCAGTCGCGCGCCACCTGCTCACCGTAGGCGGCGGCTTCCGGCGAGCGGTCGCCGGTCATGGCGTAGCCGGTTTGCGGCGGCGCGGCGGGGCGCTGGAAGTCGGGGCCGACGGTCTGGCAGGCGGCGAGCGCCGCCGAAACCAGCGCCAGGATGGGGAAGACGGTTCTCAGGCGCACGGCTTACTCCACGCCCGCCGCGGCGCCGGCGGCCCTTCGGGGCTTCTGCATCAGCAGCAGGACCGGCAGCAGCCCCAGGCAGACGATGGCCATCAGCCAGAAGTCGTTGAGGTAGGAGATGAAGGCCGCCTGCTTGCTGATCACGCCGTTGAGCATCGACAGGCCGCGCTCGCTGGTCAGGACGTCGGACGCGAAGAAGGGCGGGCGCAGGATGGGGTTGTAGGGGCGGACGTGGCTGGCGAGGCCGGCATGGATCTTCTGCTGGTTCTGCACCAGCAGCGCCGTCATGATCGAGATGCCGATCGAGCCGCCGATGTTACGGGCGATGTTATAGACGGTGGTGGCTTCGACCCGCAGGTGGCCGGGCACCGTGCCGAAGCCGACGGCGGAGAGCGGGACGAACACCAGGCCCATGGCCGCGCCTTGCTCGAAGCCGGTCCAGACGAAGGGCCAGCTGCCCATCTCCAGGGTGAAGTGGCTCATCTCCCAGAACGAGTGGGCCATGAACACGAGACCGATTGCCATCAGCAGGCGCGGGTCGATGCGGCCCATCAGCCGGCCGACCAGCAGCATGCTGAGCATGGTGCCCAGACCCCGCGGCATGGTGATGATGCCGGTGGTCAGCACCGGGTAGCCGTAGAGGTGCTGCATCATCGGGGGCACCAGCGCCAGCGAGCCGAACAGCACGCCCATGATCGCCAGCGAGGCCACGGTGGCGGAGACGAAGTTGCGGTCGCGGAACAGCGCCTTGGAGAAGAACGGCCGCTCGGCGGTGAAGGTGTGGACCAGGAACAGATAGGCCATCAGGGCGGCGACGCCGGCCTCGGCAAAGGTCTCGGGGGACTGGAACCAGTCGTTCTGCTGGCCACGGTCCATCATCAGCTGCAGCGAGGCGATGGCCAGCGCCAGGGTGCCGTAGCCGAAGAAGTCGAACTTCGGCGGGTTGGGGTGGGCGCGCGAGGGCAGGAAGGTGAAGATGCCGAACAGGGCGGCCAAGCCGATCGGCAGGTTGATGTAGAAGACCCAGCGCCAGCTGTAGTTCTCGGTCAGCCAGCCGCCGAGCACCGGCCCGAGCAGCGGCCCCAGGATCACCGCCATGCCGAAGGTGCCCATCGCCTGGCCGTATTTCTCCGGCGGGTTGATCGAGAACAGCACCGCCTGGGTCAGCGGCATCAGCGCCGCGCCGCCGACGCCCTGGAGCAGGCGGAACAGCACCAGCTGCTCGAGGTTCTGGGCCGCGCCGCAGAGCATCGAGGCCAGGGTGAAGCCGGCGACCGACCACAGGAACACGGTCTTGATGCCGAAGCGGTCGGTCAAATAGCCGGTCATCGGCGTCATGATCGCGGCGGCGACGATGTAGGAGGTCAGCACCCAGACGATCTGGTCCTGAGAGGCCGAGACCGAGCCCTGGATGTGCGGCAGGGCGACGTTGGCGATGGTGGTGTCGAGCGTCTGCATCACCGCCGCCAGCATGATCGAGGCGGTGATGAAGCCCTTGTTGGCGATGGGCGGGGCGGCGGCGGGGGCGCCCGCCATCAGCGCCCGCCGAACAGGGTGCGGCTGTGGCCGGTGTCGACCTTCACGTTGGCGCTGAGGCCGCCGATCAGCGGCACGTTCGGCTTGCGGGTGAAGTGCAGGCGCACCGGCACCCGCTGCACCACCTTCACCCAATTGCCCGAGGCGTTCTCGGCGGGAAGCGCGGAGAAGGTCTGGTCGGTGCCGGGCGCGATGCTGACCACGCGCGCGGGCAGCGGCTGGCCGGCAAAGGCGTCGATCTTGATCGTCGCGGTTTGGCCGACGCGCATGTTGGTGAGCTGGTTCTCCTTGAACGCCGCCTCGACCCAGGCGTCGTCGAGCACCAGGTTGAACACCGGCGTGGCGGCGTTGACGTAGTCGCCGACCTGCAGGTTCTCGACCTTGGTGACCACGCCGTCCTGGGGCGCACGGATGGTGGTGTAGGACTCGTTCAGCCGCGCGCGGACGATCTCCGCCGCAGCGGTCCGCACCTCCGGATGCGAGCCGCCCGCCTGTCCGGAAGAGCCGCCCAGGCGCGCGGCGATCACGGCCAGCTGCTGGCGCGCCGAGGCGATCTGCTGGCGCGCCACCTGCGCCTCGTGGGCGGACTGCTCGTACTCTTCGCGTGATACCGCCCCGGCCTTCATCAGGCCGTAGTCGCGGGCACGCTCGGTTTCGCGAAAGCGGGCTGTCTGCTCGGCGGTGCGGATCTGAACCAGCTGCTGGCGATAGGACGCCTGGTCGGCCTGAATGCGCTGGCGCGCGTCGGCCAGTTGAGCGTTGGCCTGTTCGATGGCGACCTGGGCCGGCTGCGAGTCCAGGGTGAACAGCAGCTGGCCCGCCTTCACCCGCTGGTTCTCGTGCACATAGAGGTGGTTCACCCGTCCGGCGATGTTGGTGGACACCGAGACGCTGGCCACGCGCAGGTAAGCGTCGTCGGTGGCCTGGTAGCGGCCGCCCGAGAGCCACCACAAGAGGGCGGCCACGGCGGCCGCCGCGACACCCGCGAGCATCAGCGGCAGGCGCAGGCGGCGGCCCAGGCTCTTGCGATTGCCGTTGGAGCGTTCGGGGGCGGCGGGCGCGGCCGGTTCGTCCACGCGCGGGGCGGCGTCCGAAGGTTCAGCCATGGCGTGTTCCAGAAAAGCCGTCGCCCCGGCGGTCCCTGGGGGGAGGGAGGGGCCTCGCAGTTACGCGCGAGGTGGGGCCGCCGGGGCTTGGGCATCAGCTATGCAGCCGCCGCCGGAGGTTCAAGGGACGGTAACAGCAGAAGCTGCCGTTATCCGCGAAAAGCGTCCTTGGCTTGCCTTAGGCTAAGAAACTCGGCGGCGCTGGCGGCCCGCAGGAACGGGTTCGTGGCGAGTTCCAGGCCGATGCTGGTGGGCACGGTCGGCTCACCGCGTTCACGCGCCGCGAAGATATCGGTGGCGCGGGCCTGCAGACGCTCGTCCTCGGATAGCGAGAGCGCGAAGCGGGCGTTGGCGGCGGTGTATTCGTGCGCGCAATAGATCTGCGTCTCCGGCGGCATCGCCTTCAGCTTGGCGAGGCTGGCGAACATCTGCTCGGCCGTGCCTTCGAACAGGCGACCGCAGCCCAGCGCGAACAGGGTGTCGCCCACGAAGGCGACCCGATCGGCGGCGTCATGGTAGCTGATGTGCCCGAGCGTGTGGCCGCCGGTCTCCAGCACGTCGAAGCGCGTATCGCCGAGATCGACCACGTCGCCCTCGCCCACCACCCGGTCCACCGGCCCCAGCCGCGTGACCTCCTGAGGGCCGACGACCTCGGCGCCCGTGGCGGCCTTAACCCGCGCGTTGCCGCCGGCGTGGTCGGGGTGCCAGTGGGTGTTGAGGATCATCCCCAACCGCCAGCCCAGCCGCTCCGCCTGGCGCAGCACCTCCTCGCCGTCGGGCGTGTCGATGCAGGCGGCGGCGCCAGTGGCGCGGTCGCGAACGAGGTAGCCGTAGTTGTCCTGGAGGCAGGGGAACTGGTGGATGTCGAGCGCCATGGCCGGGCCTCCCGCGAGTCGGTCTATATGAGAGCGGTCGAGCCGAGCGTCCATGCGCCGAGACGTGCTGCAACTGCGCCGCTTCTACGCCACGCCGCTGGGCGGCGCGGCGCGAGAGATGGTGGCTCGAAAGCTGGATGAGGCCTGGGGCGACGCGCTCGGGCTCGACGTGCTGGGCCTGGGCTACGCCACGCCGTTTCTGGAGGCGTTCCGCGCGGGCGCCCGGCGCACGGTGGCGGCGATGCCCGCCGACCAGGGCGTGGAGACCTGGCCCGCCGGCGCGCGCAACCTCGCCTGCCTGAGCGAGGAAGCGGCTCTGCCCTTTCCCAATGCCTTGTTCGACCGGGTGCTGGTGGTCCACGGGCTGGAGGAGAGCGACCACCCCGCCGCGTTGTTGGCCGAGGTCTGGCGGGTGCTGGCGCCCTCCGGCCGCGTGCTGATCGTCGCCGCCTCACGTATGGGCGCGTGGTCGGGGGCCGAGAACACCCCATTCGGCCACGGTCGCCCGTTCACCCGGCGGCAGCTTGAGGCGCTTGTTCGCGGCGCCGAGCTTGAGCCGCTCGCTTGGTCGCGCGCGCTCTACGCCCCTCCGCTGGACTGGAGCGCGCGCTGGGCCGAGGGGTTCGAGCAGGTGGGCTCGCGCCTGTGGCCGGGGTTCGCCGGCCTGATCCTGCTGGAGGCGGTGAAGCAGACCTTCGCGCTCAAGCCCAAGCCGGCGCGCGCCCTGATCCGCGCGCCGGTGCCTGGCGTGTTCTGGCCCCAGCCTGCGGCAAATCGCGTCCCAGGGTTCCCCCGCCGCTAAGGCCAAGGCTAAGTGCGCGAGGGGGAGGGGCGATGCGGCGGCTGATCCTGATGCGCCATGCCGAGGCCGAGCGGTCGTCGGGGTTAGGCGACTTCGCGCGCGAGTTGACCGAGGCTGGACGGCTGGATGCGGCGCTGGTCGGCCGGGCGCTGGCCAGGGCCGGATGGGCGCCTGATCTCGCCGTCGTCTCCAGCGCCAAGCGCGCGATGCAGACCTGGGAAGCGGCGGCGCCCGCCTTTCCCGACGCGCCGGTGGAATACGCCCGCGACATCTACGAGACCTCCGCCGCAGGCTTGGCGCAGCTGGCGCACGAGGCCGAGGGCCGCGCCGGCACCCTGCTGCTGATCGGGCACAATCCCAGCCTTTATCTCTACGCCTCCCAACTCGCCGGTGGCTCGCGCGGCGCCGCCGAGTTGCGCGACGGGCTGCCCCCATCCGCCGCGGCCCTGTTCGAGTTCGAGGGCGGCCGCCCCCGCTTCGAGCGGCTCCTGAAGGCCAAGGACCTCGGCGGCGGATGATCTTCGACCTCGCCGCCAGGACCGCCGCCCTGCTGCCGCCCGAGACGGCGCACGCAGCCACGCTCAAGGCGCTGAAGCTGGGGCTGGGGCCGGTGGACGCGGGGCCGGACGACCCCGGCCTGGCGGTGGAGCTGTCGGGGATGCAGCTGCCCAACTGCATCGGCCTGGCCGCCGGCTTCGACAAGAACGCCGAGGTCCCCGACGCCATGCTGCGCGCCGGCTTCGGCTTCGTCGAATGCGGCTCAGTCACACCCCTGCCCCAGGCCGGCAACCCACGCCCCCGCCTGTTCCGGCTGAGGAGCGACCGCGCGGTGATCAACCGCATGGGCTTCAACAACGACGGGCTGGAGGCGTTCGCCGGGCGGCTGGAGCGGCGGCCCAGGCGCGGCGTGGTCGGCGCCAACATCGGCGCCAACAAGGACTCGGAAGACCGCGCGGCGGACTACATCGCCGGCCTGCGCCGCCTGTGGCCGCACGCCGACTACTTCACCGTCAACATCTCCTCGCCCAACACGCCCGGCCTGCGCGCGCTACAGGGGCGCGAGGCGCTGCAGGACCTCCTGGGCCGTGTCGCCGAGGCGCGGCGTGAGTTGTCTGATACCGACGTGCGGCCGGTGTTCGTCAAGGTCGCTCCCGACCTCGAAGACCGCGAGATCGACGACATCTGCGCGACGGCCGAAGCCAACGGCGTCAACGGCTTGATCGTCGGCAACACCACGGTGTCGCGTCCAGCGCTCCGCTCGGGCCGGCGCGGCGAAGCGGGCGGCTTGTCGGGCGAACCGCTGATGGCGCTGTCAACCGAGACGCTGCGGCGGTTCCATTCTCGCTGCCAGCATTCGCTGGTGCTGATCGGCTGCGGCGGCATCGCCTCGGCCGCGGACGTTTACGAGAAGGTGCGCGCCGGCGCCTGCGGCGTTCAACTCTACACCGCCATGGTCTACGGAGGCCCAGGCCTGATCTGGCGCATCAAGCGGCAGCTGGCCCGCCGCCTGCGCGCCGACGGCTTCGTCTCTGTGGTCGAGGCCGTGGGGGCCGGTTGAGGGCGAAAACATTGCCCGCTCAAGGCCTTCACGATACCTTCAGCGCATGACCGAGCCCGCCGCCCCTGCGCCGGAGGCGCCGGGTGGGCCCGAGCCCCCCGGATGGCTGCCCGTGGGCCTGACGCCGCGGCTGTTGCTGCTTACCGTGCTGTTCGTGCTGGCCGCGGAGCTGATCATCATGGCCCCGTCGCTGGCCGCCTTCCATGAGGGGCGTCTGCTCGATCGGGTGCGCACGGCCGAGCTGGCCTCGCTGGTGGTCGACGCCGCGCCCGACGGCGGGGTCACCGACGCCATGGCCGCCCAGCTGCTGAACGGCGCGGGCGTGCTGTCGGTGGCGGTGCAGACCGGACAGGACCGCCGCCTGCTGTTGGAAGCCCCGCGCTCGCGCCGCGCTCCGGACACGGTCGACCTGCGCCGCCCTAACCCGGCCGGTTGGCTGACGCGGCCGTTCGCGATCCTGGCTTCCCCCGGAGACCGGATGGTGCGGGTGGTGGCCGAGCCCACCTTCCGTAACGCCGACCAGGTGGAGGTGATCGTCCCCGCCGCCGCGCTTAAGCGGGAACTCGGCGGCTACCTGCTCGGCTTGTTCGGCGTCACCGCCTTCGTCACCGCCTTCGCCGGCGCCCTGCTTTACCTGGCGCTCAACATCTTCCTGGTGCGGCCGATCCAGAAGATCACCGTGGCCATGGAGCGCTTCCGCGCCGACCCGGAGGATCCGAAAGCCCACATCACCCCCTCCGGCCGTCTGGACGAGATCGGCCGGGCCGAGGCCGAACTCGACCGGATGCAGGCGGACCTGCGCGCCGCGCTCACCTCGCGCGCCAGGCTGGCGGCGCTGGGCGAGGCGGTGGCCAAGATCAACCACGACCTGCGCAACATGCTGTCTTCCGCTCAGATCGCCTCGGAGCGCCTGGCGTTGAGCGGCGACCCTAAGGTGACCCAGGCGCTGCCGAGGCTGGAGCGGGCGCTGGACCGCGCCATCCGCTTGGCGTCCGATGTGCTCGCCTACGGCCGCAGCGAGGAGGCGGCGCCCCAGGTGCTCGACCTGCCGCTCCGCGCGGCGGTGGAGGCGGCCGCCGAGGACGCGGGGCTGACTGCCAAGGGCGTGCGGCTGAAGACCGACATTCCCGCCGACGCCCGCGTTGCCGCCGACCCCGACCAGTTGCACCGGCTGCTGCTCAACCTGCTGCGCAACGCCCGCGAGGCCATCGAGGGCGCGCCCGAGCCGCGCGAAGGCCGGGTCAAGGTCAGCGCCCGCCACGAAGGCGCGGCCACCGTGCTGATCGTGGCCGACAACGGCCCGGGCGTCCCCGACCGCGCCCAGGCGCGGCTGTTCGAACCCTTCGCCGGCTCCGGCCGCGCGGGGGGCACGGGGCTGGGCCTGGCGATCTCGCGCGAGCTGGCGCTAGCGCACGGCGGCGAGCTGCGGCTGGCGGCCAGCGGTCCGGGCGGGACCGCCTTCGAGATCGTGCTGCCCGACCGCGCCGGCCTGCGCACGCTCAGCGCCAACGACACCGACATCGACGCGGCTCCACCGGTCAGAACCCCCGCGCCACGCCCTCGCGCCGAGGATCGGCGCCGCCCTCGAGCCTCCCGCCGCGCGCCCTGACCCCGTGCAGCCCCGACTCTTCCTGGCGTGAGAAGGGGCGGACGGCGATCCCCCGCGCCTTCAGCCCGTCGATCACGCCGGGCGCGAACCGGTCCACCTCTCCGGCGAAGCTCTCGCCGCGCGCCACCAGGTTCGGCAGCTCGATGGCCTGCTGCATGCTCAGGCCCCAATCCAGCAGGCCGACCAGCGCCTTCAGGTTATAGGCTGGGATCGAGTTGCCGCCCGGCGACCCCAGGGCGGCGACGAAGCGCCCCTGACGGTCCAGCACGATCACCGGCGACATCGACGAGCGCGGCCGCTTGCCAGGCGCGACGGCGTTGGGCACTGGCCGCCCCGCCGCGTCCACCGGCGTGAAGGAGAAGTCGGTCATCTGGTTGTTGAGGAAGAAGCCTCCGGCCATGCGGCCCGTGCCGAACACGCTTTCCACCGTGGTGGTCATGGAGACCGTGTTCCCCCAGCGATCAACCACCACGAAGTGCGAAGTGCCGGCGGGCTCGCGCGTGAGCCCCTCCCCAGCGGCCGGCGCGCCCGTTGGAAGGCCCGCTTCGGGTGCTGGACCGGCGCTCTTGCCGATCAGCGCCGCGCGCCGGGCGGCGTAGGCGGGGTCGAGCAGCCCCGGCACGGGCACGCGCACGAACGCCGGATCGGCGAAGTAGCGGTCGCGGTCGGCGTACATCAGCCGGCTGGCCTCGGCGAACAGAAACCAGGCCTGAGCATCGCTTGGGCCGCGCGAAGCAATGTCCGTGCGCTGGAGGATCGCCAGGCCCAGCAGCAGGGCCGCGCCGCTGGACGGCGGCGCGGCGGTGCAGACCAGATAGACGCGGTACGGACCGCAGACCGCCTCGTAGGTGCGGGGATGATAGCTCGCCAGATCGGCAGCGGTCAGGGTTCCCGGCAGCGGCGGCGCGTGCACCCGCGCCTCGATCTCCCTGGCCAGAGGGCCGGTAAGGATCGCCGCCGGCCCTTGCCGCGCCAAGGCGCTAAGGGTCTGGGCGTAGGCGCGGTTGACCAGCCGCTCGCCCACTTGCAGCCGTCGTCCGTCGGGGCCGGAGAAGTATCGCGCCGCGTCGGGCGCCGCGGCCTGCGGCTGGTCTCCGTTGGTGAAGCGGGCCAGGCGCGGGGAAACCAGGAAGCCGTCCCCAGCCAGCGTTTCGGGATAGGCGAACAGTCGCTGCCAGGGCAGCCGCCCGTGCCGCTTCTGTGCCATCGCCAGGGCCGCCACCGCTCCCGGCGCGCCGGTGGCCCGCCCGCTCAACACCGCCTGCACGAACGGCAGCGGCTTGCCATCCGGCCCCAGGAACATGTTGGCCCTAGCCCCCGCCGGCGCCGTTTCACGGCCGTCGTAGACCCGCACCTCGCGCGTCCGGGCGTCGTAGTGGACCAGGAAGCCGCCCCCGCCGAGGCCCGAACTCTGCGGCTCGACCAGCCCCAGCGTCGCCTGCACCGCCACGGCCGCGTCGATCGCCGACCCGCCGGCGCGCAACACCCGCAGGCCCGCCTCCACCGCATGCGGATTGGCGGCCGCGACCATGGCGCTGGAGGCCAAGCCCTCGCGCGCGCCGACGGGCGGGACCTGCGGCGGGGGAACCGGCGCGGCGGAGGCGAGCAGGATCGCCACGGCGGCGGCGACGAGGTTGAAGCGGCGCATGGGCTCGGCGCCTAAACCAAAGCGCGGGCCCGGCAAAGCGCCGCCGTCGCCGGGGGCGGCGGCTTGCACCCTCCGCCCCCATCGCCTAGGTATCGCGCCCTCGCCGAACAGGCCGCGCGCGCCCGTAGCTCAGCTGGATAGAGCACCAGACTACGAATCTGGGGGTCAGGAGTTCGAATCTCTTCGGGCGCGCCAGTCCTGCCGCGTTGACCCCGGCGAGCCCTCCCGCTATATGCGCCGGCTTCGATTTCGCGCCGCGGCCGGTCCGCGGCGGCGCCGTTTTTCCGAGGATATCCATGGCCAACACGCCCGGCGCCAAGAAGGCGATCCGCAAGATCGCCCGCCGCACCGAAGTCAACAAGGCCCGCCGCTCGCGCGTGCGCACCTTCGTGCGCAAGTTCGAGGAAGCCCTCAAGGGCGAAGATTCAGCCGTCGCCCGCGCCGCCTTCATTGCCGCGCAGTCGGAGCTGATGCGCGCGGTCTCCAAAGGCGTGATCCACAAGAACACCGGCTCGCGCAAAGTGTCGCGTCTGGCCGCGCAGCTGCGCAAGGGCTTGCCCGGATAAGTTCGGAAGCGGCGCTACGGCTTCGCTTTACCCCCCTGAAGTTGTAGGTGTTTCCGAAGCGGCCCAGCTTGCGAGCGCGGGCCGTTTTGCATGCCCGCAAGCCCACCGATTCGGACGGTACAGAATGTCGCACAACACGGTTTCCCTTGCGTGGCGAGGGGTTGCGCGAGTCAAGAAATTTATCCGCCGATTCACCTAAGATTAACGATTGACCCCCTGCCCGGCGCCTCATTATCGTTGGGCCACTAAGTTCTTCCATCGCATCGCAAGGGTACTAAGGGCGCCGGCGGCCAAGGGGTGTGGCCGTCGATAAGGGATTGCTTTGCCAGCAGTTTCCCTGCCGCCTTTCGGTCGATGGCTTGCTGAACGAAGATATGGGATGGGGCCATACAATGAACACGACGAGCTATGCCCAGTCACCCAGGATCAGGCCGGCGGCGGAGGTGTGGACGGGGGTCTGCACAGCCCTGCGGCGCGAACTGGGCGACAGCACCTTCGACTCCTGGCTGGGGCAGGCGACCCTGCACGAAACCGCTGATGCTTGCGTCCTGGCCACCCGCACCGCCTTCGCCCGCGACTGGGTGAAACGGCACGCTTGGCGGCGGTTGGTTCAACTGTGGGACGAGTCAGACTCCGCCGGTCGTGCGCTTGACCTGAAAGCGCTTTCGGAGATCGAGGCGCTGCTCGTCGCGGAAGCGGCCAGCAACGACCTGGAGCCTCGTACGGACGCCAGGGTGATTGAGATCGCCCCGGCCCCCGCCCCCGCCGTCACTCGCCCGGCCGGCCT
This sequence comes from Caulobacteraceae bacterium, assembly GCA_036388855.1. Taxonomy (GTDB): domain Bacteria; phylum Pseudomonadota; class Alphaproteobacteria; order Caulobacterales; family Caulobacteraceae; genus DASVRA01. The sequence continues at coordinate 66,656 of DASVRA010000019.1, read as the reverse complement.
GCAGGAGCGCTTCACCTTCGAGACCTTCGTCGCCGGCGGCTCCAACGACTTTGCCTACCAGGTGGCGCGGCGGATCGCCGCCTGGGACGACGGCCACTTCAACCCAGTGGTGTTCCACGGCCCCTACGGCTTCGGCAAGACGCACCTGCTCAACGCCATCGCCGCCGAAGCCTGGGAGCGGCGCCCCGACAAGACGGTGATCTACCTCACCGCCGAGCGCTTCCTCTCCACATTCCTCAAGGCCGTGAGCGACCGCTCCACCGCCGCCTTCAAGGAATCGCTGCGCGCCGCCGACCTGCTGCTGATCGACGACGTCCACTTCGTCGGCGGCAAGACCGCCACCCAGGAGGAGCTGTTCCATACGCTCGCCAGTCTGATGGGCGAGGGCCGCCGCGTGGTGCTGTCGGCCGACCGGCCGCCCCAGGCGATCACCGAGATCGACGCGCGCCTGCGCTCGCTGCTCACCGCGGGCTTGGTCTGCGGCATCGAGACCGCCGACCGCGATCTGCGCATGGGCATCCTCCAGCGCAAGCTGGTCCAGCTCTGCCGTCAGCAGAAGCTGCGCCCGATGACCGCGCGGCCGGAGGTACTGACCTTCCTCGCGGACCGTTTCACCGCTTCGGTGCGTGAACTGGAAGGGGCGCTGAATACTCTGCTCGCCCGCACCGGCGAAGGCTTGGCCGCGCTCACCGTGGACGAAGCCCAGACGCTGCTGCGGCCGCACCTGAAGGTCTCCGACCGGCGCATCACCGTGGACGACATCCAGAAGGCCACCGCCGAACACTACGGCATGAAGCAGTCCGACCTGCTGTCCGAGCGTCGCACCCGCGCTGTCGCCCGGCCCCGGCAGGCGGCGATGTGGCTGTGCAAGCAGCTAACCACCCGCTCGCTTCCCGATATCGGCCGCAGGTTCGGCGGGCGCGACCACACCACCGTGCTGCACGCGGTGCGCCGGATCGAGGAGCTGAAGCAGACCGACGCCCAGCTTACCGGCGACCTCGAGGCGCTGACGCGCAAGCTGCGGGGCTGAGGCGGCAGGCTCAAGCCTCCGCCGCGTGATCCTTAAGCACGCCAAGCGGGACGATCGCCAGAGTCTCCTCGTGGGTGGCCTCCAGCACCACTTGCGGGGCGGCGCCGGCGTCGAGCGCCTCCTTCCAACGCGGCGCGCACAGGCACCAGCGGTCGCCGGGCTTCAGGCCGAGGAAGCTGGCTTGTGGAATGGGCGTCGACAGGTCGTTGCCGGCCATCTTCGAAAACGCCAGGAACTCCGCCGTCATCACCGCGCAGACGGTGTGCAGCCCGAAGTCGTGCGGCCCGGTCTCGCAGCAGCCGTTGCGGTAGAACCCCGTGACCGGGTCGCTCGAGCAGGGCATCAGCTCCCCACCGAGCACGTTGCGGGCGGTCTCGTCGTAACGCAGCATGGCGCCAACATAGGCGCGCCGCCGCCGTGTGGAAGCAGGAGACCGCCTTGTCCCCATCCAATCTCGACCGCCCGGCCCCTCGCAGCGTGCTCTATGTGCCGGCCTCGAACCCGCGCGCCATCGCCAAGGCGCGAGAGCTGGCCGCCGACGCCGTGTTCCTGGATCTGGAGGACGCCGTCGCGCCGGAAATGAAGGACGCGGCGCGCGCGGCGGCAGTGGAGGCGGTGCGCGAAGGGTTCGGCGAGCGCTTGGTGGCCATCCGCTGCAACCACCTTCGCTCCGAGTGGGGCGAGGCGGACTGGGCCGCGGCGGTGGAGGCGGCGCCCGACGCCATTCTGGCGCCCAAGATCAGCGGCGCCGGCGACATCGCCGCCTGCGAACGCCTGATCGAGGGGGCCCCCGGGCGTACGCGGCTGTGGGTGATGATCGAGACCGCCGAAGCCATCCTGAACCTGCGCGAGGTCGCGACCGCGGCGCGGGAGAGCCGCCTACAGGCCCTGATCGCGGGGACCAACGACCTCGTGCTGGAACTCCGCTGCCGCCGCACTGCGGACCGCGCGCCGCTGCTTCCGGCGCTGGCCATGCTCGTCGCCGCCGCCCGCGCCCACAGCCTCTGGGCCCTTGACGGCGTGTTCAACGGCTTTTCCGACGCGGCGGGGTTCGAGGCGGAATGCCGCCAGGGGGTCAACTTCGGCTTCGACGGCAAGACCCTGATCCACCCGTCCCAGGTCGAACCGTGCAACCGCATCTTCTCGCCATCGGGGGACCAGGTCGCCTGGGCCCGCGCCGTAGCCGCCGCCTTTGAAGCGCCGGAAGCGGCGGGCAAGGGGGCGATTTCGCTAAACGGCAAGATGATCGAGCGCCTGCACTTGGAGGAGGCGCGGCGGGTGCTGGCGCGAACGGACGTCTAAGCTGGCCGCCGCGCGCGCAGCGCCTGGGCGATAGTGCCGTCGTCTAGCCAGTCGAGGTCGCCGCCGACCGGGACGCCGCGGGCCAGCATGGTGACCTGCACGCCCGAAGGCTCCAGCCGGTCGGCGAGGTAGTGGGCGGTGGTCTGGCCATCCACGGTGGCCGGCAGCGCCAGGATCACCTCGCGCACCTGCCCGTCAGCGGCGCGCCTGGACAGTTCGTCGACCCGCAGGGCCGAAGGGCCGACCCCGTCCAGCGCCGAGAGCAGCCCGCCCAGCACGTGGTATCGGCCGCGGAAGGCCTGGGCCCGCTCCATGGCCCAGAGTCCCCCCACCTCCTCGACCACGCAAAGGACGGCGGCGTCGCGGCTGGGATCGGTGCAGACGGCGCAAGGATCGGTGGTGTCGAGTGCGCCGCAGGTCGAGCAGGCGCGCACCTTGCGCGCGGCTTCGGCGAGCGCGTCCGACAAGGGCTGGAGCAACTGCTCACGCTTCTTGAGCAGCGCCAGCGCGGCGCGGCGCGCCGAGCGCGGGCCGAGCCCGGGGAGCCTTCCCAGGAGTTGGATCAGGCGTTCGATCTCAGGGCCGGCGGAGGCGGGCAGGGCGGGGCTCCAGACAACGGGAGAGATTTAAGATGGAGGCGAGACAGGCGCCACGCTCAAACGACGCCCTGCGCCCTCAGCCGGTCCAACTCCTCCCCCGTCAGTCCCAGTCCCTTCAAAACCTCGCGGGTGTGGGCGCCGAGTGCGGGCGGCGCCGTCTGGTAGGAGACCGGCGTGGCCGACAGGCGGAGCGGTGACGCGACGGTGCGGACGGGGCTTTCCAGGTCCTCGCGCGTCTGCTCGACCACCAGTTCACGCGCCGCGGCCTGCGGTTCGGCGAAGACACGATCGACGGTGTTGATCGGGCCGCAGGGGACGGAGGCGGTTTCCAAGGCCTCGACCCAGGCGCCGGTCGAGCGGGCAATCGTCAGTTCCGACAGCGCCGCCGCCAACTCCACCCGATTGTTCACCCGTGAAGCATTGCTGAGAAAACGTTTGTCCTTCGCTAGGTTCGGCGCGCCGAGCACATGGCAGAGCGCGCGGAACTGCCCGTCGTTTCCTACGGCGATCACCACCGCGCCGTCCGATGTCGGAAAGGGTTGGTAGGGCGCGAGGTTGGGATGGGCGTTGCCCATGCGCGCGGGGGCGCGGCCGGAGACGAAGAAGTTGGTCGCCTGGTTCGCCAACATCGCCGCCTGCACCTCGAACAGGGACATGTCGATGTGCTGGCCTTGGCCGGTGGCGCGGGCGTGCAGCAGGGCGGCCAGGACGGCGTTGGACGCATAAAGGCCGGTGAACAGGTCCACCACCGCGACGCCGACCTTCATCGGTTCGCCGCCGGGCGCCCCGTCCGGCTGGCCGGTGATCGACATCAATCCTCCCATGGCCTGGATCATGTAGTCGTAGCCGGCGCGCCCGGCGTCAGGCCCGGTCTGGCCGAAGCCGGTGATTGAGCAGTAAACCAACCGTGGGTTCGCGTGCCTCAGAGCCTCATAGTCCAACCCATACTTGTTCAGCCCGCCGGTCTTGAAGTTCTCCACCAGCACGTCGGCCTTGGCCGCCAGTCTCCGGATCAGCTCGGCGCCTTCGGGCGCGGCCATGTCCACGGTGACCGACTTTTTGTTGCGATTTGCGGCGAAGAAGTAAGCGGCGTCGCCATCGGACCCGTCCGACCGCTTGACGAAGGGAGGGCCCCAAGCGCGGGTGTCGTCGCCCGCGCCCGGTCGCTCGATTTTGATCACCTCCGCGCCGAGGTCGGCCAGTATCTGAGTGGCCCAGGGCCCGGCCAGGACACGCGAGAGGTCGAGGACGAAGGTTCCGGCGAGGGGGCCGCTGTGGCCTTGCTCATGGGCGCTGTTCAAAGCCGTTCCCCGGCGAATGCCGGGGTCCGGATGACTTCCGCCGGCGGCTGGACCTGGATCCCGGCACCCGCCGGGAAGACGAAAGAAGGCTAGATCACCGGATCATACGTTCCCGACCGCCGCATCCGCTCTTCGCGCGTGGTCTGGACACGGCCGTTCAGCTCCGCAGCCATCTCCTTCACGCAGTCGGACGCGCTGGTCTTGTGCAGGCCGGGCACAAACGCGTGGGTGAAGGCGCAGAGGCTGGCCTTGAGCAGACGCCAGCCGTAGCGCGAGGCGGCGGCGGCGTGTGCGAAATAGCCCTCGCGGGCGTCGCGCGGGTGTTCCAGGAACAGTCGGTCGAACAGGTTGGCCATGGCGCGAGGTCCGGCGAATCTGGCGCTCCGGGCCATTTTGACCTAGATGCCTGCGATCCGCACTCCTTGTTAGCCGAAGCCGCACGATATGCCCAGCGCGGCGGCTGTAGCCATTGGACCATCGCATGCCGCTCGACGCCGGCCTTTCCGCCCCGCCCGCCAAGACCTTCCGCTGGGACGATCCGCTCGACCTCTCCAGCCGACTGACCGACGAGGAGCGGATGATCGCCGACGCCGCGCGTCAGTATGCGCGGGAAGCCCTGCTGCCCCGGATCGTCACGGCCTTCGAGGAGCAGCGCTTCGAGCGCGAAATCATGACCGAGATGGGCGAGCTCGGCTTCCTCGGCGCCACCTTGCCGGAGGAATACGGCGGCGCCGGCGCCAGCCACGTCGCCTATGGCCTGATCGCGCGCGAGGTCGAGGCGGTCGACAGCGGCTACCGCTCGGCCATGAGCGTGCAGTCCTCGCTGGCCATGTACCCGATCTACGCCTTTGGTTCGGAGGAGCAGAAGCGCAAGTTCCTGCCCAAGATGGCGCGCGGCGAGCTGATCGGCTGCTTCGGCCTGACCGAAGCCGATGGCGGCTCCGACCCGGCCTCGATGAAGACCAAGGCCGAACGCGTGGACGGCGGCTACCGGCTGAACGGCTCGAAGTTCTGGATCACCAACTCTCCGATCAGCGACCTGGCGGTGGTCTGGGCCAAGCTCGATGGCGACATCCGCGGCTTCATCGTCGAGCATGAGTTCAAAGGCTTCACCGCGACTAAGATCGGCGACAAGCTGTCGCTCCGCGCTTCAGTCACCGGCGATATCGGCCTGCAGGATTGCTTCGTGCCTGAAGCAAATGTTTTGCCCGGCGTGAGGGGCCTGCGCGGTCCCTTCTCCTGCCTAAACAAGGCGCGCTACGGCATCAGCTGGGGCGCGATGGGCGCGGCGGAGTTCTGCTTCCACGCCGCGCGCGACTACGTCTCCGAGCGCACCCTGTTCGGCCGGCCACTGTCCTCGCGCCAACTGGTGCAGAAGAAGCTTGCCGATATGTCGACCGAGATCGCCTTGGGCCTCGAGGGCGCACTGGCGCTCGGACGCCTGCTAGACCAGGGCGCCTGGATCCCCGAGGCCATTTCGATGATGAAGCGCAACAACTGCGGCAAGGCGCTGGAGATCGCCCGGATCTCGCGTGATATGCACGGCGGCGCCGGCATCACCGGCGAGCACCATGTGATGCGCCATGCCATGAACCTGGAGACGGTGAACACTTACGAAGGCACCCACGATGTCCATGCGCTGATCCTGGGCCGTGCGATCACGGGACAGAGCGCGTTCTGATTTCCTTGCGGCTCCGGAAGAGAACTTGTCGAAGCTTCGTCTCTAACCGCACTATGTTGAGCGGCCTCGTGAGGCCTTCCTAGCGGCCTTTGAACACTGGCTTCCGCTTCTCGACAAAGGCGGCCATGCCCTCCTTTTGGTCCTCGAAGGCGAACAGGGAGTGGAACAGGCGGCGTTCGAGCTTGACGCCCGCGTGCAACGGCGTCTCGAAGGCGGCGTTGACCAACTCCTTGTTCATCATCAAGGCCAGCAGGGACTGAGAAGCGATTTTCTTCGCCACAGCCATCACTTCATTCATGAAGCTTTCCGTCGGCACGACTCGTGCGGCGAGGCCGCAGCGCTCGGCCTCCTGGGCGTCCATCATTCGCCCGGTGAGGATCAAGTCCATGGCCTTGGCCTTCCCGACCGAACGGGTCAGGCGCTGGGTGCCCCCGATGCCGGGGGCGACACCGAGGTTGATCTCCGGCTGGCCGAACTTCGCCGTCTCGGAGGCGATGATGAAGTCACACATCATCGCCAACTCACAGCCGCCCCCTAACGCATACCCTGAGACCGCCGCGATCACCGGCTTGCGGCAGTTGGCCACCGCCTCGGCAGGCCCGGCGAAGAAATCGGCCTTGAACATGTCGGCATAGGACTGGGTGGACATCTCCTTGATGTCGGCCCCGGCCGCGAAAGCCTTTTCCGTGCCGGTGACGACCAAGCAGCCGACCGCCGGGTCCGCCTCGGCCTCACTTACCGCCTGGGCGAGTTCGCCCAGCAGTGTGCTGTTCAGCGCATTCAGCGCCTCCGGACGGTTGAGGCGGATTAGGCAGACACCGTCCTGATGCTCCACCTGTAAAGTTTCAAACGACACCGGCGAATCTCCCCTGCCTCAGTCTGGGCCGTCCACCTGCACGCCCCGCGCCCGCAGCATGGCCGGCAGGCCGTCCCGCCCGACCAGGTGTCCCACGCCCACCACCATCACCGTGCGTCCGGAACCCTTAAGTCGCCGGACCACCCGGTCCGCCCAGCGGGCGTTGCGGCGCGCCACCAGCGCCGCATAGAGCCGCGGCGTGTTCCGGCGCAAGGGCCGCACCGCCTCCGCGTCCAGCGCCTCCAGGTCTCCGCGCATCCACGCGCGGACCACCTTGCCGTAATCCCCGGGCGAGCGGTCGATCTGCCCAAGCGTGTACTCCAGCGAAGCGAGCTGGTCAGTGAGCGGCGAGGCGGCGAACACCGCCACCTGCTCCGCCGGAGTTTCGAAGGACCGGCGGGCCGCGCCGAGGGGGGCGGCAATCGCCAGTTGCCGCTCCACGCCATTGAGTCCGGTGGCGCCTCCGGCCAGATACAGCGCGGTGGCCAGGGTCAGCTCGGCATACCAAGGCCGCATCTTGTCGAGCTCGGTGACCGAGAGGTTCAACGCTGCGGCGGCGCGGGCCAGCCGGCCGCGGCCTTCGGGGGTCAGCATGGCCGCCAAGCTGGCGCCGCGCGGGAGCCATCCTCGCGCCGCCGCCTCACGCTGGGCCGCCAGGAGGCCCGTGGCGTCGAGGTCGGTTTCGAACCAGATGTCGTCGGCTCTGCCTAGCGCCTGGTCCAGCGCCGCCGGCCGCCAGTCCAGTCCCTCGGGCAACACGTGGACCGATCCGAAGATGGTGATCTCCGAATTCCTGTCGCGCAGAGTCCAAACCGGCGGCTTCGTCCAGGCGGGGGCGGGAAGGAGCAGGACGGCGAGCGCGAGCAGGACTCCCTTCCCCGTTGATGGGGATATCATCTCTGGCAAACCGGGCAGTGAAAGGTGGAGCGGCCGGACTGGACCGTGCGGCGCAGCACTCCCTGGCAACGGGTCCTGGTGCAGGGCTGGCCTTCGCGGCCATAGGCCTGGAAACGGTGCTGGAAATAACCGAGAGCCCCGTCCACGGCGGCGTAGTCGCGCAAGGTGGAGCCGCCTGCCTCGATCGCCTCCGCGAGCACCGCCTTGATCTCGACGGTCAGCCGGTCGAGCCGCGCGCGCGAGATGCGGCCGGCCTCCCGCACGGGCGATATGCCGGTGCGGTGCAGGGCCTCGCAGACGTAGATGTTGCCGAGCCCCGCCACCACGCGCTGGTCGAGCAGCGCGGCCTTCACGCTCTGTGTCTTGCCGGCGAAGGCGCGGGCGAGGCAGGCGCCGTCGAACTCTGGGCCAAGCGGCTCGGGGCCGAGGCTGCGGAACCATGGATGTCGCGCCATCTCCTCAGCCGACATCACCGCCATGTAGCCGAAGCGACGCGCGTCGAAGAAGGTGATCCGCGTCCCGGCGTCGGTCTCGAACACCACGTGGGCGTGCTTGTCCACGGTGGACGCCGGTTCGCGGAAGGCGCCCGGCCTGGCCCGGCCTCCACTGTCGATCTCGAAACGCCCGGTCATGCCCAGGTGCATCACCAGCACATCGCCGGTCGACATCCACCCGCGCAGGTATTTGGCCCGGCGGTCCAGCCGCTCCACCCCGGCCCCAGTCAGCCGCTGACCGAAGCCCTCCGTCAGCGGGAACCGCAGGTCAGGCCGCCTCGCCTGCACCCGCAGGAGCCTGTGTCCCTCCAGCACAAGGGCCAAGCCGCGGCGCACCGTCTCAACTTCGGGAAGTTCCGGCATCCGGGCCAAGTATACGCCGGGGGCGTCTGCGTCACCCATGCACGCGCGTGTGCTCCAGGCACAAAAAAATCCCCCGCCCTTTTGGGCGGGGGATCACATTCAAAAGTCGGCGAATTTACAGAACGAAGTGGTCGAAGTCCCTCATGTCGCCTTTGGCGGCGATCGAGAAGTCCGCCACCCCGTCGCCGTTCACGTCACCTTCGATGTAGCTGCGGCCCGCTGCGGAGTCGTAGCGGATGATCAGTTCGCCCTTCTCATGGTTGAAGGCGCTGCCGCCGAGGTGGAACGCCTGGTCGCCCGCGTTGCTGCCTCCGCCCGACTTGGCGTCGATGTCGCTCAGGTCGACCCGATCCGTGCTGCGCAGGTCGGAGATGTAATCGGCGTTGCCGACGACCGAATTGCTGAGCCGGTTGAAGTCGAACACGTCTGCCGCGGCCCCGCCTTTGAGCGAGTCCTTGCCGTCGCCTCCGGTCAGCCTGTCCCTGCCGTCCCCGCCGCTGAGCTCGTCGTTGCCGCTGCCGCCCGTGAGGCTGTTGTTCCAGCCGTTGCCGGTGATCTTGTCGTTGCCCGAGCCGCCGATGGCGTTCTCGATCACGTTGACCACCTTGCCGTCCACTTCCACTTCCGCGGAAATCGAGACGTTGTACTTCATCCCGCCGACGCTGGAGAAGCTCTCGTTGGCCAGGTTGATCACCGAGTTGCTGCCGTAGCCCGAGAAGTCGAAGGTGTCTTGGCCGCCAGCGTCCCAGGCGCAGAAGATCAGCGGCTGGTCGGCGGACTCCGCCGTGGTCCAGATCCGGTTGGTGTTGGAGTTGAACCCGTAGACCGTGTTGCCGGTCTGGAACGACAGGTTGGCCCCGTAAAGCCGCTGGATGGCCGTGATGTCGTACATCAGCGGGGCCGGGGCGGAATGGCCGTTGAAATCGCCCCCGGTGTTCTCCGGCTCGAAGTAGCTCATCACCGTGTACATCCGGCTATCTTCCCGGAATTCGGCGTCGGTCTCATAGGTGATCGGGCCGCCGCCATCGGAGGCGTTATAGTCGCCCGGGTGGTTGAGCCCGAGTGCATGCCCAATCTCGTGGGTAAGGGTTTGCATCCCGTACTCCCACATCTCAGGATGCATTTCGTAGGATAGGGAGTCGTTCACCATCACATCACCGGCGCTGCGGCTGGCGGCTCTGTCGCTAGGCCCTTGCGGCGGGATGGCGTAAGCGGCGGCGGCGGACTGGGTCTGGAAGTAGGCGCCGAACAGCATGGTGGCATTGTCGGAGTAGCCGCCTGGATTCACCTGCTGGAAGGTAAGGTTCGAGACGTCCGCCCACGACTGCAGCGCCAGCTTGGTGAGGTCGATCTGCTCCTGGTTGAACTTGATAAAGGGGCTGTCCTCGTAACCCGGGGCGGTCGCTCGGAACGCATAGGTCAGCGTCGGCGTCGACTGTCCATCGACGCTCGCGTTCCAGGTCCAATTGTCGCGCGTGATGTAGGCGCCGCCCTCGTAGGCGTCGAAGGATGGCGCGCCGGCGGCCAAGCTGCCGGCGCCAACGGAAGCGCTGTCGAACAGTGGGCTGACCAGGCCAGGATATTCGCTCATGCAGATGATCTCCGGGGGAAAAAGCGGTGCGGGACCATGACGATCCGGCCCTGGGGGGGCAAGTCACAATCTGTCGCAGTTCAGGTAAGGCCCTCACCAGCCTGAAGAATCAGTAGCCGCTGCGTCGATCTGACGCAGGACTTCCGGTTGACCTCGGAACAGTCTCCGAGCGGTGAGCGTCGCTTGCTCGCGCGCCTTGGGTCGGTCCAGAACGCCGTAGGCCCGGATCAGCCTGCCCCAGCCCTGCGGATCATTCGGTTGCGCCTCCAGCCGTTCCGCCAGTCCCGCGACCATGCCCTCGATCATCCGCATCTCCGCCGGATCCGTTTTCAGCCGCCCGGCGCCGCCCGCATCACCCTCGGTCCGCCCCATCTCGCGGCTCAGCGCCTCTCGCCGAGGATCACCTGCCTGGAGATCGCTCAAAAGGCCCTGCCATAGCCGCAGGCCCTGCGCCCGCTCGCCCCGGACCAGCAGGTCGCGGCCCAGGAAGTAGCGGGCGGCCACATCGCGCGGGTCGAGGCCCAGCGCCCGCTCGAAGGCCGCCCGCGCCGGCGCCGGCAGTGGCCCCTCGGCCCCACCGGCCTGGAGTTCGCCCGCCAGCGACCAGATCTCCGCGCGGCGCGGCTCCAGCTCCGCGGCGCGCCGCAGGGTCCTCAGTGCTGCCGTCTCTTCTCCGGAGAGCGCCTGGGCGCGGGCGAGGTACAGCAGCGCCCGCACGTCCCGCGGCCGTTCGCGTGTGACCGCCTCCAGCACTGCCGCCATCTGCGAGGGCCCCAACGTCGCGGGATCGGCTCGCCGCCACGCCGAAACCCGCGCGTCGTAGGGCTGATCGGCAAGGCCTGGCGCGCCCAGCGAGACATACAGCGCCAGCGCCGCCACCGGCGCCGCGACGGCGAAAGCGATTACCCACCCCGCGCGCCGCGCGTTCGCGGCCGGCGCCTCCGGCCGCCTGGCTGAAGCCAGAAGCCGCCGCCCGGCCTCTGCCCGCGCGGGGCTCACCTCCGCCGGATCCAGCAGACCCCGCTTCGCCAACTCGTCGATCTCCGCCAGTTGACGGCGGTAGACCGCTCCCTCGGGATCGCCCTCGCCGGGGGGCTGCGTAGCCCGCGCCGCCCGTAACAGCACGAGCGCCGATAGGGCGCTTCCGAGCAGGGCCGCCGCGACCCAGAACCACAACATGGCCCCTGGTTAGCCCACGCGCGCGCCGGGGGCGAGCGGGACTCAGGCCGCCGCCGCCCGCCGCCGCGCCACCTTGGCCGCCTTGCCGTCAATCAGTATCTCCAGAAGGTCGGCCGCCACATCCAGCAACGCCCTCGCCGACGCCTTGTCGGCCTCCGCGGCGGCGCCGTGCAGCACCTCGAGCAGATCCTCCACATACTGATGCAGCCGTGCCTCCAGCCGCTCCGTCACCGCGGCCCGCAGCGCCGTGAACCCGCCCGCGGCCGCGGCTGTCCTGACCCCGGCGGTAAAGGCCGCCAGGGCCTGCGCCTTGGCGAGCGCGGCCGGCTCGGCCGCCTGGTCGAGCCTGGGGTGCCCGCGCACGTCGCGCCCCAGTCTGCCAGTCTGCAGCGGCAACGCCCTGGCCACCGCCTCCTCCGTGAGCTTGATCCTGGGCTCCACTAGCCCGGCCAGCGTCCGCTTCTGCTGCCCCACCCGCGAGCCCCAGGGGCCGCTGGGCGATAGCTCGAACGCCGCCTCCATCTCCGCTAGGCAGACCGCCGCCGCCTGCACCTCCCGCGCCGCGGCGGCGCCCGCCTCGGCGCCCTTCGCGGGCTGAAAGCCGATCACCGCCGCCAGCCGCCGGTCGGTCTCGTCCAGTAGCCGCTCACCGAACAGCCTCAACTCCGATCCCGCGGCGAAGGCGTCCGGCGGCCGGTTCATCACCACCGACACCAGCCTCAGCGCCTGCCAAGGCTCCTCCAGGTGTGCCGCCAGCATCTCGACCAGCCGCGGCCCGCCGTCCTCCAACACGCTCCCCGCGTCGCGGTAAGCCAAGCGCGCCGCTGCCGTCCGCTCGTCGGTATGCCGTCCCAGCCACTCCGGCAGCCGCTCGAGCGCGCTTCGGGCGATGCGGCACAGGTCGAGGTAAGTGCATAACCGCTCCACCCCGTCCGCCCCCAGCGTCTCGGAGCAGGTCGCGAATTCAGGCTCCTCGGCCGCTCGAAGTTCCGCCGCCGCTCGCGCGCAAAGCTCGTCGCAAGCGGCGCGCAAAGCCGCCGCCTGTTCTTCGTCCGCCTGGCCAGCCGAAGCCGCAAGCCGAACTTGCTCCGGCGCCAGACGCTTCAACCCGGCCCAAATCCGGCGCAGGACGGAAGCGGGAAAACCTTGCAGCCCGGAAGCCGCCGCCGCAGGTCCAAACAGCGGCGCTACCGGCGCGAAAACCTCATCGCGCACCCGGCGGTCGGCAGCCTCGCCCGCCACCAGCGCCTGCACCTGCCCCATGGCCGTGCCGTCGTGGGCGCAGCCGCTCAATGCGGAGTTGAGGCTGAGCAGCGCATGGTCCGGCGCGCCCTGCACCAGGGCCCGCACTAGGCTCGCGCGCTTTTCCGACAGGCCGGCCACCGCCGCCTCCACCGCGCCCGAAAGGCGCGACAGAAGCATGGTCAACGCCGGTTAAGGCTTCGCCAAAGCTCAGGCGCGCGGCAACTCTACCGTCACCTTCAGCCCGCCCAGCGCCGCGTCTCCCAACGCCACCGAGCCGCCATAGGCCCGCGCCAGGTCGTCGACGATCGACAAACCCAGGCCCGAACCCGGCGCGGTCTCATCCAGCCGCGAACCACGCTTGAGCACCAGGTCTCGCCGCTCCGGCGGCAAGCCCGGCCCGTTGTCCTCGACCACCAGCCGCATCCGCTCGGCGGCGGTCCCCTCCGCTCGCGCCCGCACTCGCCCGCCGCTGTACTTGCAGGCGTTTTCCAGCACGTTGCCCGCGATTTCGAGGAAGTCCTGCCGCTCGCCTTGGAAAGCGAGGTCGTCCGGCGCGTTCCAGTCGATCTCCACGCCCTGCGAGCGGAAAATCCGCTCCAGCGTCCGCGCCAGCTCATCCAGCACCTCCGCCACCGGCGTCCGCTCGCGCGAGCCCTCCGACCGCGCCGCCGACCGCGCCCGGCGCAAGTGGTGGTCCACTTGGGTGTGCATGGTCTCCGCCTGCCGGATCACCACTTCCGAAAGTGGGCTTTTCGACCGCCGCGCCTCCTCCAGCATCACCGACAGCGGCGTCTTCAGCGCATGCGCCAGGTTGCCGACGTGCGTGCGCTGCCGCTCCACCACCTCTTCGTTATGCGCGAGCAGCGCGTTCAGCTCTCCCGCCAGCGGCGCCAGTTCGGCCGGATAGCTGCCTTCCAGCCGGTCCTTGCGCCCCTTGCGCACCCCGATCACCTCGCGCCGCAGCCGGAACAGCGGCTGCAGCCCGAATCGGACTTGGAGGATCACCGCCGTGATGATGCCGAACCCCAGGATCACCAGCGCCGCGGCGGTCCTAAGCGCAAAACTCCGCAAGTCCCGGTCCACCGGCCGCCGGTCCTCCGCCGCCATGAACACCACCGGTGTCGGCCGCCCTGGCAGCCGGGTGCTCAGCGCCACGGCCCGGAGCGGCTCCTTCAGCGGCCCCACCGTGTCATAGAACAACGGCTGGCCCATCCGCATTTCACCTAAGTCCGGCGGTCCGGCCAGCGCCGAGTCCCAGAGGGAGCGCGACCGCACCAGCCAGCGCAGCTTGCCCCCCGGCCCCGGCCCCGGCTCAGCCAGTTGCCAATACTTGCCGGAATAGGCCCGCACCGCCCGCGCGTCGGTCAGCGCTGGCGCGATCACCTCGCCGGTGTCGCTCACCGCCGTGCCAGCATACAAACCGTCCGCCAGGTCCCGCAGGCCCTGGTCGAACCGGCTTATTGCCGCCTGGTTGAAGAAGGCCGTGAGCGCCAGCCCCGTCGCGATCAGGACCAGCAGGCTCCAGCCCGCCGCCAGCAGCACAAGGCGGCGGACCAGCGAGGGCTGCAACAGCCAGATCGGCTTCACGCGGCGGCCGCTTCGCCCTGCAACGCGGTGAGGCGGTAGCCCAGGCCGCGCACCGTCTCGATCCGGTCGGGCCCGATCTTCTTCCGCAGCCGCCCAATGAACACCTCGATGGTGTTGGAGTCACGGTCGAAGTCCTGGTCATACAGGTGCTCGACCAGTTCGGTGCGGCTGATCACCCGCCCCTGGTGCATCATCAAGTAGTGCAGCAGCCGGTACTCCAGCGAGGTCAGCTTCAAGGGCTCCCCATTCACCGACGCCCGCGCCGCGCGCGGATCGAGTCTGAGGCCCCCGCACACCAAGGCCGGCGACGCATGGCCGGCCGAACGGCGCAAGAGCGCCCGCAGCCGCGCCAGCAGCTCCTCGGTATGGAACGGCTTGGTCAGGTAGTCGTCCGCTCCGGCATCGAAGCCGGCGACCTTTTCGCTCCACGCCCCGCGCGCTGTCAGGATCAGCACCGGCGTGGCCTTTCCGTCGCGTCGCCAGCGCTCCAGCACCGACACCCCGTCGATCTTCGGCAGGCCGAGGTCCAAGATGATCGCGTCGTACGGCTCGGTGTCGCCGAGGAAGTGCGCCTCCTCGCCGTCCGGCGCGTGGTCCACCGCGTAGTCGGCGTCGGACAGGGCCGACTTCAGCTGCCGCGACAGGTCGGGATCATCTTCGACGAGCAGGATTCTCATGGTCGCTATTGCCCTTCGGCCCTGAGGATCGCGCCCGTGCGCGCGTCCACGATGTAGTCGATCCGGCGCCCGTTGCGCGCCGCCCAGCGCACCCGGTAGACCGGCTGCCCGTTGAAACCCCGCTCGATCCCCGCATCCAGCTGCCGCCCTGGATTGCGCCGCTGCAGGTCGCCCAGCACCTGCGCCAGCGGCCGGTAGCCGCCTTGGCGCACGCCCCGCCGCGCCTCGTCCTGCTGCTCGCGCCAGCCCTCACCCAGCGAGTTGTAGGGCGGCGCGGGGGCGCGGAAGTCTCGCGGCCCCTCGCGCCCCCTCTGCCGGCGCCCGTCGTCCCGCTGTCGTTCCGCGCGCGGCTTTTCTCGCCCGCCCCCGCCGCCGTGGCCGGGGCGCGCGTCGGCGATCGCCGGCGCGCTCAGCGCCAGCACCGCCAAAACCAATGGGAAGAGTCCGCGTCTCATGGAGGGATAATTAGGCCTCCGGCGCTGAATGTCGCCTGAACACCGCCTTCGGAGACCGTTGTGCGACGATTTAGCCGCCCCGCCGCCGCGGCCGGTAAGGCCGCTCCCGCCGCCAACTCTCGCAAAAGCTCTCCAGCGCGCCATCCGAACCATCCGGAAGTGTAACGGCTAACCGCGCCAACAGGTCCCCGCGCCGCCCGGTCTGCGGATCAGGCAGCCCCCGCCCCTTCAGCCGCAGGGTCGTTCCCGTGTTCGCCCCCTTGGGCACCGTGAGCGTCACCGGCCCGTCCGGCGTCGGCGCCTCCACCTTGCCCCCCAGCACCGCGTCATAGACGGTGACCGGCAGGTCCATCACCAGCTTGTCGTCCTCGCGCCGGTAGACTGGATGCTGCGCGACCTCGATCTCGATCAACGCATCGCCCGGCCCCGCGCGTCCGGGCGCCCCCTGGCCCTTGAGCCTTAGCACCTGCCCCTCGCGCGCGCCCTTGGGGATGGCGACATCCAGCGTCCGCCCGTCCGAGAATGCGATCCGCTTGGTACCCCCCGCGATCGCGTCCTCCAGATCGATGCGCAGCGTCGCCCGCACGTCCGCCCCGCGCGCCTCGAACCCGCCGCCGAAGCCCCCGCGCCGCCCGCCGCCACGTCCAGGCCGGCCGCCGCCGCCGCCGAACATCTCCCCCAGGATGTCGTTGAGATCGACGCCTTCGAACTGCATCTCCTCGGCCCGGTCCCAAGGCCCCTGCCGCCGCGTCCCCCCGCCACCGCCACGGCTGAACGGATCAAACCCAGGCCCCATGGTCTCGTGCCCATTGGCGTCGATCTGCCCCCGGTCGTATTTCTTCCGCTTGTCTGGATCTCCTAGGATGTCGAATGCCGCCGACACCTTCTTGAACCGCTCCTCGGCTTTCTTGTCCCCAGGGTTCTTGTCCGGATGCAGCTCCTTGGCCAGTTTACGGAACGCGCGCCGCACCTCCTCCGCGCTCGCCGAGCGGGAGACCCCAAGCTCCTGATACAGATCCTGTTGCGCCATGGCCTTCAGAGACAACGGATTCCCCGCTGTCTCAGGTAGGCTGCGCCGGGGTCAAGGCAAGAGGCAGTGTGGCTGAAATGCCACACCCGCTCAAGCGGCACGTTTAGTGGGGGTTCCCCAGCCATACACCGCCGACCACTGCCGCACGCTCAACGACAGCGGCTCGGGCGCGGGACCGCCGAAGTTGGCGGTCTGCGCCGCCGCAGAGTAGGTGAAGGCCGGCGTTGCTGTCTCCGCCGTCCGCACCACTTCGTCGCCGTCCAGCACCTCCACCAGATACGCCTCCCGTTCCTCCGACAGGGGAGGCTCGGCTTCCCAGCTGTCGCCGCCGATGCGGGCGCGACGCGCCCAGGTGATCTGAACGTCACCATCCGCCCGCCGCTCGGCGCGTAAGTGTGACGGGGCGAACGCGCGATAATGCAGGCCGCTCCAAGTGAACGCCGCCTCGGTAGAGGCCAGCCCGCCTGGCGGCGCGCCCGCGGGTGCGGTGCGCCACAGCAGCGGCAGGCCCCGCTCCGCTAGGCCGACCTCCGCCCGCGCCAGCTCGCGCGTCAGCAGCACGAAGGCCGCCCCCGCCGGCGTTTCCTCCGCCATCGCTGCGTCGGTGCCCATCTGCCCACGCAGCAGGCCGCTGAGCTCATAGGTGTCCGCCGCTACCAGCTGCGCGTTCAGGAACTGCACGACCTCCCACTCGCCCGAAGGCGTCAGCACCGCCGCCGCGTTGGCGCCCGCCAGCACCTCGGCCTCCGAACGGCTCTCCAGCCGCCCGCCCGCGAGCCTCACCAAGAGCCGCGCCGCCTCGTCCCAGCGATGCAGCGGCCCCTTCGCCAGGACGTTCAGGGTCTCGCCGACCACCGCCGCCGCGCTGGCTGTTGCCCGCCGCGTCGACGCCGCCGCCGAAGCGCCCGCATACAGGTCCTGCGCCCGCCACGGCTCAACCGCCAGCGCCGCCAGCGGCCGCGCGTCCGCCTCAAATCCGGCCAACGGCGGTAAATCCAGCAACTGCAACGCCGGCGGTCCCGCCACCTCGACCGGTGGCGACGAGCGCCAGTCCAGCGGCGGGTCGCTCGCCTCGGGCGCCTCGGCCCGGCTGAGCTCCAGCCGCGGCTCCTCGTCCGCGACCGCCCGCTCCACTCGCCACAGTGAGGGCGAGCCCTCCACCGTCACCACGTCCCCCGGCTCCAGCGACAGCGCCACGAGCGGCCCCACCCGCAGCGTCACCGCCTCCCGCGCGTCCGCCATTCGCAGCGCCCGCCAGCCGGCGGCCTCCGCCTCGCCCGCCTGCATCACGATCGGCAGGTCGAGGTCCGCCCCGCCCCCGCCGTTCTCCGCATCCACGCGCGCCACGACCGCGCCCGTCTGGTAATCCGCGCCCTCGTCGATGAAGCGCACCCGCACCTCGTCCGGCGACGGCTCCAGCGTCCGCGCCTCCCGCGCCGGCGCCTCTCGATCCTCCGGCAGCGCCAACTCCGCAGCCGTGACCTCCGCGCCCGCCGCCGCGTCCCGCATCAGGAACGCCACTTCGCCCCCGCGCTCGCACCCGTCGAACGCATAAGTCGTCCCCAGCGGCGCAATGGCGTCGCGCAGCCGCATCGGCCGTTCGACCACGAACCCGATGACCGAGCCCTCCAGCCCGCCCGCGTTCACCTCCACGCCCCCGCGCTCGGCCAACGCCGCCACCAGCTCCGGCAGCCCCGCCGCTCCCAGCCGCCCGTTCAGCCAGTGCCCGAGGCGCCAGTTCGGCGCGTCCTTCCACACCTCCGCCCGCGCCGGAAAATCCGGATACGGCCGCGCGTCCCAGCACCAGGCCGACAGCCCCGCCACCATTTGCCCGCCATAGACCGGCGACACCGGGTTGTTCGCCGCTTCGCCGAAGTGCGCGAACCACGCCTCCAGCGCCCGCCGCTGCTGCAGGTCATCCCGCGCCCCCCTGGAGAACGGCGGCAACGCGCTCTCGGCGCTCTTCGGATCGAAGAACAGGTTCGGCGAATTGGCGCCCTTGTCCACCGCCGGGCAGCCGACCTCCACCAGCCGCACCGGCTTGCTCCGAGCCGCCCAAGCCGTGGTCGAAGCCACCCGCACCCCGCCCGGCCGGTCGTGATGCGGGTTCTCCCACCAGCTCCTCAGATCCTTGACCCGGAACACCCACGGCTCACCATAGCCGCCAGGATCGGTGATCGCCGTCCGCGTCTGCGCCAGCCGGTCGGCTTCGGACGCGTAATACCAGTCGAACCCCTCGCCCCCTGCCGCCCGATCGCCGAGGTAGGCGAGATCGCGCGGCCCCTGCCACCCTTCCGCGGCGTCCAGATGCGCGCGCCCGTCGCGCCAATCGGTCAACGGCGGATACCAATCCACCCCGACGAAATCGATGCTGCCGTCGGCCCACAAGGGGTCGAGGTGAAAATGCACATCGCCCGAACCGTCAGTTGGCCTGTGCCCGCAGTATTCGCTCCAGTCCGCCGCGTAAGACAGCGCCACCTCCGACCCGAGCACCGCCCGCGCCTCCGCCGCCAGGTCCTTCAGCGCCGTTACGGCCGGATAGCTCGACGCCCCGTCCCGCACCGTCGTCAGGCCGCGCAGCTCCGAACCCAGCAGGAAAGCGTCCACGCCCCCCGACCCGTGCGCCAGGTGCGCGTAGTGCAGGATGAACCGTCGGAAGCCCCACTCGTCGGGCCCGTCGTAGGCCACACCCGAAGCGTCCGGCGTGAAATCCTCCGCCGTCGTTTCGCCGAAGAACGCCGCCACCTGCGTCTCCGCGGCCGCCGTCCTGTCGGGCGAGCCCGCCTGCCCCGCCGCCGGATGGCAGGTGATCCGCCCCCGCCAGGGAAACGCCGCCTGCTCCCCCGCCCCATACGGATCGGCCAACCCGTTCCCCGGCGGCACGTCCATCATCACGAACGGATACAGCGTCACCTTCAGCCCGCGCGCCTTGAGCGCCGCGATCGCCTGCAGCACGCACCGGTCCGCCGGCGTCCCGCCATACGCCGGTCCGCCGCCTACCTGCGAGATCAGCCGCGCCTCGCCGCGCCCCACCCCGCCCGCGCGCCAGTCGAACGGCAGCGTCGCCTTGTCCGCCGCCTCCACCCCCGGCCGGATCGAACACTCCCCGCACCGCAAATCGTCCCCGAACCAGGCGACCACCAGCGTCACCTCTTCCAGGTTCGGCGCCGCCGCCATCAACTGGTCCAGCGACACCAGGAAGTCCGGCCGCCCCTGCAGGTTGTTGACATTCTCGCTGGCGAACCGGCTCACCGATAGCCGCCGCAGCACCGGCTCGGTCGCATAGACGAACTCCCCCGCCCCGGGGATCAGGCACACCCCGGTCAGCCGGTCTTCCAGCGCCGGTCCGGCGCCTGCGGGCTTCGGCCTTCGAAACACTTCCACCATCAGCTGCGGCGGCCGGTCACCATACGCGCCGAGCGCCAGATCCTCGAACACCAGATACGCCAACCCCCGATAGGCGGGAGCTTGACCCTCCACCGCCTCGATCAGCGGATCGGGCGTCTGCGCCTCGTCCCCGAGATACACCCGCAGCGCCACCCCCGCCTGGTCCATCGGCTTGCCGTCGGCCCAGATGCGCCCAATCCCATCGATCGGCCCCTCGCACAGCGCCACCGCAAAGCTTAGCGAATAGGCATAGTCCACCGTCCGCGGTCCGCCCTTGCCGCCGCCGTCGCGCCCCTCGACCGCCGCCTCCTTGAACCGAGCCGCCCAGATTACCTGGCCCGCCACCCGCGCCCGCCCGAACGCCGCCGCCATCGGCGCGCCCTCGGCCGTCGAGGTCAGCTGCAGCCCCTCCAGCCGCGGCCCCACCTGCCGCGCCGGCGCTAGCGAAGCGATCGCCCGCCGGTCGACATACCGCCCCAGCGTCGATCCGATCGCGCCCCCAACCGGCCCGCCCACCGCGCTGCCGATCGAAGACAGGACAACCTGCGCCATCAGCCCGCCACCCCAGGAAACTCAAATCGCGCCACCAGCCGCCTGCGCCACCACGGCCCCAGCCAACTCTCCACCGCCGCCCGCCCCCAATAGGCATGGACGATCCGCGCCTCGGGCTCGCTCGCCTCCACCGCTGACACGACCGCCGCGTGCTTCACGCAGGCCTCCGGCGCCATCCGGAACAGCACCACATCCCCCAGTGCGAACTCAGGCAGCGCCCGCTCCACCAGATGCCGCCGCGCCGCCTCCAGCAGCGTCTCCTCGCCGGAAACCTCCGCCCAGTCCGCCCGATACGCCGGCGCCCCCTCCGGCTCGCAGCCGTAAAGCTCCCGCCAGACCCCCCGCACCAGCCCCAGGCAGTCGCACCCGACCCCCTTCACGCTCGCCTGGTGCCGATACGGCGTCCCCAGCCAAGACCGCGCCGCCGCCACGATTTCCGCGCGCGTGACCGCGCGCAGGCCGTCCGCCTGTGCAAGCATTCTGGAGCTCCGTTGAGAATAACCCCTCTCCCTCGATGGGAGAGGGGCAGGGGTGAGGGTGTGGCCAAGATCGGCGCCGCAGATGGCGCGAGAGGAAAAACGCCTGTCCCTCACGCGCCATCGGCGCGAACACCCCATCCCCGACCCTTCCCCCATCGAGGGGAAGGGAGTTTATGCCGCGCCCACGCGCGACCCGCCGTCGTTCACTTCCCCCTCCGCCGCCCGCGCCAGCAGGAAGTCGTCCCCGGGAATATGCGGAAACCCCTGGAAGTTGATCGTATTGGCGAACTTCGCCCCGCACGTCCCCCAGCGCTTGTCGCACCCGGCCCGCACCTCGAACCCATCACCGGCCGCAACCGCGAACGCCGGCCGCTCCTGCAGCACCAGCACCACGCCAGCTGCGCCCACGTCATGCGCCGCCACCTGCGCCGACCCGCCGGCGTTTTCCCCGCCGGTGAACACCAACCGCCCCCGCGCGAACCAGCCCGCCGCGAAATCCTCCAGCCCGCTCACCACCAGCCGCCGGTTATCCTCCACCGCCAGCACGACGCCCGCGCCGTTGAACGCCGCCACGCTCACATCCTTGCGGCAGCGCCCGTCCCCCAAAATCGCGTCACACAGCCGCCCATACGTGCGGCCTGCCACCCGCTCCAGCCTAGCCAGCGGCCCCTCAACCTCAGCGGTGAACCGCTGCCCCTCGCGTACCAGCCGCGCCACCGTCCCGCTCCACAGCATCACCTTCAGCGACGGCTCGCCCCAGTCCACTCGCCAAGCTTCGACCTCCGCGCCATCGAACAGCCCCGCCGCGATGTCCCTTTCGGAGATCGCCTCCCCGTCCAGCACCCCCTCCGCCGAAGCCGTACCGGCCGCGAACCCCAGCTCCGCCTCCGCCGCCCCAGCCGTCCACCCGGACGCCGCCGCGCAGCTCACCCCGTCCACCTCCAGCGGCCTGTCATGGTCGGTGAACCCCATCCTCGCCCCGTCGGCGCGGGTCACGATCCAGCAGGTGCAGAGGTTCGCCGCTCCGCCATCGAGACGCGCGGCGAACTCGCCTGGAATAAAACGCATGACCTTGCCCCTCTCGCGCGGGCCTAGACCCGCACCTCCACCAGCGGCACGGCCACCACCCGCCCCGCCTCGAAGCTTTCCAGCGTCACGTCGATCCGGTCCGCATCAAAGCGCACCGGCACATCGAACTCGAATCCCGCCGTCACCGCCGCCCCAGCCTCGGGCGCGTCCGCCAGCGTCACCACGCCCGTCGCGTGATCTACGCTGAAGTGGCCGATCCCCAACTCCACGCCGGCCACCGCCACGCGTACGCTCCCCGCGACCGGCTTGCGCACCAGCCGCGAATAGGCCGCCTCGCCCTCGCCATACCGCTTCACCAACTGGAACTCGGTCGCCGCGCCGTCCCCCGTCCCGACCTCCTGATCCAACGGCGAAATCGCCGCCCCGGCGGTCGCCGACGACCAATCCAGGAAGTCCCGGAACCGGAACCCATACAGCCGCCCCCGCCGCGCCTCGAAAAACGCCACCAGATCCGCGGAGTCCTTCAGCGACCGCACCCCCGCGCCCACCAGATATCGCCGCCGCCCGTGCGCCCAAGGGCTCGAGCGCCGCTCGAACCCCGACGCAAGCCCCACGACCTCCGTCCTTCTCTCCACCCCGCCCGTGGACCCGAACGCCAGCCGCGCCGGCATCCGCACCTCATGGAATGACATCTCAACGTGACTCCTCAGTCAGCTTCACCATTGCGCTCCCGCATACCGGCGCTACAGTCGCCGCGATTCAGGGAGGGCTCACATGGACTGGAAGACGCTGTTTCTCACCGCCAACGGCCGCATCGGCCAGCGGGACTTCTGGATCGGCTTCGCCATACTGTTCGTGGCCGGCCTGGTCCTCGGGATGATCCCCGTGCTGGGCGCCCTCATCGGCCTGGCCCTGATCTACCCGACCGTCTGCGTGTTCTCGAAGCGCCTGCACGACAGCGGCCGCAGCGGCTGGCTGGCTGCGGTCCCCTATGCCATCGGCGCCATCGGCATGGTGTTGATGATGCTGACCGGAGGCGCCGGCATGATGGCGGCGATGATGGGCCGCAGCGACGCCGCCTCCGGAGCCTCTATGCTGGCCGGCTTCGGCGCCATGGGCATGATCGGCTTGCTGATGTTCTGCGCCTACGTGGCCTACGTTCTGTGGGTCGGCCTGGCTAGGAGCGACCCGGGCGAGAACCGTTACGGCCCTCCGCCGGTTTCGCTGACCAGCGGCACGACCCCCACCGCCGCCTAGAACCGCCGCGCCCCCAGCGCCACGGCGCGGGCCAGCATCCCCGCGATCTGCGCCTCGGACCTGAGCAGGCCCGGGGCGCTCTCGCGCGGCAGGCTCAGGTTCACCGTCACCCCGCCGCCCAGCGGCTGCACCTCCCCGGAAGCGAACGGCCGGAACACCTCCGGCCCCCGCTCGCCCACCAGATAACCCCCGCCGGCCACCACCGGCCCCCCGTCCGCACGCGCGCCCGAGAACGCCGCGCTCACCACCTGTGCGATCGTCTCCCCTAACCCCTTGCCGCCTCCAGACGCCGCAGCCGCGGCATTCACCGCCGCCAGCACCGCCGCCGCCAGGTCCTGCAGCGTCAGCTTCCCATCCAGCGCCGCCCGCGTCAGCGACCGCGCCATGCCCTCGCCCGCCCGCGTGAACGCGTCCTCGATCGACCGCGCCGCCTCCTCCGCCGGCTCCTTAAGCGCCAGCATCGCCGCCGCCGCCTCCGACGTCTGCGCGTGCAGCCCCTCGAGGCCCGCGGGCTCAAAACTCGTGTCGCTCATGTTTCTCTACCGCTCATCCCCGCGGAAGCGGGGACCTAGGTTTTCGGGCTGGGCCAGATCATCCGGATACAGACCCATCAGTCGGTTCAGTTCGCCACGTCCGAGCCCTTCACCGCCCCCGCGGCAAAGCGCCCGCCACTCCTTCACCGACAAGCGCCAGAACCCCCCCGGCGCGATTCCCGCCGCCATCGCCGCCCGCAGCATCGCTTCCCAGTTCACCGGCCCGCCGCCCGAAACGCCGCCGCCACGGCCTCGACGGCCTCACGGAAATCCACCGCCGCGCCCGCCAGGCCTTCCGCCGCCTCCGCCTCACCGCCGCCGCGCAACAGCGCCGCCAGCACCGTGATCAGATCCCGCGCCGACAGCCGCCCCAGCCGCTCGGCCAGCGGGCCGACCCCCTCGACCTCCAGCGCCGTCTCCAGCTCCGCCAGCGCCCCAAGCGTCAGGCACAGCCGCCTCTCGGCGCCTGCCAACGGGCAAACCACCTCGCCCCGCGCCCCGTTCGCTGCCGCGGTCACGTGAGCGCCTCGAACGTCACCTCGCCCGCCGAGGCCAGCGACAACGCATAGGTCGCCTCCCCCTCGTGCTGCCCAGCATACTCTAGCGCCGCCACCAGGAACGGCCCCTCCAGTGTGCCGAAATCCGGCACCACCAGTCGCCAATTCCGCGCCGACTGGGCGAAGAACGCCTCCCGGATCAGCGCGTCCGACGCCGCGTCGCGGAACACCCCGGTCCCCGACACCGCCGCCGACTTCACCCCCGCCCCTTCCAGCAGCTCCCGCCACCGTCCGGCGGAATCCGAGTCCGTCGCGTCCACCGTCCGCGCGTTCAGCGAAATCGTCCGCGCCCTCAGCCCCGCCACCGAGGCGAATGCCTCCGGCGTCCCTCCGTCGCCGATCTTCAACAGTATGTCCTTGCCGCGCTGCGCCGCCATCTCAGCCCTCCAACACCATTGGTTCCGTCACCGCCCGCAGCCGCGCCACCCCGTAGGTGAAGCGCCAGTCCGCCGCCTTGAACACGTCGCAATAGGTGACCCTCAGGTTCACCAGCCGATGCGCCTCCAGCCCCAGCTCGGCGTTGTGCAGGCACGCCCGCACCGCCGCGCACACGGCCTTCGCCTCTTCCGAGCCGCCGAACATAGACGCCACCGTCAACGTCAGCGCGTGCTCCAGCCCCTCGCCTCCGGTCCCCCCGAACGGCCGCGTCTCCGACCGCCCGATCAGCAGGTACGGATAGATCCGCTCCGCCGGCGGCTGGTCATAAGCGCGCCCGCCCAGCACCGCCGCCACCCCCGCGTCGGCCTTCAGCCGCGCCAGCACCGCGCCCTGCAGCGCCAGGTCCGCATCCCCGCTCATGCCCAGCGCCTTTCCAGATGCAGGATCATCCGCCCCACGCGCGGCCGGTTCGCCGTCACCGCCGTCACCCGCCAAGCCGGGCCGCCCGCGTTAAGCCGTTGCCCCCGCCGCGCCGCCGCCAGCGACCGCGCCTCCGCCTCCGCCCGCTCGACCAGCCCTGGCGGAGCGCCCGCCTCCTCCGCCTCGCGCACCCCGCTCGGCTTCAGGTCCACCCACAGCGACGCCACCGCCGTCCAACTCCGGCTCTGGCCGCCGAACACCGTCTCGGCCTCGGTCACCCCCTCCAGCACCGCCTGGGTGCGCAGGCTCGCGATGCCGCTCACAGCCGCACTTGCCGGTAAGGCTTCACCCAAGGCTCGACCAACCGCCCCGGAGGCTCCCCATCCTCCCGGTGCTCGTAAGCGTGCGCGGTCAGCTGCAGCACCGCCAGCCGCAGCGGCGCAGGCGAGGCGTCGTCGAGCACGAGGCCCGTCTCAACCTCCACCCGCGCCTGAGCCGCCGCGATCAGTGTCGAAACGAGCTGGTCCTCCGCATCCTGATCGACGCGCAGGAACAGCTTCGCCTCCGCGAGAGAGACGGGTGGGGGCATGTGGATTGTCCTTGAGTTTTCCTTCTCCCCTTGCGGGAGAAGGTGGCCCCGCGGAGCGGGGTCGGATGAGGGGTCGCGCCGGCCCATGAAGGAGGCGCGAGCCCAAAGAATCTAAACGGAGAGGCCGGCGCGACCTCTCAACCGGCGGGCTCGCGCCCGCCACCTTCCCCCACAAGGGGAGAAGGCAACGAGCGCCCGCCGCTACGACGCCGCGAACTTCATCAGCTTGATCGCGTCGAAGTTCTGCACCCCGCCGCCGACCCGCTTGGTGGTGTAGTAGAGTACGTACGGCTTGGCCGTGTACGGATCCCTCAGCACCCGCACCCCCGCCCGGTCCACGATCAGATATCCCTTGGCGAAGTCCCCGAACGCGATCGAATAGGTGTTCGCCCCAACGTCGGGCATGGTCTCGATCTCGGTGAGCGGATAGCCCAACAGCATCGACGGCGCCCCCGGCTGCGTCGCCGCCGACCAGATGTAGTTGCCGTCCGCGTCCTTCATCTTGCGAATCGTGCTCAACGTCTTGCGGTTCATCACGAACCGCCCGCCTGGCCGATACTTGGACTGGGGCGCGTAGATCAGATCGAACAGCTTATCGACCGGGTTCGATGCCGCGAACGCGCCCGCCGACCCCGACGCCACATAGCCGATCTGCCCCCACGCATGGCTCGCCTCCGCCACCGCCGTGTAGCTCAGGAACCCCTTGGGCTTGTTCACCCCGTCGCCATTCACGAACGCCTGGGTCTCCTGCGCCGCGAAGGCGTCCTGCACCTCCGCCGCCAGCCACTCTCCGATGTCCACGAAGGCGTCGTCCACCAGCGCCTGCGTCGCCGCCGGATTGGCGTAGAGGTCCGCCGCCGGGAACTCGAGCAGCGACAGCGTCCCCGTGTCCGTCTCCGGCCGCGCCGCCGTCTCCGCCGCCCAGCCGGCTTCGACGCCGACCGTCGAGATCGGCTTCTTGTAGACTCCCGCCCCGATCGTCCTCACCGTCGAGATCGCCCGCATCGGCGAAGCCTCCGCCAGCCGCCGTTCGATCTGCCGCTCGATCTGCGCCGGCGCCACATAGCCGCCATCCGCCCCCGACCCCTCCGACAGCGCCTTCAGCTCCAGCAGCGGCCCCGCCACTTCGCCCGACCGCAGATACCCCTGAAACGCCTTCACCTCCTCCGGGCCCGCCCGCTCGCGGGGGGCGCCGGCGAAGCCAGTCGGGGGCGCGAGCTCCGGCCGCCGCTGCTCGCTCAACGCCCGCTCCACCTTCGCCTGAGCCGCCTGCAGGCCCGCGTCGATCCGCGCCACCTTCTCCTCGAGCAGCCCATCGGCGCACGTCTTGCGCTCGATCTCGTCCAGCCGCTGGTCATTGGCCGCCTTGAAGGCCTCGAAGCAGCTCAGCATCTCGTGCATCGCCGCCCGCGCCTCCGGCGAAGCCGCCGCCTGTTTGGTCTCTTTCATCATCTTCCCCTGACAAGCCCCCGCGGGAGCGAAAACCCACGCCACGACGCCCGCGCGCCCGAAGGGACGCCGGCCTGTGACCTCTCGAATTGAACCGCTATGGGTGCGCACGGCCGAGCCGCCGGAGACCCGATGTCCCTCACCGACGACGAGCGCCGCGCCAACGCCGAATGGACCGCCCGCGCCCGCGCCCTCGGCCCCAATTCCGTGCTGCTCTACAGCTGCGCCAACGCGCCCTATCAGGACTTCGTCCCGCTCTTCGCCTTCTCAGGCCTCGCGTTAGACTCCCGCTTCATCGCCGAGGCCGGCGTCCAGGACGCCGCCGCCTTCGCCGCCGAGCACGGGCCAGCGCTGGACCTGATCGAGCAAACCTTCCCTGACCGCTTCACCTGGCGCGCCGTCCCGTGGAAACGGCCCGACGGAACCAGGCTCCGCCCCCACGTCGTCCGCTTCGTCACCCCGCCCCAAAACCGGGCCGAATACGTCTTCATCAGCGATGTCGACTTTGTCTTCCTGAACCCTGAGCTGATCGACCAGCATTTCAGGATCATGGGCCGCCTGGGCCTACCCTATTCCAACTCCATTCGCCCCGGCACCCGCCGGATGTCCGGCCTGCACTTCACCCGCTGGGACGCGCTCTACCCGCTCCCCGACCTCTCCGGCCTCGACCTCCATCACGCCAACGACGAGGAAAACCTCGCCGCCATCCTCGAACGCAAAGGCCTCCCCCTGCAGGACCGCGTCTGGGAACGCCCATCACCAGGCGTCCACATCAGCCCCAGCCGCGACATGAACCCGTCCGACAAGGACGGCCGCCGCATCCCCGGCTGGAGTTGGCAGCCCTTCGCCGCCGAACACCAGGCCTTCTGGTCGCGCGAAGACGCCAAGGCGCTCCGCCCGCTCCTCTCCGACCGCCTCCGCGCCGCCCTCGCCCAACTGGACGAAGCCGTCGCCGCCCATCTCGAAAAATTACGCCGCCGCGAGCGCCGCGCCGTCCGCGAGGCGCAGCCGCGCCCCCGGCAGCATCGGGAAGGTCACCAGTGACACCTCCCAAAGCTCAACCTCGGTCAGCACCCTGAGCCGCCCGCTCTCGTCCTTGCGCGCCTTCACCGTCCTAAACCCGATCGACAGCCCATCCAGCGCGCCAACCCTGACCAGCGCCTGCGCCAGCCGCCCCTGCGCCGAAGCCGCCAGGATTCGCCCCCGGACGAACAACCCCCGCCCATCCTCGGCAATGTGGTCCCAAACCCCCACCGGCTCCCGCGTCTCGTGCTGGTAAAGCATTCGCACACCCGCCGCGCCCGTCCGCTCCACCGACTCCTTGAACGCCCCCTTCGCCGCCACGTCGTCGTTCAGGTCCCGCTCCCAGAACACCGACGCATAGCCTTCCACCTTCAGATCACCGCCCACGCTCCCGCCCCTCCATCCGCTCCAGCCGCGCCTCGATCCGCTCCAGCGCCGCGCGCGACGCCGCCGCCTGCTCCTCGATCCGCGCCAGCCGCTCGGCGATCGGCGCCTGCCGCTCCAACCGCGCCTGCACCTCGTCCAGCCGCGCGCTCGCGCCCCCGGCCCACAGCAGCACCGCCCCGGCCTGCACGATCACCGCGATGATCACGCCCAGGCCGACCTGCCGCTCGATCCGCAGCCTGTCGGACTCAGCCATCGCCCAGCCCCGCCATCCGCCGCCGCTCCGCCTCGGTCAGGAAGCTCGCCCCCTCCAGCCGCGCCCACAGCGCCTCCCGCTCCGCCGCCAGAGCCGGCACCGCGTCGAAGTCGCACCGGATCTCACACCCCGCGAACCGCTGCCCCAGCCAGCCCGACAACGCCCGCGACGCCCGCTCCGCCAGCGGAACCACCGTCTGCCGCCAGAACGCCGCGTTCGCCTCTTTGTAGTTCGAATAGGTGTTGTCCCCCGGGATCCCCAGCAGCTGCGCCGGCACCCCGAACGCCAGCGCGATCTCCCGCGCCGCCGCGTGCTTGCCCTCGATGAAGTCCATCTCCGCCGGACTGAGCGACATCGGCTTCCAGTCCAGCCCGCCCTCCAGCAGCATTGGCCGCCCCGCCCGCGCCGCGCCGGCATATCCCGCCGCCAGCTCTGTTTTCAGCCCCTCGAACTGCTCCCCGGTCATCCGGTCCGAGCCGTCATAGACCAGCGCCCCGGACGGACGCGCCGAATTGTCCAGCAGCGCCTTGTTCCAGGCGCCCGAGGCGTTGTGCACGTCCACTGCGAACGCCGCCGCCTCCAGCGGCGAAAAGCCGTAGTGGTCGTCCAGCGGGTTGAACAGCTTCAGGTGCAGAACGGGGAGGAACCCGTCCGCCTCGCGCGCGATCCGCGCCGTCCGCCCCCCGACCTCATACTCGTAAGCCTCCGGCCACCCCCGCGCCCCCGGAACCACCCGCACCCGCTCGGGCCGCAGCGCATACAGCTCCTCCACCGCCTCGCCGTCCGCGCCCCCCGCCGCTTCCAGGTAAGCGTTCCCCGCCACCTGCAGCGCCCCGAAGAACGCCTCCATCAGGTCCGCCCGCCCCTGCTCCGGGTTCGGTTGATCCACCAGCCGCTGCAGCGGATGCCCCGCCTCCACGCGCTGTCCCGCCTCCAGCACCACCAACGGCACGGAAGCTGCCGCCTCCGCCACCAGCCGAGTGCACCGATACGCCACCGGGTTCGACCCGAACCCCTCCCGCGCCAGGCTCTCGTAATCCCTCGGCGACCACACGGGGCGACCGGCCGAAGTCAGCGCCACCAGCCGCGCCGCCCGCGAATCCTTCACCTCCGGCGGCGCGACCGCGCGCGCCCGGAATGGAGCCAACCAGTCCATTGAGTTCATCCTTATCTTGTCAGATCAGGGCGCCGAGCGACGGCGCCACCCCTTCTTCTCCGCGAGCGGGTCAGGCCCTCACAACACCCTGATCCGCGGCCCCGCCCGCCGCTCCAGCATCAACTCCGTCACCGCCCAAACCAGCGCATCCGCCCGGTCCGGGCTCGCCCTCACGTCCTCGCACCCCAGCCCCATCAGCTCCTCCTCCAGCGCCGCGAACACGCCGCAGTGCGTCACCCGCCCCTGCTCGTAGAGCGCCGCCACCGGCTCCGCCCGCGCCCGCTTGCCCTTGCTCGCGTGCACCAGCTTCACCGAACACCCCGGCTCCGCCTGCGCCAGCACGCTCCTCACCATGTCGCCGCCCTGGTTCGCCTCGGCCACGATGCAGGCAGCGCCCACCTCTTCCGCCAGCGCCGCCGCCCGCCGCGCCCAGGCCGCCGGAGTCATCCCCCGCCCCGACCGGTCCGCCAGCACATACGCCCGCTCGCCCGCACGCCCGACCCCCACGATCCCGCAGCCGTCACCTTCGGTGGAGACCGGCGGGTCCACCGCCACCACCACCTTCTCCAACCGCTCGGGCCTCACGCCCCGGCACTTCAGCAAATCCTCCGCCCGGAACAGCGCCCCCTCCGGCGCGTCCAGCACCATCCCCTCCAGCTCCTGCGCCTCCAGTCGCGTGCCGCCGTAGATCGCCCGCAGGTCCGCCACGAACGACGGCGCCAGGTTGCCCACGTTGTCCGCCGTCCGCGCATCCGTCCGCGCCGTCCCCGGCTCCCCCAGCAGCGCCCTCAGCCCCGCCGTCGGCTTCGGCGTCGTCGTCACCACCAGCCGCGGGTCCGCCCCCAGCCGCAGCCCGAACCGCAACATCGCCAGCGCCTCCGACGGCTTGGCCCAGGCGCAGAACTCGTCCGCCCACGCCGCGTGGAACTGCGGCCCCCGCAGCGACTCCGGATCCTCAGCTGAAAACGCGAAGGCCTCCGCCCCGTTGTCCCAGACCAGCCGCCGCCGCGACGCCTCCCACCGCGGCCGCAGCCTCTCGGGCGCGATCGCGCGAATGCCCGCGGGCCCGTCGATCATCACCTCGCGCACGTCGTGGAAGGTCGGCCCCACCAAAGCCAGTCGCCAACCGGGAAGCGCCCGCAACAGCATCGCCTGCGCGCCCGCCCGGGTCTTGCCCGCCCCGCGCCCGCCCAGGAACACCCAGGTGCGCCACGGCCCCTTCGGCTCATGCTGCCCTTTGTTCGCGACCCCGGTCCAGCGCTCCACCTCGTCGAGCCAGGCTTCTTGCCAGTGCGGACCCGTCCCGCTGCTCGAGCCCAAACCCCGCTGCGTCGAGTGCAGCGAGTGCGCGATCGACTCCAGCGTCGACTCGCTCGGACCGCGCGCGCAGCTCCTTACCGCTGATGACATCCGCCTCCGCGTCCCCCGCCTGTTCCCGCGCCGCCGCCTGGCGCGCCCGCCGCTTCACCTCCGCGTCCTGCGCGCGCCGCTCGGCCGCCTCCATGGCGAACACCGCCGCGCCCGCCCGCGCCAGCGTCGCCAGCATCCGCGCCTCGCGCTCCAGCCCCGCCTGATCGGCGGGCGCCGCGTTCTGCTTGTATTCGTCCCAGCCGGCCCGGAGACGCTTCGCCATCTCCGTGGCCATGCCCGCGAGCGGCCCCGCCGCTTCACCCACTTTTCCGACCATGCCGGAACTATAAGGGACCAGCGGACCCGGCTGAAAACTTGCCGCGAGAAAATCACAACTGGCTGAAAACGCGCGCCAATTTTTTCCAGACCAGACGGATAAGTCCCGCCTTATCCCCCTATTCCCGCTTCGGCGGGCTAGGCGCCACAAGCCCCTCGCATTGACCCCACCCCGCCCACCGCTAGATTGCCCGCGTCGTCATGCTCGGGCTCGACTCGAGGGACGGCGCCCCAGTGGCGAAATGGTAGACGCGGCAGACTCAAAATCTGTTGCCGGCGACGGCGTGCTGGTTCGAGTCCGGCCTGGGGCACCAATCACATCGTAGGCGCCGCGCCCATCTGGACCGGCGCGAATGGGCCCATTAGGCCGTCGCCCTCACCGGCTCCTGCGCTCGCCGCCTGTATCCCCATGCTGTTTCCGGAGCTGCCGTGAGCCGCGGCGGCGCAGCTTCCCGGACAGGGTGAAAATCAGCGCAGAGGCTCTCCAAGCGGCCATCGAGCGGCGGAGCCCCGCGCCTCTCCACGATCTACCGGGTGCAGCGTCCTGGCCGCCACCCGCGCCTGCCACAGGCAGAGCAGCGGCGTGACCACCAGCTCCATCACCAGGGCGAACTGCATGGTCGCGCCGGGCAGCCCGTGGCGCCAGGCGCCGTACAGCCGCGCCAGCCCGCCCAGCACCACCGCCGCGCTCAGCAGCCGCACCATCAGCGTCCGCCGCTCGATCGCCGGAACCGCGCTCCAGAAGGCCAGCCCGAGCGCCAGCAGCAAGCCCGAAAGGTAACGGATATGACCGTCGAGCACTGCGCCGCCCGCCCCGCCGAAGGCCTCCGCGCCTTCGATCATGCCGATCAGCCCCCCGGCGACGGGCACAAGCCCCGCCACCGCCACCGCCCCCTGCAACGCCCGCTTCTCCATCATGGGAAGGCTACGCGCGGGCCGAGCCGCTGGATTGCGCCTGGCCCCGCCCTCATTCCGACGGGCACAGGCCGGCGGTGAAACGGCGGAAGGCCCCTTGTTCCACCAGTTCGCGCACCGCCGCGATGTCGGGAGCGAAGTAACGGTCGGCGGTCCAGCGGGCGGCCCGGCCCCGGATTAGGGTATGGGCCTCCTCCAGCGCGTGCGAGCTCCTGAGCGGGCGGTGGAACTCCAGGCCCTGGGCGGCGGCCAGCAGCTCGATGGCCGCGACGTTGGCCGCGTTGGCGGCCATGTCGAGCAGGCGCCGCGCCCCGTGGCAGGCCATCGACACATGGTCCTCCTGGCCGGCTGAGGTGGGCACCGTGTCGATCGAGGCCGGGTGCGCCAGCTGCTTGTTCTCCGACACCAAGGCCGCGGCGGTGACCTGGGCGATCATGAAGCCGGAGTTCAGGCCGGACTCCTCGACCAGGAACGGCGGCAGGCCGCTCATCTTTGGGTCCACCAGCACCGCGGTCCGCCGCTCCGACAGGTTGCCGATCTCCGCCAGCGCCATGGCGATCATGTCGGCGGCGAAGGCCACCGGCTCGGCGTGGAAGTTGCCGCCGGACAGCACCTCGCCGGTGTCGGGGAACACCAGCGGGTTGTCGGTCACCGCGTTGGCCTCGATATGCAGGGTGCGCGCGGCCGTCCGCAGCAGGTCCAGCACCGCCCCCATCACCTGGGGCTGGCAGCGCAGCGAGTAGGGGTCCTGCACCTTGGGGCAGCCGTGCCGGTGGCTCTCGCGGATTTCGCTGGTGGCGATCAGGGCGCGCAGGCACATGGCGGCGTCGATCTGCCCCGGCTGCCCCCGCAGCCCGTGGATGCGGGGGTCGAAGGGCGTGTCTGACGCTTTCAAGGCATCGGTGGAGAGGGCGCCCGCGACCAGGGCGGCCGAGAACACGTCCTCGGCGGCGAACAGCCCAGCCAGCGCCAGGGCGGTGGACACCTGAGTGCCGTTGAGCAGCGCCAGGCCCTCCTTGGGCCCGAGTTCAAGCGGCTCCAGCCCCGCCAGGGACAGGGCGTGCTCGGCGCACCTGATCTCGCCCCCGACCCGGGCGTGCCCTTCCCCGATCAGCACCGCCGAGAGGTGGGCGAGCGGCGCCAGGTCGCCGGAGGCCCCGACCGAGCCCTTGGCCGGAATGCACGGGTAGACCTCGCGCTCGAGCAGCGCCTGCAGCGCCCGCAATGTCCGCGGCCTGATCCCCGAGGCGCCGCGCGCGAGCGAGGCGATCTTCAGCACCAGGATCAGGCGCACGACCGGGTCGGGCAGCAGCGGCCCCACGCCGGTGGAGTGGCTGAGCACCAGGTTGCGCTGGAGCAGCTCGAGCGCGTCTGGCGCGATCGTGGTGTTGGCCAGGAGGCCGAAGCCAGTGTTGACGCCGTAGACGGTCTCGCCGGAGCGGACGATGTCGCCGATCGTGCGAGCGCCGGCCTCCACCTCGGCCAAGGCCTCGGGCGTGATCTCCACCCGCACCGGTCCCGCGAGCACGGCGCGCAGATCGGCTAGGGTCAGTGGCCGCTCGCCGACCGTCAGGAGGTTCACGCCCGGGGCTCCAGCGACGGCAGGTTCAGGCCCTGCTCCCGCGCGCAGTCGACGGCGATGTCGTAGCCCGCGTCGGCGTGGCGCATGACGCCGGTGGCCGGGTCGTTCCACAGCACGCGCTCCAGCCGCGCGGCGGCCTCCGGCGTGCCGTCGGCGACGATCACCACCCCGGCGTGCTGGGAATAGCCCATGCCCACCCCGCCGCCGTGGTGGATGGAAACCCAACTCGCCCCCGAGGCGGTGTTGAGCAGGGCGTTGAGCAGCGGCCAGTCGGACACGGCGTCGGAGCCGTCCTGCATGGCTTCCGTCTCCCGGTTGGGGCTGGCCACCGAGCCCGAGTCGAGGTGGTCGCGCCCGATCACCACCGGGGCCGACAGCTCGCCGCTCGCCACCATCTCGTTGAACATCAGCCCGGCGCGGTGGCGCTCGCCCAGGCCGATCCAGCAGATGCGCGCGGGCAGTCCCTGGAAGGCGATCCGCTCGCGCGCCATGTCTAGCCAGCGGTGCAGGTGGGCGTTGTCCGGGAACAGCCGCTTCATCGCCGCGTCGGTGCGGTAGATGTCCTCCGGATCCCCCGACAGCGCCGCCCAGCGGAACGGGCCGATCCCCCGGCAGAACAGCGGGCGGATATACGCCGGCACGAACCCGGGGAAGTCGAAGGCCTGCGTCAGGCCCTCATCCCGCGCCACCTGACGGATGTTGTTGCCGTAATCCAGCGTCGGAACGCCCATGCGCCAGTAGGCCAGCATGGCCTGGACGTGCTCGCGGATAGAGGCTCGGGCGGCGGCCTCCACCTCGCGCGGCGCGGTCTGGCGCTTGGCCTCCCACTCGGCCACGCTCCAGCCCTTGGGCAGATAGCCGTTGACCACGTCATGGGCGGAGGTCTGGTCGGTGACCGCGTCGGGCCGCACGCCCCGCCGCACCAGCTCCGGGACGATCTCCGCGGCGTTGCCGAGCAGGCCCACCGACAGCGGCCGCTCCTCGCGCACCGACGCCTCGATCAGCCGCAGCGCCTCGTCCAAATCCTCGGTCGAGGTGTCCAGGTAGCGGGTCTCCAGCCGCTTCTCGATCCGGCTGCGCTGGCACTCGATGGCTAGGCACGACGCCCCGGCCATGGCGGCCGCCAGGGGCTGGGCCCCGCCCATGCCGCCGAGCCCCGAGGTCAAGATCCAGCGGCCGGAGAGGTCGCCGCCGTAGTGGCGCCGCCCGAGTTCGGCGAAGGTCTCGTAGGTGCCCTGAACGATCCCTTGGGTGCCGATGTAGATCCAGGAGCCGGCCGTCATCTGGCCGTACATCATCAGCCCCTTGCGATCGAGTTCGGCGAAGTGCTCCCAGGTGGCCCATCGCGGCACCAGGTTGGAATTGGCGATCAGCACGCGCGGCGCCTCCGCGTGGGTGCGGAATACGCCGACCGGCTTGCCCGACTGCACCAGCAGCGTCTGGTCCGCCTCCAGCTCCCGCAACGCCGCCACGATGCGGTCGAAAGCCTCCCAATTGCGCGCCGCCTTGCCGATGCCGCCATAGACGACCAGCTCCTCCGGCCGCTCCGCCACCTCCGGGTCGAGATTGTTCATCAGCATCCTGAGCGCGCCTTCAGCCGCCCAGGTCTTGCAGCTGCGCTCAGGGCCCCGAGGGCTGCGGATGGTGCGGATGTTGGCCGGTGCGTTCATCGCCCTAGGTCTTTACAACCCGCTTGTTCCCGCGAAAGCGGGAACCCAGGCTTTTTTGGGTGCGGGGCGGCTTCGACAGGCTAAAACCTGCGTCTGCCGACGCTGGATGAGCGGAAGGAACAGGCTTGGCCGCATCGGAATGCCGCAGCTGGACATCCGCCGCCGACCTGCTCGGCCAGCGCCCCGACGCGCGCGCGGCCCTGGTCGGCGCCCCGCTGAACGAGCGCTCGCTGACGCCCGGCCGCTGTGACCTCGCCCCGGCTGCGGTGCGCGCGGCCCTGAAGCGCATGAGCGTCTACGACCTCGAAACCGAGACTGACCTCTCTGGTGTTCAGGTGCATGACGCCGGCGACCTGAACCTGAAGCTCGTCTCCCCCGCCGACGCCTTCGCCCCCATCCGAGACATCGTGGCGGCGCAGGTGGCCAAGCGGGAGTTGACGATGCTGCTCGGCGGCAACAACGCGGTGACGCGGCCGGGGGTGCATGGGCTGGACCCAACGCTCGGGCGTGTGGGCCTGCTGACGCTCGACGCCCACTTCGACCTGCGCGACACCGACTGCGGTCTCAACAACGGCAACCCGGTCCAGGCGCTGCTGGAGGACGGGCTGCCCGGAAACCGCATCAGCCAGATCGGCCTGGCCCCCTTCGCCAACACCCGCCGCATGCACGAAAAGGCGAAGGCGGCGGACATCTCGATCCGGCCGCTGTCGGAATGCCATGCCCGTGGACTGACGGCCGTGGCGGCGGAGGAACTGGACCGCCTCTCCACCCTCTGCGAGGTGATCTACGTCGATTTCGACATCGACGTGATCGACCGCAGCCAGTTGCCCGGCGCGCCGGGGGCGCGGCCCGGCGGCGTGGCGGCGCGCGACTTCCTCGCCGCCGCCCGTGCGATCGCCGCACATCCCAAGGTCCGGGCGGTGGACCTCACTGAATTCGACCCGAGCTTGGATGTCGCGGACATCTCCGCGCTGACGGCCGCGCGTTGGGTGTGTGAGGTGCTGGCGGGGCTTGCATCTCGCGCATGACCATCCCCTCCCGCTTATTCCCGCGGAAGCGGGAACCCAGGCTTTTCTGATGCCCCTTGTTCTGACCGTAAAAAACCTGTGTCCCCGCTTTTGCGGGGATGAGCGGTAGGAAAAGTGGCCGCGGACCTACTCATCACTGGATGCCGCGCGGCCACCATGACGCCTGGCGGCGCGGCATACGGCGCCGTCGATGACGCCGCCGTCCTCATCCACGAAGGCCGCATCGTGTGGATCGGCCCCCGCCCGGAGCTGCCTTCGGCGGAGGCGGCCGAGACGCATGATCTGGACGGCCGTTGGATCACGCCGGGGCTGATCGACTGCCACACCCATTTGGTGTTCGGCGGCAACCGGGCCGACGAGTTCGAGCAGCGGCTGAGGGGCGCGAGCTACGAGGAGATCGCCCGCGCCGGCGGCGGCATCGTCTCAACCGTCGCCGCGACCCGCGACGCTTCCGAGGACGACCTCCTGCGCTCGGCCGTGTCGCGCCTCGTCGGCCTCACCGGAACCGGCGTCACCACCGTTGAAGTCAAGTCCGGTTACGGCCTCGACCTTCAGTCCGAGCGGAAGATGCTGCGCGTGGCGCGCCGGCTCGGGGAGGCGGCTGGGGTGCGGGTTCGCACCAGTTTCCTCGGCCTTCACGCCCTGCCGCCGGAGTTCCGCCACGACCGCGCCGCCTACCTCGAATTGATGATCGACGAGGCGCTCCCCGCCCTACACGCGGAAGGCTTAGTTGATGCGGTCGACGCCTATTGCGAAACCATCGCCTTTTCCCCCGAGGAGGTCGCGCGACTGTTCGACAAGGCGCGGGACTTGGGCTTGCCGGTGAAGCTCCACGCCGACCAGCTCTCCGACGGCGGCGGCGCAGCCCTGGCAGCCCGCTACCGCGCGCTCTCCGCCGACCACGTCGAGCACGCCGGCGATGCGGGCATCGCGGCGATGGCGGAGGCCGGCGTGGTGGCGGTGCTGTTGCCGGGCGCCTTCCTGATGCTGCGCGAAACCAAGACGCCCCCCATCGAGGAGTTGCGGCGGCATGGCGTGGCCATGGCCGTCGCCACCGACTGCAACCCAGGCACCTCGCCGATGGCCTCGATGCTCGCGGCCGTCACCCTGGCGTCTGTCCAGTTCCGTCTCACGCCGGAGGAGGCGCTGGCGGGCGGCACCCGTCACGCCGCCCGCGCGCTCGGGCTGCAGGCCGAGACTGGCACGCTTGAGGCCGGGAAGGCGGCTGACCTCGCGGTCTGGGACGTTGAGACGCCCGCCGAGCTCGCCTACTGGCTCGGCAAGCCCCTGCTCCACCGGCGCTACCTCGGCGGCGTCGCCGTCCAGGCCGGCGCCGCCGCGCGCTCCGCCTGCGTGTCTGATGCCGTTTCGTCTGACGCCAGCCGCGCCTCCGCCTCACGGTTCCAGGCGGAGAGGCAGGGAATCTTGGAGCGGTCGCACCGGTCCGCGTAGCGCCGCGCGATCTCGGTCACCTCGCGCAGCAGACCCTCGCGCAACGTGACCGGCTTCAATCCCAGATCCAGGAAGGCGTCGTTGGCCACCTCCAGCTCGTTCTCCTCGGCCTCGGCCCTTGGGTTGGGCAGCCAGGCGATCTCGGCCCCACACACCTCGGCCACCAGCCGCGCCAGATCGCGCACCCGGTGGGTCTCGGTCATCTGGTTCATGATCCGCACCCGCTCGCCCTTGGCCGGCGGGCTCTCGACCGCCAGCTGTATGCAGCGCACCGTGTCGCGGATGTGGATGAAGGCGCGCGTCTGCCCGCCCGTGCCGTGCACCGTCAGCGGATGGCCGATCGCCGCCTGCATCAGGAACCGGTTCAGCACCGTGCCGTAGTCGCCGTCGTAGTCGAAGCGGTTGACCAGCCGCGGGTCGCGCGCCGTTTCCTCTGTCTCGGTGCCCCAGACGATGCCCTGGTGCAGGTCGGTGACCTTCAGCCGGTCGTTCTTGTTGTAGAACTGGAAGAACAGCTGATCCTGGGTCTTGGTCATGTGGTAGATCGACCCCGGATTGGCGGGGTACAGGATCTCCTGGCGCAGCAGTCCGGTCGCCGTGTCCACCGCCACGCTCAGGTACCCCTCCGGGATCTTCATCCCCGCCGCGCCGTAGCCGTAGACCCCCATGGTGCCGAGGTGCACCAGGTGCACGTCCAGCCCGCTCTCCACAATCGCGGCGCAGACGTCGTGGGTGGCGTTCAGGTTGTTGCTGACCGTGTAGCGTTTGTGCCGCGCCGACTTCATCGAATACGGCGCGGCCCGCTGCTCGGCGAAGTGGACGATGGCGTCGGGGCGGAAGCCGGCGATCAGTTCCAGCAAGCGGTCATAGTCCCGCCCCACGGTCAGCTCGTGGGCGGCAATGG
The DNA here is from genome assembly GCA_036388855.1 of Caulobacteraceae bacterium. GTDB lineage: Bacteria > Pseudomonadota > Alphaproteobacteria > Caulobacterales > Caulobacteraceae > DASVRA01. The sequence continues at coordinate 27,683 of DASVRA010000019.1, read as the reverse complement.
AACGTCCGGCCGCCTCACGCCACGCGGTCAGCCGCTCCGCCAACGGGGCGATCGGGGTGAGCGACTCCGCCTGGAGCTCAAGATCGATCCGCCGCCGCGAGAAGTTGTCGGCGATCGCCACCTCGTGCCCGCGCGCGGACAGGTGCAGGCTGGTCGGCCAGCCGCAGAACCCATCGCCACCAAGCACGAGGACCTTCATCGGGCGCTCCTTGCGCTGGACACTACGCTTCGTCCGGCTCGTCGTCTTCCCTTGAGAGCTTCGACCACAATCCCGAATAGCCCCTGATGTTCACGGGATCGCCCGTCACGTGACCTTCCAGGTATTTCCGCAGCCAGCCGAACCAGCGCAGCGTCCAATCATCTATAGACTCAGCAAGAGCAGGAACGGGTCCGTCATGCATATCGATGACAACTTTGTCATTGTGCCAGCGATACATAAATAGCGTATTTTGACATTTGGCATAGTAGATAGCGTGCGGCGAGCCGTTGGCGAAGTTAAGTTCCTTATCTAGTATATTTAGCTTGGTGGATGATTTTCCATATTGACCATCGACCGCTATCGTAGCGGTCCCGTCTTGGCGAAGGTGGCGGATCATCAGCAGGAACGCGCGTGCGGGATCGGTTCGTACGGTAGCAAACTGGGTTGAATGCCGCTCCCGCCCAGCGCCCAAGACAAGGATGTCGTCGTCCATTACGAACTTGTTCCTGAGCCACTTGCCATACCGGCTCGGCCCGGAATGAACCGACAAAGTCAGCCACCCTTCCTTGGCCTCGGCCGCCCGCTTCACCGCTTCCACACCGCCCGGCTCGGCCAAGTCCAGCATCGACTGAAGCAGCCGGTTGCCCGGGTCGGCTTTCCTGCGTGCCGATCGGCGCAGCAGGGTGCGAAGATCGCGGAGGTAGACGTCGGCCAAGACGCAATAGGTCTGGGCTTGCCTCCAGCGCTCCTCGGTGATCGAGGCGTCCGCTCGGTGTTCGATCAGCCACTTCGCCAGGTCCAGATTGATCAGTGTCGCGGGCGGCAGGTTCCGCAGGGCGGCAAGCGTCGCCTCGACGTCCATGAAATCTTCGCCCCAGCGGCGGCGCATCAGCTCGTCGAAGTCCAGGGCCGCGGCCTCTCCTCCGGCCAAACCGGCCGCGAGCGCCGAGGCGGCGTCGACGGTGGCCGAGCGGGCCAGCCTGCGCAGGGACACGGCGCCAGAGCCCTCTCCCGCGGGGCCCGCTTCGGTGATGTTCCGCAGGAGCCGCGCTACGCCGCTGCCGCCGCCGAAGTCCCCATCCAGGCCGAACAGGAGCGCAAGCCCCGCTTGCCGGATCCCCGCGCCCTTCGGTGACCGGTCGGCCCCGGCTCGGCGGCGTCCGGGTTCTCGCATTCCGACGCTACTCGCCGTCAACCGAGGCGCCCGCTTGCCGCACCGCCGAGCTGTGGCTCATGGCGAGAGCTTTCCGCAGCAGCCTGACCGGATCTGTACGCAACGTCTCTGGCGGGACGACGATGGGCTCATATCCCGTCCGGACGAGCGTCGGATTGACGATCTCGGCGATGCGGGCGAGCAGCGCCGGGGGAAGCGAGGCCGATCGCCCCACGCTTGCGCCGGTCACAGAGGTTCGGCCGTAGGTTTTCCAGTCCCCGAACCCCACGACACCCGGCGACTCCCGCAGGCCCCGCAGCAGTTGAGCGGGGTCTCCCGGCAGATCTAGGAAATCGAGTATGCGCTGCACGCCGGCCTCGGGGGCCGCGACTAGGTCTTCATAGCGGACCGGCAGGCAGATGCTCGCGTTGCGCTCGTAAAATCCCGCCGCGCGCGTTTGGGCGTCCTTCCATGCATGGGCAAAAGCTTCCACGGGGATGGGGTAGCGCTGAACATATTCATGCAGCTCGGAAGGGTAGACGTCGACCTTCGCCACATACTCCTTGAGGGAGCTAACCACATCGGCCGCGTGACGGCTGATCCAGATATAGCGGCAGCGCGTGCCCAAAATCCTCTCAATCGCCTCCAGGTGGAAGAAGTCGAAGGCCGACTTCTCCACCCAAATGCGCTTGCCGGAGGAGGCGCAAACGGTTTGCAGGAGGTCGAGCACAAGGGCACGGACACGCTCGACCACCTGCTCCGGCTCCACGCCGACGAAGCGTAAGGACGTCAGCACCCCGAGCGAGTAGCCGAGCGGAAAGTCGTCCTCGCGCAAAAAGGCGGCGGCCGCGCGCAGGATGTGGGTCTCGGGGGGGCAGCAAAGCAGGGGATGCGGCTCCAGCAGCCGGCGCAGCAGGGTCGTGCCGCTGCGCGGAAAGCCCAGGACGACGACGCCTTGGTACGCGGGGTCACCCATGCCGGCCAAACCTCTCGAACCGCCTTGATGAACAGCCCAATGGCTTGGAAAAGGTCTGCGCACACTTCACCGATAGGGTCCAGTTCACCGCATCCGGCCAGGCGGCGGCGCTCGTGCAGCCGGCTTCACCCATGCTGGAGTGTCGAACCCTGGCTCGGCGGCAGCCGGAACGTAAGGAGAAGGGGCCTGGATGTTCATCGAAGACCTGGGCGGCGCCCTGCTCCAAGCCGCCGAACTGAACGCCTCCAGGCCCGCCCTTTGGGCGGCCGGCGCACGGCTCACCTATCAGGAGCTGTTCGACCGAGCCTCCAGGATCTCCGCCGCGCTCGTCCAGGCCGGCCTCAGCCCCGGCGACCGCGTCGCCATCCTCTCCGGCCGTTCTCATACGGCCTATGCCGCCGTCATCGGCGCCCTGCTGGCGGGCTGCACTTATCTGCCGCTCAACATCATCTACCCCCAGGGGCGCAATCAGGCGATGCTGCGGGCGTCGGGCGCGCGGGCCCTAGTGGTCGACGAACAGCGCGCCGCCATGCTCGAGACCTTCCTCGAGCCGCTCGACGACGACTTGGCCGTCATCCGGCCGGAGGCGGGGCCGGATGCGGCGCCGATCGGCGGCGCGCGCACGCCGCTGGGAGACGGCCAAGGCCTGGAATACTGGCGCTCGGTCCGCCGCCGGGCCGGCCGGGACCAGTTCGCCTACATCCTATTCACCTCGGGTTCGACTGGCGCTCCCAAAGGCGTGCCGATCACCCACGCCAACCTCGATGCCTATTTGACGGCCGCGGCTGGGCTGGGGCCGCTGACGCCGGCGGACCGCATCCTGCAGATGGCCAACCTGACCTTCGACCTGTCGGTCCACGACATGTTCCTGACCTGGCTCAGCGGCGCGGAACTCTACAGCATGCCCGAGCGGACCGAGCTGCTGGCGCCGCGGATGATCGCCCAGCACCAGTTGACCGGCAGCCTGATCGTGCCCTCCGTGGCGGCGCGGATGATTGAGAAGGGCCTGGTGCGGCCAGGCTCGATGCCGTCCCTGCGGCTCGGGTACTTCTGCGGCGAGCCGCTGCCGATGACCACGGTGGAGGCCTGGCGCGCGGCCGCGCCGGATGCGCGGATCATCAACCTCTACGGCCCGACCGAATGCACGGTCGTGGTCTGCGCCCACGAAGTGAGGCCCGAGGAGGCCGGGGACCTCGCCATCGCCCCCTTGGGCCGTCTGTTCGGCGCACAGAAGGTGGAGCTGTTCACCCCCGGGATGACGTTCCCGCCGTCCGGCGAGTACGGCCAGATCTGCATCGCCGGGTCCCAGGTGCTTAGGCATCACTGGGAGGCGCCGGAACTGGACGCGGCTAAGTTCACGGATGCGCTCGGCGAGCGCTGGTTCAAGACCGGCGACATGGCGCGATGGATCGAACCTCACGGCCTGGTCTTCGCCGGCCGCGCCGACCGGCAGGTGAAGATCCGCGGCTACCGGGTCGAAATGGCCGAGATCGAGGCGGTGGTCCGGCGTGTCTCCGGCCGCCCGCAGGTCGCCGCCCTTCCCTGGCCGGTCGACGGGCAGGGCGTGGCGGAAGGCTCCGTCGCCTTCCTCGGCGGCCCGCCCGGCGACGCCCAGCGCATCCGTGCCGGCTGCCGTGCCCAGGTGGCCGAGTACATGGTGCCCGACCGGCTGATCTTCCTGCCCGAGCTGCCGGTCAACGCCAACGGCAAGGTTGACTACAGGGCGCTGGCGCAGCATCCCCACCTCGCCGGCCAAGCCGGGCACTGACGCCTTGGATGACCAGGAGAGTTCCGCTTGGCTGACGCTTCGGCCCCCGCTCCGGCCGGCCGGGAGGAGATTTCCCGTCAGGTCCGTGAGACCATCGCCGGCTTTTTCCAGGTCCCCGCCGAACGCGTCAATGACGGCACGGTGGTGGACGACATCCAGGGTTGGGACTCCACTCGCCACGTCGGCCTGATCCTGGAACTCGAGGACCAGCTCGGCATCATGTTCGATGTCGAGCGCATCAGCGCCTTTGAAAATGTCGGCGAACTGATCGACGAGTGCGTGCGGATGGTGAGCGCGGAGCGGACCTGACGCGTGCCTGAGGCCGCTTAGAAGGTGAGAAGGTGGCGCGCAGCGGCGGCGTTCAGCGGCCCCCTCTCGTGGCGCTTGATGGGCTCGCCCTGTAAAATTGGGCAGTGCCGTAGGCCGTGCGATCGGTTCGGACGGGCAATTGGTGGACGCGGCTGGGATCGAACCAGCGACCCCTACGATGTCAACGTAGTGCTCTCCCGCTGAGCTACGCGTCCGCCAGGGCTCTCCTTGGTGAGCGGGAGGCGGATATAGCCGCGCGCCCCGCGCTTTCGCAAGGCGCCGCCCTCAGGCGGCCATCATGCGTTCGACCTCGGCCACAATCTCACGCAGGTGCACGGGCTTGGACAGCACCCGCGCCCCTGGCGGCCCGCGCTCGCCGGCGGCCAGCGCGACGGCGGCGAAGCCGGTGATGAACATGATGCGCAGCCCCTGCTGGCCGGCGGCGGCCTGGCGGGCGACCTCAATGCCGTCGGCCCCGGGCATGACGATGTCGGTCAGCAGCAGGTCCCAAGGGCCCTGGTCCAGCGCCTGCAGGGCCGCGTCGCCGTCCGGGCAGGAGACCACGTCATAGCCGGCCCGCTCGAGCGCGCGCGCGAGGAAGCTGCGCAGGGAATCGTCGTCTTCGGCGAGCAGGATGCGTTTCATGAACTGCGGGCGCTGGAACTGGGGCGAAGGCGAGCGCCCGATCCCCACGAACCTAGCCGCCTATCCGTAAACCGCCGCTAAACCCTGACCGTCCGCGTTGACCCTCAACCCCGCCCCCCGCACAAGGCTTCCATGCGCGACGCCGAAGACACGCCAGCGCCCGAACGGCCCTTCCGGCTCGCGCTGCCGGCTGAGGGCGCCGCCCGCCGCCCGGTGATCTTCGCCTCGCCGCACTCGGGGCGGTTCTACCCGCCCGACATGGCCCCGGCGGCGTCCCTGGCGGCCTCGGCCATCCGCCGCTCGGAAGACGCCTTGGTGGACGAGCTGCTGGCGGCTGCGCCGCGGCACGGCTTCGCGCTGATCTGCGCCACCTACGGGCGCGCCTATGTGGACGTGAACCGCGCCCCCGACGAACTCGACCTCGCCATGTTCCACGATGCGCCGCCAGGCGCGGGCCGGACCCGCACCGCCAGGGTCGCCGCCGGCCTGGGCTCGATCCCGCGCCTGGCGGGCGAGGGGCGCGCAATCTACGACCGCAAGCTCGGCTGGAACGAAGGCCAGGCCAGGCTCGCCGCAGTGCACCAGCCCTATCACGACGCGCTGCAGGAGCTGGCGCGCTCCACGCTCCAGGCCTGGGGGGTGGCGGTGCTGTTTGACTGGCACTCCATGCCTTCCGCGGCGGTGAAAGGCGCGGCCGGCCCAGGCCCCGACTTCGTGCTGGGAGACCGCTTCGGCGCCTCCTGCGCCGGCGCGGTCACCGCCCTGGTGGAGCGCGAGTTGAAGGCCATGGGATTCGCCGTGGCGCGCAACGCGCCCTACGCCGGAGGCTTCACCACCGAAGCTTACGGCAATGCCTCTGGGGGGCTGCACGCGCTGCAGATCGAGGTGAACCGGCGGCTCTACCTCGACGAGGCCACGATGCTGCCCCACGACGGGTTCAAGGCGCTGGCCGAGTCGCTGGAGCGGCTGTTCCGGGCGCTGGCGGCGCAGGAGTGGGGCGCGCTCTCCGCCGGCGCACAAAAAAACCGCGCCCGAGGGGCGCGGTGATGAGTTTGGGGAGGAAACGCCCAATCAGGGCTGCGGCCGAAGCCGCGAGGACAAAGCTAGGGTGCGCTGCACAACAGGTCAAGTTGCGATGCACAAAATCGCGGCCCTCGCCGCGGTCGTGATCACGGCCGCCTCGGCGGCGGAAGCGCAGACCACGGCGCCGTCCGCCGGCGGCTTCGAAATGACCGACGAAGACGCGGCCGAGAGCGCTGCCCCCGCGCCGGGCGGATACCAGCCCTACGGCCTGCCCGCGCCGCAGCCTTACAGCTACCAGCCCTACACCTACTCGCCCTACGCCTCGCCCGGGCCGCGTCCTTACGTGCCGACGCCTCCGGCATTCACCCTGCCAGCCGGGCCTCTGCCGAAGCTCGAGAGCCCATCCCGGGAGCAGCCCGCAACCTACGGCGCCCGCGACTACGACGAAGCAGTCCGCGCGGCGGCGCGGGCCGAAGAGATGCGCCAGGGCGCGCTCAGCGGCGGCTGGACGCTGAGGAGCGCGGCCGGCGCCCTGCTCTACGCCTTCGAGCTGGCGCAGTCGCCGGACCAGCCGTTCGCCGCCCAGGGCGCCTGGCGCCAGTTAGGAACGCCGGCGCGCCCCAGCATCGGCTACCTGAGCATGGCCGCCTATGATGGTTCGCAGTTGACCCTGCGGTTCAACCAGGGCCCGCCCGGCGAGCTGCGCGTGGTCACCCTGCGGCGCGACCTCTCCGGGCGCTGGGCGGGCGAGCTGTGGCGGCCCACCGGAACCGAGGCGGTGGTGCTGACCCGCTGATCAGCGCTCCTCCTCGAAGCGGCCGGCGACCAGCTCGGCCAGCGCCTCGACCGCCGCCTCCGCGTCCGGCCCCTCCGCCTCCAGCTCCACCTCACAGCCGGGCCCGGCGGCCAGCATCATCAGGCCCATGATCGAGCGGGCGTCCACGGTCTGGCCGTCGCGGGTCACCCGCACCTCGGCGTCGAAGGTGGAGGCCAGCTTGACGAACTTGGCCGAGGCGCGTGCGTGCAGCCCGCGCGCGTTGCAGATGCCGACGGTGCGCCGCGCCGTCATTTCTCCCCGGCCAGGACGTAGGAGGCCACGGAGATGTACTTGCGCCCCGCTTCCTGGGCGCGGGCGACGCACACCTCCAGCGGCTCGCGCCCGCGCAGGCTGGCCAGCTTGATCAGCATCGGCAGGTTCAGCCCCGCGATCACCTCCGCCCCGGTCTGCTCCATCACCGAGATGGCGAGGTTCGAGGGGGTGCCGCCGAACATGTCGGTGAGCAGGATCACCCCGTCGCCGTCGTCCACCGCCCTCACCGCCCGCAGGATGTCGGCGCGGCGGCGCTCCATGTCGTCGTCAGGGCCGATGCAGATCGGGGCCACCGCCTTCTGCGGGCCGACCACGTGCTCCATGGCGAGCAGGAACTCGTCGGCCAGGTGGCCATGGGTGACGATCACCAAGCCGATCATGCGCTACGATCTGTCCTGCCGCCGCCCAAGCGCGCGCTTCTAGGGCGCCCCAGCCCCGGTTCCAAGCCGCAGCAGGGCGCGGCGAAGCTTCGCGGGCGCGGACGCCTCCAGCGCCCTGAGGCGGAGCAGGGGCACGGCCACGCCCTCGAAGCTCTCCGTCTCCTCGCCCGTCAGCCGCTCCAGCTCCGCTCCTTTCGGTTCACAACGTACCGCCAGCGCCACCTGCGCCATCGCCACCGCGGGCGCGTGCAGCACCGCCAGCCCCCGCGCCTCGATCCGCCCCCTCAGCACGTCGGGCGCGCGTCCGTAGAGCCTGCCGCCGCAGGCCCAGACGATCGCCCGGTCGTCCGCAACCAATCGCAGACCCTCGGCGAGCAGCCGCAGGGCCAGGTCGCTCTTGCCCGATCCCGAGGGGCCGAGGATCAGGGCGCCTCGCCACAGCCCCCCGAGCCGCAGCGCCACAAGGCCGGCGTGGATGTTCACGCCCCCGCCGCCGGCAAGGCCACGCTGAACCGCGCGCCCGTGCGCCGCCCTTGCGCGTCGGCGACGTTCTCCGCCCAGATGCGCCCCCGGTGCGCTTCGATGATCTGGCGCGCGATCGACAACCCGAGGCCCGAGTGCCCGCCGAACGCCGCGCCCTTGGGCCGCGCCGTGTAGAAGCGCTCGAACACCGTCTCCAGGTTCTCGGCCGGGACACCGGGGCCGCGATCCTCCACCGTGACCAGCGCCTCGCCGTTAGCCCGCCGCAGCGTCACCCGCACCGCCGAGCCTTCGGGGCTGAACGAGCGGGCGTTGTCGATCAGGTTGCGGAACACCTGGCCGAGCGGCCCCTCGCGGCCGCTGACGTAGACCGGCTCGCCGGCCTCGTCGCTCAGCCGCACCTCCACCGCCTTGCCGCGCGTCGAGCCGGCGTAGACCGCGGCGATGTCGCCCAGCAGCTTGCCGAGTTCCACCGGCCGGTTGGGGTCGCGCGACAGCTCCGCGTCCAGGCGCGAGGCGTTGGAGATGTCGGTGATCAGCCTGTCGAGCCGGTCCACGTCCTGGCGCAGTATGCCCATCAGCCGCTCGCGCTGGGCGTCGTCCTTGATCAGCGGCAGGGTCTCGCTCGCCGAGCGGATCGAGGTCAGCGGGTTCCTGATCTCATGCGCCACGTCGGCGGCGAAGGACTCGATAGCGTCGAGCCGCGCCGAAAGAGTGTCGGTCATGTCCTGCAGCGAGCGGGTCAGGTCGCCGATCTCGTCGTCCCGCCCCGCCAGCGCCGGCAGCCGGATCGAGCGCGAGCGCGACAGCCGCACCCGGTCGGCGGCCTGCGCCAAGGTCAGCACGGGGTGCGCCACCAGCCAGGTGAGCAGCAGCGACGACAGCAGCGTCACCCCCACGGCCACCAGGGCGAACGGGATCAGCGCCTTGCGCTGTGCGGTAATCGTGGCGTCGACGCCCGACCCCTCCAGCGTCAACACCCCCAGCACCGCCTGCACCCGGCGCACCGGGATGGAGACCGAGATTACCCGCTCCCCGCTCTGGGCCCGGCGCACCTGCGCCACCGGCTCGCCCTCCAGCGCCAGGCCGACCTCGCGCGCCAGGGCCTCGCGCGCCTTGACCGCCACCTCGGGGCGCGGCTGGTCCGGGTTGCGCGCCTGCCACGGCCACCGCAAACTGCCTCGCGCGCGCGGCGGCGGCAGCGGCCGCGCCTCCACCCGGTCGGCCACGAGATAGCTGTCGGCCAGCAGCCGCCCCTGGCCATCGAACAGCCGCGCCCGCTGCCCCTCGGGAATGAACAGCAGCTGGATGATGTCGCCCGCGCGGTCGCCTTCGAGCATCGGGTAGGGCGAGCCCACCGTGGCGGCCCCGGCGATGACGTTGGCGATCAGCTCGCCCTGGGTGGACAGGCTGTCGATGCGGGCCTGGATCAGCCCCCGGCGGAACTCGTTGGTGATCAGGGCGCCGGAGATCAGCACCGCCAGGCCGAGCAGGTTCAGCACCACGATCAGCCGGCCGAGCCTTGAGCCCCGCAGCCACAGCGGCGGGCGGCGCGGCTCGGCCCTGGGGTCAGCTTTCGCGGTAGCGGTATCCGACGCCATACAGGGTTTCGATCGCGTCGAACTCCGGATCGACCTGCCGGAACTTCTTGCGCATGCGTTTGATGTGGCTGTCGATGGTCCGGTCGTCGACGTAGACCTGGTCCTCGTAGGCGGCGTCCATCAGGTTGTCGCGGCTTTTCACGAACCCCGGCCGCTGCGCCAGCGACTGCAGCAGCAGGAACTCGGTCACAGTCAGGCGCACCGGCTTGCCGTCCCACAGGCAGTCGTGCCGCGCCGGGTCGAGCGTCAGCCGCCCGCGCCGGATCGCCTTCGACCCCGGCTGCGGCGTCTCCGAGGTCTCCTCAGCCCCCGCACGCCGCAGCACCGCCTTCACCCGCTCGATCAGCAGGCGCTGGCTGAACGGCTTGTGGATGTAGTCGTCGGCGCCGAGGTTGAAGCCCAGGATCTCGTCGATCTCCTCGTCCTTGGAGGTGAGGATGATCACCGGCGTCTCGGACGTCTGGCGCAGGCGGCGCAGCACCTCCATCCCATCCATGCGCGGCATCTTCACGTCCAGGATCGCAAGGTCGGGCGGGTCGGCCTGCAACGCGTCCAATCCCGTGGCGCCGTCGTAATAGGCCTTCACCTTATGGCCGTGGCTCTCCAGCGCCATCGACACCGAGGCCACGATGTTCTCGTCGTCGTCCACCAGAGTGATGTTGGCCATGGGCGGTTCCGCGGGTGAGTTGGCGACAGTAGTGATCGGCCGCTCGGTGGGCAAACTTGGGGCGTGGAAAGCGATCTTAAAGCCTGGAGCCGACTCTCCTCCCGTCGAAAGTCTGGGACGTGGGCCGCGCCCGGTCGAACTGCTCAAGCTGCCGCCGCCGCAGCCTGGCGGCGGCTTGCGCCGCCGCTTTGGGTGTGATTGCAGCACCCCATGTTGCTTCGTGACGGCATGGTCCCCGTCCACTGGTGGACCCACAAGCCCAATTTCGGCGACTTGCTCGCGCCCTGGCTGGTCGGAAAGATCACGGGGCGGCCGGTCCTCTACGCCGAAAACCACCAGCCCGCCTATGCGGTGATCGGCTCCATCCTCGGCCACGTCGGTTCCGACACGGTGGTCTGGGGGGTTGGCTCCTTCGGCACCGAAAGCCTCGAGGCGCTGGGCCGCCGCGGGGCCGGAGCCCTGGTGCATGCGGTGCGTGGCCCGCTTACCCGCAACCGGCTGCTGATGGCCGGCATCGACTGCCCGCGCGTCTACGGCGACCCGGCGCTGCTGGTCCCCGAGTTCCATCCACGAGCGACCGAGCCCGTGCACGAGCTCGGCCTCGTGATCCGCCACTCCGAGCAACGCTGGCGCCGCCAATTCAACGCGCCCGGCGTCCTCCTCATCGACCTGAAGAGCGACGACGTCGAGGGGGTGCTGGATCAGATCCTCTCCTGCCGGCGCATCCTCACCTCCTCGCTGCACGGGTTGATCATCGCCGACGCCTACGGCATCCCCAGCGCTTGGCTGGCGTCGAGCACCCCGGCGGGGCGGGAGTTCAAGTATTGGGACTACTTCTGCTCGACGGAGAAGCTGCGCCCCTCGCTCGACCTGGACCTGACCGGCGCCGGTTGGACCGCGGAACGGCTCCTCTCCGACGTTCCTTACGACGGCCGTCCGATCCGGATAGATCTCGAGCTGCTTAAGGACCGCTGCCCCTTCTGGCCCGGCTCGGCCGTGTTTGAGGAGGCGAGCGCCTCCGATCCGGAGCGGCGGTGAAGCGCGTCATCACCTTTGGCGCCTTCGACCAGTTCCACATCGGCCATCTGCGCCTGCTCCAGCGCGCGCGCGCGCTGGGGGACCGGCTGGTGGTGGGGGTATCGACCGACGAACTGAACTTCCGCCAGAAGGGCGCCTATCCCGCCTGCGATTACGCCGAACGCGCCGCGATCGTAGCGGCGTTGCGCTGCGTGGCCGAAGTCTTCCCCGAGGAGTCGCTGGAGCAGAAGCGTGAGTATATCCAGCGTCATGGCGCCCATGTGCTGGTCATGGACGATGACTGGGCTGGAAAGCTCGACGCCTTCTCGGACCTGGCGGAGGTCGTCTACCTCCCCCGCACACCCGATGCGTCGAGCACACCGCGCCGGCCGGCCAATGCCCTGAAGCGTGACCGGCCCCGCGACCCGCGCTCGCGCCGGCTCGACATCTGCGAGGCAGGCTTGCCGGGCCTGGTGCATTTCGGAGCCTCGCTGTCGCTGGAGATCCCGATCCGCGAGACGGTGGACGAGGTGTCCCTGTTCCTCCCCGGCAAGGGTAAGCTGACCCTGGAGCCCGTGAGGCTGAACCCCGCGGCCGGCCACAATTTGCCCCCTGCGCGGGTCGAAGCTCTTCCGAATCCCGCCTCCAAACCGGATCCCAAACCGTTCGTGGAAGGGGAGGGGGTCAGGGTCGCCGGCGGCCAGCGCCCGACCTGGCGCTGCCGCTTTTCCGAACCGGTGCGGCTGGACAGCGTGACCGTGAGCAACCGGCGCGGAGAGCTGGTCTCCGCCAACTACGGCCTTTGCGCCGCCTGGTCGGGCCCGCAGGGGGCCGGGTCGTTCGACAACCTGTCGGCGGAGGTTCTGGAGCAGCGCCTCCGCACCCTCGCTGAAGCTGTCGAAGCCTTGGGAGCCGAAGGCGCAGAGGCGCTGGGCCGGCCGCTCGGCGCCTTGCGTGAACTTGCCGCCGCTCACCTCGCCGCGGTCGCGGCCGCACTGGCCGGCGCGGAGGCCGACCTGGTTGCGCTTGCAAACTCGCGCGAGGCGGTATGCGATGCTTGGGTGGAGTTGCTGACGGCGCTCGGCGCCTCGACAGCCCGTCCCGAAGAACGCCGCCGGCAGTCGGCCAAGTTGAGCCTGCTGGCCGAGCAGTTCATTCCCAAGGGCGCGAAGGCGCCGCCGCCGCGCCCGCGGGACACCGAACTCGCCCACGCCGTGCTCGCGGCCCGTTTCGCCATCAAGAAGCGCCTCGGCCTCAACCGGTTCGAGGAATTCGCGACGGTGCTGCGCGCCGAAACATTTGAGGCGGCCGAGGACGGCATAAACGGTTGGGCCGAGCGCTTCGGAGTGCCTGCCGCCAAGCTGCCGGCGCTGATCACCAAGCACGGCATGCGCTCTTCGGTCCTGCTGAGCCAGGAGACCGCGTATCGCGACGCGGTGCGCCGGGCGGTGGGGCTGATGCGCGACCTCGGCTACGAGGCAGCTCTCTGCTACGGAGCCCTGTTGGGAACAGTGCGCGAGGGTCGCTTCATCGCCCACGACGACGACGTGGACATCGTCTTCCACGCCCGCGCCTGCACCGAAACCGAAGTTTCCGGGGAACTGCAGCGGATTATCGCGGACCTGGGCGCCCGCGGCGTTCGCGCAATCCGCGCCCGCGGACTGTTCCTGAAGCTGTACGACCCCCAGAACGACAGGCCGGTCGACGTCTTCCCCGCCTTCGAGCCCGCCCCCGGAACTCTGCGCCTGCACATGCAGCGCCTCAGGTTGCGCGACATCCCATCCGACCTGGTCCTGCCCTTCCGGCCGCTCCCGTTCTACGGCGAGCCGATCCCCGCGCCCGCCCGGCCCGAAGCCTTCCTCGAAGCCCGCTACGGCCGCGACTGGAGGATTCCCGACCGGTTGGACGGCACCATCTGGCAACAGCGGGCCGAGGTCTCCCGCGCGGAAGACTAGCCGCGCCGCTCCACCCGCAGCGGGATGCCGTTGGCGCTGCGCAGCGTCAGCCGCGCCACCGGGTCGGGAGTGTGGCCGGGCTCCGGCAGGAAGCGGAAGCGCCTCACCAAGAGGCTCAGCAGCAGGGTCGCCTCCTGCAGGGCGAAGGCGGCCCCGGCGCACACCCGCGGCCCCATGCTGAAGGGGAAATAGGCCGAGCGCACCGCTTCCGCGTTCTCCAGCCGCGAGAACCGCTCGGGGTCGAAGGCGTCGGGATTGTCCCAGTGCGCCCGGTGCCGCTGCTGAATCCAGGGCGACACCATCACCGCGTCGCCCTCGTCGACCTTGCGGTTGGCTAGCTGCATCGGGCAGCCGGCGTCCCGCGCCAGGAAGGCCACCGGAGGGTAGAGCCGCATCGCCTCGCGGAAGACGTCACGGTTGAAGGCGAGCCTCTTCATGTCGCGCCACTCGGGCGCCCTGTCGCCGTAGACAGCCGCCGCCTCCGCGTGGGCGCGCTCCTGCGCGTCCGGCGCGTGCGCCAGCAGGTAGAGCGACCAGGCCATCGCCGTGGCCGAGGTCTCGTGGCCGGCCAGAAACAGCATGGCGATCTGGTCGAGCAGCTCGGCGTCGTCGAAGCCAGGCCCGCCTTCCGGATCCTTGGTGCGAAGCAGGGTCGCCAGGATGTCGGTTTGCGGCGTCGCCTTACCCGCCCGCTCGGCCTTCAGCCGCCGGGTCAGCGGGCGGCGCAGGATGTCGCGGATCACGCGCGCCGCCCACACCGCCCGCCAATGCCCCGGCGACAGCTGGGTCGGCACCTTGGCCAGCCGCAGCATGCCGTGGGCGTAAGCGATCTTCTGGAACACCTCGAAGGCGCCGAAGAACCGCTTGGCGTCCTTGGACGGCAGCGGCTCGGAGAAGATGGTGCGGAAGATGATGTCGGCCGCGTAGTGGGTCATCTCCAGGTCGATGCGCACCGTCCTGGCCTCGCCCAGCGCCCCCGCCGCCGCCGCCTCCAGCCGCTCGATGCAGGCGTCCGCCGCCTGGACCATCATCGGGAACACGTCCTTGATCCGCGCGGTCTCGAACGCCGGGTCCATCAGCCGCCGGTGGCGCCGCCACGCCTCGCCGTTGGAGATGAAGATCGAATAGCCGGTCAGCGCGCGCAGCATGTCGTCCATCAACATGCTCTTGGGGAACCGCTCCGCCTCGCTCACCAGCACGCGGCGGATCAGCTCGGGCGAGCGGACCATCCACAGCATCCGCCGCTCCAGCCGCGGCAGGGTCGGGATCGGGTGGCGCCCGACGTTCTGGGTCTCGTAGCTGGTGCCCAGGAACATGCCGATGCCCGAATGCAGCCCGAACTTGAGCATGTCGAGGAACGACGCCTTGCCCGGCGGCCCCTTGGGCGTAGGCGGGGTGAACAACTCCCGCGCAGGCGCGGCCTCGCCCCCATGGAACGGGCACTCCGGCGGCGGGGAGGGGGCCAGGCTCATGCGCCGCGACCTTAGCGGGTTGCATGTGCGCGGGCCAATGGCGCCCACATCCCCTGCGTCACCCTCGGGACAAGCCCGAGCGTGACGCGGTAGAGGTGACAGCGTGAGCGTGAACGAACGAACGTCGCCATCGCCAACGCCGCGGGCGACCTCCCGCGTGCGGCGGCGGCGGCTGTTCTACGTCGCCGGGTTCGACCCCGCCGGGGCGGGCCGCTACCATCGTATCTACGAGGAGGAGGCGGCCAGGCACGCCGCGCGCACCGGCCTGCCCATCAAGGTCGGCCCGCTGGACGGCGACGCCTGGACGGTCACGGCCCGCCACCCCGAAGGGCCCGTGGAGATCCGCCACGAGGTTCTCGCCTGGCACGACATCGTCCGCAGCCTTTGGGCCAGGAACGAGCTGGAGCTGCTGATCCACGGCTGGGCCGCCTTCTTCGCCTATTGGCGGCGCGGGCTGATGCGGCTCGGCCGGCGCGAGGCTCCGTTGCTGGTGGTCGCCTCCACCGCGCCGGTCGCCGTTTCCACCGCCGTGCTGCTCGCCTACGTCTTCAAGGCCGCTGCCCTGGGCGCGCTGGCGGGCGTGGCCGCCAAGGCCCTGGGCGCGCCGCCCTGGATCGCGTTCCTGGTCTTCGCGACGCTGCTGATCCCGCTCCCCTGGGCGTGGAGGGGCGTGGACCGGCTGATCCCGGTGGGCTGGCTCGCCCGCGGCATGCACGGCGTCTCCACCGCCAGCGCCGGCCGCGCCCCCGACCTCGACCGCCGCCTGGACGAGTTCGCCGGACGCATCCTCGACGCCTCGCAGGAGCCAGGCTGGGATGAGGTGCTGATCGTCGGCCACTCCATGGGCGCCCAGCTCGCCGCCCAGGCGCTCGGCCGCGCCGCCGCCCGAGACCCCGACCTGGGCCGCGCCACGCCGGTGAACCTGCTGACGCTCGGCCAGCTGATCCCGCTCTACACCGCCATGACCCGCGACCCCGCCTACGCCGCCGACTTCCGCTCCCTGATGGCGGCCGAACAGGTGGGTTGGCTCGACGTCGCCTCCCCCGCCGACGCCGGAGGCGCCTGCGGCCTGCATCCGTTCGTGGGCCTGGACCTCCCTCGCCGCCGCGGCCGGCCGCTGCGCCTGTCGCCGCGCTTCCATAAGGTCGTCTCGCCGGAGACCTTCCGCCGCCTCCGGCGCAGCCCGCTCGACTTCCACTTCCAGTACATCAAGGCCGCCGAGGCCGAGGGAGACTACGACTTCTTCCGCCTCGTCGCGGGGCCGCATCCGCTCACCGGCACGCCCGAGGCCGACGCGGCGCTCGCCCGCCCGATCGACCGCTGAACCGTTGACTCCACAGCCGATTGGAGTCCGCGCGCATTTTCCCCTTGCCAGCGATTCGGCGCTTAAGGGATAGTGAATCCAGGAGTGATTCCAACGCTCTGAACGGACTCCCCGCATGGTCATGCAGTTCGGGGCGCAGGCGGCCGCCGCGCGCGCCCATGAGGAGCTTTTCGCCTACTGGGCCTCGCGCCGCGAGGGCGGACGGCTGCCCTCGCGCGGGGCGATCCGCCCGGAGCACTTCAAGCGCCACCTGCCAATGATCAGCCTGATCGACGTCAGCCCCAGTCCCCGCGCCTACCGGATACGGCTGGCCGGCACCGGCCTCTACGGTCTCTACGGCCGCGAGATCACCGGGCGCACCCTGGAACAGGTCTATCCCGAAACCGCCGCCGACTACTGGCGGCGCGAGCTCGACCAGGTGGTCGAGACCCGCCGCCCCGCCGTGGGCATGCACAGCTTCGCCTGGCGCGGGGCGCCGCACCTGTCGGTGTTGTGGCTGCGCCTGCCGCTGTCGGCCGACGGGGCCGGCGTGGACATGATCCTGGGCTACGACGCCCCGCTCGGCTCCCGAAGCGACCTCCACCACTCCGGCATACGTGCGGCCTGACGCCGCAGGCCCGTCCAACCTCCGAAAAGCCGCCGTGGCGTTGAGTCAATACGGCTTTTAATCCGTTAATAGGATAGTTATCCTACATCCTCTGGGACGGCTGTAGCCTCGTCTCACGGGTGTGGCCGCTCATGGAGCCCGCCCGACTCCGGGAGTGGGACATGCGCGACGAGACGCAACCGAAATGGGCCTCCGCTTTGGCGGCCGACCGGTTGAGAGCCGATTTCCTGTTCGGCCTGGTGGCGCTCGACACCGGCATCCACGCGGTCGAGATCCAGAGCGAACGCCGCAGTCCCACCGCCACCCGCGCCCGCCAGATCGCCATCTACCTGGCGCACGTCGGCTTCGGATGGCCGCTGCACCGGGTGGCCTGCGCCTTTGCCCGGGACCGCTCCACCGTCTCGCACGCCTGCCACATTGTCGAGGACATGCGCGAGGACCGGGCCTTCGACGCCCGCCTCAATGCGCTGGAGGGCTGCCTGAAGGCCGCCCCGGCCACGCCCGCCCCGCTGCCGGCATGAGCGCCGGCCGCACCGCCGCGCGCGCTGCCGCCTACCTCCAGCGCGAGGGCGCCTGGATCGAGCAGGCCGGCGGCAGCTACCACCTGCGCCTCTCCCCCGACCGCCGCCGCCGCCCGACCCTCAGCTTCGGCGAGGAGCTGTTCAAGGAACTGGTGCGGGCGCCGGGCCTGCGCGCGCTCGTGGGCGGCGGCTATGCGCTCGCCCGCACCCGCGCCCCAGCCTTCGCAGGCGAGCAGGTAAACCAGGCCGGCGCGCCCGGCCGACTCCTCGGCAAGCGGCCGGTGATGGAGCCGGACGGCGCGATGAGGAGCCGCGCCGCCAACCTCGGCGAGTCCCCCGCCGCCTGGCTTGCCCGCCGCAAGGACGCCAAGGGCCGGCCCTGGCTGACGCCGCCCCAGTTAGCAGCCGCCGAAAAGCTGCGCGGCGACTGGATCGCCGCCGGCCAGATCGGCCGCCTGACCATGGTCTGGGACGCCGGCCCCAAGCAGGTCGGCCCGCGCGGTCCCGGCCTGGAGCCGGCCGAACGCGCCCGCGCCGCCAGGGAGCGCCTCCACAACGCGCTCGCCGCCATGGGCCCGGGCCTGCAGGAGATCGTCGAGCGCACCTGCCTGCTCGGCCAGGGCGTGGAGGCCGCCGAAAAGGCCCTGAACCTCCCCCGCCGCGCGGGCAAGGCGCTGCTTCGCCTGGCCCTGGACCGCCTTGCCGCCCACTACCGCATCGGCTGACGGCGGTGCGCGCCCATCGCCAAGTCACCGGACTCACCGGACTCACAGGACTGGTTTCGCTGTCCGCCCGCCGGAAAGTGCACGAAGCGCACTCGCTAGTGTCGCATCAGCGTCACCGCTCACGGCTCGGCGCCCCTACGCCGTCAGCCTGGCTTGCGCCGCCTCCCGCCGGATACGCTCGATCATCGAACCCAACCCGTTGGCCCGCTGGGACGACAGCGCCTCGTTCAGCCCCAGCCGCGCGGTGGCCGCGCGTGCGTCGAAGCCGAGGATCTCATCGGGCCGGCGGCCGGAGTACAGCTTGAGCAGGATCGCGATCAGCCCGCGCACGATGTGGGCGTCGGAGTCTCCGCGGAACGCCAGTGTCCCGGCGGGGCCCGGCTCGCTCACCAGCCACACCTGGCTGGCGCAGCCGGTGACCTTGTTGGCTGCGGCGCGTTCGGCTTCCATAAGCGGCGGAAGCGCCTTTCCCAGGTCGAGGACATGCCGGTAGCGGTCCTCCCAGTCCTCCAGGAAGTCGAAGTCCTCGGCGAGCGCCTCCAGCTCCTCGGCCATGCTGCGGGTCATGCCCCCATTGTGGGCGCCCGCCATGGCGCAAACAATGCACAGGCGAATCATCGCCCATCCGGCGAGCGTGCTGGCGCCTCCGTTAGGGCCGGGGCATGCTTGCCCTCCATCCTTGGGAGCGCCTTGGCCGACCCTGCCGCCACCGCCGCCGAACCACCCCCGCCGCCGCGCCGGCGGCGGACGGAGTTGCACGCGGTGCTGGCCTGGCACCTGGGCATGGCGCTGGCCGGCGCCATGGGCGCGATCGCCGCCGCCGCCTCGCGTCAGGCGGCTCCTTCCACCGTGCTGGCGCTGCTCGTGGCGGGCGTCGCAGGGCTGGGCGGGCTGTGGCTCACCCGGCCCAAGCGCCCGCTCACCCGCCTGCGCCTGGCCTTCGCCTGGACCTTGGCGGCGGCCACCGCCTGCCTGCTGTCGGGGGGCATGGGCGGGCCGCTGGCGGTACTGTGCCTGGCGCCGCTGGCCGTGGTGATGATGCTGCGCGCGCCCGGCGGCATACCCGCGGGCGTGTCGCTGAGCCTGTTCGCCGCGGCGGTGGCCGTGCTCGGCCAGCTCACCCGCCTGACCCCGGCGGGGCCGGCCCAGCCTGTCGCGTCCGCCCTGACGCTCGGCGCCCTGCTGGGCATGGCTGTCGGCATGGCGCTCGCCCTGCGCCTGTCGCAGCGCCCCGCCCGGCGCTCAGCCACCGCGGCGCCGGCCGCTCCTGCGGGGGCGGCGTCGGTACCAGGATGGCTCGACGCCCAGCCCTGCCTGCTTCTCTCATTGGACGGCGCCGGCGTGGTGCTGGCGCGCCACGGCGAGGCGCCGCCGGGCCTGCCGCTCCCCTCCGCCGGTGAAAGCCTGGTGAACTACGCCGCCCTGGCCTCGCGCCTCGACCTCCAGGCGCTGATCCGGGCCGCCGCCGCCGACAGCCGCGCCGAAGGCGACTTCGCGCCCCTGGAGGCGCCGGACCGCGTCTGCGCCGTCAGCCTGCGCCGCGCGAGCGACGGCTCCCTCGCCGCCATCGTCCGCGATGCCTCGCGCGAGCGCTGGCGCGAGGCCGAGCTCGACGCCGCCCGCGCCGAGGCCGAGGCGCTCAACGCCGGCAAGTCGCGCTTCCTGGCGGGCATGAGCCACGAGCTGCGCACCCCGCTCAACGCCATCATCGGCTTCGCCGATATCATGCGCGCCAAGCTGTTCGGCGAGCTGACCCCCCGTTACGCCGATTACGCCCAGATGATCCACGAGTCGGGCGGCCATCTGCTCGACCTGATCAACGACCTGCTCGACATGTCGAAGATCGAGGCCGACCGCTATCAGCTCCAGCGCGAGGTCTTCGACGCCCGCGAGGCGGTGAACGCCGCGCTCCGCCTCGTCCGCCTCCAGGCCGACACCGCCGGCATCTCGCTGCGAGGCGTGCTGCCACCCGAGCCGCTGGAGGCCGACGCCGACCGCCGCGCGCTCAAGCAGATCGTGCTCAACCTAGTCTCCAACGCGCTCAAGTTCACCCCTCCGGGCGGCGCCGTGACGGTGACGGTCCAGTATGTCGGGGAGGAGCTGGAACTGGAGGTCAGCGACACCGGCATCGGCATCGCCAAGGCCGACCTCGAACGGCTGGGCCGCCCCTACGAGCAGGCCGGCGACGCCGACCAGCGCGCCAAGGGCACGGGGCTGGGCCTGTCGCTGGTGCGCGCCTTCGCCGAACTGCATGGCGGCGCCATGGCGGTCGAGAGCGAGGTCGGCGAAGGCACGTCCGTGACCGTTCGCCTCCCAGTCCGCCCCGGGCCCGCCGCTGTCCCCCGGGCGACAGGCGGCGCCGAGATCATCCCGTTCACCGTCGACCGGCGCTGAAGGTCGCTCCCGCCGGCGCCGTCTGCTAAGGCGCGGCCATGCGCGAAGCCGTGATCGTCTCGACCGCCCGCACGCCCATCGGTAAGGCCTATCGCGGCGCCTTCAACGACACCCAGGCCCAGGCGCTGGGTGCGCACGCCATCGCTCACGCGGTGCAACGCGCCGGCGTCGAGCCCGGCGAAATCGAGGACGTGATCATGGGCGCCGCCCTGCAGCAGGGCTCCACCGGCTCCAACGTCGCGCGCCAGGCCGCCATGCGCGCGGGCCTTCCCTCTCACGTGCCCGGGATGAGCATCGACCGCCAGTGCGGCTCGGGCCTGATGGCCATCGCCACCGCCGCCAAGCAGGTGATCTCCGACGGCATGGACGTGGTGGTCGCCGGCGGGCTGGAGTCGATCTCGCTGGTCCAGAACGCCAACATGAACCTCCACCGCTACAAGGATCCGTGGCTCGAGCGGCGCCTGCCGGCCATCTACATGTCGATGATCGAGACCGCCGAGGTGGTGGGCGAGCGCTACGGGATCAGCCGCGAGGCCCAGGACGAGTACGCGCTCCAGTCCCAGCAGCGCACCGCCGCCGCCCAGGAAGAAGGCCGCTACGATCAGGAGATCGTGCCGATCACCGTCACCATGAAGTCCGTGGACAAGGCGACCGGCCAGGCGTCCGACAAGGAGATCACCCTGTCGAAGGACGAGGGCAACCGGCCGCGGACCACGCTTGAGGATCTGGCCAAGCTCCAGCCCGTGTTCCAGGGCGGCCTGCGCATGGGGCCGGGCAAGCACGTGACCGCCGGCAATGCCTCCCAGCTGTCAGACGGCGCCTCCGCCTGTGTGGTCATGGAGGCGCGGGAGGCGGAGCGGCGGGGGCTGGAGCCGCTCGGCGCCTACCGCGGCATGGCGGCCGCCGGGACCGATCCCGACGAGATGGGCATCGGCCCGGTCTTCGCCGTGCCGAGGCTGTTGGAGAAGACCGGCCTGAAGCTGGACGACATCGGCCTGTGGGAGCTGAACGAGGCCTTCGCCGTCCAGGCGCTCTACTGCCGCGACAAGCTCGCCATCCCGAACGAGATCTACAACGTCGACGGCGGCGCCATCTCGATCGGCCACCCGTACGGCATGAGCGGCGCGCGCATGGCCGGCCACATCCTGATCGAAGGCAAGCGCCGCGGTGTGAAGCACGCGGTGGTCACCATGTGCATCGGCGGCGGCCAGGGCGGCGCGGGCCTGTTCGAGATTTTCTAGGCGGCCGCCAGCGCCCGGCCCCCATTCCAGAGGAAGAGGAGAAGCTAGGCGCGTCCCGCGCGCGGGCGATCAGCCGCCGGGGCGGGTCACGTAGAAGGTGGCCGTGTTGCCGACGGCGGTCGAGCTGCCGGTGATCGAGCGGCCGTGGCCGGACACCTGGGTGTAGGTGTTGGAGCGCACGTCGCCGCTGTTCACCTGGTTGTTGTAGGCGTCGAGCGAGGCCTTGCACTCGGCGCAGGCGAAGCCGGTGGTGGCGTTGCCAATGGCCACCGAGGACGCGCTCTGGTCGTAGCCCGTGCCGCCGATCGAGGTGGCGAAGGCGCCCACGTCGCCGGCGTTCACCTGGTTGTTGGCGAAGGCCAGGTCCGTCCCGTATTCGCCGGCCAGGCTGGAGTTACCCACCCCGTACGCAAGCGTGGTCTGCGCCCCGAACAGGTTTGAGACGGTCACCGCCTCGGCCTGGACCTTGCCCTTGTTGAGCTGGTTGGCGGTCATGCGCAGCGGCCCGCCGGTGTTGTTCACCGAGATCGAGTTGGCCACCGCGCTGGCGGCGTTGGACAGGTTCTGCACGCTGCCC
The DNA here is from genome assembly GCA_036388855.1 of Caulobacteraceae bacterium. Taxonomy (GTDB): domain Bacteria; phylum Pseudomonadota; class Alphaproteobacteria; order Caulobacterales; family Caulobacteraceae; genus DASVRA01. Next base: position 5,559 of record DASVRA010000019.1, on the reverse strand, counting down.
GACAGCACCACGCTCTTGGCTTGGGTCGACCCGTCCAGCACCTTCTGTCCCGAGAAGAAGCCGGTCTGCGACCAGCCGTCGGTGGCCGAGTTGAGCGAGTTGTTCACCGCGCTGGCCGAGAACGCCGCGTCGTAGGGGGCATAGCCCAGGTATGCCGTGGTGTTGGCCACCGCTTTGGTGTTGCTGTTCTGCTGGGTCTGGAAACTCAGCCGCCCGTTGGACGCGCCCATGCCGATGGTGTTCACCGCCGCGCTGGAGTTCGCCTGGATCGGCCCGACCCAGGCATGGGCGGCGTTGACGTCGGTGGTCGCCTCGACCTTGCCGCCGTTGGCGAACTGGCGGGTGCGGCCGGTCATCAGGGCGTCGACCGCCACATTGGTCTGGGCGTTGCCGACCGCGGTGGTGTTGATGCCCGTGTAGGAGCCGGTGGAGCTGGCGACGTTCAGATAGGTCGCCGCCTCCACGTCGCCGCGCAGGCGCTGGCGCGAGCGTACGTCCACGTCGGCGCCTTCGGTCGTCACGGTGACGCCTTGGCCCAGCGCGGTGGTGGCCGCGATGATGTCGCCGTTGACGTCCTGCACGTCCAGCACCTGACCGGCGAACACGTCGCCGAGCTGGAGCTGGTCGTTGACCACCGGGTTGGGGGCCGGCGGGACCTCTTGGCTAGTAGCGGCCCCGCACCACAGCGCGAACAGCGGGATCGCGGCGATCGTTCCAGCGATTTGGGTCTTCGCGAGTTTGCGCATTGTTGGTCGCCACGTTCTGTTGATAGGCGGGAATGAATGAGCCGGTGTGGCCCACGGTGGGGTCGTTCAGCGGGTCGGACGAGAGGCAGGCTTCAGGCCCGGGCATGCCGTAGAGGTTGGCCATGATCTCCAGCGTGGCCCGCTCCACCATGGCGCGCACGCCCAGCTGCAGCGGCTCCAGGCCCGAAGTGCCGGCCGAGACGTCGAAGGTGTTGCCGTTGAGGATGTCGAACACCCCCGCCGAGATTTCGCGGCCGACGATCTGCTTCTGGTAGGAGACCACGTCCACCACCTCGAGGGTGCGGGTGTTCACCAGGCGCATGTCCAGGCCGATGTTCATCACGAAGATGCGCGCGCCGACGCCGATCTTCAGGCCGGTGGCCTTGACCTCGCCGCCGTTGGCGTCCGCGCCTGAGGAGCGGATGTTGTAGTTCAGTTCGGTCAGGCCGCCGACGAGGTAGAAGTCCGAGCCGGGCACCTGGCCGGCCAGGATCTTCCGGCTCTCGACCGGCACGTCCGCCGGGGGCGAGCCCTCGCCGTCGCTGATCAGCTTGTTGTTGGCGTACTTGAGCTCCAGCTCAGACACAGAGGTGTCGTAGCGCTCGACCAGCGGGGCGCCGGCCTTCGCCAAGGCCGAGATGGCCATCAGCGAGGCGCCCTGGGTGAGCTTGCGGCCCGAGCCGTCGCTCTCCTCCTTGCCGGTGTAGTCGGCGATGCGGCCGACCGCGACGCGGGGGGCTCGCATGTTGGAGCGCCGGGCCCAGTCGCCCAGGCACACCAGGGCGGCCGAGTAAGGCGTCGGATTCACCGTCACCGGGGCGGTGCCGATCGGCTGGGCGTAGAGCCCGTCCGGGCCGGCCACCGGGGTGGCGCAGCCGCTCATGACCAGGCCGATGGCCGTCATGGCGGCGGGAAGGCCGATCACGGCCTTGATCTTGCGGGACTTGAGGAAAGCCATGGTCAGCCGCCGTTGTCTTGGCTCACGCCGTTGACGGTGGTTCCCGCCGTGACGTCGCCGTTGTTGATCTGGGTGGAGTCGACGATCACCGTGTTCCAGTTGCCCTGGGTGATCACCGAGAGATTGTTGCCGATCGCCATCGCACTGCCGGCGCCGGAGAAGTGGCCCGAAGCGCCCGACATGTCGGAGGAGGAGAAGCTCGACTGGTCCTCGCCGGTCATGATCACGCCGTCGACGATCACCCGGTTGCCGTTCATGTCGCGGGCGTACCAGTTCGGGTCGCCGCTGCTCGACGCGGTCGAGCTGCGCCCGTATCCGGCGTTGAACGAAGACGAGTTCGTCCCGTTCGACTGCGCGTTCGCGGCGGTCGCCAGCAGCGCGATCAGCGCCGCTCCGGCCGCCACACTCATCGTAAACCTAGGGGTCATCGCCCGCTCCACGGCAGAACACTCCCGCCGTGGGCTAGCAACGCTCGTGCCACGGGCGAATTCCGGCGGTGATAAGGCGGGAGGCGTGGCCGCAGGCTTAAGCGGAATGGTTACCGCGCGGCCCGCGGCGGCCTATGTGGCGGGCGATGAGCCAGCCCTACGATCCGGCGCCGGCCACACCCCGCGAGCCGATGTTCAATGCGCCCGCGCCGGTGCTGGCGGTGGTGGCGGCGATCGTCGCCGGCTACGCGGCGCAGAGCCTGCTGGCCTCGGGCGTGGACTGGGGCCTACGCGGCGGCGTGTCGGGCGAGGCGCTCCGGGACGGCCGCTGGTGGAGCCCTTTAACCGCCTTGTTCATCCATGGCGGCTGGAGCCACGCCCTGATGAACGCGCTCGGCGCCCTCGCCTTCGGGGCCCCTGTCGCGCGGCTGCTGGCGGGTAGGGGAGGGGGCGCAGCGCTCTTCTACCTGTTCTACGTCGTGACCGGATTGGTCGCGAACTTGGGCTACGCCGTCCTTAATTGGAACAGCGCGGTTCCTGCGGTCGGCGCGTCCGGTGCGGTGCTCGGGCTGATGGGCGCGGCCTCGCGGCTTTTGTTCACGCCCCCCGGCGCGCTGTGGCCGGTGTTCAGCCGCATCCCGCTGAGCATGGCCGCCGCCATGGCGATCATCAGTTTCCTGATCTGGGTCACCGGCATCACGCCCGGGATGCCCGGGGCGGTGGTCGCCTGGGAGGCGCACCTGTTCGGCTACCTCGCCGGTCTCTTGCTGATCGGTCCATTCGCCAGGCTCGCCGGCCGCTGAATTTGCCGTCGCGCCCCGGATGGGCGAAAGTGACAGCGGTGTTCCTTAGGAGGCCGCGATGCTGGTGACCGAGATCCTCAAGCAGAAGGGCGATCTGGTGTTCACCGTCGCCCCCTCCGAGAGCCTGTCCGCCGCCGCCGCCCTGCTGCACCGTCACGGGGTGGGCGCCCTCTTGGTGCGTGAGGGCGGGGACGGTGAGATCAGGGGCATTCTCTCCGAACGCGACATCGTCTGGGGCCTGGCCAAGGGCGGCGAGGGCGCCCTGAACAAGACGGTGGCCGACTGCATGACCCGCGAGGTGATCGTGGCCTCGCCGTCGGAGACGGTGGACAGCCTGATGGCGCGGATGACCGACAAGCGGGTGCGCCACCTGCCGGTGGTCAAGGACGGCCGGCTCTGCGGCATCGTCTCAATCGGCGACCTGGTGAAGCACAAGATCGGCGAGGTTGAGGCCGAAGCCGCCAACCTCAAGCAGTACATCGCGACTGGCTAGGCTGCTTAGCCGATTCCGACCACCAGCGCTTCGTCGGGCGGCCCCGCATGCGCGGCGGCGGTCGCCAGGGTGTAGGCCTCCAGCGCCAGGGCGGTGGCGTCGCGGGCGGCGATCCAGGCAGGCCGCATGGCGCAGGTCTCCAGGCTGACGCAGGTGTCGCATTTCCGGAACGCCGTCTGGCTGGCGCAGGGGGCCAGCGCCAGCGGCCCGTCTATGCCGCGCACCACCTCCGCGAAGGAGATGTCGGCGGGCGGCCGCGCCAGCGCGTAGCCACCGAACTTGCCCCGCCGGCTGATGATCAGCCTTCGGCGTGACAGCTCCAGCAGGATCGCCTCGAGGAACTTGCGCGGGAGGTCGGCGCGCACGGCGATCTCGCCGGCGGTCAACTGCCGATCCTCGCCCGCGCGCGCGAGCTCTATAAGGGCGCTGAGCGCGTAGCGGGCCTTCTGCGACAGCATGGGCTCTTTATGAGGCTCGCCGCCGCGCCCGCGCAAGCGTCCGCGTCTCAACCAATTGCGCGCCCGGCCCTTGCGGCGGGCGAAGGGGGAACCACATAGGCCTCGCGCCAGGAGACGGCGGGCCGAACCCGGCCCTCCTGACCGTGGCGCGGAGCCGATGCAGGCCTTGCGGAACACTCCGCAGGACACCACATGGGCTCTCCGGCCGGAACGCGGCCGGGCCGATCGGGAGCCGCTCCGGAGACGGATTTAGGCTCTTGATTTTGTGCCCGGACGCGAGTAAATTCCGCCCCTTCAATCGAATCGTCCGGACGAAAGAGGCAAGCTCCTCGGCTGCCCGCGGCGGTTTCTGCGCCCTGATGACGCGGCCCATCATTTGGTGGGAAAAACGTCGGGAGGGCCGATTGACACTCCAGGGGCCGGCAACTAGATAGCCGCCTCCTTGCCGCCGCCGGGCATTATCGGCGGGGCCGGCTTGCCGGTTCGGGTCTTTGACATCGTTGATTTGGAAAGAGAAACGCAGGCGGCGGTGCTCTGGCGACGGCTCATTCGGGTAATACCGGATCGCCGTCTCGGCACTGACGAATGCGGTCTCTTGAAGACACCATGAATATGGATCGTGCGGCGCTTGCGCTGCGCGGTCGATGTGAATGGGAACTCGTCAAGATACTATGCAAACCAGAACGCCCGGAGCTTTGACCTCGGTCAGGGATCCGGAAACAGCTGGAGTCAATGTCAAACCAACCTGAGAGTTTGATCCTGGCTCAGAGCGAACGCTGGCGGCAGGCCTAACACATGCAAGTCGAACGAACCCTTCGGGGTTAGTGGCGGACGGGTGAGTAACACGTGGGAACGTGCCCTTTGGTTCGGAACAACTCAGGGAAACTTGAGCTAATACCGAATGTGCCCTACGGGGGAAAGATTTATCGCCATTGGAGCGGCCCGCGTCTGATTAGCTAGTTGGTGGGGTAAAGGCCCACCAAGGCTTCGATCAGTAGCTGGTCTGAGAGGATGATCAGCCACATTGGGACTGAGACACGGCCCAAACTCCTACGGGAGGCAGCAGTGGGGAATCTTGCGCAATGGGCGAAAGCCTGACGCAGCCATGCCGCGTGGATGATGAAGGTCTTAGGATTGTAAAATCCTTTCACCGGGGACGATAATGACGGTACCCGGAGAAGAAGCCCCGGCTAACTTCGTGCCAGCAGCCGCGGTAATACGAAGGGGGCTAGCGTTGCTCGGAATTACTGGGCGTAAAGGGCGCGTAGGCGGACAGTTTAGTCAGAGGTGAAAGCCCAGGGCTCAACCTTGGAATTGCCTTTGATACTGGCTGTCTTGAGTGCGGGAGAGGTGTGTGGAACTCCGAGTGTAGAGGTGAAATTCGTAGATATTCGGAAGAACACCAGTGGCGAAGGCGACACACTGGCCCGTAACTGACGCTGAGGCGCGAAAGCGTGGGGAGCAAACAGGATTAGATACCCTGGTAGTCCACGCCGTAAACGATGAGTGCTAGTTGTCGGCATGCATGCATGTCGGTGACGCAGCTAACGCATTAAGCACTCCGCCTGGGGAGTACGGTCGCAAGATTAAAACTCAAAGGAATTGACGGGGGCCCGCACAAGCGGTGGAGCATGTGGTTTAATTCGAAGCAACGCGCAGAACCTTACCACCTT